>JAFRTJ010000022.1 GCA_017427185.1 Bacteroidaceae bacterium | reverse complement strand
ACAATTAAGAGGTATGATTAACTATAGTATTGTGATTCGTGGTACGAAGCCTGGAACCAAGACGGAGGACATCACCGAGACCAAGGCTTATGGGGTGGCTCAGATTTCCGAAAATTTGACAATTAATGACTTCGCTAAGCACATCGCTGAGCATGGAACGCTCTACAGCCGCGACGTCATTCAGGGTGTCTTGATCAAGATGGTGGACTGCATGCGCGAGCTGCTGCTCGAGGGCAAGAAGATCCAGTTGGGCGAGCTGGGAAGTTTCGGAGTGTCGCTGAGCACCAAGGGTGCCAACACCGCTGCCCTCTTCACCGCTGAGAACATCAAGAAGGTAAACGTGAACTGGGATCGCGGCAAGATGTTCCAGAATCTTCGCGACGATGCTGTCTTCAATCTCGTCCCCAGCCGCAAGGCTCAGGAGGATGCGGTAGCTGAAGCCAAGCGTCAGGAGACCACGCAGGCGGAGGAACCCTAAGAGAAGAAGCCCCTTCCTAAGCCTCCTCCGTCGCGAATGGGGATTCGCTCCCCTTTGTGGGGCCACAGCCACATTTAGTGGCTGCTCTAAAGACCCCAGTCGCCCCTCAGGGGGAGGGGAATCGGAGAACTCGGAGTACTCGGAAAACTCGGAGTACTCGGAGAACTCGGATTAATCGGAAAACTCGGAAGAATCGGAAATCCCGCTAACCGCTATACCGCAAAAAAAATGCTATGCGGGCATGTCGGGCAGGACGTAGCCTTCGCGGTATTTGGGCTTGATCAGTTCGGCGGCAAACTCGCGGGCATTTACGGGCTCGGTGTACTGCTTGTTGAAGGTGGGGTGTCCATCGTGGATGGAGAAGCCGTCCTTGATCATCGCGCGAACGGTGGCTTTCTCTGGGATGTTTGTGAACTTCATGTTCTCTCCGTCCCATTCGAGGACCTGGTTGAGGCCTTGCAGACGGATGGCTACCACGCCCATCGCTATCATCTCGTTGAAGGGTCCTGCCTCGCTGAAGTCGGAAGTGGTCTTCGTGCGTGTCTCTGGGCTTTCCATGCAGGCGCGCACCCAGTCGCGCTGGTGGTTGTTGGTGACACGGCGACACACCTTGGGGGCGTTGGGCACACGTCCGCTGATGAGATAGGGATCGCGGCCATAGCTTCCGCAGACGAGGGTGTCTTTTGTACCGTAGAAGATGACTCCGCCTCCGCCGTTGTTGAGGTCTTTGCCTATCTGGGCGAACTCGGGGCGATAGGGATGGAGACCGCCGTCGCACCAGGTGAGCTCCACTTCGGGCATCGCTACCTTAGGACGGTTGTCGCGAGCGGGGAAGGTGTATTTGATCTGTTCTGCACTGGGGCAGGATTCCGCCATGAGGGGCGTGGAGGTTCCCTGAATCTTGCTGGGATAGCGCAAGTCGAGCGCCTTGAAAACGGGGTGCAGGACGTGGCAGGCCATATCGCCGAGGGCTCCTGTGCCGAAGTCCCACCATCCGCGGAAGTTCCAGGGGGTGTAGATACTGTTGTAGTCGCGCATGGGGGCAGGGCCTATCCAAGCATCCCAGTTGAGGGTGTCGGGGATGGGTTCCACTTTGTCTGGGTGCTCAAGTCCTTGCGGCCAGATGGGACGGTCGGTGAAGGCATCCACATGGGTTACCTCGCCAATCTCGCCGTTCCATATCCACTCGCAGACGAGGTTGACTCCCTCTCCACTGGCTCCCTGGTTGCCCATCTGGGTGGCTACACCCGCCTTGGCGGCCAGCTTGGTGAGCAGTCGCGACTCATAGACGGTGCGTGTGAGGGGTTTCTCGCAATAGACGTGCTTGCCTGCCACAAGGGCCTCAGCGCAGATGATGGCGTGGGTGTGGTCGGCAGTTCCGCATACGACAGCGTCGGCTTGGTCCAGCAGCTCGGCATACATCTTCCTGTAGTCGTTGTACATCTTGCAGTTGGGGTAGAATTTCTGGTACTCGTCGAGCACGGGCTTGGCATACTTCCAGTCGGTGTCGGCCAATCCGATGAACTCCACGTCGTCGTAGAGCTTGTCGCCATTCCTGCATACGCCGTTGATGTCGGCATGTCCTCGTCCGCCGATTCCTACTCCCAGGAGTTTCAGCACTTTCTTTGTGTTCTTCTTAGCTTTCATTTGTGTATCAAGTTTTAGAATTCAGTTGTTCTGCCTGCAAAGTTAGCAAAAAATCTCTGAAATCAATCTCGTTTTCCCGAATATTTGATGCTGAGGACGTATTCTTTGTTCTCGCCGAAGAAAATCTCAAGCTGCGCGATGTTCATTTCCCATGCGTCGGCGGTGAATTCCATGTAGGCTTCGGAAGCCTGCCAGATTGTTCCGTCGACGGTGAGAGTGCCTTCGAGGGTTGATTCGGGCCCTAGGGCGATGGTGGTGGTCTTTTCCTCGTTGTCGGAGAGGATGAGCTGGTTCAACTGGATCTGGCTGAGGGAGGCTCCCTTCGTGACGAGCGAGGGGATGCGGAGCGAGGCGATTGAGTCGGCTACGCCGAGGGTGAAATCTGCCTGGATGTCATCGCTGCTGATCGTCTTGTCGTACTTTCCTCCCTCAAGTGCCTTGATCAGGGGACGGCAGGATCCGGTGTATGTGAAGCTCTCCTGGCGGCCTATGAGATAACTTGGAGCGGAGATTTGTGAGATGTAGAGGTACTGGGTGAAGAGGATGGTGCCGTCTTTGTCGCACGCGTTGAAAGGGATGGAGGCGTTGCGGGCAGGATGGGGGTTGGGCAGGATTTGGAACTCCTCGACGCTCTCTTTCTTGGCTCGCGTGCCCACCAGGCTTATCCACGAGGTTGCCTCCGCAGGAATCTCTACGGTATAGTGGTCGACATTGTAGGTGACTCCGATGCTGACGAAGTTGCTGCTGTCGGAAACGATCACGTCGTACTCTGTGAGCTGCAGGAACGTCTCGTAGGTCTGGGAGATGGAGAATCGGAGGGAAGTGCTCTGGTTGCTGATGGTGAGGGTTGCTTTGCGGTCGCTGTTCCCCTTGTTGGCGAAGCAATAGACGTTGATGGCTGCGTTGCCAGCCTCTCCTTCCGTCTTGTCAATAGCACACCAAAGAACGGATTTCTCCTCGTCTTCCTGGACTTCCAGTTGGGCGGTCCACGGGGTAGCGCTCTTGAAGTGGAACGTCTTGGCATCCTCAGCCGAATTGAACGTCATTCCTTGGGAAAGGAAATGCTGGCTGACGGGAAGTGGGGTGAGTGAATCCTTGCTGTCTTGGGGCGATTCTACATCGTCGCCTCCGCAGGAGCCAAGCAACAGCGCGGCAAAAATGGCCGTCAGGTTAGATAAGATGAAACGTTTCATAATAAAATGTTTATTTGAGTTTTTAAAGTAGTTAATTAGTCGCTAGTTGAGTAGTTAAGCCGATAATACTCTGGCAGGGTAAAGAATGTTGTTTTGTTTGTCATTTTTTTTTGTAATCGTCTTTCCTTTTCGGATTCATGGGGAACCATCCTCGTTCGACACGTTTGTGTTGCTGGAACACTTCACCGATGCCCCAGAAACTGGAGAAGGCTATCACGCCCAGGATGATGCTGGCGTAGGTGTTGGTAATCATCAGGCTGGCGACGAGTGCCACAAGGCCCAGAAGCAGGAATGCCCACCAGCATTTCCTGCCGAAATGATACTCTGCTTTGATGACGATGGGGTGGAAGATACCTATGCAGACGAAGGTGGCTGCCCCAATGAGTAAACCTGTCAAATTCATTGCTTATAGTGATTAAATACGATTGTTTGAACGATGCCGCGCGTGAGCAGGTAACAGACGAAAGCCAGCCAGAGCGCATGATTGAGGAGACTGTTCCTGAGGAGGAACCACACGGCGAAGAAGACGAGCATAGCGGTGGCCGTAGCGACGAGCATACCACGCGTCTGGGTGGTGCCGATGAAGATGCCGTCCCATACCATAGCCATCAGGGCGACGAGAGGTATCGCATAGGCCCAAGGGAGATAGCTTCGGGCGGTCAGGATGATGCTCTCCTGATCCGTGAAAAGCCGTAGCATGAGGTCGCCCGAAATGGCATAAAGGAGCGAGAATGCAACCGAAATGGCAAGTCCCCACGAGAAAAGAGCGGAGACGGTGTGGTGAAGCATCCTCCAATCCTCGGCTCCCACATAGCGGCCACTGAGCGCCTCGGCTGCATTGGCTAAACCGTCCACGAAATAACTGTAGAGAATAAAGAACTGCATGATGAGACTGTTGGCAGAAAGGATCTCGTTGCCCATCTGGCTGCCAGCACTGGTGAAATAGAGCGTTACGGCAACCATGCAAAGAGTGCGCAGGAAAAGGTTTCCGTTCACGCTGAAGAACTGGCGATGGGGCAGGGCAATGCTGGTGGGGATGGTCGTCAGGTCCTTGATGCTGACGCGATATTTCTTTAGCAGTACCATCAGAGCCATCAGACAGCCGCTCCATTGCGCCACCACGGTGCCCAGCGCGACGCCCTCGATGCGCAATCTGCAGTAGAAGACGAAGAAGAGGCTGGCAACGATGTTGATGAGGTTCTGGGAGATAGCGATCCACATGGGGCTGCGCGTGTCCTGAACACCGATCATCCATCCTGTGAGGCAGTATTGCGAGAGCATGGCTGGCGCTCCCCAAATGCAGACATGGAAATACTGGCTGGCATAGGAGGCGATCGTGGCTTCTGGCTTCATCAGCAGAAACGCCCAGCGCAGGAACGGAATCTGAAGCAGGAGGAGGATGGCGCTGATGCAGCACCCGTAGAGAAGGGATTTTCTCAGCACGAGGAGTTTCAGGGGACGGTTCTTTGCCCCGTGAGCCTGCGAGACGAGTCCTGTCGTACCCATACGGAGAAAACCGAAGATCCAATAGACCATGTTGAAGAGGGTGCTCCCGATAGCGATGGCTCCTATGTAGGAAGGCGATCCCATGTGGCCCACGATGGTAGTGTCGACCATTGAGAGCAGGGGCACAGTAATGTTGCTGACAATGGAGGGACAGGTCAGCCAGAAGATCTCGCTGTGCAATGAATTCTTCAAGGGGGGGACTTTGATCAGTTCTGTTTGACGGTCATGCTGATGATTTTCTTTTCAGCATTCAGTCTGGATTCCACTTGGTAGGTGTTGTTGGTTTGCTGCTGTCCGGCATCGGAGCGATTGATTGTTTCCTCGAGCTTGAATGCCGCCACGTAGTTGATTGTTCCATCCTTCTGGAGCTCTTTCTGCAGGTCGATGGGGGTGCCAACCAAGTAGTGGAGCCCGATCACGTCGGGAGCCATCTTTGCCTCAGCGAAGGCAATGATGTCGGCTGGCTTGGCGTTCTCCTTCCCGTTGAAGTTGCTCATGGTCTCGAGCATGATGCCTGCGAGGAGGGCAGGATCGCGGTGGCTCAGGGCGTTACAGAAGGACTCGAATACCGCAATAACGAGAGGCCGCTCTTCCTGAGAAACAAGTGTTTTGGCCAGTTCGGCCTGTAGGTCGGTAGCTTGGTCAATGAAAAGCCCTGCGGGGTGGTCATTCATGTATTTTTTCACCGCTTCGTCGGTGTTCTCCTCCTTAGCGGTAATCCAATCCAATGAGTCGAGTTTCGCCTCGCATTCCCTAGCGTGGTAGGAGACGGGATGATGGGCGAGGAAATCTTTGAACAGGTTCTTGCTATTGGCTTTGAGGGCTTGTTTCCACTCCTCCTCCTCAGCTTCCAGCTGGTGCATGCGCTCCTTCACTTCAGCATAGTGCTTGCTGTCGGGGTAGGCCTCCAGAAATTGCTGAAAATACTCTGGTTTGGTGGTGTTCTGCAAGAGAGTGAATTCGCGTTCCTCCTTCTGCAGTTGCTGGTTGTGAGCGAACCAGAAGTATCCTCCTGCGATAAGTCCCAACAGGATAAGGAGGACGATCAGGCACGAAATGATACTGTTGCCCTTCTTCTTCGGCTTGGGGTCAGGGGCGGTAGTGAGGGTTGAGATCTGAGGCTCCTGCTCTTGGGCACGAGGCTGGGGAATCTCCAAATCCTTACCACAGACGACACACTTCAGCTTGTTCTCCGTGTTGAATGCTCCGCAGGCAGGACATTGAAAGATGTGGCCAGAAATGGCTATGCCGCAATGGGGGCAAGTGCCTGCATTCGTAGAAACTGGTTGTCCGCATTCAGGACATTTTATCATACTCATAATAAATCAGTAAGATCAGTTTATATTAATTCTTAGTTTAATTATCTTCTTTGTATCAGAAGTGATGCGGTAGCGGTTGTCTGAACGGTGTCCCACTACCCAGACGATATCCTCGCCAGCACACACCACCAGCTGACGCTCTTTTTCAAAGAGGTTGCATTTCTGGTCGGTAAGGAAGTCGCTCACCAACTTGAATCCAGTCATTCCGAAGGGAACAAAGCGGTCGCCCTTTTGCATTCTTCGAATCGTGAGAGGTGTCAGGATTTTTTCAGCATCCAGATAGGCTACATCAGGTCCTTGTTCCCTCATGCTATCCACGAATTCTTCGATCAGTTCAGCTGACGGGTTGCTGTCTTGCTTGTCCTCCAGAATCAGGCAGCCTCGATCCAACAGCAGCCGATGAGTGGATGTTTCCCATCTCTTCCCTGTGGCTTCGGAATCTACTTTCAGAATCTCTTTTTCCTGCGAGGCGGTGAATCCCTTTCCGTAGAGCCATTCGTGGAGAAGTATGGGGGTGAAGTGGTCCAGCGCTCCCCTGGTGGCTGAAATGCCTGCCTGCTGCATGTGGGCCGCTATGCTCTCCTGATAATAGGGCCACGATTCCTGCATGATTCTGGCGGTGTTGGCTAGATTCTCGACGGCATGCGGGTTGAGTTCCTCCAACCGGGGCATGATGTCCAGACGAATCACGTTGCGTATGCTTTCCCGTTCCAGATTGGTGCTGTCGGTCACGTATTCCTGCCCGATTTCTTCCAGATAGGAGAGGATTTCGCGCTTGTCGAGACAAAGAAAGGGACGTATGATATCGCCGTTCCTTGGATTCATGCCTGAGAGACCTCGTATTCCTGTTCCTCGGACGAGATGGAGCAAGAGTGTCTCGGCTTGGTCATTTTTGTGATGAGCTACGGCGATGCATTGAGCCTTCAGGAGGGTTTTCATTTCTCGAAACCATTCGTATCGCAAATCGCGTGCCGCCATCTCGATGCTGATGTGTTGTTGCAAGGCATGTTCCTTGGTGGGGAAATGCTTGACATAGAAGGGGATACCTGCATTGTGGCAAAGATTCTCGACAAATTCCTCATCTCTGTCGGATTCTTCACCTCTGAGGTGAAAGTTGGCGTGCAAGGCTTTCACCAGGTACCCCAAATCATGTAGGACGAGCAGGAGCGCCACAGAGTCGGCACCCCCACTGACTCCAACCAGTACCGTATCGCCTGGAGAGAGCAGTTGATGCTTCTCTATGTATTGATTTACTCGATGTCTCACTTGATTTTATCCAAAATACCTTGTGCGATGGTGTCGCCCAGTTCCACAGCTTTCTGCAAATGCTTCTTCGCCTCGGCAGTCTTGCCTTGTTGGTTGAGGCAGACGCCGATGATACGGTAAGGATCAGGGAATGTCTCGTCGAGCTTGATGGCCTGCTGGGCTGCTATTATAGCATCATCAGGCTGATTGACACGATAATTGAGAGCTGCCAGTTCGGCATAGAGAACAGGTTCGTTGGGGGAGATTTTGATGGCTCGCTCAATGTCGTTGAGGGCTGCAGGATACATGCGGCACTTGATTTCCATCTGTTCCCGCTCGTAATAGAAATTGGATGTGAGTTGACCTCCCATCAGATGTTCGTATTCATTGTAATCCGCTACGGCCTCGCGATATTTCTCGGCTTGCGCCAAGGTAGTTCCCCGAATCAGAATGATGTTGGCTGCCGCTGGGGGATAAGGCTTGGTGAAACAGTTGACAGCGCTGTCCTGGAGGGCAAGAACCTCTTCTATAGGAGCCTTGTCCATCTGCTTGCATTGAGCCGCATATATAAACTGCTCAGGGCTGCGCAGGTTCGTTTTTGTCACGCTATAGTATTTCTCGTAAGCCTCGCCATAGCGTTTCAGCGCATAGAGGCAGCTTCCTTGCTGATTCAGATAGAGTGGGAGAGGATTTATGCTGTATGCTGCATCTGCTTCGCTAAGCGCCTTCTCCATGTTCCAGTCGTTGTAGGTCTGGTAGGAAGGATTGAGATTGAGGTTGTAGAGTTTCTTTGACCAAGAGAAATGGATTTCGTCCTTCTTGATGCTGTCTTGAGCCAAAGCCTCGCTGTAGGTCTTTTCTGCGTTTTCATAGTCTCCCTTGTCTGTCAGCATTTCAGCTTTCATGATATATCCCTGAGCCGATAGGGGAAACTGTTTTATGAAATTGTCGACATAATCCAGATAGGTGGCCGTATCTTGGGTTCCTGTAAGGAAAATGAAACTGGCTGCCTCTTCTTCCTTTTCTGGGAGATTCTTTTTGATGCGGATGGCTTTCAGGTCAGCGTTTCCTGCATCGACGGCAGAAATCTTCATGTCGGAGCCAAAGCGACCGTCAATGACGAAAGAGCTCTTGCCATCTGTAGCAGGCTGTTGCACGAGGCCGAGCAACAAACCTTCTTCGTTGAGCACGGGACTGTTGGATTGCCTCTCATTCGCCAAATGCGAGAGGGTGTAGTAATTGTACTGCTCTTTGAACTTGTTGTTCTGCTTTATGGTATCCAAACTGGCAGGAACAGCTTTGTCGGCCCGCACGTTGGGCAGGATGTAGACGATGTCGTTTTCTTTGGCTTCCGCATTGGCTTGATTCAGAAAAATGATTTTTTCCTTGGGCTCCAATTGCAGCTGCAGTTTCACCATGTTGTACATGCTGTTTGCTCCGCAGATGGAAGTCACTTCATGTTCCTTCCCAGCAAAGTCGATGATGGTAGCTTTGGTAGCTCCTTTCACAACGTCGAATTCTGTGATCACGCTTCCTTTCTCATCAACAAAGACGCCTTGGCTCTCATGCATTTCTCCCTTATCGTCATAGGCAATCACGGAGACCTGTGCCTGCCTCGCTTTCTTTATCCATTTGGGGTTCTTTCCTGCATTGATGGTAAAGAATGGGAATATGGTGAGGAAAAAGATCAGATTCGTTTTTTTCATTTCAATAGTTGTTTAGCATTTTCTATAGCAGCGTTGGTCACTTGAACTCCGCTGAGCATGTGGGCAATCTCTTCCACCCGTTGCGATTGATTCAATTCTATGATGTGGCTCAATGTCTTATCCTTAGCGTCCTCCTTGTAGACACGGTAATGTGAGGTTCCTAGGGCTGCGATCTGTGGCAGATGTGTGATGCTGATCACCTGACGGCCTTCCTTCTGGCTCATCTCTTTCATGATTTGAGCCATGCATTCTGCTATCCGACCGCTGACACCCGTATCTATCTCATCGAAGATGATGGTGGGCAGGCAGGTTGCTCCGCTTATCAGGGCTTTCAAGCAGAGCATGATGCGGGCTATCTCACCTCCACTGGCTACCTGAGCAATAGGTTGAGGAGTAGAATTCTTGTTGGCGTTGAAAAAGTAAGTGACACGGTCCTGTCCATTGGCCTTGAGTTCTGTCGCCTGGAAATCAATGTGGAAATGAGCATTAGGCATTCCTAAAAGCACCAGTTTTTCCAGCATGTCTTTCTCCACGATCTTGGCAGCATTTTTTCTGAGTTGGGAAAGTTTTTGGGCCTGCTTCTCTGCTTCTTTTTCTGCCAGGAGAACGTCCTTTTGGAGTTTACTTATCAATTCATCTGAATTGCCGATGGCTTCCAGACGACGGGAGAGGTCTTCTCGGATGCTCATCAACTCGTCGGAATTCCTTGCATGATGTTTCTGCTCCAAACTGTATAGTGCATCCAACCGATCACAGATTTGCTGCAGTCGTTCAGGATCATACTCGATGGATTCGCATTGGCTGGAGACTTCCCCCAGAATATCCTTCAGCTCAATGTAAGAACTCTCCATCCTTTCCGAGAATTCTTCTGCTGGAGGATAAAGTCGGGTCAAGTTCTGCATCTGTTGACATGCCTGTCGCAGCGTTTTCAGAACTCCCCTGTCTTCATCGCTAAACATAGACTCAGTTTGGAATAGGGTAGACTTGATTTCCTCGGCGTGACTCAGAAGGTCTGATTCTTGCTGCAACGACTCGTCTTCACCAGGTTGTGGATTCAGTTCCTCAAGTTGCTGATACTGATATCTCAAGTAATCCTGTTCTTCGTCGCTTTTGCGAGACTGGTTGACTAAATTCTCTAAATCCTGTTGCAGTTTCTTGAAAGTGCTATAGAGGTTTTTGTATTTTTCCAGTTCCGCTTGATCTTGGGCAATGATATCCAACACGTTTAGCTGGAAATCTTCGGTGCCGAGGAGAAGATTCTGGTGCTGGGAATGGATGTCGATGAGGTGTTCGCCCAGTTCCTTCATCTGAGCCACAGTGGCAGGCGTGTCATTGATGAAGGCTCGACTCTTTCCTGCAGTAGTCAGTTCTCGACGAAGGATGCAGTCTTCCTCGTTGTAGTCAATGTCATTCTGCTCAAAAAAAGATTCCAAATGATAGTTCCGCAGATCAAATTCAGCCTCGATGATGCATCGCTGTGTTCCCTCCTGGATTACTTTGCTGTCAGCTCTTTGCCCTAGCAGTAACCCTATGGCTCCCAGTATGATAGACTTGCCAGCTCCCGTCTCGCCCGTGATGACGGAAAACCCGTTGTGCATATCAATGTCCAACTCTTCGATGAGAGCATAGTTCTTGATGTACAGATGTTTCAACATACAAGTGGGAGACTATTTTTTGATTTTTTGCCATTCCGTGTTTTGCGAGGCATCAATGGCAAAGAGAATATCGTAGATTCTCTCGCGTGTGGCATTATCATCCTTGCCAGAGAAAATGCTTACCAGTTCGTTGCGTTTGTATTCGGTGAACAACTGAGGGACACTACTTAAGGATTTAGCCTTGTGTGCTTCATCGAGCGATTCCAGAGCTTCTGCAATTGCCTTCCGTGCCTCGTCGGGATTCTCTGCCATCTGATCCAATCCTTGACGATGATATTTGTAGTTGAGAACACGCAGGCCTTCCAAAGCGCCATCCATATAGTCATTGAGGATGCCAAACCGATTCTTGCTGTCGTCGAAAGCTTTCCATCCAGGATAACCGAGACTTTGAGCTGCTGTCACGATGTCTTCCGCAGTTTGGAGGAAAAGGGTTCCTCCCTTGAGAGACATGGTATCCATATCGAATCCAATGATTATATAGGCATAATATGCCAGCAGGGCTACCAGATTGTTGTCGATTGTTTCAGGACGGTATTCCAATTGGTCGAATTCTTGGAAAATAAAATTGAATTCAGTATCCTTGTTGGAATAGGTGACGGTATTGTAGCTGGAACCATACACGGGTCGGTTAGCACTTACCAGGAGGGTACAAGTGAAGGAGTTGTCGGTGTCGCTATAGGTGTTGACCGTTATGTTAAAGTTGCATTGAATCTTCTCGTTCTCTCGGAATTTGATCTCAGTCCATTGATGATTGTTGAGAAACTCTGTGACTTTTTTCTCCAAGGCATCAAACACATCGCCTTTCGTGTCAGAAACTTGAGCACGGTTGATTACAACCTTTGCATTCAGCTCTTGAGCGGAAATAGAGATTGGGGTTATATACGAGAAAAGCCCAATCAAGGTAATTAGGCTGGTTTTCCTCATTTCAGTATTCTTATTAGGTGATCGATGATATCTTTTGCTACTTCTTTCTTCGGTTTGAGAGGATATGAGGTTTCTCCCTCTGCGTCTATGATGCTTATCTTGTTTGTGTCGTGTCTGAATCCCGCTCCTTGGTCATTCAAGCTGTTCAGCACGATGAAGTCGAAGTTTTTCTTCTTCAGTTTCTGCTTGGCATGAGCATTCTCGTCGTTCGTTTCCAACGCAAATCCAATGAGTCGCTGGTTAGGTTTCTTTACGTGCCCCAGTTCTTGGGCGATGTCTTTGGTGGGATTCAATCGAAGCACCAGTTGGTCGCCTTCGCGTTTTATTTTATTGTCAGCAATTTCTGCAGGCGTGAAATCCGCTACTGCTGCACACAGAATACCTGCATCACAACTGGGATAGAGTGCAATCGCTTTTTCATACATCTGATTCGCACTTTCCACATCGTGGCGGATGATGTTCTCCTTGTTGGTTTTCAGCGTGATAGGACCACAAATGAGTTCTACCGTAGCACCTCGCTTGGCACATTCCTCCGCCAAAGCAATCCCCATCTTTCCGCTGCTGTAATTTCCTATGAAACGCACGGGATCCAGTTTCTCGTAAGTGGGGCCTGCTGTGATTAGGATTTTTTTGCCTGCCAGATCTTGCTCTCTTCCATCGAAAAATTCATCCAAGATCTCGATGATTCTCTCAGGTTCCTCCATGCGCCCTTTTCCCTCCAGTTTACTGGCCAGAAAGCCAGTTCCGGGCTCGATGATATGATTTCCGTTGGCCTTCAATGTCTCCAGATTGTTTTGAGTGGTTGGATGAGCATACATGTCCAGATCCATAGCGGGTGCTACGAAGACGGGAGCTTTCATGCTCAGATAGGTCGTGATAAGCATGTTGTCAGCTATCCCGTTGGCCATTTTCCCGATGGTGCTTGCTGTGGCGGGAGCAATCAGCATGGCATCGGCCCACAGGCCAAGATTCACATGAGAATGCCAAGAGCCGTCTCGCTGGTTGAAGAACTCACTAATTACGGGCTTGCTGGTAAGAGCACTCAAGGTGATCGGTGTGATGAATTCCTTGCCGGCAGGAGTAATGACGACTTGTACCTCAGCACCTTTCTTGACGAGTCCACGGATGATAAGGCATGCCTTGTAGGCTGCGATACTTCCTGTGATACCTAAAACGATCTTCTTACCTTCTAGCATATTTCAAGCGCAATTTCTCCAATACTTGCTTGGTGTTCAAAGTGAAATCTCCCTGTTGAATCCAGCTGTAGTAACTGGGATCAGTTCGTAACACGTCTTTGATGGCTTTTCCCTTGTATTTGCCAAAGTTTACTATCTCTTCTCCATTCTCATTGTAGACAAATCGCCCAGCAAGATCCACATTTTTCCCGATGGTGGAGTATTCCGACAGGAATTCCACATCGTTCTTCAGCACGTCAGGGTAATGGTCGAGTTGAGCTTGCAGAACTTCGTAGGTAGCCCGAGTATCAGCCAATGCGCTATGAGCATTCTCCAGATTCTTTCCACAATAGAACTTGTAAGCAGCAATCAGAGTCCTGCGCTCCATCTTGTGGTATATGTTCTGAACATCCACAAATCGGCGGTCAGAAAGATCTGGATCAATGCCAGCTCTCATGAACTCTTCCACGAGCAAAGGGATATCAAACTTGTTGCTATTGAAACCGGCAAAGTCACAACCAGAAAAAGTTTTGGCTAACTCTGGTGCTATCTCCTTGAAAGTAGGGCAATCCTTCACGTCCTCATCATAGATACCATGAACTTTGCTGCACACTTCGGGAATATGCATCTCAGGATTGATACGCATACTCTTGGCTTCCTCATTGCCGTTGGGTTCTATGCGGATATAGCACAATTCCACTATGCGATCCCTGGCAACATCTAAGCCCGTGGTTTCCAGGTCGAAGAAGACAATCGGTTTCTCCAGTTTCAGTTTCATTCTCTTATTCCCAAATACTAGTCCTCAACGCGCATGGGCATCAGCAACATCAGGATTTCGTCCTGAGGATCGTCATTTGCTGGACGCAATACTCCAGGACGACTGGGATCTGCCAATTCGATAGTAAGATTGTCATCCTCCAGGATATTGGCTATTTCCAAAAGGAACTGGCAGCTGAAGCCAATGCTGATAGGATTGTTGGAATAATCACATATCAGATATTCTTCGGCGCTGGTGGCATATTCGTTGTCTTGACCAGTCAGCTTCAGGTTATTGTTGTTCAGCTCAACTTTTACCAAACCGCTACTTTGGTTGCAGAATACACTCACACGTTTCAAGGCACTTGCCAATGCCACACGATCAACCGTAGCTATGTAGGGATTGTTTACAGGAATTACAGCATTATAGTTGGGATAGCGCCCCTCAATCAGACGGAAGTGCATGGTCATGTCTGCAGTCTTGATGGTAGCTCTGTCGCTATCAAAATGAATCTCAAGATTCTCGTCGTCCTTGTTTAGGACAGCCTTCAGGATGGATGCCACTTTCTTGGGCAGAATGAATCCTGTGGTAAGTCCACTTTGTATGTTATGATTGATGTTGCGGACCAATTTGCGTCCATCGGTTCCTGCGAAGGTAAGGCTGTCAGGCTTGATGTCGAGATAGATGCCATTCATTACCAATCGGATTTCATCGTTGGCTGTTGCAAATAGGCAACGATTGATACCGTTCAACAAGGCTTCAGCAGGCAAGTTCAGAACGGTGCCGCCATCCACGGGACGTGGCATAGGGTAAGGAGCTGCGTCTTGCGCTACGACGGAGAAAGAACCGCTGTTGTGCGTTCCCTTCAATTCCTGAGTGTCCTGATTTACCGAGATGGCGAGAGGTTGCTCTGCCAATTCTTTGATGGAATCGATAATGGTTTTTGCGGGGATGCAGAATTCACCCTCACCATTCTGCTCGATAGCAGGTACAGATGTGATGAAATACTTTTCGCTGTCAGAGGCTGTGATAGTGATTACACCGTCTTTGATAGCGAAGAGAAAACAGTCCAAGATGGGCATGGAGTTCTTGCTGGCCAAAACTTTGCTGGCAGCAGTTAGGCGGCTATATAGAGCCGAACTGGAGACTTTAAAATTCATATCCTTACGAATAATATTTGTATTATTGAGCAAATTTACTCATTTTCTTTGATACGGCAAAAAAAAAATCAAGAAAATGCTCTGTTTAAGTTTTTTTTCATACCTTTGTAGCAAAGATTCATTGATTATATAATATGGAAATAACAGGAAAAATAATTGCTGTGTTGCCAGAGCGTGGTGGCACATCTGCCAGAACAGGCAGCGAGTGGAAATTGGGTCAGTATGTGTTGGAAACCTTGGAGCAGTATCCTAAGAAGATGGTTTTTGAGGTGTTCGGAACAGATCGTATGGCTCAGTTCAATATACAGTTGGGTGAAGTGTTGGTCGTCTCTTTCGACATAGATGCTCACGAATATCAGGGCCGTTGGTTCAACTCTATCCGTGCGTGGAAGGTTGACCGCAACCTTCAGCCTCAGACACCTCCTGTGCTTCCTCCTGATGTTGCTCCCATCGACGTGCCTCCAGTTAGCGATGCTCCTGATGATCTTACAGCAGGTGCTCCCTTTTCTAGTGGAGTAGATGATTTGCCTTTCTGATTTATAGGAATTAAAGCAAATAAAAGAAAAGCGACTTCAACAGAGGTCGCTTTCTTTCTTTTAATGTTTCCTTGCTTCTTCTAGCAGTTGTCCTAATTCCCAAATGTTTTCCACAATCAAATCTGGTTGACGTGGTGCGGCTTTAGCGACCTCCAATGTTGTTTCTCCAGAGAGAACGAGGCATCCTAGCGCATTTGCGTTAAAGGCCATAGCGATATCTGTATATATGCGGTCACCAACCATTGCTATCTCTTCAGCTTGCAGATGTTTTTGTTGCCGGATTCCTACCAACATGTTGGGGTCTGGCTTGCCTAATGTAATATCAGGTTTCCTTCCTGTTGCACTTTCCAGACATCTGCAGATGCTTCCACAATCCACCAGGATAGTTCTCTCGTTGGTGGGACACACACGATCGGGGTTGGTCGCAATATAGGGAAGACCTTGTGAGATCCACCAAGCGGCACGGCACAAACGGGAATAACTCAGCGTCATGTCAAAAGCTGCCACAATGATGTCGGGCAGGTCGTCTGGGTCATCGGAAGTGGAAATGAAACCAGCTTTCTCAAATTGGGATATCATTGATGGAGTGCCCAACAGAAAGAGTTTCTTGGCTTTGGGATAATGGGTATGGATGTAGTCTATCGTGGCTATTGTGGTATTGTAGATTTCTTCCTCTGTTGCATGGATTCCCATGTTGGAAAGCTTCTTCAGGTAATCGTCGATAGACTTTGATGGGTTATTGGTTAGAAAAGAATAGGAGATACCCATCCCATCAAGTTTTTCGAGGAAAGGGATAGTGAAGGGGAAAATGGAGTTCCCCATGTAGATGGTTCCATCCATATCGAGAGCAACATGCTTGATACGGATAAGTTGTTCCTTAATTTTCTTCTCCATATCCGTCTGCTTTCGCGCTCCACATTGTGGAGAATGTAAGTACTCCCAGTATTGCCACTCCAATCATGCCCATGAAAACGTAATCCCAACTCTTCTCAGGGTTCACCTTGTTCATCAGGTCAACGAAGATACCCACTCCGATACCAGAAACCAGTCCGCTGGCATATCCAAACAATCCCACGAAGCCGTTTGCGGTTGCTGCCGCACGATTGGTAGCCTGGTTTGCTGCTGCGATACCGATGAGGGCTTGTGGGCCATATATACAGAATCCCGCCATCGCTAGCACTACAATCATCAGCCAAACCGGTGTAGTCTGGGGAAGAATGAGGAAAATGGTCATGAAGAGAGCTACTCCCAACATGCAGAAGAGGCAAGTGCGGTGAGCTTTTCCCTGCATCCATTTGTCTGTTGCCCATCCGAAGAAAAGAGTGCCCAAAATACCAAATATCTCAAAAAGGGAAACTGTCCATCCTGCACCAGAAAGCGACATTCCACGTGCCTCCTTTAAGAATGTTGGCCCCCAGTCCAATACAGCGAATCGAACGATATAAACCAGGAAGTTTGAGATAGCCAGTATCCAGATGAGACGGTTGCGGAAAACCATCTTGCTGAGGAACGCTTTGTATTCAGCACCACTCTCCTTGCCTTTCTTGTTCACGGTATGGATTTCCTGTAGACCCACAGAAGAAGGGGTGTCGCGTAGGAATGCAAAGATGAAAACGGATCCGCATAGAGCAATGGTCGCAGGAATCCAGAAACACCAGCGCCAGGCTCCCATGTGGGCAGCAGATTCCAATACACTTTGCATACGATCTGCTTCCGCCATGTTGATGTGGAGATTGGTGGCTATGTTGGCTACAATTTCCGGATTTGCCGACATATTGGTTCCCAAAGTCCCCATCACATATCCGCACAGGATGGCTACTATGCTGGCTCCTATGGAGTGCGAGGTGTTCCAAACGGACATCTTTGTCGCCAATTCGTTAGCCGGAATCCAATGACTCAACAGGCGTGCACAGGGAGGGAATCCGCTACCTTGGAAGAAATTGTTCAGAATCAGGATGATACCAAAAATCATCACCATCATATTGGTAAATTGCGGGCCACTTGTTTCGCCTGTCAGCAGGGTGCTTATGTCTGCTCCAAATCCAAAAGCATAGTTGGCGATTGCACACAACAGAAGACCGATGGCCATGTGATAACGGGCATTTGTGCGGTCAGCAAGGTATCCGTTCAAGAAACGGCTAAGTCCATACACAATGGTTACCAGCGTCATGATGATGCCGAAACTGGTCTTAGTGATACCATATTCTGCACTAAGTCCAGGAATGGCGAATGAGAAGTTCTTGCGGACGAAATAGAATAAAGCATATCCAATCATCGTCACGAAGATTGTTCTCCATTGCCAGTACAGGAATGATTTTGTTGTTTTCATTATTTTGGTATGTCAGAGTTGATTTAATTTTCGTGTTTCTTCCACGTCCAAAGCTTGGGCTAAGAGGGAGATGGGATTTATTACAGGAATGGGAACCGACATTTCTAACTGCCATTTGCAGGTCTCACAATCCGTTACCACATAGTCCACTTGGGCTTCCCGAATTTGCAGGAACAGGTTTTCTCCTATTTTCTGGGAGATGTTATAGTTCTCTTTCTTGAAGCCATACGTGCCTCCTATACCACAACATTGGGATTCCAGCATCTGGAAGTCAACGCCAGGAATCTTTTTTATCAGATTTGTGCTATAGACAGCCCATCCCAATCTTTCCATGTGGCATGGAGTGTGGTAAGCCACTTTCATGTGAAAGTCTTTTCGGAAAGCCATTCTCACTTTTCCTTCCTCCACCAGACGGCAGATGAATCGCGTGGCCAGGCTCAAGTTGTTTTTGGCTATTTCGTTGTCCAGATGCAGAATGTGCTCATATTCATTTCGCATCGTGAAGGTACACGTTGAGCTTGTGGCGATGATGGGGCGTCCCTGTTCCACGCTGTGCCTCATCGATTTCAAGTTCATCTTGCCTTGCTTTCTGGCCAGGTTGGGCATGTTGTTCGTTATTAAAGCAATTCCGCAACATCGTTCTTTATCCAGCAGTTTCACTCCATATCCGATAGCATTCATCACCTTCACCAGGTCCTTCCCCAATTGAGGAAAGTTGTAGTTCACGTAGCATCCATGGAAATAACTGACCTGTTTCTCGAATTTGTCTTGTTCAGCGGCAGCTTCCTTCTTGTACCACGACTCGAAGGTTCGCGATGTGTAGTCAGGGAAGGTGCGGTTCTTCTCGATGCCCATCACGTTGTGCAGTATCGATTTTACGGGTGCAGCCTTGGTCATGTAATTTACGATGGGTGCGGCTTTGGTGGCTACGCTGCCTAATAAATCAGTATTGGCAAGCATGAAATCCCTCAATCCGACAGGGTGGCGGCTGTACTTGATGCGAGCGGTTTGGATGATGTCTCCAATCTGAACTCCATGAGGGCAAGCCACTTCACATCGTTTGCAGTTGAGGCACATCTTCAGGGCATCTTCATCATAGAATCGGCGATCCTTTATTCGGTATCGCTCGCCATCAGGACCTGCATGCTTGGGACCTGGATAAAGGGGTGTCACACTCGAGACGGGACAATAAACTGTACAGATAGAGCATTTCAGACATTGCTCCAAATCCTTCTCGCTGATATTGGTTAATTGCAGATCTGTTGCCATGTCTTATAAATTGTTGATTAGTTGGTTGGCAACTGCCAATGCAGTCATCATGGATACGCCCGTACCGTCGGCTTGTTGGATGGCATTATGCCCGCCCAGCACAGAACCAATGGCATACATGTTCTCTAAAGTCTGCCCTTCCAGGCTCGTCTGGAATCTCTCATTTGTCTTCACGCCAAAAGCTTGGTAGGGTTGAGCTCTGAATACGTTTGGATCGATCCAATCCGCACGATTCTCTTTTGCTGTCACATCCAGGTTCAGGATGGGCTCGAAGATACGCTCGTAGTTGGATTTCAGGCCGTCGCTCAGGAAAGAACCTGTTGCCAGAATGTAGGCATCGGCCGTCAATCTTTCGTCCATCAAGGTGGAGGTCGTCACGTATTCCAGCTTGCCGTTTTCCACGTGGCCCTCTTTCACCATGCTTCCCATCAGATAAAGACCGCCCAATTGAGTGAATCGTCTTTGCAACATTGTCTTCATTCTTATTCCTGGAACCGATGGAGGCAGGGTGGGCAGAAGAAGCAACGGGCGACGGACTTTCTGTTTCAGAGAGCTTTCTGAATCTTGTTTGTCCAGCCCCACGATGGCAGGCATCAAGATCGCTTCAGCCGTTTCCTCCATGCTGTTCAGCACTTCAGCGATTTGGTTCAATGTTTCCTCTGAAGAGAGAATCTTCGCGATGTTGGCAGAACGCATCTCAGAGGGACTGTGCCGACGTGCCTTTAGGGCAGGGATTGAGATTATCTCCACCTCTGTTCGTGTGCCCAACTTTCCCAGTCCGTCTGAAATGAATTCTATGGGAAAGTCCAGGAATCCTGCCACGTTGGCTAAGATTACACTTTTCCACGGCAGTTCTGACGCAGAGGGGCTGGTGGCATAGTTCTCAAGAGTCAGCCAGGTAGGTTTCAGGAAACCCATGGGGGTGATGCGGTAGTGGTTCTTTTGGGCAGTTCCTGTCGTGTGGATGCCACAATCATCCAGTAGCGCCTTGGCTTCTTCTGCCAGACGCTCTATCCGTTCAGTTCCAATCTTGCGGTAGGGATGATTCTCGTTGAGGCGCCCTATCGCGTCTAAGGGATTGTCTGCAATATTTCCCTCATTATCGTACCCTAGCAAGTCCAGCGAGCCAGAGCCGAAATGCAGGGTGCTTTGACCAGCTGATATGATGGCAACCTTTTTCCCTGCCTGACTTAACCGTATGCCACACGTCAGGCCACTCAAACCTCCACCTATTATTATATAATCGAATTTCATGGTTCCTGCCTCCTGTCTTTCATTGATGGACTTGTTATTCCGCAAAGATCCTGGTATATGATGGACGTCAATTGTGCCTCACTCAGAGTGGAGCCCCATCCCACAGGATACATTCCTTTCCATCGCTCGTTGAGGAATTCCGCCAGGTCAGCCATCTCTTCCTCGATACTTTTCTTGCATGAGGCGCAAAGGATGCCAGCTGCCCTCAGGGCGCAAAGCTCACCTTGACACGTTCCCATGCCCAACCTGACACGTCGCCTCAGCTGAGTCAATGTCCTCACATGCATGTTCTCTATCGCATGGGCAACCTCGCCCACGGAAACTTCCTCACATTCGCACACGAGGGAGTTCTGGTAATCATCCATTGCGGCAATGCTGGGAGCCAATGTTCCATGTCGTCCTACACGTGCATTGAAGGCATAAAGATGGTTCTCTGGTTCCTCTACGGTGGATTTGTCGGAGCCGGGGAGGGGAGTGGTGGCTGTCTGGCATTTCTGCTGAACACCCAGTTTCGAGCATGCCATATCGGTTGCGACTTCAGCCATCATGCGGTAGGTCATCAGCTTTCCGCCGGTGATGGTGATGAATCCTGCCAGCCCGTCTCTTGTCTCATGGTCCAGACAAACGATGCCTCTGCTGATGCTTCGCCCAGAGGGGTCATTGTCGCTTGCTACGAGAGGACGCACGCCTGCGTAGGCCCTTAGGATTCGGGTTGTGGCCAGAGCGGGTGCCAGTTTTGCTCCCTCGCTCAGCAGGACTTCTACTTCCTCTGGGGTCACGTGCATGTCATCCACACTCTCTATGGGAACCCGATCCGAGGTGGTTCCTATGACCGTGATGGCGTCTCCCGGCACCAGAATGTCCGCATTGGCAGGCTTGCGGCAACGGTTGATCACCATGTTGTTGACGCGATGGCCGAAAATCAGCAAGGAGCCTTTGGCTGGGAACATGCTTACATTCACGCCAGCCATTCGGGCTACCAATGTGCCCCAGATGCCAGCCGCGTTGATGGTTATCTCGGCTCTGGCTTCCCGTTTCTCACCAGTAATGTTGTCGCGAAGGTAAACTCCCATCACACGCCCGTTCTCTATGATGAATCCTGTCACTTCATGGTAAGTCAGTACCTGAGCGCCATGAAGTTGTGCATCCAGCACGTTTGCCATGGTAAGCCGGAAAGGGTCGATGCTTCCGTCTGGTACCTGCACGGCGCCAATCAGCGTGGGATTCACCGAAGGTTCCATCTGGATAGCCTCTTTGGGGTCTATGATCTTTGCGTTGATACCTGCTTTCCAGCATGACTCCACAAACTTCTCCTGATATGCCAGGTCATCTTCTGGCAAGGTGATGAAGAGTCCGTCGTGTTCCTCTACGTAAGGTTTGGCTATGTATCGCAGGATCATGTTCTCATCGATGCATTCCGTAGCCGACTCCTGGTCGGTCACGGCATAGCGTGCTCCGCTATGCAGAAGGCCATGATTGCGCCCTGTGGCACCCGTGGTGAAGTCATATCGCTCCACCAATAGAGTGCTGAGTCCCCTCATGGCACAATCGCGGGCGGTACCAGCCCCTGTGGCACCACCTCCGATGATGATTATGTCGTAATGCTTTTCAAAAATACAGGTGTTCATGGATTCGTGAGTTGGTCAGCATCATTTGTTTGTTAGTATGAATTCATCCACATCGACATATCCTCCTGCCGTCTTGGTGGCATAGTTGAAGATGGCAAACTTGTTGCCTGTGAAGTGAGCCATGCTGAAGATCATGTGAAAGCCCTCTCCCATGCGTTGGAAGTTCTGCCCGTCTGTGCTATAGGAGAAGTGGGCGGTATCCGTAGTGAAGTCGCATTCCATGCGGAACCATAGGGTGGTGGCTTGGACGGGGAAAGTTGCTTTTATGTCTTTGCGGTCAAACATGACGAGGTTTTGCCCCATATCCGTCTTCTCCACATAGATGCCACCGGGTTCAGAGCAAAACGAGCACAGGCCAGCGCGATCGCCTGGCAGCATTTGGCTGACTTCCATCTTGACTGTACCCGTGCATCGAGGCCCCACGGTACGTTGTGTCAGGGTGTTGCGTGCCTCGAACAGGTTGCTCACCACTTTTCCTGTCCTCAGGCGCATGTAGCCCTTCCGTTCCTTTAGGCTCCACAGGGTGTTGTCGGGATTGTGATTCCATTGCCAGGCCAGATGGAGCTTTCGAGACGAGAAGTCATCACTCGTCACGAAGTTGCTCTTGCCTTTTTCTTTGATGTTGGGGAGGGTGAAATCCACAGGCGCCTTTCCATTTTCGTCACCCAGCATGGGCCATCCGTCTTTCCATGTGACAGGCAAGAGGCAGGGAATGCGACCTATTCCTTCATGGTCCTGGAAGAGCATCGAGTACCAATCGCCCTTTTTCGTCTGCCAGATGCCGCCTTGAGCCACGCCGTGATGAGCATATCCCAAATCGTCACTCAGGATGACGCGATGCTCATACGGCCCCCTGATGTCTGTCGAGCGGAAGCAGAGTTGCGTGCGGATGCCGCCACGAGGCCACCAGATCATGGTGATGTAGTATTTCCCATCGATTTTATAGGCGTGGCTTCCTTCCAACAGACACCTGTCGTGGAGAGAATAGAGATCCTGATCGACACCTCCCGGGAGGAAGCCCGACAAATCAGGAGCGAACTCCTTCACCTTGATGGTACCAGGATTATAAATAAGGAAGATGCGGCCATCGTCGTCGAAGAGCATCGAGGCATCGTGGTAGTACTCATTCAGCTGAAGCTTCATCGTCCAGGGGCCCTTCGCATTCTTTGCCGTATAAATATAGGATTTCCCTCCTGTGCCAAAGAAGACGTAGAAGAGTCCCTCGTGATAACGCAGCGAGGCAGCCCATTGCCCTCGGCCGTAGATGTTGCCGCCTTCCAGATTGTTGGCAGGGCTATCGTGCAGTTCCTCAAATACATAGCTGATGATTTCCCAATGCTTCATATCGCGGGAATGCATGATGGGAGCTCCTGGCGACATGTGCATCGTGGTGCTGATCATGTAGTAATCTTTGCCCACGCAGATCACGTCAGGATCAGGAATGTCTGAGTAGAGCAACGGATTATGGACAGAGGTTTGGGCATTGGCAGCCCATGATCCCAACAACCATGTGGCTATGGCAATCATCCGCATCATGTTATGCAGCTTCTGTGTTTTCATTTTAGGAGTGAATTTATGAAATCTCGTGCAAAGATAACGGATTCTTCTGACATTTCCTAATAAGGAAGTGTTATTTTTTCTGGAAGTCGGATGTGTGTCTCTTTTTTGTGCCTGTTCGATGGCTTATGGCTGCGTCTGTTCTTGGCGAGAATCTTCTAACAGATCCCTCAAAACTCCAGAAGGGGTCTGTTCTCTTTGAGCAGGCCCCTTCCTCTTGTTCGTTCCCTCATCTTACACCAGACAGCTCGACACTCCCAGGCTCGTCAGGATTGCGCTGACGATAGCCGCCAAAGTCTGCAAGATGAATTTCCAAGTCTCTTTCTTTTTCATAGCTTACCATTTACTATTTACCATTTACCATTTACTATTTACCATTTACCATTTACCATTTTTCCGATTACTCCGAGTTCTCCGATTACTCCGAGTTTTCCGATTACTCCGAGTTTTCCGATTACTCCGAGTTTTCCGATTACTCCGATTCCCCTCCCCTTGAGGGGCGACTGGGGTCTTTAGAGCAGCCACTAAATGTGGCTGTGGCCCCACAAAGGGGAGCGAATCCCCATTCGCGACGGAGGAGGGTTAGGGAGGGGCTTCTTCTCTTAGGGTTCCTCCGGCTGGGTGGTCTCCTGCCTCTTCGCTTCAGCTACCGCATCCTCCTGAGCCTTGCGGCTGGGGACAAGGTTGAAGACAGCATCGTCGCGAAGATTCTGGAACATCTTGCCGCGATCCCAGTTGACATTCACCTTCTTGATGTTCTCAGCGGTGAAGAGGGCAGCGGTGTTG
>JAFRTJ010000001.1 GCA_017427185.1 Bacteroidaceae bacterium | reverse complement strand
TTATAAATATAATATATATAAAAATATACATTATATTCCTCATTTTCTCCCCTACACAATATGCAAAAAAGCTGACGCAATTTGCAACGTTGCAACATTTTGCGCTTTGAGGGGAGAAAAAGCCTAAACGGAGGATGCAAAATTTTCTGCACCGTTCCTTGCGAGAGAAAGAATAATTTCGTAACTTTGTAGGCAAATAAAAATGATAGCATGAAGAATGAAAAGCAGACAGCTATAGCAGCAGCCGAATTCGCTGAACGCTGGAGGGACAAGGGTGATGAAAAGGGCGAATCGCAGCTCTTCTGGGCCGACCTCCTGCAGAACGTCTTTGGCGTGGAGAACGTTACAGAATTCATCCGCTACGAGGAGCGTGTGAAGGTCGACAATACCAACTTCATCGACGCCCACATCCCCACCACCCGCGTACTCATCGAGCAGAAATCGAAGGACAAGGACCTGCGCAAAGGCATCCGACAAAGCGACGGCTCCGTGGTCAGCCCTTTCCTGCAGGCAAAGAAATACATTGCGGGACTCCCCCTGAGCCAGCATCCCAGGTGGATTGTGACCTGCAACTTCCAGGAATTCCTCGTTTACGACATGGAGCAGCCCAATGGCGAGCCCGTGGAGATCTACCTCGAGAACCTGGGGAAGGAGTACTACCGCCTCATGTTCCTCGTGGACACCAAGAACGAGCACCTCTCGAAGGAAGAGCGCGTCTCCTTTGAAGCCGGCAAGATAGTGGGCAAGATTCACGAGGCGCTGATGAAACAGTATGCCGACGACAGCCCTGAAGCCCTGCGATGGCTCAACATCCTGTGCGTCCGCATCGTCTTCTGCCTCTATGCCGAGGATGCAGGAGCCTTCCAGCACGACCAGTTCCACGACTATCTGGCCCGCTATGAGGCCGAGGACCTGCGCCGTGCCCTGCGCGACCTGTTCGAGGTGCTCAACACCCCTGAGGAGCAGCGCAGCAAGTATCTGAAGGACGACCTGAAAGCCTTCCCCTACACCAACGGCGGACTCTTCGAGGAGGAGATAGAGATACCGCAGTTCACTGAAGAGCTGCGCCAAGTGCTCCTGCAGAACGCAAGCCTCGATTTCGACTGGAGCGAGATATCGCCCACCATCTTTGGGGCAGTCTTCGAGAGCACGCTCAATCCAGAGACACGCCGCAGCGGAGGCATGCACTACACCAGCATCCAGAACATCCACAAGGTCATCGACCCGCTTTTCCTCAACGACCTGCGACGCGAGCTGGACACCATCCTCGAGGAGAAGATAGAGCGGCAGCGGCAGAAGAAACTGGATGCCTATCAAAACAAGCTGGCAAGCCTCACATTCCTCGATCCAGCCTGCGGCTCAGGCAACTTCCTCACGGAGACCTATCTCTCGCTCAGGAGGCTGGAGAACGAGGTCATACGCGAGCGCCATCACGGGCAATCGTTCTTCAGTTTCGATGCCGACAACCTCATAAAAGTCAGCATCCAGCAGTTCTATGGCATAGAAATCAACGATTTTGCCGTAGCCGTAGCCACCACCGCCCTCTGGATATCGGAGGCACAGATGCTGACAGAAACGGAGAAAATCATCAAGCACGACCTTGAGTTTCTGCCGCTGAAGAGCTACACCAACATACGCGAGGGGAATGCGCTGAGGATGGACTGGATGAGCATCGCGCCTGCGAACCTTAATTATATAATGGGTAATCCGCCATTCGTGGGGTATGCTTATCAAACAAAAGAGCAGAAAGAAGACCTTACTGCTTTGATGAAGGGCTTTGGCAATAACATCGACTATGTAGCAGGTTGGTATTATAAGGCCTCTGAACTCATACAGAACACGAACACAAGATGTGCTCTTGTTTCGACGAACTCAATAACACAAGGTGAGCAAGTTGCAGCTATATGGAAGCCAATGTTTGAGAAGTTCGGCATCCACTTTGACTTTGCCTATCGCACCTTCCGTTGGGATAGCGAAGCAACGCTCAAGGCCCACGTACATTGCGTGATTATCGGCTTCAGCCACGTCAATGTACCTAAGGTAATCTATGACAACGATAAGAAAAAAGAGGCCAAGAATATCAATGGCTACCTCTTGGATGCACCCGATGTGTTCATAGAAAAGAATTCTAAACCATTATGTGATGTTCCTCCAATGATTAGAGGGAGTTCACCTATTGATGACGGAAATCTTCTTTTAACTATTGAAGAAAAGGAAGACTACATCAAGAAAGAGCCACAAGGAGAACAATTCTTGAGGCCCTTTATGATGGGCAAAGACTTTATTGACAGAAAACCACGATGGTGCTTTTGGTTAGTTTCTGCAAATCCTTCAGAACTTAAAAAGTGCCCTATACTGTTAAAACGAATCGAAGCTGTACGTGAGTTTCGGCTAATGAGCACAAAGGCTGCAACGGTACAAAGTGCAGTGACTCCAACTATTTTTGGAGAAATGCGTCCATGTGAGACTGACTATGTTGCCATTCCGAAGGTGTCTTCACAGAATAGGCGTTATATACCTATTGAATATCTTAAGGCAGAGATTATTGCAGGAGATAAATTGTTCCAAATGCCCTATGCTTCCATATATCATTTTGGCGTTTTGACATCAAACGTTCAAATGGCATGGATGCGGGCAGTCTGTGGCAGGTTAAAGAGCGATTATAGTTATAGCAACACGATTGTCTATAACAACTTCCCTTGGCCTAATCCCACGGAGGAGCAGAGGCAGAAGATAGAAGAGACGGCTCAGGCCATACTCGATGCCAGAGCCAAGTATCCAGACTCTTCCCTTGCTGACCTCTACGACGAGCTGACGATGCCACCAGAACTGCGTCGTGCCCATCAGGAGAACGACCGCGCCGTAATGCGCGCCTACGGCTTCGACATCAAGACCATGACCGAAACCACCTGCGTGGCAGAATTGTTTAAACTTTATCAGGAATTGACAAAATAGAACAAGATGACACTCGAAGAATTGTTAGAAAGGATAAAGAGGCTTGACGTTTCCTTAATCGAAAACATGAGTTCTGATGTTTTGGTGAGATTGACAGATAGATTCGATAAATCTTTAGTCATGTATATGGTATGTAAGGGGGATACCACAAATGAGCAACGAAGAATACTAAAAGTATTAAGAAATGCCTATAAAGAATGGAAGCTATCAGAAAACATGTTCTGGGGAATGTCTCCCCATTCTTCGGAAACATATCCAGAATATTTCATTCAGATGAAACTTGACATAGAATGTGGAATTCTAATAACCGAGGACAGGATACCAACTGACAAAGGAAGAAAAATAAAGGAATTGGAAGCAAGAATAGAGGAGTTGGAAAAGAATCAGCCCGAAGAAATGTCCGAGGAAGATATTGATGCCATCTGTGACACCGAAGAAGATAATAAGATGTTATTGGAAAAGGGCTCTCATTCAGTCAAAACTGGCGAAGAGATCGAAGACCCAGATGATTTAGAACATCTTCAGGCTCGCATCAAGGAACTGGAGGCTGAGAACAAGGAACTGAAGGCTGAGAACGCGGAACTGAGGAAGCAACTGGAGGAATGTCAGAACCAGAACATAGAGCAACCTGAGGTAAAAAAAGAAGATTGGATTGTGGAACTCCTCTCGCACCTGTGCTATGAAGATGAACAAGTAGCTAAAGACTTCCTCGAGAAGATTCGTGGCTTGAAGGACACAGAGATAGCAGATATTGTTGCTGAATGGGTAAAAGACAACAAAATCTCACTAAAATCATGTAGAAGAGATTTGTGGAGGATTCTTCATGCCGCGAAGCTATACGAGGGTACAGAGTCAAACTATAACACAGCTATGAGACAAAGGCAGTAACGACAAGTTGCTGCTTTTTTTTTATTTGCACGATTTGTACGATTTGCACAAATCCTTGTGCTGCATTTGTATTTATTTGTATTTATTTGCACGATTGGAAATACTTCATTTTCTGTTAGTTATCCCTATATAAATGCCGTAACTTTGCATCGGATTAAGAAACGATCCGCGACATGAATAATTAACATATAATAATGTACAGTTATGACAAAAGCAATTTTTCTAACTCGCCCAAAGACGAAGCCTAACGAGACTTTGAAGGGCAAAATGAACAAGTGGGAAAACGGATATGCTGAATTCATCCCCACAGGCACACGCGAGAGTAACAGAAGGATGATCAAGCAGCTGGGCAACTCCAGCTTCTACAAGAGCGAAGGGGAGAAGGAGAGCAGCTACAGCCTCCACCTCAACGTGGACGCCTCGAGCGTGGACCCCGTGGGAGAGATGTTCCAGCACTTCCTGAAACTGACCGCTGGGGAGCGCAAGGAGATGCCGCAGATGCCTGAGGGCTCAGAGGGACGTATGCTCTACGACGATGGCTCTTCGCTGAAGGTGTGGCTGGACACACAGAAGGGTGAGGTCAGCATCCTGGCACGCCTGGAGTGCTCCCCTCTGATAGAGCGCCAACTGCTGCAAGTACAAGCCGATATGGGGCGCTGCATCGGCCGATACCGCGACGAAATCTGTAAACCAATAAATAAATAATGTATTATGGAAGATTTTAGATTCGTTTTTCAGGAGAACCAGTTTTGGGGCAAGTGCGTTCCCTGCACCCCCACAGTGTTCAACAAGCGTGTAGACGCCCCCAAGGTGGCACGGAAAATAGAGCTGCGCAGGGCTGTAGACAAGGCTATCCGCGGGGGGCTGTCCCTAGACAGTTTCACTCAGGAACGCGAGTTCATGCAATTCTGCTCGAAGAAGCAAGGGGAGAAAAACTTCGCAACCCTGACTACGGCAGAAAAGCTGTTGCAATGGACGAACTCGCTGAAATCATCGCTGCCGTGCTTCATCTTCGGCGTCACAGAGTTCGAGGGCACCCAGCGCAAACAAGCGGAGATTAAGCACCTGAGTGGACTGTTCATGTTCGATGCCGACCACCTGACTTGCGACCCAGAGGAGGTGTACAAGCGAGCGTTGGCGGAAGACTTTCCCTGGAAGGTAAGGTTGGCACACAAGACATCCTCAGGCTACGGTCTCAGGCTTGTCTGCGAATGGAGAACGGAGCTTGGAAACATCGCTGACAACCAGATTTGCCTGGCTCGCGACCTCCATCTCATGGGCGTACTTGGCTCTACGGGAAAGCCTGTGGTGGACGACTCTTGCATCGATGCCACACGCATCTCTTACTGCCCTCAACGCGAGGACATCTATTTCATCGACGAAGAAAATTTGTTTAACTCTAATAATCAATAGTATGCAACAAGACTTATTTCAAAATGAATTTGACCAGAAGTTTGGCCAGGCTTACCGTGAGGGCAACACTCAGCCCACGAACTCCAAGAATCACTTCGACGGCAATGCTCCCAAAGAGTTGGCTCGTCTGGTGTCCCCCACTCTATCGGCTTTGCAAACGAAGGAACAGACGGACGAAGAACTGGAGGAAATGCTGATGCTCTACGGGCATCACATCCTGGACTTCATCCACACGATGTATCCCAATGGTGCACCTGTGAACACTCGCCACAAGAGCGCCCTGAAGCTGGCCTGCGACCTGATGATACTGCTGGATGGCGACGAACGTTTGGTGAAGATTGTGCTGATGAAGTTGTCGTGGGTGCAGGATATCGTCAAGGAGCGAGGTGAGAAAGAGATGGATGATATCGTCGATTCCGCCAAGAAACTGCTGAAGAAACGCGAGAGCGAAACCCTCTCAGAGCTGCGTCCAAGCAAAGAGATGCAACGAGCCATAAAGCAGGTTGTGAAGCGTGAATACTCACGACTGGTGGCAGAGGCACGTGCCCAGCAGACGGGCGGCAAGTTGGCTGGCGGCGATGACATCGTTACAACCCTAGAGAAAATGGGAGAGAAGGTGGAGATGTATTTCAGGTTTTACCCCATGCTGAAGCTGATGTGCCATGGATTGCAGCGCAAGCACTACATTGCAGCTCTTTTCGTGGGCGGTGCTTTCTGCATGAATCTGATGACAAGGATGTGGTATCGTTTTTGGCCTGCCCCAGGCAAGAAGTGCCGCATGAACCATTTGCTGGAGCTCATCGGTCGTCAGGGGTCAGGCAAACGGTTTGCTGTCGGACTCTACGAGATACTGATGGAACCCATCAAGGTAGCAGACCAGGCACAAATCAACGCTTTGAACAACTGGAAGGCGGAAAGGGCTCAAAAGAACGGGGCTGCCAAAAACAAGAACCCTGAACCCCGAGGCATATACCGCTGTCTGCCACCCGAGACCTCTGCTGCGGGCTGTAGGGATGCGGAAGTGAATGCCAAGGAAATCATCGATGGAGAGGAATGGTTCTTGCACGTAAGCCAGTTTGACAGCGAGCTGCAGAACACCCTCAACCAATTGCAGAAAGGCCATTTTTCAGCGCTGTACACGCTGTGGCTGAAAGGTTTCCACAACGAACCGCATGGCGCCCTCCTGAAGTCAGCAACAAGCATTGTGGGAGAATGGCCCGTGCATTACAACGTCGTTTACAGTGGCACCCAGCATGCCTTGGACAAGCAGGTGAACATCAGCAACTACGCTACAGGCCTGAATGGTCGCATCACGGCAGTTCCTATGGGAGACACGAACTTCGAGATGATGGAGAATCGTGAATACACCGAAGAAGACCGCAAGAGGGACACGGAACTGAAGGAATGGGCCTACAAACTGGATGCCACCAAGGGAGAAATACCTTGCAAGGATATCAGTGATGCCCTGCATGACTGGACGGAAAGGCGCATGGATGATGCCAGAGAGAATCAGTCCTTGGCCGATGAAGACCTCCTGAAACGTCCCTGCTGGCATGCCATCAATTATGCCTTGCCCTACATCGTAAGCCGTCATTGGGACATGATGGTGAAGGATGGAGAATATCTCAAATGCGGTCCAGACTTCAAGGCTGATAAGACCGACCGCGAACTGGCTTTACTGATTTGTAACGCACAATACACTTTCCAGCAGCATTTCTTCGGTGCCATTGCCGAGCGGCACTACGAGAACACCCAGACAGCCGCCGCAGCAAACCATCGAATCCAGCAGAAGACAATCCTCGCATATCAGAGACTGCCCGATTTGTTCATCGCAGAAGACGTGGACCGCGAATACGGCTACCAAGGATGTCAAAACAGTATCCGCAGCCGTATCAAGCGACTATGCGACGATGGACTTATCCAGAAAATCCGTTCGGGCAAAGACAAGGGAAAATACCGCAAGCTGACGTAAAACGTTGCAACGTTGCAAATTGCATCAGTATTTTTGCATATACTTTCACTACAACTGCCAGAAAGTCCATACGTGATGATCTGGCGGTTTTCTTTTCCTCAGCACTCAGCGAAATCCACAAAAATCTCTCTCTTCCACTGAGGTTACCTTTCGCTATAAAAAGAAAAAGAGACCCACTCCAGAAGGAACGGGTCTCTCATTGCAAGATGCGATTAAAAGGTTATTAAAATCAACGGCGGAATGGTTAGCCACCGAAGTTGTCGAAGCGTATCATGTCGTCCTCTACGCCGAGAGAGTGCAAGAGGTCGAGCACGGTCTTGGCCATCATTGGAGGTCCGCAGAGGTAGTATTCGCAGTCTTCAGGTGCCTCGTGTGCTTTGAGATAGGTGTCGCCCATGACAGGTGCTACGAAGCCTGGCGTGTACTGGATGCCTGCTGCGTCGGCCTTGGGATCTGGACGGTCGAGAGCCAGATGGAAGTGGAAGTTGGGGAAGTCTTTCTCCAACTGCAGGAAGTCGTCGAGGAAGGGGATTTCCTCCAGCGCGCGTGCACCATAGAAGTAGTGCATGGGGCGCTGACGGTCTTCGTCCTTGACACCGTGACCCTTGAGCATGTGCATGATCTGAGCGCGCAGGGGAGCCATACCGGCACCACCGCCTACCCATATCATTTCGCGACCTGTGCCGTACTGGGGACGGAACTCTCCGTAGGGGCCGCTCATGATGACCTTGTCGCCTGGTTTCAGCGAGAAGATATAGGAAGAGGCGATACCTGGGTTCACGTCCATGAAGCCTGGTCCCTGGTCCTTGGGCTTGAAGGGAGGAGTGGCAATACGCACGTTGAGTGTGATGATGTCGCCCTCGTCTGGATAGTTGGCCATTGAGTATGCACGGATGGTGGGTTCAGGGTTCACGCACTTGAGGGGGAACAGTCCGAACTTCTCCCATGCGGGCAGATAGGTGTCGCCAATGAGACTCTTGTCGAAGTCCTTGTCGTAATCGATGCAGTCGAATGCTGGAATCTTGATCTGTGCGTACGAACCAGGCTCGAAGTCCATGTGCTCGCCAGGAGGCAGGGCCACTTTGTACTCCTTGATGAAGGTTGCCACGTTCTTGTTGCCAATAACGGTGCACTCCCATTCCTTGACGCCCATCACGCTGTCGTCGACCTTGATGCTAAGATCGCCCTTGACTTTGCACTGGCAACCCAGACGCCAGTGGTCCTTGACTTGCTTGCGGGTGAAATGGCCCTTCTCTGAGTCAAGAATGTCGCCACCGCCTTCTACAACCTGAACCTTACATTGACCGCAGGAACCCTTACCACCGCAGGCGCTGGGAAGGAAGATGCCTTCCTGGGAAAGGGTGGAGAGCAATGAGGCTCCCTGGGGCACTGAGATGGTGTCCTTGCCATTTATCGATATATTCACATTGCCACTGGGTGACAAATAAGCCTTAGCTACGAGCAGGATGGCAACCAACACGATGATGATCACCAGAAATACGCCAATGCTCGTCAAAATTAAATTCATATCCATAATCTGATTTACGATTTAATTTAGATGTTGAGTCCACTAAAGCACATGAATGCCAATGCCATCAGACCTACGGTAATGAAGGTGATGCCAAGTCCCTGAAGAGGCTTGGGGACATCAGTATAAGCCATTTTCTCACGTATGGCTGCCAAACCTACGATGGCGAGCAACCATCCAATACCACTACCCAACGCGTAAGCAATGGCATCGCCAAAACCGCCAATGAACTGCGCATTAGTGGGCTCCATCGTGACACGCTGCTGCATGAACAAGGAAGCACCCATGATGGCACAGTTTACAGCGATCAGAGGCAAGAAGATACCCAATGACGCATAAAGAGAGGGACTGAAACGCTCGACAATCATCTCGACCAACTGCACAATACCTGCAATGACTGCAATGAACAGAATGAAGGCCAGGAAGGTGAGATCGACGCCTTTGACCAAAGCATCAGGACCCAGTATATAGGTCTGCAGCGCATAGTCGACGGGGACGGTAACCAACAGTACGAAGGTTACTGCGATACCCAAGCCGAATGCTGTCTTGACTGTCTTGGATACGGCCAGATAAGAACACATACCCAAGAAGAAGGCGAATATCATATTGTCCACAAAGATGGAGCGGACAAACAAACTTATCATATGTTCCATACTTATAAAGGTTTAAAAGGTGAAAAATTGAAAAGGTGAAAAGTTTTTAGACAAGTCCTTTACGCTTCTTGATGATGTTGGTTAAGGTTCCGACAATAACTTTCGCATCGTTATCTATGGAGTCATATTCAGCATCATCAATAGTTTCAGACTCGTGAAGCAATGTTAGCCAATATCTCGTCTCATAGGCTTCTTTCAGAGCTATGCTCATCTTGCTAACGAAGTCAGCGTCACTCTGCGCAGCCTTACTTTCTGCTATATTGGCTCCTATGCTTGTTCCAGAGCGATATATCTGCTTTGCCATCACGAACTCACATTTGTCCTGATTAAGATATTTGTGAAGTTTGACGATTCGCAAAGCAAACTTGATACCCAGCTTTTCTATAACGCTCTGCCTTTCCACGCGATTCTCTTTTTTGACTTTTTATTTTTTTAATTTTTCAACTTTCCTTATTATAGGCTCTGTGTGCCCAGATTACACAACCTACGATAATCAAACTCATGGCAGGCATCACCATCATACCATTGTTGGTGTAGCCAGCATCATAGACGAACTGGGGAATGACGTTGTAGCCAAAGAGTGTTCCAAAACCAAAAAGCTCGCGAACGAAGCCTACTACCACCAGTACCCATGCGTAGCCCAGGCCGTTTCCGATACCGTCGAGCAACGAGGGCCAAGGCTTGTTCTGCATTGCGAAAGCCTCGAGGCGACCCATCAGGATACAGTTGGTGATGATCAAACCTACGTATACGCTCAACTGTACGCTCACGTCATAGACATAAGCCTTCAGCAACTGGCTGACGATGGTCACCAGCGTAGCAACCACCACCAACTGAACGATGATACGGATACGGTTTGGTATGCTCTTGCGAATCAATGAGATGATAACATTCGAGAATGCCGTGATGACGGTCACACTCAAACCCATTACGATGGCAGGCTTCAGCTGACTGGTCACAGCCAGCGCAGAGCAGATACCCAGTACCTGGACAGCAATGGGATTGTTCAGATTAAGCGGATTAGAGAATGCTGCTTTATTCTCCTCAGAAAACAATTTACTCATATTCTTTCCTCCTCTTATTATTGTTCAACATCGGTTGATTCACTCTCGTCTGCAGGGCAAGGGCTAGCACACTCTTCTTCGCTGGAGCACTTGCCTTGGCACTTTTCTTTGTTGGGACACTGGGCAGCTGCGCCACTGAGGAACTCCTTGTAGGCTGTCAGGCCGTCCTTGACCATAGCTGCCACACCATTGCTGGTAAGGGTTGCGCCAGTCACACCGTCGACCTCGTTCTCCTGCTGAGCAGCACCAGCCTTTACGACTGTGAGGGCAACGTTGCCGTCCTCTCCAAAGATGGGCTTGCCAATGAACTGGTCCTGGAACCACTTCTCGCTGATGCGGGCGCCCAGACCGGCCGTCTCGCTTTCGTGATAGAAGTAGGTGCCAAGCACTTTATCCTTTGTCTCATTCACGGCGATATAGCCCCAGAGACCGCCCCAAAGACCACGGCCTACAACAGGAATCACATAAGCCTGCTCGCCATTGGCTGTCGTAGCCGTAAAGACATGCAGTTCGCCATTCTTGATAAGGCTGCCATAGGTGGTATTGAAGTTGCCGTCGAAAGCCTTCAGCTCGCCTTCAGCAAAGACGTTGTCCTGCACCTTCTCTGCATACACATCAGCCACATTGATGGCGGCCTTGTCGTAGCCTAGAGCGGTGAGAATCTGTCCCTTCGTATCGTTTGCCACGTTGGCATCCTGAGTCTTCTTCAGTGCAGAAGCCACGAATGCCAGCAGGAATGCAACGATGATAACCATTACTGCTGCATAGCAGAAGGTATATACATTTCCGTTTGTATTCAATTTCATATCGTTGTCCTCCTTTTTATTTACTTGCACGTTTTGTACGCATGCTGATATTGCACTGCACGAAACAGTAATCTATCAGACTTGCAAACAAGTTCATCAACAGGATAGCCAGCATCATTCCCTCTGGATAACCAGGGTTGAGCACGCGAACCAGAACTGCCACGAAACCGATGAGCAGACCATAGACATACTTGCCACACTCAGTACGGCAGCTGGTAACAGGGTCGGTTGCCATGAAGACGGCACCAAACGCGAAGCCACCCAATACGAGGTGCTCGTACCACTGAATCTGAGTGAGCCCCAATGCCTGAAGCAGATAGCCGGTAGCAGCGCCGCCCACAAACACGCTCAGCATGGTCTTCCAAGAAGCGATACCCGTCCACAACAGAAGAGCAGCACCTATGGCAATGGCTATCACACTGGTCTCACCAATGGAACCAGGAATGAGACCTACGATGGCATTGTGGATGGTGGCTGAATCGAAACCTGCGAATCCATCCTGAGCAGCGAGACCCAAAGGAGTAGCACCAGAGAGAGCGTCAGGAGCAGTCACATTGTAACCTGCGCCCAAGATAGTGCTCTGGCTTACCCATACTGAGTTGTCGCCAGTCATAGCGGCAGGATAGGAGAAGAACAGGAAAGCACGCGTGATGAGCGCTGGATTGAAAATGTTCATTCCTGTACCACCAAATATCTCCTTAGCCAGAATGACGCTGAAGGCAACTGCCAAGGCAAGCATCCACAAAGGAAGAGTTACAGGGACAATCATGGGAATAATGATACCTGATACCAGATAACCCTCCTGAATCTCTTCGTTCTTCCACTGGGCAACCACAAACTCAATGCCCAATCCGACAATGTAGCTGACAAGAATCTTGGGAAGAACAGCAAGGAAACCATACCAGAACATAGCCCAGCAAGAAGTGCTTTCGAGAGCACCAGCAGCCAAAGCATTCTGATAACCCACGTTGTACATACCGAAAAGCAAAGCGGGAATCAGAGCAATCACTACGAAGCTCATGATACGTTTGCTGTCGATAGCATCATGGATATTCACGCTACCCACACGGGAGGTCTGATTGGGGACGAAGGCAAACGTCTCGAAACCATCCACCAGACTGCGGAAAGCATGGAACTTGCCGCCTTCTTCCACGTAGGGCTTAATGTTATCGAATAATTTTCTTATTGCTTTCATATTAATATAATGTATTAAGCATTTTCCTTTCTGAGGATATCCAGACCCTCGCGAACGATACGCTGCAATTCCAGTTTAGAACTGTCGACGAACTCTGCCAGAGCGAAATCCTCAGGAGCAACCTCGTAGATACCCAAGGCTTCCTGACGATCTATGTCACCTGTGATGATAGCCTTGATAAGGTAACCTGCATAGATGTCCATAGGGAACACACGATCGTATTCGCCACTCATGATCATGTGGCGCTCGCCACCCTTGATACGGGCATCGATGGTGTACTCTTTCTTCTTGCCCAAGAGCCAGCTGAAATAGCTGCGACTTGTACTGAAGCTGTTGAAGCGAGGCATGATCCAACCCATGAACTCGTCGGCATGATCGCCCTCAGGGATTACATTCACCTCTGTGGCGTGAGCTGCCAGGAAACCGTCTGCACAAGATTTCAAGCCCGTCATCACGTTGCCATTAATCACACGGCTGCCTTCCAGATTCACATTGTTCTCCAGGAGTGTAGTCAACTTCTGTCCCACCAGGATACGATAATACTTGGGAGCCTTCACTTCGCTACCTGCTAAGGCAATGGTACGAGTCAGGTCTACCTTGCCAGTGGTCATCAATCGTCCAACAAAGATCACCTCCTCAGCACCTAATGTCCAGACAACCTCACCCTTGTTGATTGGGTCCACGTGATTGATCTGAACACCTACATTGCCAGCAGGAGCAGGACCATCAAAAACAGTCACCTCGCAATCCTTGGCGCCTGTTAAAGCAGGACTGGTCTGCTTGGCACTGATGCCCAGATGAACCTTGGCAATCTTGCTCAATGCACTGATGCCTGCCTGGAATTCCTTTTCCTGCCCTTTCAGGACATACTCGAAATTCTGGCTCAGAGGCATACTGTTGAAACCACTGATGAAGATAGCCTTAGGAGTGTCCTCTGGATTGGCCACCACATCATAAGGACGCTGACGGAAGAAGGCAAACAGTCCGCTCTCTGCCAGCAATTCTTTCATGTCGCCCTTTACGTCAAACTGTCTGGTTTCCTGTTTCCCATCAGGTTTTACGCGTATGCTCAGCAATTTTCGCCGATCTCCACGCTCAACCATAGAAACAGTACCACTGACAGGGCTGACAAACTTAACTTCAGGATGGAGTTTGTCGACAAACAAAGCATCCCCGACCTTTACTGCATCACCCTCTTTGACAACCACCTTGGGTTTCACACCTGTGAAATCGTCCGGCACAAGTGCATACTCACCAGGACAATTTACGCTGGCTGTCTCCTCAATGGCTTTGCCTTTAAGGTTAATGTCAAGGCCTTTACGTAATTTGATTACTTTTGCCATATACAGTAATAAAAAATAATGGTTACACTTTAGCGCTGCAAAATTACATAAAATTTTGCTAATAAGGTGCCAGATTTAAAAATAAAATTGTACTTTTGACATCGAAATAAGAAGACGTCGCTTTTTAAATTGTAAAATAGAGCAAAATTAAAGCGCTGAAGTATATACTCCGGACCATAGCAATAGTCCTGGCAGGATTGTATTTGCTTGTGTTGGTTCTGTTCAACTTACCCGCTGTACAGAAATGGATGGCTAGTACAGCTTCTGAGCTCGTAAGTAAACAGATAAACAGCCGAATGGAAGTCAGACGCATGAGGATGGGGTTCTTCAATCGAATCATTCTGGATGACGTCTGCCTGTATGACCAGCAAGACAGTCTCATGCTTCAGGCCCCACGTTTAGCAGCAAAACTGGAAATCCTGCCCATCTTCGATCATAAGATACGCATAAATAATGCACAGATTATTGGTGCCCAGGTTTCCTTGTACCAGCAAAACGAGAACGAGGATTTCAACTTCACATATCTCTTGAAGGCTTTTGCAGGAAAGGATACCACCCAAAAGAATCCCATCAACCTGAGAATAGGAAGTCTGCTGATGCGTAACTGCGATGTCCGTTTCAATCGATGGCAAGAGCCTCTGACACCTGGGAGATTCAATCTGAACCACTTGAATGTGGAGGACTTCAACATCACCGCCACACTGAGGGAGCTAACGCCTGACAGCATCAATGCAACCATCAAACGACTGGATTTCCGCGAGACGAACAGCCTGGAAGTCACGAAGGCACAGATGAAACTTGCCGCCAATAGAAACGATTTCAATTTGTCGGAATTTTTCATATCTCTTCCAAATACTGAAGTTTCAATTCCAAGTCTCACTGCCACCTATTCAGACTGGCCTCAAAAGGGGAAAACAAATGAGTGGCTCGGACGTCTTGCATGTGATGGGAGCCTGGAGATCACTACTGTTCCCAATGATTTGGTGGCGTTCGTTCCTCAGTTGGTCAACTTCCATGATCCTATGAAAATCGCTTCGAGAATCAAAGGAAAGGACAGTCAGTTCTCGTTGCTCGACCTGCACGTACAGGACTCGAACGAGAATCTCGTGCTGAATGGACGGGTAGACATCAAAGAGTTGATGAACGAGCCTGTCATCGAAAGTTCGATAGCAAATCTTCATACTGGGCCACAGCTTCAGCAATTCCTGATGCGCAACCTGAAGAATGAAGACCGCGAAATCAGCCCTCTCCTCACTCGATTAGGAGCGACTGACACCAAGGGAACACTATCCTACGCATCCAAGAACATTACTCTCGACTTAGACATGATGACTGCGTTGGGAAATGTTGCCATAGAGGGAATCCTGAACGAAAGAAACAATTTAAGCTCGACCATTAAGATAAGTGATTTTGAACTGGGTAAGATGTTGTCATCCAGAGAAAACAACGAATTGGATAAAGTATCACTTGAAGGAATATTGACAGGAAAAATCAAAGGAGAAAACAATCTTCCAGAATTAACTCTCAACAGTACAATCCAAGAATTCATCTACAAGAACTATCCTTATCGGAATGTCGATATCATAGCCTCATGCCAGAATGGAACATACCAAGGAAACATGGCATGGGAGAGTTCTAATGGTGCCGTCAACATAGAAGCTTTGTTCAATAACGAGTCTCCCCAAAAGAGAATCCAGTTCGACGCCAAATTAGATGACGTGAGCCCTCATCTCATGAATCTGACGAAGAAATATGAAGACGAACTTTTTACGGCTTATCTCACTGGCAATATCCAGGCAAGAAGCCTCGATTACATTACTGGAGATATAGACGTCAGCAACCTGACTCTGAAATCTCCAGAGAAGGGCATCTTCCAACCTGGTGACTTTCACATATCAAGCCAAGCAGACAGCATCAAACAACACATCAACATAGAAAGCCCCATCCTGCAATTCCAAGCTGATGGCACGTTCAAATGGAAGAATGTATACAACACGTTCCTTAAGATAACCAGTTCCCATTTGCCAAGTCTCTTCAAGCAACCCAATGCGAGCGAGCGGCTCAACGATGACATTGCTTTCTACCTGCGTGTCAAAGACTCCGTTTTGGTGGAACGCATGACAGGAATCAATCTGAGCATCCCCCAAGAAGCCCTCATCGAGGGACACATGGACGGAGGCATAAACGTTATGACATTCAATGCAGACATTCCCTATCTGAGATATGGCAGCGAGCAACTGAAGCACATCAATTGGAGAATCGAAAGCAATCGCTACAGCTTGCAGTCAAGCCTCCTTCTGCAACGTTTGATGAAAGGAACGCCTGTTGAGATTGGAGTGGATGTCAATTCTGGCCAAGACATCTTGACGTCGCGTCTACGATGGAACAACCACCAAAAGCCGGAACAGTCTGGCGAATTGGATTTGACAGGGGAATTATACAAGGATCTGGACGGCAAGCAAGCTATCCGAGGACTATTAAGCAAATCCAACATCATAATCAAGGATACCGTTTGGACTGTTCAACCTGCGAAGATCAATTACCATGACGGAATCGTTGATGTGAAAGATGTACTTGTTGCCCAAGGTGAGCGATATCTGAAAGTTGGAGGTCGCGTTTCCAAGGAGGAGAATGACACCTTAAGAGCCGATTTGAACAAAATTAATTTGTCATATATTTTCGATATCATCAATTTCCACACAGTAGATTTTGCCGGAGATGCCACAGGACGCATCTATGCACGCAATCTGATGGAAAAGCCCAAGGCTGATGCCTATATTCACGTTGACAATTTCACGTTCAACGAAGGCAGGATGGGAAGCATGGATGCACATGGGAACTGGGGAGATCAAGAAGGAGCTATTCATTTGGATGCCCACATCGAGGATTTGCCCGTCAATCATCAGACTTCCGTCGTGGGCACCATCATCCCAGGACACAAGCCAGAAAGCGGCTTGGAGCTCAACATCAACACTCGACGCATAAATCTCTATTTCCTGAACAAATTCACAGAAGGCATTTTCACGAATTTCCAAGGACGAGCAACTGGATGGTGTCGTGTGTTTGGACAATTCAAGAACATCAATCTGGAAGGTGACATCATGGTGAACGAAGCAAACATGCGCGTCAATGCATTGGGAGTGGATTACCATGTTGAAAATGATTCTGTCATTCTGAGACCTGACAACATTTGGCTTCGTCATGCTACAGCCTATGACAAGTTGGGGTCACCAGGCAGCAGCGAGCATTATGCCACAGTTGACGGACACTTAATGCATACTCATTTGAGTAACCTGCGATACAACTTCAAGATTGACGCTCATAATGTTTTGGGATATGACTTCCACGATTTTGGCGACATGTCTTTCTATGGAACCCTTTTTGCGGATGGGCAGATTCAACTCAGTGGACAGCCAGGTCAGCTAAACGTTGATGTGAATGCAACACCCCTTAGCGGCAGTCAGATTGTTTACAACGTGGCGAGTCCTGAGACTCTGACAGAGGCAGGTTTCATTTCCTATGTTTCTCATACAGACAGCATTGAAGTGAAGGGCCTCAAGAAGGAACCTGATCCCATAGAAGATGAACCTGAAACTGATATGCGTATCAATTTCAATCTCAACATCACCCCTGATGCCACAATGAAGCTCTTAATGGATGCTAAATCAGGAGATTACATCAATCTGTACGGTAGTGGACACATTATTGCGAACTACTACAACAAGGGTAAGTTTCAAATGTATGGCACCTATCGTGTAGATCATGGATTATATAAACTATCCATACAGGAAATCATCCGCAAGGACTTCCAATTCCAACCGGACGGAACAATTGTTTTTGGCGGTGACGCATACCAAGCCGCCCTCAATCTGAAAGCGACCTATACAGTCCCCAATGTGGCTTTGGACGATCTGAGTGCCACAGGTTTAGGTTTTTCCAACACTCGTGTGGACTGCGTCATGAACATTACAGGAAAACCGTTGGCTCCTGTCGTCACATTCGATTTCGACCTACCAAATGCCAACGAGGATGAGAAGCAGATGGTACGCTCGATGATCAACACAGAGGAGGAACGCAACATGCAGGTCATTTACCTTCTGGGCATTGGCAGATTCTATAGCTATTCCCCTCAATATATGCGAGGCAACAACAATCAAGGAGGAACAGCCATGAACTCTCTTATAAGCAGCACGTTGAGCAGTCAGTTCAATCAAATGCTTTCAAATGTGATGGATACCAACAATTGGAGTTTTGGCGCAAATCTCCGCACGGGCGAAACTGGATGGGATCAACTGGATGTAGAAGGAATCCTAAGTGGTCGACTCCTCAACAACCGCTTATTAATCAATGGCAATTTCGGCTATCGAGAAAGTTATTACAGCACCAACAACTTTATTGGCGACTTCGATGTACAATACCTCCTCACCCCCAACGGTGGCGTATCCTTGAAGGCATACAATCAAACCAATGACCGATATTTCATTCAATCATCATTAACGACACAAGGCATTGGTGTGCAATTCAAACGTGATTTCAACAACTGGAAAGAAGCATTCACAAGACGCAAGAAAACAAACAAAAAGAAATGACAGGATTTTCGCATCCTGTCACACTCACGCTATGTATATCCTGATTGTCGAATCTTTCTCAAGCAAGAAGAATTTATTTCAAAAGCGCATTCATGCGAGCCAGATATTTGCCAATGATATCAAACTCAATGTTAACTACCGACCCTGGTTTGATGAAATGGAAATTGGTGTGCTCGAAAGTATATGGAATGATACATACTTGAAAGCTATCCACCGTAGGACGACACACCGTCAAGCTTACACCATTAACCGTAACGCTGCCTTTGTCAACTGTAAAATATCCATGACTGACCATCTCACGATTGCTCACGTAGCAGAATGTAAACTGATAGCTCCCATCTTGGTCCTCCACCTTGATGCAAGTAGCGGTCTGGTCGACATGTCCTTGAACGATATGACCATCCAGCCTGCCATTGAGCATCATACTGCGTTCCACGTTAACCCAATCCCCAACTTTCAGCAAGCCTAGATTGCTGCAATCAAGAGTCTCCCGCATGGCTGTCACGGTGTAGCACCCATCCTGAATATTGACTACCGTCAAACAGACTCCATTGTGGGCAATGCTTTGGTCAATACCCAATTCGTCAACAAAGGGACAACTCAGTGTCAGATGCACATTGTCCTGGTCATATCGAATGGCTTCAACACGAGCCATACCCTCTACTATCCCTGAGAACATATTTCCATTTAATTATAAACGTCAACTTACTTTTGATTGCAAAATTACAACATTTTCCTAACAACACAAAATGTAATTGTACAAATAGACAAATATGACAAAATTGTCGATAAATTCCACTAAATATAATTAAAAGAATAAATTCTTTCTTGCCAAAATCACATTTAATCACTAATTTTGCATAAAAATTATAAAGTCAAAATACAACAAGGAATCATGATAAATTACAGAATCCCACTTCTGATTGTGCTGGCAAGCTGGATTGGATTTTCTTATGCGCAAGAAACTTGGTCACTCCAAGACTGCATAGATTATGCCTTGCAAAACAACATTCAAATCCAGAAGAACAGAATCAGCGAGGACAAGGGCGACGTAGCCCTCTGGCAATACAAGGGAGCGCTTTTCCCCAGTCTGAACTTCAACACCAACCAAAGCATGGGATACAGACCCTTTGAGGAAAACACGGCTATTGTGCAGAACGGGCAAGTGACCAACACGACCAACAAAGTTACCTACCAAGGAAGTTATGGAGTGAACGCCAACTGGACCCTATGGAACGGAGGCATCAACCATAAAAACATCGAGGCACAGGAACTTCAGAATGAAATCACAAAGCTCAACACACGACAGAGTGAGCTGACCATTCAGGAACAGATTGCCCAACTCTACGTGCAAATCATGTATACGAAAGAAGCAAGAAAAGTTAACGAAAAGTTGTTGCAGACAGCACAAAGCCAATACGATCGAGGGAAAGAAATGCTCAACCAGGGACAAATGGCGAAGGCTGACCTGATCCAACTGGAAGCACAACTCAGCAGTGCTCAATATGCCGTAGTAAACAGTGAGACACAGCTGGCAAATTACATACGACAACTGAAAACCCTGCTGGAATTGGACCTCAACACTCCATTCGATGTCAGCGGCGAAATCCCCTCTGACGACCAGGTCTTGGCCATGATTCCTGATGCGCATGAAGCCTATGCCAAAGCATTGGAAATACGCCCTGAGGTCAAGAGCGCACAATTAAATGTGGATGCAGCAGCCCTGAACCTGGATATAGCTAAGCGTGGTTTCTATCCAACCATCGGAATCAGCGCCAGCTTGGGTGACAGCCACTACAGCGCCAGCAAAGATGATACAGGCAAGCAGATGAAGACCAACCTCAACATGAGTGCAGGCTTGACCTTTGGAGTACCCATCTTCGACAACCGCAGGAACCTAAGCAACGTGAAAAATGCAAAGTTGCAACAGGCAAGCAGTCGCCTTGATTTGCAAGACACAAAGAATACTCTCAGCAGTACCATCGAACAGTATTGGATCAACGCGAACAGCAACCAGCAGAACTACATCGCTGCAAAAACGCGCGTGAAGAGTCAAGAGGCAAGTTACGAATTACTCAACGAGCAGTTCCAAAATGGGCTGAAGAATACCGTAGAAGTATTACAAGGACGAGACAACGTGATAAGTGCTGAGCAGGATATGCTGCAAAGCAAATACACCACACTATTGAACATCCAACTGCTAAAATTCTATACAGGAGAGCCCATCACCCTCTGACAAACTCTCTGCTCTCCCTGGACCATAATCATGTAGCAAAAAAGACAACAAACAATAAACAATAAGATGACTAGACAAAACATCATCCGCATTACAGCGCTACTGCTGACAACCAGTTTGATGAGCAGCTGTGACAAGAAATTAAAGTTCACCTACACTGAGGTGGAAGCTTCCAAGCAGGATATCATCACAAGTGTGACTGCCACAGGAACCATCGAACCTGTTACGAGCGTTGATGTGGGTACTCAGGTAAGTGGTATCGTAAGTAAGCTTTACGTTGACTACAATAGTATTGTCAAAGCTGGTGACGTGATTGCTGAATTGGATCGTACGAACTTACTTAGCGAATTGAGCAGTGCGCAAGCCAACCTGAAGAGCGCCCAAAGTGAACTTGATTACCAAAAGACCAACCACGAACGCTACAAGAATCTCTACGACAAGGGACTCATCAGCGCCAATGACTACGAACAGGCACGTCTGAGTTATGTAAAAGCCCAGCAGTCAGTGGCCAACCAAACGGAGAACGTAAAGAAAGCAAAGACCAATCTGGGATATGCCACCATCACAAGTCCAATCGACGGAATCGTTCTGAGCAAGGAAGTGGAAGAAGGTCAGACTGTGGCATCCAGTTTCAACACCCCCACCCTCTTCACCATTGCTCAAGATTTGACTGACATGAGAGTGATAGCTGATGTGGACGAGGCTGACATAGGGGACGTGAAGGAAGGACAACGTGTCACCTTCACTGTCGATGCATTTCCTGAAGATACTTTCGAAGGTTCTGTCACGCAAGTTCGCCAACAAGCAACCACTGAGAGTAACGTAGTGACTTATCAGGTGGTTATCAGCGCGCCTAATGAGGATCTTAAGCTGAAGCCTGGACTTACAGCCAACGTAACAATCTACACTTTGGAACTGAAGAACGTATTGGCAGTTCCTGCCAAGGCACTCCGTTTCAATCCAAGCGAAGCAATGCTCAATGAGGGAGAAGCCATCATCAATGTGGACACACGCACCAAAGTTTGGACGAAAGAAGGTCCCAACCTGAAGGCCATTCCTGTAGAACTAGGCACCACAAATGGTACGCTGACACAAATTCTAAGTGGTGTGAACGAGGGTACCAAGGTCATTACTGAGGTTGCAAGCAGCCTCCCACAGATGGAGGAAGGTGCTGGCAATCAGCAAAACACAAATCCCTTTATGCCACGACCCAGGAACAACAGGGATAAAGACAAAAACAAGAACAAATAATGGCTGAGAAGACAACCTATTCCCCTATCAACGGGCAAGGAAGCATCAATAGTGAGAAAAACGGCAAGAAGGTCGTCATCGAGCTACAGGATGTGCGGCGTGAATTCCACGTCGGCAGCGAGGTTGTAAAAGCCTTGCGCGGCGTGAGTTTCAAGATTCACGAGGGAGAATTCGTCACCATCATGGGTACTTCTGGATCTGGCAAAAGTACCTTGCTCAACCAGCTGGGATGCCTCGATACCCCAACAACTGGAGAATACATTCTGGATGGGACACCCGTACGAATGATGAAACGCAGCGAAAGGGCAATCCTGAGAAACCGCAAGATTGGGTTTATCTTCCAGAACTACAATCTGCTAGCCAAAACCACTGCGGTAGAGAATGTGGAGCTTCCCCTTATGTATAACAAGAAGTTCAATGCCAGACAACGGCGCGAGGCTGCCATCAAGGCACTGGAAGCCGTGGGATTGGGAGATCGACTGGAGCACAGAAGCAACCAGATGTCAGGTGGGCAGATGCAGCGCGTAGCCATCGCTCGTGCCTTAGTCAACGATCCAGCCGTGATATTGGCCGACGAGGCAACTGGTAATCTGGACACCAGAACCAGTTTCGAGATACTGGTCCTCTTCCAGCAGTTGCATCGCCAAGGACGAACCATCATCTTCGTGACCCACAATCCTGAGATTGCCCAGTACAGCAGCAGAAACATAACGCTACGCGATGGCATGATACGCGAAGACAAAGTGAATCCCTGTATACTGGACGCAGCAGAGGCCCTGGCTGCCCTGCCCAAAACAGAAGACGACTGATACAGACATATGAGTATAAAGAATCTACTGAAGGTGGCAATCAATGCCATTCTGAGCAATAAATTCCGCTCCTTCCTGAGCATGCTTGGCATCATCATCGGAGTGGCTGCTGTCATTATCATGATGGCCATTGGACAAGGTTCCAAACAAAGTGTCAGGGCAGAACTGAGCAAAATGGGTACCAACCTGCTCACTATCCGTCCTGGAGCAGATATGCGAGGCGGTGTGCGCCAAGACCCGAGTGCTATGCAGACACTGAAAATGGCAGACTACCAGAGCATTATGGATGAGGCAACACTCATCACGCATGTCAGCCCTGAGGTTACCAGTAGCGGACAAGTCATCCATGGTGCCAAGAACACCACCACCACTATTTATGGTGAAAGTACGGAATACATGGACATCAAGTTATGGACCGTGGAGGAAGGCGACTGTTTCACAGAGGAAGACATCAAGAAAAGCGCTAAGGTTTGCGTTGTTGGACGTACGGTTGTGGAACAACTCTTTGGCGATAAGAACTACGATTGCGTTGGCAAGACCATTCGTTTCAAAAGTATCCCCTTCCACATTGTGGGCATCCTGAAAGCCAAAGGCTACAATTCATGGGGTATGGATCAGGACAACGTGATGATCGCTCCCTACACGACCGTCATGAAACGCATCTCAGCACAGACTTTCTTCAACAACATCCTGATGAGTGCTTTGAGCGAAGACCTTAGCGACGAGGCCATTGAGGAAGTTACCGCCATCCTGCGCCGCAACCACAAACTGAAGGAGGATGCAGATGACGATTTCACCATCCGCTCCCAACAGGAAATAATGGAAACGATGAGCAGCACGATGGATACAATCACCATTATCCTGGTAGTGGCGGCTGCCTTCTCGCTTCTGGTGGCAGGCATTGGCATCATGAATATCATGCTGGTAAGTGTGACAGAGCGAACCAAGGAAATCGGTCTGCGAATGTCTGTCGGCGCACGTGGAATGGATATCCTGAACCAGTTCCTCATCGAGAGCATTGTGATATCGCTGACTGGAGCCTTGCTGGGAGTTGCCCTCGGATATGGGGGCAGTTGGATAGCTAAGACGTTCTTCATGCTACCCAGTAGCGTACCTTTGTGGAGCGTAGGCATCAGTTTCTGCGTTTGTGCCTTCATAGGAATATTCTTTGGATACGTTCCTGCCCGCAAAGCTGCTCGCATGGATCCCATCGAGGCACTCAGGTACGAATGATAACCTTGTAAACTGAAATGAGGAAGACGAAAGAAGAAAGAAGGAAGATCCTGTTGGAAGCTCTGCTGCATATTGCAGTATGGCTGATGATCTTTTTCATCCCCCCAATGATGTTCATGCGGGATGAAGAATTCTTTCCCTTCATCCTCAACATCATTCCTTTTCTCATAGGACCTCTCACGCTGGCTATCGTCTTCTATGCCAACTACCTCTGGCTAGTTCCCAGCTTCTTGATGAAACGTCAATTCAAGCCCTTTGTAGCCTTCAACATCATTCTGATTATGGGAGTAGGCAGCCTACACATCTTTTGGAACCACAATCAGGACAAGTTCATGGACAAGCTGTGGGAATCGCACAAGAGCAAGACTGAGATTGCGGACAAGGATGCAATGCAGAGCCTAGACGATTTCAACGTGTCGAGTGGGCAGGAAGAACACGTTGAATCCCTGGACACAACACGTCGCGATACAGAGATGGCGCAATCTCCCAAGGAGAATCAAAAAAACTCCAGTTGGTCAGACAGGTTAAGAAGACCAAGACCTAACCCAGGATGGTTCAGCAGGGTAGTCTTCAGCATCCGCGACATCATCCTCTACTTCCTGGCAATTCTCCTGGCAAGCGCCATGCACATGAGTTTTCGTTTCCGCAAGGCAGAGATTGCTCGCCAGCAAGCAGAGCTGAAGAATACTGAAATCGAACTTCAGTTCCTGAGGAACCAAATGAGTCCTCACTTCCTGCTTAATACGCTCAACAACATCTACGCTCTCGTTCAAATGGACCAGGAGAAGGCTCAGAAAGCAATCTACAGCCTAAGCCGCCTGCTCAACCACATACTTTATCAGGGAAAGGATACGTTCGTACCCTTGGAACGCGAAATGGAATTCCTGCGATATTATGTGGATTTGATGAAGTTGCGAGTGTCTGAGAATGTGAAGATAGAACTCGAGAGCAACCTGAGGGATGGCGGTCAGATGCCTGTGGCCCCCATGCTTTTTATCGCTCTGGTGGAGAATGCTTTCAAACATGGAATATGTGCTGAGGGCGGACATATCAGTATCAGATTCGATGCATATCCTGAGAAAGGTATCATCAAGAACTGCATACGCAACAGCAACCATCATCGAGAAAGCAAGGATACAAACGGCCACGGCGCAGGACTCACATTGACCCAACGTAGGCTGGAACTGCTCTATCCTGACAAATACGAATGGGAAAAGGGTGTAGATCAAAAGACAAACGAATATTACTCAAATCTGACCATATACATATGAACAAGCTGACCTGTGCAATAATCGATGATGAGCCTTTGGCAAGAGCCTTGCTGGAGAGCTATGTCAAGAAGACTTCTATTTTGGAGTTAAAGGGAGAATACAATAATGCATCGAGTGCGATCCACAACCTGACGACGGATCCTGTCAACCTCGTCTTCCTGGATATTCAGATGCCAGACATGAACGGAATACAATTCAGCCGGATGCTCCCCAGCCAGACACGCGTTATCTTCACGACTGCCTTCAGCGAATATGCTGTCGACGGTTACCGCATAAACGCATTGGATTACCTCAAGAAGCCCATCAACTACTCTGAATTCATGGAGAGCGTCAATAAGGCAATCAAATGGTTTATGTGTCAGGAGGGAAGGACGCCGGGCAGAAACAACGTCATCAATCAGGAAGACACCTGCGATTTCTTCTATGTGAAGAGCGATTACAAGATGGTAAGAGTCCGTTTCGATGAAATTCTCTACATTGAAGGATTGAAGGATTACCTGAAAATCTATCTGGAGAATAACGAGCAGCCACTGATGACCCTGCTAAGCATGAAGACGATGGAAAGCAGACTTCCCAGCCCAAGATTCATGCGCATTCACCGCTCCTATATCGTACAGATGAGCAAGGTGACCAATATCAACAAGACGCTCATCAGCATTGGAGACATTCAGCTCCCTATCAGCGACGGTTATCGCGATGACGTTCAAAAATTCGTGAATCAACATTCATTGTAACATACTGGAACAAATAAACAAAAACATAAAAAATCAAGAAGGAAATGAAAAGAATCTTGTTAGCAATTCTCTTTAGCCTCCCCATGATGGCTTTCGCCAAGGGAGACGACACTAAGTATCTGTTGGGCGCTGTACCAGAAGTGGATGGCATCATCACTTTCCAAACCACCATCAATGCTCCAGGCAAAAGCCAAGCACAAGTCTATCAGGCCATCAGCAGCTACATACAAAAAGAACTCGTAGGGAATGCCATTGAGGGGCTTCGCACCCGCATCATCTCAGACGGCAAGGAGGATGGCACAATTGTGGCACGCATCGAGGAGTACATGATTTTCAAGAAGAAGGCTCTCAACCTCGACCGCACACGCTTCCGCTACCAGCTGACTGCCAAAACGAGCAACGGCAAGGCAGATCTCGTTCTTACCCAAGTGTCATACTATTACAACGAAGACATGAACGGCGAGAATGGAGTGACCTATAAGGGCGAGGAATGGATTTCCGACAAGGAAGCCGTCAACAAGAAAGGTACTGCTCTCTATCCCAGAAGTGGCAAGTTCCGCCGCAAGACAGTAGACCGCGTGGAAGCCATCTTCCAGGGGGCAGAGAATGCCTTGAAGTAATCGAACCATTCAACATTATTGACCATGAGCAAGAAAGAAGAAGAATTGTCCCTCGAGGAGCGGGTAGAGCGAATCCGCAAGAAAAGACAGCGCATTGGCAACTACGATTCCCTACGCAACTATCTCAACGGAGTTTTCCTCGTGTTGGCAGCCATCGGTTTGATTCTGTATTTTTCCTCTGAAGAACATAAATTCCTCGCTTTGGGTATAATTGGAGTGGGCATGGTTCTGAAAGTGGTGGAACTTTTTATCCGCTTCGTCCTCTGATTCGCCAAAAGCAGAAACGCCAAGACATGCAACTCGTTCCTATATGTAAACGTACACTACTCAGCTTGACACTCCTGTTTGGACTATGTCCATGGAGTAATGGCCAGAATACCCTGAGAACTCAGGACAACAATGGCTACAACGAGTTCGACGAGCCAGGAAATTACAGGGATGGAGCAGGCAACAGCTTATCATGGGGAGGACGCGACACGACAAGCCACAAAGACGGAAAGCCCATCCCCATCGGAATCTTTCAATGGGTCATCGATCCCAGGTTGGGAACTGTCATACCGGCTGAGAACAACGACACGATAGTACACAATTACCAGAACAACAACCTGACGGAAGGTTATACTGGGCAATACAACATCCTGGGCAATCTGGCATCACCTCGCCTCAACCGCATCTTCATGAACCGCGAAAGGCTTTCAGATCATATCTTCCTGGATCCTTACAGCTTCTTTCGAGGTTCCTTGAGCGATTTCCGTTTCACCAATACTCTGAGCCCCGTCACAAACCTTGCCTACAACAAGTGCGGCAACAATCAGAATGGAGAGGACCGCATCCGTGCCTATTTTGCAAGCAATATCAACAAGATATCAGGCTTTGGGTTCAAGCTGGATTACTCGTATGGTCGAGGCTACTACAATGCCTCTGCCAACAGCTTGTTTGGTGGAACTCTCTTTGGCTACTATCGAGGCGAGAAATATCAAATGCATGCTTACATCAACGCAAACCACATAAAAACGGGAGAGAACGGCGGTATTGAGAACGATCGATACATACTGGACCCACAGAGCTTCCAATCAAGCTATGGAAGCAAAGACATACCCACCAACCTTAGCGACACGTGGAACCGCAACAACGAACAGAATTTCTATCTGACCCACAACTACAGCGTGGGCATCACTCGAGACATCGAGATTCCTGATTCCCTGAAACCCCAACCTCCCTCTGAAGCAGAGCTTCTGAGCCAGCTCAACGATAGCATCCGCGGCATATTGCGCGAGGACAGCATCCGCCGCCAGCTAACGGTAGATTCCCTACTCCTTGCCTGGCAGAATTCTTTGATTGTTCCTCAGGAATTCCTTCCAGTCACCAGCTTCATCCATACCCTCGACATTCAACGGATGCAACATACCCATATCGCAAAGAACACGCCAGCCAGTTGGTACACCAACCACTACTATGGCAGTTGGAACAAAGTTGACGACGAGACGGACGCGATGAGTGTGCGCAACACATTGGGAATAGCCATCCGTGAAGGATTCAGCAAATGGGCAGCTATGGGGCTCACGGCCTATGCCTCACACAAACTAAGGAACTACACATTGCCTATCCTGCTTGCAGACAGCGTGGGAAAGAACAAGTGGACAGAGAACGACATCTCCGTGGGAGGCGAGTTGAGTCGGACCCAGGGACGCATCATCCACTACAATGCGAATGCTGAATTCTGGCTCGTGGGAGAGAACCTGGGTGACTTCAATGTGGACGGAACCATCTCGACCGACATTCGCACAGGAGAAGCCGACAGCATGCGCATATCCGCTCACGCAAACCTGCGCCACGAAACCCCATCTTTCTATTTCCGACACTTCCATTCGCAATCTGCCTGGTGGGACAATACAGATTTGGACAAGCAACTCCACACACGCATCGAGGGCCAGATAGACCTCAGCAACACACACACCAAGCTCAACGTAGGATTTGAGAACATTCAGAACTACACCTACTTCGGAATGAGGAACACCCTGCTCAATGGCAAGGACTCAACGAGTGTCATACCTGCCGACTACAGCCATGATGCCAGCGTCATGCAACATAATGGAAGCATCCAGGTCTTCAGCGCAACTCTTAGCCAAGACCTCCATCTGGGTCCCGTCCATTGGGACAACGAGGTCACTTACCAGAAGACATCCAACAAGGATGTACTCCCCCTACCCGACCTCTCCGTATACAGCAATCTCTACCTGCTTTTCCATATAGCCAAGATATTGCGTGTGCAACTGGGAGGAGACGTGCGTTACTGGACTTCATATTACGCTCCAGACTATTCAGCAAACATTGGGCAGTTTGCCGTTCAGGATGCATCTCTCCAGCGTGTTAAGGTTGGCAATTATCCCATCGTAAATGTGTACCTCAACATGCACCTAAAGCGTTGCCGTATCTATCTGGCTATGAATCACGTGAACGCTGGTTCAGGGCATTACTTCTGGGCGCCCCACTATCCAGTGAATCCACGCAATTTCCACTTTGGCGTAAGTTGGAACTTTTTCAATTAAAAAGTCAAGCGGTAAGACACAACGTGTTGAAAGTCGAAAGACAACGTGTTGAAATGCTCAGGACAACGTGTTGAAAGTCGAAAGACAACGTGTTGAAATGCTCAGGACAACGTGTTGACTGATTCCAACGCTTGAAGTCGCTTTTGCTCATCCTCCATGAGCTTCCCCACAGAAGACATTGCGCATGACTCCAAACGAACTCTGCAATCATCATCAGAACCGTACAAACGGCAAAGGCGAGTGCTGTGAGCAACCAGTAATGATTCGGTAAGCTGACCAGGTCGCCCATAGCGATGGACTCAGCAGCCTCCAGATTGACCATAGCAATCACCATCATGGGCAAGAGAGCCACCAACGAGACCAGCAGCATCAGAATGAGTCCCACGAGGTCGAATGCCAGAATGCGGCCATAATAGCGCCAGCCCTTGATGTAGCCAGCAAGGCATTGAGCCAGCGGTTTGTCGCTGTACCTAATCTCCATGACAATCATATCCATGGGCACGAGCAACAGCAAAACCACCAGCAATCCAACAGCCAGGGCCCAAAGAGGAAGATGGAAGACTACCAGGAAGTAACCTGCGGCATAGGAGAGGACAAAAAGCAAGAAGAGGAGAATCAACACGTTGAAATCCCTCTTCATACGCTGGCCGATGAGAGAGCGCAAGGTTTTCATCGTGACTACCGGCTCGTAATCCAAGTCGCGCCAACGCACCAGCATGGCATCCATCGTGGCAACATAGAAAAGCCATCCAAGTATGCTGAGCAGGCAGGCAACGAGTGAAACTATGAGCATCCATGAAGACGCTTCGGAAACCAATCGCTGGGTCACTAAACCCGTCAGAGCAGAAAGGGCAGCACAGACCACAAGTGCAGGCCAAATGTAATGCATGAGATTGCCTGAGTTGTTCCATGCCTGACGTATTCCCTCCGTAATGCAATGCACATAATTGCGTTCCTCGCAAACTTTCACCAAATTTTCTGTCTTCGATTCCATCTTTATGATTCGTTTTCTCGATTCAGAATACAAATATACGGAATAAAAACATACCTTTGTACTCGAAACGCCAAAATTTTTATCATTATGGACAGCAAGCAAGAGATAAAATGGGGATTCATCGGTTGCGGAGAGGTTACAGAGAAGAAAAGTGGCCCTGCCTTCAGCAAGATTCCAGGCTCATCGGTAGTGGCTGTAATGAGTAGGAACAGAGAGAAGGTTGAATCGTATGCCCACAGGCATAACATTCCCCGCTGGTACATCGATGCTCAGGAACTGCTTGACGACCCAGAGGTGAACGCCATCTATATCGCCACTCCACCGTCCTCACACACTACCTACGCCATCATGGCCATGAAGGCAGGTAAGCCAGCCTATGTAGAGAAGCCTCTGGCAAGCAGTTACCTAGATTGCCAGCGCATCAACCACATCAGCGAGCAAACCCATGTCCCCTGTTTCGTGGCTTATTACCGCCGTTATCTTCCCTATTTCCTGAAGGTGAAAGAACTGGTCAGGGAGAACGTCATAGGGAAAGTCGTCAGTGTGCAGATCCGCTTTGCAGTACCACCTCGCGACTTGGACTACAACAAGCAGAACCTGCCGTGGCGTGTCCAACGGGACATTGCTGGCGGAGGATATTTCTATGACCTGGCTCCCCATCAGATAGACCTCCTGCAAGAGATACTGGGTCCTATCGTGCGAGCCAATGGTTATACGGCCAATATGGGAGGGCTCTATCAGACGGAGGATAGTGTGAGCGCCACCTTCCAGTTTGCTTCAGGGCTGCCAGGAAGCGGCTCGTGGTGCTTCGTAAGCCACGAAAGTGCCCGCACAGACCGCATCGAACTCATTGGCGATCGTGGGCAGTTCTGCTTCAGCGTGTTCACTTACGACCCCATAGTCATCCATACGAGCGAGGGACGCCAAGAGTTTGTTGTGGAGAATCCTCCACACGTTCAGCTGCCTCTCATCCAGAAGGTAGTGGAGCATCTGCAGGGAACGAGCATCTGCACGGCCGATTGCGTTTCCGCTACGAGTGTGAACTGGGTAATGGACCGTATTCTGGGTAAGATCTGATCAACACGTTCCTGGCAAGGTCCTGTCAGCATCGAATAAAGAAAATATCCTGAGCTCTCGCAAATGAGAACCCAGGATATTCTATTTATCTTCCCGTGGAAGCAGTAGTGGGTTTATTTCACCAGTTGCTTCTTGCCATTGATGATGTAGAGACCCTTCTTCAGTTGCTGGCGATTGGCAAACTTCCTGCCAGTCAAGTCATAGATTCCAGTTGCCTTTAGGCTAGGCAGACTGCTCACGACATCAGAGATGGCAGAACCACCATTCAAGATATCCTGCTTCTGCTCTTCGCTTACCAGACGGATATGACGAATGCAGAGGGTTGTCAAATCATCAGGGATGGGATCGAGACGGAGACGGTCGCCAGCCTTACCCCAATCAATTCCAAAGGCATCGTTCAGGTCGATGAACATATCCTTCCATTCGCCATCAGCAGTTGCCTCGAAGTCGAACCATATCTCATTGCCAGCCACGATGGGTGAATAGAATATTTCAGCATTGTGGGCGGTTTCTGTCTGATACTGGAAATAGAGGTAACGCTCATTCGTGACGTCATATTCCAGAGAGCTAAGATATGCATAAGGATCGGGACCAACTGTAGTGATGAAGTAGCTGAAGGGAGCGATGTTTGTCCACTCCATGTTGTGAGCGTCTGAACTTGTCAACGTCATGTAGCAGGCATAGGTAGCCTTGATGTCGGCAGCCATAGCGATGGCCTCTTCCGTAGAGATTTCAGGATAGAGAGGATCTTCATCGTAGCAACCCCAAACACGAGCGCTGATTTCATTGACGGCATCCTTGTCATCGCCCTCATAGCTGGCAATACTGTACTCACTATTAACAGCCTCGACAACATCCAGAAGGTTGACGTATGCCTGCTTACCCTCGTAAATCTGCTGGAAGAGATTGCCTATCTGCTGAACCAAAGCGTATTTCTCGGCACCTGTGGACGCGTTGGGAATGGCAGCCACAGCATTCTCCAAAGCAACCTTCAAGGAAAGTGGGTAGTTGGGGAACTGGTTGTAGGTGTCGTCGTCCATGAAGACATAGACGTTGAGCAGATGGTCGGCTGTAACAGACATCTCATTCAAGGTACGGTCGAGTGCCTCGATAGCGGTAGCAGATTCCATGTCACCCTGATAATAGAGGTGGAAATCTCCCAGACGCGTCACGTTGGCACCGTTTACGCCAGGAGTGCGAACACCTACTGTCAGGTTTCCATCCGTCACATTCACCACAATACGGTTCTCGTACAACCCGTCAGAGAATGCGAAAGCATGTCCCTGAACAAGTGCTGGAGCGTATCCTACGTCGCTGCCATCCTCGAAGAGTACGGTGAAATTAGTCTCGTCGGCATACTCAGCCTCCAGTGGCACATAATCCTCGATAATGGTACGCGTGTAGGTCTGAACATCATTGGCATACACGAAAGATGCATAGTTGAGGGAGTTATTGTCGCCAAAGGGACGATAGTTAGCCTTCACCGTCAGTTCATAGATACCATCCTTCATGCCGGTCAACGTCTGAGACAGGTCGACAGCATTGGTCGAGCCAGCGATGTGTTTCAGTTCAGAGGCAGGAGTGTCATAAGTGCTGAAGCTGCCAGCATTGGTTTCCCATCCTTCCTTAGCAAGACTGAAGTCAGGATTGACCATCAGGTTGGTAATCTCGCTACCAGGAGTATAGTCAGAAGCGATTGCCTGAGTCAAGAGATTCTCCAGATAAATGGTCTCCCCCTGAATCTCCTCTGTGCTCAACTGACGGTTCTTGTCGATGTAGGAATATGATCCATTGGGGAAAGCATCACCTGGTTCCACGTCATCATTCAGGTAAGACTCTACCACCTCACGACCAGCACCCGCCATGTCAGGATTAGCCTCGAGATAAGCCTTCACTTCCTCTACCTTGCTCATATAAGCCGCATAAGCGTCCATACTGGTCTGCACAAGGGCTTTCTTGGCGTAGAGAGTCTCGTAGGCATCCAGGAAGTCAGCTAAGACACTGATGTCGCTCAATGCACCCACCATAGCCTCGTATTCCTCTTGGAGGGCAGCAGAATATGGATATTCAGAACTCCAATCCATCTCAGTCAGCACCACATCGTCGCGGAAGCTGGCGAAGTTCTCGGTAGTCAGAGAGGCATAGCTGCCATCAGGAAGCTGATAAACGCGCGAGTGAGTCTTGTCCCATGTGGGGTAAGCATCCTCGCCGATAGTCTGATACCACGTGGGATTGAGGAAGGTTTTTCCGTTGAGCGTGTAGCAAAGCTCACCACTGGCGGCTATCTCTGCGCAGTTCTCGAAGCAATTGTTCATGCTCGATGCGCCGGCAGTCAGGGGACCCTCGTAGGTCGACCAGCAGTTGGAAAGATTGGCAGAGGCTGCCTCGCCGCTGATACCACCCATCTGTTCATCCTCGGTAGAAAGCAGAAGGTTGCCTGCCGTGAAGCAGTTCGTTACGGTAGTCACATGGAGCTCGCCACCCAAGACTCCAGTACGGACACTGGCATTGCTTGTCATCTCAGCATTCACAATACCCAGGTTCATCAGCGTAGCCGAATACGTGCGACTGAAGAAACCTACCTCACGCGAGTCGTCGCGAGTCACCTTCAGGTTGTAGATGATATGGTTCTGGCCATCGAACACACCAGAGAAGGAAGTGTTGGTAAATCCTGCCTCATCCGTGTAGAGACCAATGGGAGTGAAATTCTCGACGGGAGTCATGTCGATATCATTGTCCAACTTGGCCTTGATGGAAGTCTGGCCACTATTGACCAGCTCGCTGAACTTAAGGAGTTGCGTGTACCACTGGATATGATAGAACCCATCGGCATCCGTAGACATGAAGCCAGGAACCTCATGACCGCAATTCACACAGATACCATATTCATAAACGTGATCAGGTATCACAACCTCGTTGGGAGTGTTGGTGTAGGTAATCTCACCCTCTTTGGCTGAGCCATCGCAATTGAATTCTCCCTGAGCAAACACCTTGCCGCGAGTGGAATCCATCGTAGGCAGATTGTCCTCGCCAATCGTCTGGTACCATACGATTTCCTTCTGGTCACCATTCAGACGGAAGGTCACCTCACCACTGAGGAAGGCATCGGTAGGCATGTCGCTGTAGCAGTCAATCAACGTCGACGTATAGGTACCAGCGACTGCACCTTCTGACACGCAATACTCCTGGGTGCCACGGCGCACTCCATTATCGTCGGCAGGGTCACCGACCAGTCTACCGGCACGGGAATAAGCCTGGATGTCGTTGCTGAATTCCCAGCAGCGGCTGACCGTACCTCCGTAGTTGCCAGCCACGAGGGCAGCCACGATCTCATTAGGATGAATCACCGTACTACCCGTCACCCAGCAGTTCTCGATGCGTCCCTCGACCAATTGGCCTGCAAGGGCTGCGAAGCGTCCGCTGTAGGGATCTTTCTCACCGAAATCGAACACATAATTGTCTATGCCCAAATCACGGACGGTACCCGTCACGAGGCCAAACACTCCACTGGCTCCATAGTTGGGATTGTAGGGAGCAGTCAGATTCCTGATCACATGCTTCTGGCCTTCGAACGTACCAGCAAAACCCAGGTTGCTCAGGGCAGCACCCTTCGAGTAGGAGTCGCCATTGTCTATCACACCGATAGGACAGAAGTCGGTCACCTCAGACATGTCCAGATCAGCTGTCAGCTTGGCATTGGCCGTACGGTACATGCCAGAATTCACGATGCGTGAGAACTCCTGCAGGTCGGCTGGAGTACTGATGATCCAATAACCTTCGGAATCTTGCGTCAGGTTGATGGTGCCCACATCGACGATGTGACGCTTGTCGTATTCCTCCTGGGAGATAATCTCAATGTTGCGCACAAAAACTTCCAGATTAGGTTGCTCGCCGGTATCCATACGCAGGTTGTCGTTCTTCTTGCCCCAGCCAAAGTTCTGGCGGCTGGCGGCGATGTTGACGTACTTTGCCGTCCATTCCTCGGTCAAGGGGAAAGCAAAGACCTGTTCACGTCCAGCTGCAATGGGCGAGAAGAAGAACTCGGCATTGTTGATTGTCTGGGGGCTTTTGTACTCCATAGCCACCCAAATCTCTTCGTCAGTCAAATCGCGAGGCAGGCGACCCGTCTGGATATAGGGGTCGCCGTTCAGGCTCACGATGTGGTACTCGTAGTCACCCGTTTCCTCAATGCTCATGCCATTCTGAGTGGAACGGTTCAAAGTCAAGTAGCCAAGAGGCTCCAGCTCTCCGTCTTGACCCATGGCACAGACGGTAAAGAGTGCCATCAACAGAAAAAGTAGTTTTCTTTTCATGCGATTTAAGAATTTTTGGTTGCCAATATTATGTTTTTTACTCTCAATTTCTTTTTTTATTTACACCACAAAATTACAAAAAAAAAATGAGACTACCAAACATCCAATCACTTTTTTTTGAGGAAAGAACCCGGAGAGTTTTACGCTGGGAAAAACGAACGCCTGCATATATGTCGCTGAATAAAATGACACCACGTCAGACAGCATCATCCACTCAAATGTAACAATGCAACAATGTAACTTTGTAACATTAAGCATCTGCCAAAGTGCAGGGTGGATTGTTAGAATATATAATATAATATATATATTATAT
>JAFRTJ010000021.1 GCA_017427185.1 Bacteroidaceae bacterium | reverse complement strand
CTTTTCCAACCTATCAATCTGCTTGCGCTGAGCCTCGATGAGCGACGACATGGCAGCGACGTCCATTGGCTCTTCCTGTCTTTCCCTTGCCATATCTGTGTCCTTTTGAACCGTTACTGGCTGCAAAGATGCACATTTTTCATGAATTTCCAATGGACTCAGGCAAGATTGTATCCATCCTGACAGTGTTCCTACGTTCGGAAGGTTATATTTCATGGCTATTTCCTTCCGTGATTTGCCACTTTGCATGTACTCGATGCAAATACTGCGCTTCAATGAGCGACTGAATTTTTGTCTTCCCATAATTCTTGAATGACTTTGATAATTTAACATTTAAGGCTCTATGGGAGTCAACCTATTTCAGGGCAAGACATGGTGGCAGGTGCTTCGTTTTAGATGTTTCCCATCTTTTTCTGGACAAGGACATGACATTCTGGGCAGAAGCCTTTAATCATGTAATTGACAGTCTGCGCAACGAAGCCTTCAGGAAGAACAATCTGAGGTATTCTGGTGTCGTGAAGGCAAAAGGTGCGATGGCAATGCTCGCAATAGAAATGGGTATGTTGATCCTCGAGAGTGCATTCATCGTGTCCACAGCAAAGCTCGTACTTGAGGGCTCCACTGCCATCCTCAATGGCATGAATGAGATGGTGCTGGAGCAAGAGGGTAAGAGTGCGGAAAATGGTACTTTTGTCCACCGTGAGAAGACGATCCTCGAGGTCCTTGATGGAATAAGGATGGCGGGCACAAGCCAACTCACGGAAGACAAGCAGGCGCGAGGATGTGGGCTTCACCCCATGAGAAACCAGACGCGCTTCTGGATTCTCGATAAATTCATCTATCTCATCGACAAAACCGTGATGCGGCATAGAACTCTCAATAATTGAACGAACTGCCTCCTGCGAACTCACGGAGAAGACTCGTGGGAGGAACCTGATCTGCAGGGATGCTGCGGAAATACTTGAGGAACCTGCGCAAGCGAGTGGCTTCGGCATACTCTGGAGCACGCTCTCCCACTTGTTCCAAAATGGGCATTACCTGATCTCTAATAACTCCTAATTCATAAAGCAAAGCAGCATTGAAAGTTGCATCTGCCAATTCCTGGAAGGGGAAAATCCACTTTGCCTCACCTGCTGACACGCTAGGACAGCGTTTTATCGTCTGCATAGCGCTGTAACCGCGATACCTGTAGTCGCGCAGCACACGGCGCAACAGCCGGATGTCTATCGTAGGAATATGGTTGTGGTCATCGAGTTGAATCGTGGTGAGAGCAGAGACATAGATGCGGTATTTCTTGTCCTCAGGCACCTGCTGTGAGAGCAAAGGATTGAGGGCATGATTGCCTTCAATGATGATAACATCGTCGGCACCTATCTGAAGTTTATTTCCCTCGTAAACTCGTTTGCCTGAAGGAAAATCATAACGCGGAAGTTCTATTTCCTCTCCTTTGAGAAGAGCGTCCATCTGCTGGTTGAAGAATGCCGTGTCAACAGCCTCTATACACTCAAAATCATACTCTCCGTTCTCGTCTTTAGGCGTATCCACACGATTGACAAAATAATTGTCTGTACTAAGTGTGTGGGGGTGCAACCCGCATGCCATAAGCAGAATGGCCAAGCGTTTGGCTGTGGTCGTCTTGCCGCTACTGCTGGGACCTGCAATGAGAACCAGCTTGGAATGACGGGATGTGATCTCATCGGCAATGTTGGAGAGTTTCTTCTCCTGAAGAGCCTCGCTGACATTAATCAATTCAGCGGCATGACCTGCCAGTACAGCCTGGTTCAACTCGCCAGCTGTACTGATACCCATAATCTCCTGCCAGCGTTTTTGTTCGCGAATGACCTCCATCTTCTTGGTCTGGGGAACCATCTCTTCCAACCGCCAAGGCTCCTTCTGGCTAGGAATACGCAGAAGGACACCCTCGAAGAAGAGAGTGACATCAAAGAGATGGAGCTCTCCTGTGTGGCTCATAAGGGGACTGTAAAAATAATCAATGGTGTCCTCCAACTGATAATAATAGGTATAGAGGTTGGACTGGCTCTCGAGAAGCTGAGCTTTGCTTTCCATCCCATGACTTCGGAAAAGTTCTATGGCATCCTCGATGGGGCACTGGATACGATGAATGGGCAAATCTGCCTCGATGAGATGCTGCATATACGCACGGATATTTGCAACATCCTGCTCAACAAGGGTGCGCCCAATGCGCAATTCACAATAGTACCCATTGCTCACATTGGCTGTTATGAGAAGCTGGCTGTTGGGAAAGAGATCCTCTACGGTCTTTGCCAAAAGAAGAAAGAGCGTGCTAATATAAGTACGCATTCCTCCATCGGTATGAAGGTCGAGGAACTCGACATCCTTGTCGTTATAAAACCGATACTTAAGCCCCTGTTCCTTGTTGTTGACATGAGCAGCCACTGGACCATAGGGCATGTCGAGATGAGCTTTCTCGAAAACATCGAGAAGAGTACTCCCTAAGGGGACACTAATGATTTTTCCGTTATTCTTGCAGCGAATCTTTACTCCGTTTGGCATCTTGTGTTTGAACTTTGAGTTTCTAGGTATATTCTATGAAAGTACGATTAAGGATTTCGCGAAATGTTTTTCTTAAAGATGTCTCTAGGGATTGGGCAACATCCCTATCAACTCTTGCATTCCGGCAGAAGCTCCTTTCTGGATGTGAGTGAAGGAACTGGAACTGTTCCAACGGACAGGTTTCGGATCTATGAGATAAACAGGAGTCCCTGGGGAAATGCATTGGGTAAGTCCTGCGGCTGGATACACATTAAGGCTCGTACCTATAATAATAAAGACATCGGCCTGGGAACAAACCTCAACAGCATCCTCAAAACGAGGAACGGACTCCCCAAACCACACAATAAAAGGACGTATCTGGCTACCGTCAGCAGCCAAGTCTCCAATGTGGATATCGAGGTTGGGAGGAGTAAGCGTCTGGATGTAACGAGGGTCATTGGGACTCCAGCTGCTGGTAACCTTCATCAGCTCACCATGCAGGTGAATCACATTTTTGCTACCTGCCCGCTCATGAAGGTCATCCACATTCTGAGTAACTACAGTAACATCGTATCTCTCCTGCAGCTGAGCCACAAGACGATGGCCCAAGCATGGCTCCTTATCCAAGATCTGATGACGAAGACCATTATAAAAATCCGTCACAAGAAGCGGGTTTCGATTCCACCCTTCAGGTGTGGCCACATCCTCGACATTATATTGATCCCACAAACCACCATTGTCGCGAAAAGTGCTGACTCCACTCTCTGCACTCATTCCCGCACCAGTCAAAACAACTACCTTCATAATCGACAAAATTACAGAATTATTGGCAAAAATAGAAAAAAATATCAAACGATTGACCCTTAGATAAATAAAATGTATTAATTTTGCGGCGCAAAAAAGATATCATTAAGGTAAAATGAACAAAATCAGTTATGCAATCGGCTTGGGAATAGGCCACCAACTCAAGAACATGAACATTGAAGACTTCAGTATTGAAGACTTCACAAAAAGTATCACAGACGTGATGTCTGGCAATCCAACTGAGATGACTAGCCGTGAGGCTCAAGCCATGCTGAATTCCTATTTCCAAAAGAAGGAGCAGGCAGAATCTGATAAAGCCAAAGCAGAGGGCAAGGCATATCTGGATGCAAACGCAAAGAAGGAAGGTGTATGCGTAACCAAGAGTGGACTCCAATACGAAGTCCTGCAGGAAGGTTCTGGCAAGAGCCCCAAAGCCACTGATACTGTACGCTGCCATTATGAAGGACGCTTGATCAACGGAACTGTATTCGATAGCAGTTACCAGCGTAACGAGCCTGCAGATTTTGGGCTCAATCAAGTAATCACAGGATGGACAGAGGGGTTACAGCTGATGAAGGAAGGTGCCAAATACCGCTTTACCATTCCCTACATGTTGGGCTATGGTGAGCGTGGTGCGGGTGGCAGTATCCCTGGTTACAGCACACTGATTTTTGACGTAGAACTGATCAAGGTTCTCTAAAAGAAAACAGACAACCAACATAAAGTATTATAAACAATTAAGAAAAAAAATGAAAAAGTTAGGTTTATTTTTCGCTGCTGCAGTTGCAGCAATCGTGATGTCTTGTGGACCTTCTACTCCCAAGGCTGACTTCAAGAATGAGATTGATACACTGAGTTATGCTATCGGTATGGCTCAGACACAAGGCCTGAAAGAATATATGACCCAGCGCCTCAATGTGGACACCGCTTATCTGGGTGAGTTCGTTAAGGGTTTGAATGAGGCTGCCAATGCTGGCGACGATGCCAAGAAGGCTGCTTATTATGCAGGTATCCAGATTGGCCAGCAGGTAAGTCAGCAGATGATGAAGGGCATCAACTACGAGCTCTTTGGCGATGACAGCACTCAGACCATCAGCCTGAAGAACTTCATGGCAGGTTTCATTTCTGGTACCACTGGCAAGAATGGTTTAATGACTGTAGATTCTGCCAGCAATTTGGCTCAAACCATGATGAAGACTGTAAAGGCTAAGCACCTGGAGGAGGTCTATGGCGAGAACAAGAAGGAAGGTGAGAAGTTCATGGCAGACATCGCCAAGAAGCCTGGCATCAAGGCTCTCGAGAATGGCGTATACTATGAAGTAATCACTGAGGGCAAGGGTGAGATCCCCACTGACACCAGCCGTGTAAAGGTTAACTATGAGGGAACACTGCTCAATGACTCTGTATTCGACAGCACTTACAAGCGTGGCGAACCCACCACTTTCCGTTGCAACCAGGTAATCCCAGGATGGACCAATGCTCTGACTCACATGCCTGTAGGTTCTACTTGGATGGTTTACATTCCCCAGGATCAGGCTTATGCAGAGCGTGAGGCTGGACAGATTAAACCTTTCTCCTGCCTGAAGTTCAAGATTGAATTGCTGGGTATTGAGAAGTAAGAAAAAAAATGAAGAGCATAAAGCTTTTAAGTGTCTTTTTGATGGTTGCCTTATGCCTTAGTGCAGGAGCTGCCACCAAAAAGACATCTAAAAAGAAGAGCAAAAAGAACACAGATCCCGTAGAGGTAGTAGATACCATCTGTGTGGATTCTTTCAGCTATGCCTTTGGCAAAGCAAACTCGGATGGCCTGAAGATGTTTCTGGCAAGGCAAATGGGTATCGACACCCTCTACATTGCTGATTTCCTGAAAGGCTTTGAGTCAACTCAATTGTCAGAGGCCGACATGCGGGAAAAAGCACGTATAGCTGGTACTGAGATCCGCAACCAAGTGGAGACTCAGGTCTATCCCAAAGCCAGCAAACAAGTGAATGATTCCACCGACATTCTGAACAAGGTACTCTTTCTGAATGGTTTCCGCGATGGCATTTCTGGCCAAAACATGACAATCAGCATGGACAGTACCCAAAAGATTGTCCAGAAACAAATGGAATACTATCACAAGGTGAACATGGAGCGCAAATATGGCGCCAACCGTCTGGCGGGCGAGGAATTTCTGAAGTTGAATGCCAAAAAAGATAGCGTGAAGACTACAGAAAGTGGTCTGCAATACAAAATTCTGACCCAAGGTACTGGCGAGGTTCCTGTGGCCACTAGCAGAGTTAAGGTTAACTATGAGGGTAAACTTATCGATGGCACAGTTTTCGACAGTAGCTATGCTCGCAAGAAGCCAGCAACTTTTGGCTGCAATCAGGTTATCAAGGGATGGACAGAAGCTCTGACCATGATGCCAGTAGGCAGTAAATGGGAAATCTATATCCCACAGCAATTGGGATACAGCGATCGTGAGCAAGGGAAGATTCCTCCTTTCTCAACCTTAATATTTACTGTTGAATTGCTCGAGATAGAGAAATAAATCAACACAGAACAAGTCAAAAAGACACCAAATTACGCATTTGGTGTCTTTTTTTTGTTAAAACTTACCACATATAGATATTTTTGACTAATTTTGCTTACACTTTATAACATTTTCAGCACACATTTAATTTATCATAGACACGAATGGATAAGATAGATCATCTTGACAAAAAGATTCTGGAAATCATTTCTTGTAATGCACGTCTTCCTTTCAAGGACGTAGCAGCAGAGTGTGGAATAAGTCGCGCTGCCATCCATCAGCGTGTACAGCGATTGATAGACATGGGCGTCATTGTTGGGTCAGGTTATCATGTAAATCCTGCCAGTTTAGGTTACAACACTTGTACCTACGTTGGAATTACATTGGAACGTGGTTCTATGTATAAAGAAGTTGTAAAAGAATTCCTGAAAATTCCAGAAATCGTGGAGTGCCATTTCACAACAGGTCCCTATACGATGCTGATTAAACTCTATGCCCGCGACAACGCACACCTGATGGAGTTGCTTAACAATTGCCTGCAGGAAATCCCTGGTGTGACTGCTACAGAAACCTTGATTTCCCTAAAACAAAGCATCAAGAAAGAAGTTCCCATCGGCAACCAGCATGAAGAAAGTGTCCCACAAAAGATTGAAGAGGACTAAAAGTACCACTCTTTTCAGCTGTATGTTATTCAAGAAATGTTGACTATATGAAAGTTAAGCAATGAAGAAACTTCCCATTATAGGCATCACAGGGAACTATGGTGAAAAAGGGTGTGAGCTGGCATCTGGTTACTATCAATCTGTACTGGAAGCAGGAGGAACACCATTTGTGATTCCACCATACGAAAATGAAGAGGCATTGCTGAATACAGTGCAGCAATTGGATGGACTGATACTCTCTGGTGGCGGAGATATCAATCCACTCTTGTATGGACAAGAACCCATACCTGAATTGCACAGCATTTGCCCTGAACGGGATGAAATGGAACTTCATCTTGTAAAAGAAGCCTTCAACCATCAAATTCCCATGTTGGGTATATGTCGAGGCATACAGACGCTAGTGGCAGCATTAGGAGGTGAATTGTATCAAGACCTGAATTCCCAATACAAAAAAGCGCCACTCATCAAGCACAGCCAAGACCTCGCTCGCGAATATGCTTCTCACACAGTGAGCATTGAAAAAGATTCTTTACTCAACAAGTTGATGGGAGCAGAAACTTACAACGTGAACTCTTTCCATCATCAGGCCGTAAAGGAATGTGGCCCTCATCTGCAAATCTCAGCACGTGCTGCAGATGGAGTAATTGAGGCTGTAGAAAGCAACGAATACAAAAGCATCATAGGAGTTCAATGGCATCCTGAATGCTTCATCCTCAGAAACGACCACTCCATGATGCCACTCTTTGGCTGGCTCATCGATGAAGCCAACTCCTTTAAAGAAGCTAAACGCATCCACAACCGTATCCTCACTCTCGACAGCCATTGCGATACACCTATGTTCTTCAACCAAGGCATCCATTTCGACCAGCGAGACCCCAAGATTTTGGTAGACCTGCACAAAATGGAAGAAGGGCACCTCGATAGCACAATCATGGTGGCTTACCTTCCTCAGGGAGACCGCGATCCTGAATCAAGTCTGGCTGCCACTGCAAAGGCCAATCGCATCCTGACTCAGATTGAGGAAATGGTTGCCGCCAACTGCACCCAAGTGGATATTGCCTATACACCCAGGGATCTTTACACTCTCAAAGACCAAGGTAAGCACTCTATCATGTTAGGTGTGGAAAATGGATATGCAATAGGGAAAGACCTAAGTCAAATAGAACACTTCCGCAAACGTGGGGTTGTCTATATGACTCTCTGCCACAATGGCGACAACGACATCTGTGATTCAGCCCGAGGTAACAATGAACACGGAGGCATCAGCCCATTTGGAGCGCAAGTAATCAGCGAGATGAACCGCACAGGCATGATGGTAGATTTGAGCCATGCTAGCCAAAAGAGTTTCTTTGATGCCCTGGAAATCAGTCAGACTCCCATTGTGTGCAGCCACAGCAGTGCACGAGCACTCTGCGACCATCCACGCAATCTGACAGATGACCAGATGAAAGCATTGGCACAACATGGAGGAGTAGCTCAAGTCACCCTTTATCACGGATTCCTCCGTGCCGAAGGCGAAGCCACTATCCTTGATGCCATAGAACACCTCAACCACATGGTTAATGTGATGGGAGTTGAGCACGTTGGTATTGGTACTGATTTCGATGGTGACGGAGGAGTACGCGGCATTGCCTCGGCATCAGAGCTAATCAACTTCACTCGCCAGCTTCTCAAGGAGCGATACAACGAGGACGACTTACGCCTCATTTGGGGCGGCAATTTCCTGCGTGTAATGAAAGATATACAAACTTATGAAAGCAATTAAATTGACTCTTTTAGTGGCACTAGCCAGTCTTTTATTCCCATCGTGCGGTGGCCATACAGCAACCAGCTACAACAAAGTGGACACCATCGCCCTAGCTCCGTGTCCCACGTTTGTGGCAGACAGTGCATTCCAGTACATTAAAGATCAATGTGCTTTCGGCCCTCGAATAACGGGAAGCAAAGAATCTTTGAAGTGCGCTCAGTACATCGAAGAGAAATTCCAACAGTTTGGAGCTAAGGTTTCCACCCACGAATCCTATGTTGTCATTTACGACGGCACTCGTCTTCCTTGTCGAAACATTATAGCCAGCTTGAATCCAGACAACCCCAACCGTATTCTTCTTTGCGCACACTGGGACAGTCGACCTTGGGCCGACAATGACCCTAATCCCAAAAATCACAAGAAACCAGTACTGGCAGCCAACGATGGTGCCAGCGGAGTAGCTGTCATGCTGGAGCTTTGCCGCATTATGCAGCAGCATCCTATCCACACAGGAATTGACTTTGTATGTTTTGATGCTGAGGACATGGGTACACCTCGCTGGGCCGAGGACGACATAAACCATGAGGACACTTGGTGCCTTGGGTCGCGCAACTGGGCCCAATGGGCTGCCAACGAGAAGAACTACACAGCGCGTTTTGGCATCTTGTTTGATATGGTTGGCGGACGAGGCAATACGTTTGCCCGTGAGATGATTTCCATGCAATATGCTGCCCCTGTCGTAGATTTGCTCTGGCATTTGGCACATCAGATTGGATATGGGCACTATTTCCCAATGAAAGATGGAGGTTTTCTGATTGATGACCATGTGAACGTTAACAAAATTTGCCGTATCCCTAGTTTGGACATTGTTCCATACTATGAAGATGGCCCAAGCAGTTTCGGCCCGACATGGCACACTGTCGACGACACACTTGAAAACATCGATCCCAACGTGTTGGAAGCCGTGGGGCAAAGCGTCGCACAACTGCTGTACAACGATGACGCCGAATAGCGGAACAAAGTAAAAAGAAAGAAATGAGAATCAACGAGATACAAGATGAAATCATCGAGGAATTCTCCACCTTTGATGATTGGATGGATAAGTACCAACTGCTCATTGATACAGGTAGTGACCAGGAACCTCTTCCAGAAAAATACAAAACTGAGCAGAATCTGATTGATGGCTGCCAAAGTCGTGTATGGCTTCAAGCAGACATGACAGAGGAAGGGTTGCTTCACTTCCAAGCCGAAAGTGACGCGCTCATTGTGAAAGGCATTATAGCCTTGTTGGTACGCGTGTTGAGCGATCATACTCCCCAAGAAATTTTGGATGCCGACCTTTATTTCATCGAAAGAATAGGATTGCGTGAGCACCTCTCACCCACTCGAAGCAACGGATTGCTCGCGATGTTGAAGCAAATGAAGATGTACGCTTTGGCATTCAAGGCGAAGGGCTATTGAATTATGAGAATAGGCTCCATAGACCTTGGCGAAAAACCTGTCATGCTCGCTCCGATGGAGGACGTGACAGACATTGGTTTCCGCTTGCTTTGTCGACAGATGGGGGCTGCTATGGTATATTCTGAATTCGTTTCTAGCGATGCCTTGATAAGATTGGTTAACAAGAGTCTTGACAAACTACGCATCTGCCCTCAAGAACGTCCCGTGGCAATCCAAATTTATGGCAAGGACACGGGAGCCATGCGGGAAGCAGCTCAGATTGTAATAGAACACGCCCATCCAGATGTACTCGACATCAATTTCGGTTGTCCCGTCAAGAAAGTGGCAGGAAAAGGAGCCGGAGCCGGTCTTTTACAAAACATTCCTCAAATGCTTGATATCACTAGGGCGGTAGTGGGTGCTATACCTAACACGCCTGTGACCGTCAAGACCCGATTGGGATGGAACGAGGAACAAAAGGTTATCGTGGAATTGGCGGAACAATTGCAGGATTGTGGCATCAAAGCCCTAACCATACATGGACGCACACGTGCACAAATGTACACAGGCGAAGCAGACTGGACTCTCATTGGTGAAGTAAAGAGGAATCCTCGTATGCACATACCTATCATTGGGAATGGAGACATAACCACACCAGAACGTGCCAAGGAATGCTTTGATCGCTATGGAGTAGACGGAATTATGGTTGGAAGAGCCACATTCGGACGGCCATGGATCTTCCGAGAAATTCGAGACTATCTGGATTACGGGAAACTGACAGAGGAATACAGCATTGACTGGAAACTGGACATTCTGAAGCAACAAATCATAGCTTCAATAAAACATGCCCAAGACTTACAAACAGGCAAAGACAAAGGAAGAAGCCCCGAATATAGAGGTATTCTGCACGTACGGAGACATCTAGCAGCTTCTCCAATATTCAAAGGAATCCCAAATTTTCGAGAGACACGCATACGCATGCTTCGAGCCGAAACTTCCAAGGAACTCTTCCAAATCCTGAATGAGATACGCAAACTCATATGACACACGCCGATGGAAAGAAAAGACTTTGAAATCATGGCCCCTGTGGGTTCACCCGAATCTCTGGCAGCTGCCCTGCGCGCAAGAGCCGACAGCATCTACTTCGGCATCGAAAACCTGAACATGCGAGCCCACTCGGCCAGCACATTCACTATTGATGACCTAAAAAGGATTGCTGAAGAGTGCCGACGGTGTGGAGTGAAAAGCTATCTAACAGTCAACACTATCATCTATGGTGAGGACTTGCCTTTGATGCGCCAAATCCTGGATGCTGCCAAGCAGGCACAAATCAGTGCTGTCATTGCCAGCGACATCGCAGTTATGAGCTACTGCAACCACATTGGACAAGAGGTACACCTGAGCACTCAACTCAACATTTCCAACATCGAAGCTCTACGTTTCTACGCTCAGTTTGCTGATGTAGTAGTACTTGCCCGTGAACTCAACTTACAACAAGTGGCTGAGATATATCATCAAATACAAGAACAAGATATCTGCGGTCCTAACGGTGATCTGATACGTATTGAAATGTTCTGTCATGGAGCCCTCTGTATGGCCGTGAGTGGAAAATGTTACTTAAGCCTCAACAATTTAGGACGAAGCGCCAACCGAGGTGAATGCATGCAATTATGTCGACGAAGTTACACAGTACGCGACCGTGAGACAGGTACCGAACTTGACATCGATAACAAATACATCATGAGTCCCAAGGATTTGAAGACCATTCGTTTCATTGACCAAATGATGACATCGGGTGTACGTGTTTTCAAGATTGAGGGGCGAGCCCGTGGAGCAGAATATGTCGACACTGTGGTGCAATGCTATCGAGAAGCCATCCAAAGTGTGATTGACGGCACCTTCACAGATGAAAAGAAGGACCACTGGGACGAGCGGTTAAGTCATGTTTTTAACCGTGGATTTTGGGATGGGTACTATCAAGGACAAATGCTGGGAGAATGGAATAATCAACCAGGCTCGCTTGCTACACAAAAAAAAGTATATGTAGGTCGTGGAGTTAAATATTTCAACAAGTTACATGTTGCAGAATTCAAAATAGAAGCAGCAACTTTAAGCGTGGGTGATAAGATTCTTATTACCGGTCCTACAACGGGAGCCGTAGAAGCAGAAGTGAAAGAAATACGTTTTGATTTGAAACCCGTGAAGACTGCCATACAAGGCCAGCATGTCAGCATCCCATTGGAAATCAAGATTCGCAATAGCGACAAACTCTACAAAATGGTAAACAACACGCTGGAATGAAACGTCTAATCCTCTTTTTCTCGCTCTGTATTGTATTTCTCAATGCCGTGGCAAAAGTTCATCTATATTTCCACCCTTACAAGTTGAAAAAATGGGGAATAACACCTGCCAACTATAGTGGAATAACCCCTATTGGGGAAGGACTTTACGCTGTGGTCTCTGACGAAGAAGATGAAGCCGGATTTTATGTGTGGGAGATTCAGATTGATTCCACTACTGGCAAACTCATCTCCGTACAGCAGCAAGGATGGAGAGGTACAGGTTATCCCATCGATCGCGATGCTGAAGGAATTGCCTTTTGCCCACCACGCCAGAGTGTATTCATCAGCGGAGAGGCCGATCAGCAGATTCTAGAACATCGGTTGGACGGAAATCTTACAGGCAACGAGCTTCGCATACCTGATAGCATGACGAAGAATAACATTATGAGCAATCGTGGATTCGAGGCTTTGGGATACGATGAAAAGCGTCAACTCTTTTGGACAACTACAGAGAGCAACCTTCGAAAAGATTCCACTCTCCAACTCCGTCTCCAAAGCATCGGGCTTGACCTGCAGCCCAGGCAAGAAATTCCGTACAAACTGAATCCTGCACAATCTAAAAGAAAAGGGCGAGACCACTATCACGGCGTGGTAGCCGTTACACCTCTGCAAGATAGCACACTATTAATTTTAGAGCGCGAGGCATATATTGCGAAGAAATACAACGGAAGCCGTTGCTGGTGCAGCCTGTTTCGGTTCAACACGATGACACGCGAGAAAATATTACTCAACGAATGGAAAACACGATTTACCGCTACCAACACGCGATTTGCCAACTACGAAGGAATGTGTCTCGGTCCAACTCTCACAGACGGACGACAAACTATAGTACTGGTAAGTGATTCTCAGGCAGGGTATGGTCGTGGGCCATGGCATTTAAAGGACTGGCTGAAGATAATTATACTGAATTTTTGAAAAATTTCTTCGGATTCACTTGCACAGGCGCAAATGATTTGCTACTTTTGTCCTATTATTTTGACATTCTATATAGCGAATGAGCCCAACAAAGCTGAACCATTTGCTCAAGCATACCATCTCCGAGTTATCAGAAAGTTGCTCTTTGCATGGTCTTTTTCATGAGCACCACGATGGTGATCCTCTGCCATCAGGTCCTATTTTATCCGAAATCGTGGATTTATGCCGCGCCATAATTTTTCCTGGTTTTTATGGCCAATCCACAGTAAGTAGCCAAACACTCCCTTATTACATAGGAGTGAACATCGATCGCCTATACAATCTGCTAAGCGAACAGATTTGGGCAGGACTTTGTTTCAGCAGGAAAGAAACGGCAAATCAAGAAAATACAGTTCAACGTGCCCAAACACTTGCTGCCGCCTTTGTGGAAAGACTTCCCGAGTTAAGAAAAATTTTAGCAACTGATGTAGAAGCCACCTTCACTGGTGACCCTGCAGCAGAGTCTTATGGAGAAATCATTAGCTGCTACCCCGTCATCAAAGCCATCAGCAACTACCGAATCGCCCATGAACTGCTCCTTTTAGGCGTCCCCCTCATCCCTCGTATAATCACTGAAAAGGCTCACAGCGAGACTGGAATCGACATTCATCCTGCAGCTTCAATTGGACATCACTTCACCATTGATCATGGAACAGGTGTCGTAATCGGTGCCACCTGCATCATTGGCAATAATGTAAAACTCTATCAGGGTGTTACCCTTGGTGCCAAAAGTTTCCCTCTCGATGAAAATGGACATCCTATCAAAGGTATCCCTCGACATCCTATTTTGGAAGATAACGTCATCGTATACAGCAATGCAACCATTTTGGGTCGCATTACAATATCGAAGGGAACTGTCATCGGTGGAAACATATGGGTTACTCAGGGAACCAAGCCTGGTGAGCAACTCATACAAAGCAAAACAAGAAAAGGTAATATAAAAAACACAATTATTCGTCCCGAAGATTTTGGAGGATTGTAAAAACATGGAATTTGAGATGATCGCCAAGACCTTTCAAGGTCTGGAAACCGTATTGGCAACAGAATTGATTGACTTAGGAGCCAACAACATTCAAATTGGGCGCCGCATGGTGTCTTTCACTGGTGACAAAGAAATGCTTTATCGAGCCAATTTCCAGCTTCGCACTGCTATCCGTATTCTAAAGCCTATAAAGCATTTTAAAGCAACTTCTGCGGACGAAGTCTATGAGGCAGTAAAACAAATCGACTGGACGGAATATCTTTCCAACGAAACTACCTTTGCCGTTGACAGTGTGGTTTTCAGCACCGAGTTCCGCCATAGTAAATTCGTTGCCTACAAAGTGAAAGATGCTATTGTAGATCAATTCCGCGAGAAAACAGGAGAACGTCCCAACATCCGAATCACCAATCCCGACCTGCAACTCAACATTCATGTGGCAGAATATGACTGTACTCTATCTTTAGACAGTAGTGGCGAAAGCTTGCACCGACGGGGATATCGCCAAGAAACTGTAGAGGCTCCTTTGAATGAAGTACTGGCAGCTGGCATCATAATGTTGACTGGATGGAAAGGCGATTGTGATCTAATAGACCCTATGTGTGGAAGTGGAACAATACCAATTGAAGCAGCCTTGATCGCCCGCGGCATTTCACCTGGCATATTCCGAAAGGAATACAACTTTGAAAAATGGGCCGATTTTGACCCAGAACTTTTCCAACGTATTTACGAAGATGACAGCCAAGAGAAAGACTTCGATCATCACATTTATGGTTACGATATCAATCACAATGTTGTGAAGATTGCCGAAATGAATGTAAAAGCAGCTGGATTAAGTAAAGATATCAGCATTGAACAAAAAGACTTCAAAGACTTTACCCAGCCCGAAGAAAAAAGCATCATCATCACCAATCCTCCATATGGAGAACGTATCTCTGCTCCCGATTTGCTAGGACTATATAAAATGATTGGTGAGCGATTAAAACATCAGTTCGTCAACAACGAGGCATGGGTGTTAAGTTATCGAGAAGAATGCTTTGACCAGATTGGACTCAAACCTTCACTCCGCACTCCACTCTTTAATGGTTCTTTGGAATGTGAATTACGCAAGTATCAAATTTTCCAAGGAAAATTCGATGAAATGCGTGCTTATGGTGGTGACATTAAAACGGCTCAAGAACGCCGCCTAATGGCAGACAAGAAAAGATTTAAACAACACCGTGAATTCAAAAGACGTTTAGAAGAAGATTACGAAGATAGAGAAAATCACAAAGAACGTAGAGGATCCGGACGTGATACTTATCAAAACAAATTCCGCAGCGAGGATCGTGAGGATCGCCGTAATTATCGTGATAATCACAACGATCGCCATACTAATTCGCGCGGAAATGAATGGAGTGACCGGAGAAACAAATTCCGCAATAGTGATCATGATGACTCCAGAAGTGGTTTCCGTGGGAAAAAAGACCGTGTACGAGGGAGCAATAACACCAACAACCGCAACAAATATGGACATCGAAATTTTTCTCAAGATGAAGATTAACCGTATATGCTTCACTCTAATAATCCTGATTGCTATGAACTTGAGAAGTGAAGCTCAGAAACTATTTACACTGGAAGAACTGAATTTTGGAGGGAAAAACGCCTACAACTTTGTCCCTCAACGATGGAAATATTATTGGTGGGGAAACAAACTCGTGGACGGGAATTTAGAAGACAATCTATTCCTCAATCCTGCTACTGGCAAAACAATCAAAGACACAAGAATCATACGAGACCAAATCCTTTCTGCTTATGGTTTGTCCTCTAAAGACAATATTCGCTTCGGAGAATTCCCTTACAGTAACCAATCTTTCATACTTGTTTTTACCAAGGGGAAGCGTTCTCTGGTAGATTTCAGGGAAAATAAAGTCATCTGGAGTCAAAGTTCCGAAGGTTCCTTAGAATGGAATAAGGCTTCACGCGCTGATGCTTTCATACGTGACAAAAACTTATGGGTTCGTTATGCTGATGGGCACGAAGTTCAACTTTCTAAAGATGGTTCACGTGAGATCGTTTATGGGCAAAGTGTTCACCGTGACGAGTTCGGCATCCACAAAGGAACATTCTGGAGCGAGGATGGTCAAAAACTGGCTTTCTACCGTATGGATCAGAGTATGGTGGCTGATTATCCTCAGGTTAACACATTTAGTCGCGAAGCTACCTTGGAACCTGACAAGTATCCAATGGCTGGCATGACCTCCCATAAAGTCACCATTGGCATCTTTGATCTCCAGAGTGGGAATACCACATGGTTAAATCTGGGTGATGTGACAGACCGTTATTTTTCTAATCTAACATGGGGCCCCGATGGGAAGACTCTCTATCTTTTTGAACTTAATCGCGATCAAAATCACTGCTCTTTGGATGCATACGATACCAACACGGGTGAAAAAATCAAGAACCTTTATACCGAAGATTCTCAGAGATATGTGGAGCCTTTGCATCCTATCACTTTCCTCCCTTGGGATAACGAAAAATTCATATACTGGAGTTGGAAAGATGGCTACACTCATCTCTACCTGATGGACGTGAATGGCAAGGAACTGGGACAACTGACGAAAGGGAAGTGGGTTGTGAAAGAACTGGTTGGATTCTGTCCCTCTACAAAAAGTCTTATCATCACAAGCAAAGAGTCTGGCGACCTGCAAAAGAACATCTACAACATTAACATCAAAACTTTGAAACGCACCTTGCTGGATAATGGAAAAGGAGTCCACCATGCTAGTCTTTCCGAAGATGGACTCTATGTACTAGACACTTGGCAAGAACCTGATATTCCCCGCAAGTGTGCTGTAACAAATACAAAGACAGGTAAAAGTGTTTTACTCCAGACTGCGCCTGATCCATGGGAAGGTTGGTATCAACCCATCTTCGAGAATGGTACAGTGAAAGCGGCAGATGGAACGACCGATCTTTATTGGCGTATGGTCAAGCCCTCTGATTTTGATCCCAACAAAAAATATCCTACGGTAATCTATGTCTATGGAGGACCTCATGCTCACAACGTGGAGGCTTCCTGGCATTGGGGCTCTCGCTCTTGGGAAACCTATATGGCTCAGAAAGGTTACATATTGTTCATTCTGGACAATCGTGGAAGTGAGGATCGAGGACGAGATTTTGAACAGTCGACCTTCCGACACTTGGGCCAAACTGAGATGAAAGACCAAATATGTGGTGTGAACTTTTTGAAAACTCTTCCCTACGTAGATGCTGACAGATTGGGAATCCATGGTTGGAGTTTTGGCGGTTTCATGACAACCTCACTGATGACCAATTACCCCGACATCTTTAAAGTGGGTGTTGCGGGTGGCCCCGTCATTGACTGGAAATACTATGAAATTATGTATGGCGAACGCTATATGGATACTCCAGAGAACAATCCTGAAGGTTACGAGGAGACAAGCTTGCTCAGTAAAGCTAAGAATCTAAGAGGAAAACTGCAAATTATCATTGGCATGAATGATCCCACTGTAGTTCCCCAACATGCGTTACAATTCCTGAATGCCTGCATTGAGGCTGGTACTCAGCCAGATTTTTTTGTATATCCTGGAGAAGGGCATAACATGTCTGGGCACAAGAGTGTACATCTGCACGAACGAATTACCCAGTATTTCGAGGATTATTTGAAATAAATCACACATAAAGATAACAAGAAAACGATGAATTTACTATTGTTAGGTAGCGGTGGACGTGAACATGCTTTAGCATGGAAGATTGCCCAAAGTCCAAAAATCAATAAATTGTATATTGCCCCAGGAAATGCAGGAACCTCCACTTTAGGTGAAAATGTCCCTCTCAAAACAGATGATTTCCCAGGCATCAAGGTTTTCTGCATACAAAACAAAGTAAACATGGTGGTAGTTGGACCTGAAGACCCTTTGGTAAAAGGCATCTACGATTATTTCCTGAGTGATAGCGAATTGTGCCACATTCCCGTCATTGGCCCTAGCAAACAAGGGGCTATTCTGGAAGGTAGCAAAGACTTCGCAAAAGGATTTATGCAACGCCATGGTATTCCTACAGCCGTCTATCGTACATTTGACAGTCAAACGCTTGAAGATGGCTTCCGCTTTCTTGAAACTCTTCAGCCACCTTACGTGCTCAAGGCAGATGGCCTTTGTGCTGGCAAAGGCGTTCTGATTATTCCTTCCTTAGAAGAAGCTAAAAAAGAACTCCGTGAAATGCTGAGTGGAAAGTTTGGAAATGCCAGTAGTCGTGTCGTCATTGAGGAATTCTTGAGTGGTATCGAGTGCTCCGTCTTCGTTTTGACAGATGGGAAAGACTACGTTATTTTACCTGAAGCCAAAGACTACAAACGTATTGGAGAGGGCGACACAGGTCTCAATACTGGAGGAATGGGCAGTGTTAGTCCCGTCCCATTTGCTACCAAAGAATGGATGCAAAAAGTGGAAGACCGAATCATCCGTCCTACCATAAAAGGGTTAGCCGAAGAGAATATTGATTATAAAGGGTTTATCTTCTTTGGTCTGATTAATGTGAATGGCGATCCCAAAGTTATCGAGTACAATGTACGCATGGGTGATCCTGAAACGGAATCCGTTATGTTACGCATAAAGAGTGACCTGGTGGATCTGTTTGAAGGAGTTGCCACTCAAACACTAAGACAACGCCAAATAGAGATTGACGACCGTAGTGCTGTATGTGTGATGTTGGTTAGTGGTGGTTATCCTGGACACTACGAGAAGGGCTATCCCATCAAGGGTTTAGACCAAGTGGAAGGAAGTATTGTTTTTCATGCTGGAACGATTATCAAGGATCGTCAAGTTGTAACCAATGGTGGGCGTGTAATTGCCGTAAGCAGCTATGGGGCAACCAAAGAAATGGCTCTAAAGAAGAGCTTTCAAGAAGCACAGAAAATTCAGTTCGAAAAAAAATATTTCCGTAGCGACATTGGCGCAGACCTGTAATTGCTGAATGTTGTGAGGCACGACCGATTTCAGAATCATATTTCCGAGAGTATCTTCACACTGCCTATCTGTGCAGTGTTAGCTACCTTGTTATGGTGGTGGCCACTTGGAAAATACAGGCTTGATTATGCTTTAGGATGGGTTCTTTGTGCCATATGTACCTACATTATTTTAGAGACCAACAACAGCAATTTCCTTATCCGAATTCGTACTCGCATGGTTTCTTGCGTATGGTTGGTTCTCTTCACGTCACTTGGTTTCCTGCACCCCATTAGCAAGGCTTCCATCGCTGCTTCTTGTTTGGTTGTGAGTCATTTCCTTCTTTTCAAGACCTACCAACAAAAAAAATCCGTGGGATGGATCTTTCATAGTTTTCTTTTTTTAAGCCTAGGAAGTTTAGTCTTCCCTCAAATGTTTGCATTGGCAGTCTTTTACTACTGGTATCTGATTGTTTTGTTACGAGCCATCAGTTGGAGAAATTTCTTTGCTGGTATAATAGGTCTTTTACTCCCCTACTGGTTTTGGACAGCCTTTTGTGCTCTGACCGATGACATCAATCCAATGATAAATCACATTCTTAACATCACAGAATGGTACCCCATTTCCTTAGAAAATTACCTCCATCTTCCGCAATGCTGGATAGCATCGTGGACCGTTATTACATTGACCACCCTAATAGGTGGGTGCCATTTCCTAACTACCTATTATAATGACAACATAAAGCAGCGAATGCTACTCTATATTTATGTTACCCAGACAATAGTAATTCAGATTTTCCTACTGGTACAACCTCAGCATTTTCAGACAATGATAGCATTGCTGGCCGTTAGTGGAAGTCCACTTATCGCTCATTATTTTGTTCTAACAAGCAGTTGGATCAGTAACACATTCTTTTGTTTCACTCTGCTATTGTTTGTCGCACTAGCCGTGTGGAATCTATGGATGCCAACATTCACGTTCTGATGTCAGCAACTTTTTTCGTCAACCAGGTTGCTCTAGGTCAACCTGTTTGAGAGTTACAGAGGGTACATTAACGAAAAATAAGATATAATAGATAAAGAATTCAACAAATATTGAGTACTTTTGCAGAATCATTTCAAAATTACAACAAAAAAACAAAATAAAGTAATGAAACAGTTTAGAACCGTAGACAACCTGATGGGTTGGATTACATTTGCCATAGCAGCTTTCGTGTATTGTAGCACGATCGAGCCTTCGGCAAGCTTTTGGGACTGTCCAGAGTTTATTACCACCGCCTACAAGTTGGAGGTGGGTCATCCTCCTGGGGCACCCTTTTTCATGTTAACAGCTAATCTTTTTACCCAATTTGTCAATGACCCATCTAAAGTGGCTATGATGGTCAACACGATGAGCGCACTCTTCAGTGCCGCTTGTATTATGTTCCTATTCTGGAGTATCAGCCATTTAATGCGTCGATTGATTGGAGAGAATAACCAGGTGCAGACATTAAGCCAACTCGTTACGGTAGAGGCAAGTGCATTGGTAGGTGCATTAATATACACGTTCAGCGATACGTTTTGGTATAGTGCTGTCGAAGGTGAGGTATACGCCTATAGTAGCCTCTTCACTGCTATTGTCTTTTGGCTAATGCTGAAATGGGAAGATCATGCTGATGAGCCTCATTCTGATCGCTGGTTGATTCTAATTGCATACTTAACTGGACTTAGCATTGGAGTACATTTGCTTAACCTTCTTTGCCTGCCCGCCCTCGTTCTCATCTACTACTATCGCAAGTATCCCAATGCGAACGTGAAAGGTTCTTTGATTGCCTTGCTGGGCAGTTTTGTGCTGGTTGCAGCAGTTCTTTACGGAATTGTCCCAGGCATCGTGAAGGTAGGCGGATGGTTTGAACTGTTTTTTGTCAACACATTGAATTGTCCTTTCAACACAGGTCTCATCATCTACCTCTTGCTGTTGATCGGTATAGTTCTGTGGTCAATCCGCGAGACGATGACAGAGAAAAACCGTATTCGCATGAATATCTCATATCTGCTAAGCATAGGCATGTTGGGTATTCCTTTCTATGGACATGGAATTAGCAGTGTCGTCATTGGCGTCATTATTTTGGCTCTACTATATATGTTGCTTCGTTGGGATACAACTAAGGGAAAACTCATTCCTGCACGCCTGATGAACACTAGCCTGCTCTGTATGCTGATGATCATGATTGGCTATAGTTCATATGCCGTCATTGTCATCCGCAGTACCGCCAACACCCCTATGGACCAGAACAGCCCTGAGGACATCTTCACTTTGGGAACCTATTTGAGCCGTGAGCAATATGGCGACCGTCCTCTTTTTTATGGTCAAGCTTACACTAGCAAGGTAAAACTGAAAGTAGAGGGTCAGTACTGTGTGCCCGTTAGCAAAAAAGGAGCCCCCGTTTATCAACGCAAGGAGAAAGCAAGTGCCGATGAGCCTGACCGTTACGAAATACAACGGTATGACCAGGATTATATTTATGGGCAAAATATGCTGTTCCCTCGCATGTATAGCGAGGCTCATGCTAATGCATATGAAAGCTGGATGGGCGGTGTAAAGGGCCACAACATCACCACAGATCATTGTGGAGAGATGATTACGGTCAAAATGCCCACCATGTTTGAGAATATCCGATTCTTCCTCAGCTACCAAGTCAATTTCATGTATTGGCGCTACTTCATGTGGAACTACGCAGGACGCCAGAATGACATTCAGGGCAATGGTGAATGGGAGCATGGAAACTGGATTTCCGGAATACCCTTCTTTGATAACATCCGTTTGGGTGACCAAAGCAAATTGCCGCCAGAGTTACGAAACAACAAAGGTCATAATGTATATTATTGCCTGCCTTTATTGCTTGGTCTACTCGGCTTCTTCTGGCAGCTCTTCCGTAATAGCGAGACGAACAACAATGCTGGCGAGAAGCAATTCTGGATTGTTTTCTTCCTCTTCTTCATGACGGGTCTAGCTATCGTTGTTTACCTCAACCAGACACCTATGCAGCCTCGCGAGCGTGACTATGCGTACGCAGGATCCTTCTATGCATTTGCCATCTGGTGTGGCATGGGAGTAGCAGGCATTGCAGAATTGATTCGTCGAGTGCTAAAGACTGAAGTTCTGAGTGTTGCTATCAGTTGCTTAGCTATCCTTGTTCCTTTGCAGATGGCAGCTCAAAACTGGGATGACCATGACCGCAGCGGACGTTACACATGCCGTGACTTTGGTCAAAACTATCTGATGTCACTTGACGAGACTCGCAATCCCATCATCTTTACAAATGGTGATAATGACACCTTCCCATTGTGGTATGCTCAAGAGACAGAAGGTTTCCGCACTGATGCCCGCGTCTGCAATCTCTCTTACCTGCAGACAGACTGGTACATCGACCAGATGAAGCGTCCTGCTTATGATAGTCCTTCTGTTCCCATCCATTGGAGCCGTCTGCAGTATGTTGCAGGTACACGTGAGGGAATCAGCGTACGTCCTGGTACTTTGGAACAGGCTATCAATTACTACAAAGATGATCCCATCACCATGCATCAACTCTTGGGGGACAACCCTTATGAACTGCGCAACATCATCGACAAGTGGATACTCAATGATAATCCTGATCTGCAAATCTTCCCTACCGACAGTCTTGTGCTAACTGTGGATAAGGACGCAGTTCGCCGCAGCGGTATGATGATCGCAGGTGACAGTATTCCTGATGTCATGCATATCAGTCTGAAAGGCAAGCGAGCCATCTACAAGAGCCAAATGATGATGCTGGAAATGTTGGCTCAGTGCAACTGGGAGCGGCCCATGTACGTAGCCATCACTGTAGGTAAGGACAACTATGGTGATTTGGGGGACAATTTCGTGCTTGAAGGTTTGGTCAACCGCATCACGCCCTTCAACACCAAAGCTAACGGCAAAAACATTGACACAGAGAAGATGTACGACAATTTGATGCACAAGTTCAAGTTCGGAGGTCTCGAAAATCCCAACATCTATCTCGATGAAACTGTTCTTCGCATGTGCTGGACTCATCGTCGCATGTTCTCTCAATTGGCTACTCGTCTAGTGGAAGAAGGTCAAATGGAAAAAGCTGCCAAGGCAGTGGAATACGTGGAAAAGGTGATTCCCGCCACCACTGTGCCTCACAACTATTCCAGTGGTTCTATGGACTTGGCTCGTGTCTGGTCTAAGGTTGGCAACAAACAACAAGTGGAAAAGATTCTTCAGCCCATCGCGCAAAATGCTTGCGACTACATGTCATGGTATCTCAGTCTACCCAACAACATGCTAATCCAAGAAGACGATGATATCATGTACTACATGTACCAACTCCACAACTGCATAGATCTTCTACAAGAAGTCAAGAGCAATTACGCTGTTGAATATGCAATGAAACTTGATTTGTACAACCGAAATGTACAAACTCGACTCTATGGCTCTGCTGGTTTGCCTCTCCCAGAAAATGAAGAGCGGACAGAAGAAGACTTATTGCCCGAGTTTGAGGAACTTGATACCTCTGCCATCGAATGATCATCGAGCAACCTGCCAGGTTCCTCCGTTGGATGTATCCTCATGCACTATGGAGGATGGGCCATCAGAAGAAGGTTGTATATCTGACCTTTGATGATGGTCCAATCCCTGAGGCAACGCCTTTTATCCTTGACGTGCTTGACCGATACAATGCCAAGGCAACCTTTTTCATGGTAGGAGATAATGCAGCGAAATATCCTCATTTGCTAAAGGAAGTTCGCAATCGTGGTCATCGCATCGGCAATCACACCCATAATCATGTGAAAGGTATCAGCATGAGTGCGTGGAAATATCTGGCCAATGTGAAGCAAGCTGAAGAAATCCTGCGGTCCGACCACCTTTTCCGACCACCCCACGGATGGATGGGATTGGTAAAATATCGTACCATGCGATATTTGGGATGGCGTATCGTCATGTGGGATCTTGTCACTCGTGACTACAGCAAACGCCTTCAGGCTGAAGATGTACTCAATAATGTGATACGTTATACCCGACCAGGCAGCATCATCACTTTTCATGACTCTCTTAAGAGCATTGACAAACTGAAGAGCGCCCTGCCCAAAGCAATGCAATGGTTATGCGAACAAGGTTATGAATTCCAAACTTTTGAATAGACAGTCAGTAAAAGCCGAGGCCCTTCGCCTTGGCTTTTCTGCTTGTGGATTGGCTCCAGCAGAACCTGTCCAAGAACCCCATGCCAGTCACTTCCTTCAATGGATTCAAAAGGGATGTCAAGCCGACATGCATTATATGGAAAATCACATCGCAATGCGTCTCGATCCTCGACTACTCATGCCTGGAGTTAAAACAATCATTAGCGTGGCACTCAATTACTATCCTCCCAAACTAGCTCCAGGAATCAGCATGTATGCCCAAGGACAGGATTATCATGAAGTAATGCGAGCACGCTTACTAAGACTCATGCAATGCATCCATGCAGAAGGGCGATGTTTTGTGGATACAGCTCCCATACTCGAACGCTATTGGGCATGGCGAGCTGGATTAGGATGGATAGGACGAAATACTTTGATGATTTTACCTCGTCATGGCAGCACATTTTTTTTGGGAGAACTTTTTGTGACTACTGAAGCAGACAGCTACGACACGCCACTTGACTACACCTGCGGGCAATGTCGGCGATGCTTCGATGCTTGCCCCACGGGAGCTCTTACCGAAACAGGTATAGATGCACATCGTTGCCTCAGCTATCTTACTATCGAGCACCGAGGTCCTTTGCCAGAAGAACTTCAATTGCAAGATTGCTTTTATGGATGTGACCGATGCCAAAAGGCCTGCCCTCATCTGCAACAGGCCACTCCCACGTCAGTAGAAGCTTTCCTGCCAAGTGAAGAACTCCTTGATATGAATCCTTCCAAGTGGAAGCACCTTACACTTGAACAATACCAACATCTTTTCAAAGGTTCCGCTGTAAAAAGAGCTAAATTCAATGCCCTGAAACGCAACATCGATGCCTGCACTTTTCATTCTGAATAGCTTCCTTCGCTCCCCCTTAACGAGATTTTAAATCTTTTTAACTCAAAAGGAACAGAATGTTCCCGCATTTATTCGTAACTTTGAAACCAAATTTTCCAAGAGAGAGACTCTTTTATTTAAATATTTTATTAACATTTCAAAAGTTTAGCTTATGAAAAGAAAACTACTCTCCATGTTTACCTTGGCAGTCACACTGCTTTAGGGAGCATCCTCATGGGCGCAAAAGACCTATGAGATTGGTACAGCGGAAGAGCTTGCTGCTTTTGCTCAGGCTACACAAGATGGCGAAATTGATGCAAATGCCGTACTGACCGCTGACATCGACTACAGCGGCTACATGGTAACCATCGGTAAGGATGCCACGGATTACGCAGGTACCTTCGACGGTCAAGGCCACAAGGTTACTTTAGGCGTCAATCGCGAAGGAAGCGGTGCTGCGCTGTTTTGGGCTACTACCTCGACAGGTGTAATCAAGAACCTGATTACCGATGGTGTCATCGACATCACTGAAAAATATGCCGCAGGTATCTGTGTCTACAATCACGGCACCATCACAAACTGTGCCAGCTACGTGACCATCAATAGTGCCATCGAAGGTGATGGAACTCATGGTGGTATCGCAGCTTTGAGCTACAGTGGTGCCAAGATTGAGAACTGCCTCTCTGCAGTGAAGATTATCGGTGAGAAAACCACTAATTGTGGTGGTCTCGTTGGTTGGTTGGATGGTGCCACAACCTTCAACAACAACTTGACCGTTGCTGACATCCAAATCAGCAACAGCAGTGGTTCAGACACCTTTGGCCGCAACAATAGCAACATGAATGGCAGCAACAATCTCTTTGTCACTCCTTATGGAGCCACCAATACAGGTCACTGCATGCAGATTACAGCTGCCCAGTTGGCTAATGGTGCAGGTTGCTACCTCCTGAATGGCGACCAAACCAGTATCAATTGGTATCAGACATTGGGCACTGATGACACTCCTGTTCCCTTTGCAACCAGCGCCCAGGTATTTGCCAGTGGCGACGTCCGTTGTGATGGAAGACCAATGGGAACTGTCAACTACAGCAACACCGATGAAGGTGGAAGACCAGCCAGTCATCAGTATGAGGCTGGTATTTGTCAGGTGTGTGGTAAGTTGAACACCACCTACATTGAACCTGTAGATGGTGTATACCAACTCTCAACAGCAGAGGATCTGAAATGGTTTGGCAATATGATCGACAAAGGTTTCACCAACATTAATGCTGAACTGACAGCCGACATCGACTATACAAGCTACAATGACATGGTCACTGGTGGCAACTACTACGCTGGAACTTTCAATGGTAATTTCCACACTGTCACTGTTGACATCAACAAGACAAGTGGCGACAATGCTGCTTTGTTCAACAATGTGTCTGGTACAATCAAGAACCTGAAGGTGGCTGGAAGTATTACCACTCCCAGCAAGTTTGCAGCTGGTATCTGTGCACACTTGCGTGGTGGTAATATCATCGCTTGCACCTCATCTGTCAACATCGTTGGTACATTGTCCAATGGTGATGGTACCCATGGTGGTATCGTGGCTGTAACTGATGGTGGTGGTCACATCAACTTCTGTATCTTCAACGGTTCAATGACTACCACGACAGGAACCACAAATTGCGGTGGCTTGGTTGGTTGGTCTGAGGCTGGCACTTATGCACTGGGATGCATCGTAGAGCCTACCGAAGTTACAGAAAACATGTGCGACTACAACTTCAGCCGTCATCCTGAGTGCATCACTGTTACCTATTGCTACTACGATGAGAACCAGCCATTTGGTGCTACCAACGAAGGCGGTATTGCTTTGGGTGAAGCTGCTGAGGCTATGGCTTCAGGAGAAGCTTGCTTCAGGATGAACGGTGACCAGAGTGTCATCGGTTGGACTCAAAACATTGGTACCGATGCTCGTCCAAACAACGAAGGCAAAGCTGCTCAAGTATACTCCGATATTGAATTGCGTTGCGACGGCAAAATTATCGGCGAAACAGGAAGCTTCTCGAATGATCCTTCTATTCAGGCTCAGGTTCCTGACCATCACTTCGAGAATGGCATTTGCACTGTCTGCGGTTCCCAGCAGGAAGGTTTCATGGAGCCTGATGCAGAGGGCTACTACAACATCAGCAATGGCGAGGAACTTGCTTGGTTCTCTGGCTATGTAAATTCTGGTAATCCAAATGCTTTGGGTCGTCTAATAGCAGATATCGACATGGCTGAGATGAGTGCCAATTGGACACCCATCGGTTTCAACGGCGTCAACTTTGCTGGCACATTCGATGGCCAAGGCCATAAAATCAGCAACTTCAATATTGAGTTGGATGTCAATTGTGCTGGTCTCTTTGGTTACGTTCAGCCTCCTTGCACCATTCAGAACCTTATTCTCGACGAAACTTGTTCTATCGTTGGTGCAGCCTATTCGGGTCTGATTGGAGAATCTGTCGGTGGTGTTAGTGGCACTATTACCATGACCAATTTGGGTAACGAGGGTTCTGTCAGTACAGGTGGTGTCAATGCTGGCGGTATCATCGGATGCTGCATGAGTTCCAGCGCTACCTTCCATATTACCAACTGCTACACTACTGGTCCCATCAGCGGTGGCGGTGAGAGTGCTCAGCTTTCTGGCTGGTTAGGTGATAACGCTGTTGTCACTGGTTGCTGGTCCACTAGCGAGGTATCCGGTACCGAAAGCCAAGAACGTTACGCAGCTCGCCATGGTAGTGATCCTGCTGTAACCAGTTGCTATTCTCTGTATGGCAACCAAGTTCCTCTCATTACCGAAGATCAGGTTGCCAATGGTGAGCTGGCTTGGCTGCTCAATGGAGAATCATTCGTAAATCCCTCTTGGTATCAAACCATTGGTGAGGATCTCCATCCCGTACTCGACACCACACATGGTGTTGTCTATAAGGCTAACGACAACATTGCTGATGTTCACGATGCTGAGACCTATCAGACGTTCGTCAAGGCTTACACTGAAGCAGAACGGAACTATTGCGATAACGTGACTGCACAGCGCACTCTCGTTGAGGATTACGCTGCTGGTCTCGATGGCTTGACAAGTCTTTCATCCATGGCCGAGTTTGCCGCTGCTTACGCAGAGCTGGCTGCTAAGAAAGAAGCGGTTGTGAAGAGCGAAGCTGCATACGCCGCATACTCAAAGAAGGTAACTGAAACTCTCGCTTACCTTGAGGGTGAAGGTGCTGACATCACTGGTGCAGCACGTGACTTCCTGGGTGACTATTTGGAACTCGATGAGGCTCCTGGAACCTATCCCAATGGCGCTGCTGGCTACATTTTGGCTGAGCAAGTACTCAACGAGGAGGAACTGGCTGCAGAGATTGACTATATCAACCAAATGATTGACGCAGCTGTACGTGGCAGCATCCTGCCCGGTACTGATGTTACCGCTCTGATCCAGAACCCCACCTTCGTCAGTGGATTCGGTGGTGCCAGCGGTGACTTTGGTGGATGGGAAGGCAAGACTGGTACAGGTACTGGTTCCAACGACAACTATCGTGCTGCTGAATGCTGGGCTACCACCATGGATATGTATCAGACACTGACTGACCTCCAGAACGGTGTTTATGAGCTGCAGATTAATGGTGCATTCCGTCCCTATCAGGATCCAAAGGGCAACAACTATGCAGCCACCTTCTACATGAACGACCTGCAGAACTACTTCCAGGCTGACATCGAGGATTACATCCCCGTAGAGGATGCCGTAGATGGAGTCAACTGCTATCTCGATCCCAATGGAACCACCGACCTGAATGTAACAGACGAGGAAGGCAATGTGATTGGATACGTTGCTCATGGTCCTACGGGTCTTTGTTATGCTATCAATGCTGACCGTTACCGTAACAGCCTGCTGGTCAACGTTACCGATGGAACCCTGAAACTGGGTATCAAGAACATGGGTACACGCAAAGTGGCTAACGACTGGCTTGGCTTTGGTAACATTCACCTGATTTATCGTGGTGAGATGGACGAGGCTACCGATGCTTTGGACGATGTCTTGGCTTGCATGTCAGCTCGTGCAAACACCATCCTCAACAACTATCAGTTCAGCAATGGCGATGACTACAACCTGTATCCCAACTTCTCTCAGGCCACCAAGGATGCTCTCCAAGAAACATTGGAAGCTATTGCTGGCGCTGCTGACGCAGAAGCTAAGTACGCTATCATCCAGAAGTTCTCAGAACTCTTCCAGGAAGTTTATGACTGCAAAGAGGCTTACATCAATATGGTTTCTATGGCAGAGTCACTCAATGACGTAGCATGGAATTTAGTTCCTGCTGGCAGAATGTCTGAGGAAGAGGCTGGCGAAATGGAAGCTCTTGCTGCAGACTGCTGGAAGGCATTCGATGAAGGTTCTTACACTCTCGAGCAAGCTCGCAACATTGAAGCCCTGAAGAACAACACCATCTCTGCTCCTGCTATAGACGGTGTTTACCAGATTGGCAACGATCTCAACCTCGTATGGTTCAGCGCTCTGGTTAACGCTGGTACCACCAATGCTAATGCTGTTCTGACAGCAGACATCGACATGACAGGTATCAACCTCAATCCTATCGGAACCGCTGACAACTATTATGTTGGTCACTTCGACGGACAGGGTCACAAGTTCAGCAACCTCAACATCGACAGCGGTATCGAAGACGGTGGTGTAGGTCTGTTTGGCTTGGTGGCTCCTCCTGCAGTTATCGAGAACTTCGTGCTCGACAACACCTGCTCTATCTCTGGAACCAAGTTCGCTGGTGCCATCGGTGAGTCTAAGGGTGGTGTAGAGGGCGATCTCTACATGAGAAACATTGGTAACGAAGGTACTGTGACCACAGCCCAGCAGAATGCAGGTGGCGTCTTCGGATGCTGTATGAGTTCCAGCGCAACCATCCATATCGACAACTGCTACTCTACAGGTGCTGTCACTGGTGCCAACGAGTCAGGTGCCATCTCTGGATGGGTAGGTTCTAATGGCGAGATCAACAACTCATGGTCTATCAGCCAGGTTACTGGTCCTGAGAGCGATGCAAAATACTTCGCTCGCTGCGGTAGTGTGAACACAAACAACTGCTGGTCCAAGTATGGAAATCAGGTAGGTACCATCCTTGACAACAGTTTGGCAAACGGTGCTCTCACCTATACCTTGAACAACAATAATACAGAGGATCCCGTTTGGTTCCAGCATCTGGGTGTGGATGCTCATCCAAAACTGTTTGGCACAGCCATTGTATACTACAACCTGGGCGAGTACACCAATACGAACCCCGATGCTATCGAAGATATCACCATCGAGGATATGGAGAAGGGTGCTAACGGTAATGTTTACAGCATCGATGGCCGTTTGGTTAAGGAGAATGCAACCGCCAAGGATCTGCGTGGCCTGAAGGGTCTCTACATCATTGGTCGCCACAAGTACCTGATCAAGTAAACCTGAAGAAGCGAAAGTCTCCACTGTGAGACACTCTTGACATAAGAGGGCGTTTGGATTACTTCCAGACGCCTTCTCTTTTTTTTCGTAGCAAACCTTGCAGCTTCCCCTTTAGAGCGCTCGAGCCCCTCTCCCTAAACGACTAGATTGACGATGACCTTGACGATGACGATGACCTTGACAAACTTCCCCAAACCACCAAACGTCCAATCTCCTCAAACCACCAAAAATTTTTTTTTACATCAAACTTTTTTTTCGTCAGAAACAAACGTACTCGACGAAAAAGGAGGAAATGTCCCAAAGATGATACTCAACGAAGAAAAAATCAGGGGGAATTGTTTTGCGCTATGTTCGTTTCTTTGTAACTTTTCGCTATGAAGGACTTAAAAGGAACTGTGAGAAGAGGGAAGCTCGCCATTCTGTTTCCGTTCTTTGCTTTGGGGCTGCTCGTGGCTTGTGCGGATCACCACAGAGTCGCCAGCCGACTGGTGGAACTAGATAGCCTAGTAGATGCCTGCCCCGACTCTGCGCTTGCCATCCTCGACACCTTGGGGAATGAAGGTTTCGACGAGTTTAACCGCATGTATCTGGAGCTGCTGCGAGGCAAGGCGATGAACAAGGCCTACGTCAAATTCACCTCGGGCAGTGCGATGCTGGAGGTGGCCCACTACTTCGACCGCCACGGGGATGCCAACCAGTGCATGCTTGCCCACTACGTGCTTGGGTGCGCCTACCGCGACATGGGAAGCGCACCGCGAGCCTTGGAGCAGTACCAGCAGGCCACCGCCCAAGCTGACACCTCTTCCTCCGCCTGCGACCTCTCCACTCTGATGCGTGTGCATTCCCAGATGGGAGAACTGTATCTGCGACTTCGTCTGGAAGAACTCGAAAAGAAAGAAGATTCCATTGCCAAGCAGTTAGCATGGCAAATAGGCGACACCCTGTCGGCACTCATGTTGGAAGAACAGGAGTGCAACTATTTATACAATGCTGGAAAATACAGAGAATGCATAGAGAAGACCTCTCTGGTTCACGATGCTTACCTTCAGCATGGGTTCAAGAAGAATGCCCTGATTATCATGATCTTTTATGTGAAATCGTATTTGGCTTTAGGAGAATGCGATAAGGCGAAATACTACTTGGATTGCATGGAAAACGACTCCTTGTTGGTTCCTGCATCAAAGTCGCTTTTAGGAGGAAGAGGCATACTTCATTATTATAGAGGAAAATATTATCTGAAAGTTGCCGACGTTGATTCAGCTGAAATCGCTTTCAGGAAAGCATTGCCTGACATTGACCTAAACAACAATGCACTGCTGATATACAGCAGTCTTGCAGATGTGTATGGAATAAAGCATCTATTGGATTCCGTGCTGAAATACACCGCACTTTATACCACCGAGAAAGAAAGGCGTTACCACGAGGAAACGGGGAATACAACCCTGCAGATGGCAGCCCTCTACGACTACAGCGTGGAGCAGAAGATTGCCAAGGAAGAGAGCAGGAAGGCTGCCAAGAGGAAAAAGATCATCGTTTCCCTGCTGGCCCTCTTTGCCACCGTTTTCTTCCTTGCCGCAGCCCTGTGGTACCATCTGAGAAGCAAAAAGGAGGAAAGAATAAAAAACCTGGAAATGGAATTATCCCACATAATTTCCAGCAGACAGGCTGCAGAGAGCCAGACAGAAAGTCTTATAAAGGAAATCAGCGGGATAAAGACGGCCCAACAGGAAACCCAGCAGGAGATAGAGCGCCTTATGGAAGAAAAGTCCCGCAAGGAACAGATGCTTGCCGAGGAACAGGCGCGAAACGACCTGCTCATACAGGAAAGGAACAGGATAGAAGAGTCCCTCGCAGAGGAACGGAGCAAGGCAGAACAGCTCGCAGCGAGAGAGAGGGAAAACCTCTCTGTGCAGGAGGAACTTCGGGGAATCATCAACGAAAGAAACGGCAGAATAGAGGAACTGGAAAGGATTCTTCTGCCCTCAAGCACCAAAGAGAAGGACGAGCAACTGAGGGATTCGCCTGTCCTTGCTCCCTTCAGACAGTTCCTGACCTCCGGAATGAAGCAGTCTCCCACAAAGGAAGAATGGGAAAACTTGACCAAGACCATAGAGGAAACTTACCCTAACTTTTACTCCAGAACCCATAGCCATAAGTTTATCAACGAAGAGGAATATCGCATCTGCCCGCTCGTAAGGCTCGCTTCGAGCCAACGGAGATAGAATCCTTGCTGGACCTTGCCTATAACACGGTCTCCATACGAAGAAAGAGACTGTTGAAGAAAATCTTCGATATGGAAGGGGGAACCAAGGATTTTGACAAGATAATCTTGCAAATCACATAGCCAACGCCCTTTCCCACTCTTTTCAACATTCCGGCAGAACTTGTTCGCTTCTAAACAACTGATACCGAACAAGTTCCTTACGATGCCATGCCTCATTCATATGTGGCAGTTTTCTAATTTGTTTTATTTTTGTTGTATCGTTTTTCCCGATTCGTTTGGAAAAGAGGGAGATTACCCCTATTTTTGCGAAACAAAACACGATGAAAATGCAAAAAACAAATGATTAACCAAAAAGCACAAAGAAACATGAAAAAGATTATTTTCTTACTCATTGGGTTATTCTCCATAATGAATGCGAATGGAGCAGTTGCCGACACTCTTTTTTTCCAACCCATTTATGACGGGCCTGGGGATGATGGAGGTAGTGGTGGAGGTGTGACCTCAGAAAAGCCGAATGGAAGTGTCATAATAGAAAACGGAGGAACACTCAGGATAAAAAGCAAACTGCGTACTCTCGTAAAAGGACATTTTAAATGCAAGAGTGGAGGAAAATTAATAATTGAAAATAATTGACCATTTCTTAAAAACGAAGTGTTTTCTTTAAGTTTGTATGGTAGTTTTCAGATTATTGTTTATCTTTGCGATTGCATTCTGGACTACATACCACACATAAATAAGATTCAACAAACGGAATAGCGAAATTGATAATTTAGATATTTAATAGAGTTATGAAGAAAATACTATGCACCCTAATCATGGCCTGTATGGTCTTTTCGCATGCAGAAGCCACAAGAATAGTGATTGACGGGATTCAGTACTACTACGGTACAAATAGAGCAAATAAGCTTGTGGCAACTTTGGTGAAACCTGTTGACCGTGACAATATTGAGACATTCGTCATTCCTGATGCAATAGAGGTTGATGGCGAATCATATCCCGTAACCAGAATTAATTCCAGTGCCTTTTCTCAATGCAAGAAGCTGAAATCTATAACAATAGGAAATATGGTCAGTTGGATCGAAAGTAATGTCTTCTCCGGCTGTACGAGTCTTACCTCCATTCGTATCCCTGCCAACGTGGAAGAGATAGGTTCCTCATCCTTTAATGGTTGTAATCTGGAATATGCTGATTTCCAATCCATAGAAAGCCTGTGTTCCATTGCCTTTGCTAACGATAAAGCCAATCCTCTTTCCTGCTCACAGAACTTGTACATAAACGGAAAGAAGATTACAGATCTGACAATACCTGATGGCATAACGAAAATCGGGGATTATGCCTTCAACGGCTGCCCAGGCATCACATCGCTGACGCTTTCGGCAAGCCTGAGTGAAATTGGAGCAGAAGCATTCTCCGCTTGCTCGGGCATAACATCGATGTCGCTTTCAAACAGCCTGCGCAAGATAGGAGCAAAAGCCTTCCAGAGATGTACAGGAATTTGTAAACTGGACCTGCCTGAAGGTGTAACATCCATCGGTGAACGGGCATTCTATGGTTGTTCGTCAATCAAGGAGATAAGCATGCCATCCACTATTCGAACAATCGGCCAGGATTGCTTCAATAAGGATTTTTATTCGGCTAATCAGATGTCTATTGAAAAAGTTGATTTTGCAAGCGTTGAGAGTTTGTGTGCTATCCGGTTCGGCAATGAATACAGCAATCCATTGTGGTACACCAAAAAGCTTCTGGTGAATGGCAAAGAGATAACAGACCTGGTTATTCCAGAGGGAGTGACCGATATCGGCGATTATGTATTTGAGTATTGCGCAGGGCTGAAATCCATACATTTCCCTGAAAGCATAAAGGAAATCGGAGAATCGTTTGTTGAATGTACAGGTTTGGAAAGGGTTGAATATGCCAGTGTGAAAAGTTTGTGTGGAATCTTCTTCCGTGGTGACTACTATGCGAATCCGTTACGGTATGCACACAATCTTTATATTGACGGCAAAGAGATAACAGACCTATATATACCGGAAGGTGTGGAAAGTGTTGGTGCTTGTGCCTTCATGTGGAGCAACATAACCTCGGTTACCTTGAGCGATGACGTGAAAGGCGTGGAAGGGGCTGCATTTGCCAACTGCCCAAAGTTGAAATCTATAAAGTTTGGTAAGGGAATCAAATTTATAAAAGCTGGATTCCGCGAATGTCCAGAATTTGACCATGTAGAGTTTGCCGACCTGAATTGCCTGTGGCAGATGTATTTCAACGTTCAATATCCTATGAGTTACAGCAATCCGTTGTATTTTGGTCATCACCTGTATACGAACGGAGAAGAAGTGAAGGAAGTCACCTTCCCCGAAGGCATGAAAGAGATAAAACAGGGTGTATTGTTGGGCTGTGAGAGTGTGGAGCGCATCCATGTGCCTGAGGGAGTGGAGGCAATACGTGAGCTGGCGTTCACCGACTGCAAGAATCTTGTCTCCATAGACTTGCCATCCACTCTGCGACTCCTTGACTATTCTATATTCACTGGTGATAGTCCCTTTGATTCCTGCGAGTCTTTGGAGGAAATTCGGGTAAGAGAGGAAAACCCATATTGGGACTCCCGCGAAGACTGCAATGCGCTCATCTGGAAAGAGACAAACACTCTGTGGGTAGGAAGCAACAGTACTGTAATTCCCAAAAGCGTAACAGGGATTGCACGCAGGTCATTCTTTGGCCGCAAGAAACTGGCCTCAATCTTCATCCCTTCAAGCGTCGTCTGGTTAGGGCACGAGTCATTCGGAAAATGTTCTTCTCTGAAAGATTTCTATTATGATGCAAAAGGGTTACCCAATCTGCATGACGGGAATCCATTCGAAATGACTCCCATCGAGAATGCCACCCTACATGTACCAGAGAACATGATAGAAGCTTTCCGCACGACTGCCCCCTGGAGCGGCTTCGGAAACATCGTGGCGTTGAAAGCAGAGGACTTGCCAAGCGAGGTGAAGTATGTGCTGGCTCCAAAACCAGAGAATGCCCCCCCCATCCTCTTCGACCTTTCAGGCCGCAGGCTGGAGCAGAAACCCCAGAAGGGAATCTATATCCAGGATGGCAGGGTGCTGATTCAACGTTGACGATAACGATGACGTTGACGGTTGAAATGAAAAAAATCTCTTTTGATGTTACATTTTTGGAGCTTGTTTCGTCTTTAGGGGCAGAGAAACAAAAAAGGGTTTATTACAATTAAAGCAAAAAGCAACATGAAAAAGATTTTATTATTTCTTGTATTTATCCCCAGCATCATCGTCGCAGAGGATGAAATATACTCCCGTTTTTATCCAGAGGGAACCACGTGGACAGAACTCGTCCTTGATACGTTGGCTCATGACAGTTGGTTCTCAAAGGAAGGGGACAACTGGGTTGCAAACTATGAAACTGTCACCTATTATGTTAAAGGGCAAGTGGTGATTGATGGATATGGAAGAACGGAAAATTGCGTTTATACCCGAATTGCGGGAGAACCAGATTCTTGGGCATTTATAATTGAGGATCCCGCTTCACAATATATGGAGTTCAAAAAGAATGTGAAAATAAATAGAGGAGCAAAACTTTTGATAAAGCCTTCAGACATTAATTTTTAATTTTCAAATAAAACAAAGCTATGAGAAGATATACATTTTTCCTCTGTATTTTATTGGCAAGCATGCATCTTGCCGCCCAGACTTACCCGGAAGGGACGAAGTGGACAGAGATTAGGCTGGACACGCTGAAATACGATAATTGGTTTTCAGAAGACGGGCAACCCAATTACGAAGTCAGGGAATTTTATGTTGAGGGTCAGACAACAATCAAAGGTGACAAAGAACCGTTTAACAATGTATACATAAAACGTGAGGATGCCCCTGATTCTCTGGCGTTTTATGTAAAGGATGGGGCCGAGACAATGGCGGCAATAAACTGGCCAGGAACTAAAGCTCCAATTTTAGGTCCCATCTCTTTCTATAGATTTGACTGGACTATTTCCTACCACAGATTCATATCTATGAATTCTTTTATGAGCCAGTTGTTTTTTGGAGATGCAGGTGGAGTGCATTCCCTTAATAATGTTGACGAAAAGGACGGATATTTCGGTGGGATAAGATCTCTGACATACTCGAATTTGCGGGTGAGAGTAAAAAGAGCAGAAACCCCTAAAAAATACGAATATGATGTGTGTCTGATAAAAGGAATAGGTGTTACCTCTTGGCTTGGGCCAGATTGTATCTTCGGTCCGTTGGACGCATCAGAAGTATACGATCATTATTATAAAAAAATTAGTAATCCGAACCATCCTTACCGCTCCATGCTCGTCCACTTCGAGCGTGATGGCGAGGTGCTGTATGATGTCTGGCCATCCCCTGAAGGAATGACCAACGAGGTGAAGTACGTGCTGGCTCCAAAGCCTGAAAACGAAACTCCCATCCTCTTCGACCTCTCAGGCCGCAGGCTGGAGCAGAAGCCCACAAAGGGAATCTATATCCAAGGCGGCAGAAAGGTGCTGATTAAGTGATGAGGATAACGATGACGTAATCAGCCAAGAGTTGAAAAAAAACAATAAAAAATAGAATCATGAATAAGTTATATTTACTTCTAATGAGCCTCCTGCCAATGCTGGCAAGTGCTTACGATGCTGAGATCGACGGCATCTGTTATAATCTGAATTCCAAAAGCAAAACAGCTGAAGTGACCTGTAATTCTCCTTATTACAGTAGGTATAGCCTTTATTCTGGAAGCATCGACATTCCTGAATCAATCACGCATGAAGGTACGACCTACAGCGTAACGTGCATTGACTTTTGGGCTTTCCAGAACTGCACTGGCCTCACCTCCATCACCATTCCCAATAGCGTGACCAGCATAAGGAGTAGGGCTTTCTATGGCTGCACCAGCCTCGTCTCCATCACCATTCCCAACAGCGTGACGAGCATTGGTGAATCTGCTTTCGCAAACTGTAGTGGCTTAAATAAAGTAATCGTGAAAGATATTGCTGCATGGTGCAACATTTCATTCGACAATTTTGGGAGCAACCCTCTTGAATGTGCTCATCATCTATACAGTGATGAAAACACGGAGATTACTGACTTGGTCATCCCCAACAGCGTGAGAACTATTGGCAAATATGTTTTCGTTGGCTGCAATGGCTTAACTTCCGTAAGCCTCCCCAACGGCGTGACCTCAATCGGTTACCATGCTTTCGGCGCTTGCCATGGATTAACCTCCGTGAGTCTCCCTAACAGCGCAACCAGTATAGAAGATTTTGCGTTCTCAGGCTGCAGTAGCTTAACCTCTGTTATCATTCCCAATAGTGTGACATTCATTCATCAATTTGCTTTCAATGGCTGCACAAGTTTAACCTCCATAACCCTTGGGAAGGCTGTTAATGAAATTGAATACGCAGCTTTCCAAAACTGTCCAAAACTGACAGACGTGACCTGCTATGCAAGAAATGTACCCAAAACATATATGGATACTAATCGCGAAACCTTTAACAATACCCCTATTGAATGCGCGACCCTGCATGTGCCAGAGGCTTCCATCAACGAATACAAATCCTCTGTCCCCTGGAATAGTTTCGGCAATATTGTGGCGTTGAAAGCTGAGGAAATGCCAAGCGAGGAGAGTGAGACCTCACATCGCCCCATGCTTGTGGAAGGCAAGGAATGGGGTTATACGTATCATCACATCGAGGATCAAGAGAATGGAGATCTTAAACAGAGTACCTATCCCGTTGTTTACCGCTTATTGGGCGACACCATCATTGATGGAAGGCAGTATATGAAATTGTACCGCATGAACATGAAGAATCCCTCGGAGTTGAGCTATTCAGGAGCATACAGGGAAGACGAGGAGGGCAGAGTGTATCGGTACGTGCCTGACGAGGCCAAGGATCTGTTACTGATTGACTTTAGCTGGAAGGGTTATGGCTGGAAGAATGTTGTCCCCATACAAGAAACCATTAATGTAAATAATCATCTGTTCCGTCGCTATCGTTATCAGAATGAGCGTTCCGACGGCAGCAGTTATATGATGGGATATGTGGGCGTTGAGGGCGTCGGCTTCAAAGGCTACGGATTGGTGAATTATTTGTTTGAACCAGAGCCAGACTGCATTTGTGACTCCGAGAGTTTCGATTATGTGTCTTGTGGCGGTGCAGATGGATACTTTTTTTCCAACTCCGAATTCGATGCATCTTCATGTATAGGACTGACGGACGAGGAGAAGGATTGGGTTCAGAGCAACAACGATTTCGCCTTCCGCCTGATGCGCGAGGCACAGACAGACCAGAGCCAACTCCTTTCGCCCCTGAGCATCACCTACGCCTTAGGCATGCTCAATAACGGTGCGGCAGGGCAGACACAGCAGGAAATCAACGATGTGCTGGGCTTCGGCGAGGCTGGAGCAGACGGCATCAACCAGTTCTGTCGCAAGTTCCTCACGGAGGCTCCCGCCCTTGACAAGGAAACGAGAATCGACATCGCCAATACGATCTTTGTGAATAGTGGCATGGGCTATAAGTTAAAACCTGCATTCGTGGAGAAAGTAAACCAATGGTACGATGCTGAGCCTGAGAGTCGTGATTTCAATGACGGACAAACCCTCGGCGTCATCAACCAATGGAGCAGCGACCACACGGAAGGCATGATCAAGGAGATAATGAAGGAGGAAGAGTTCGAGCCCAAAAAAGCCGTCAGCTACTTACTGAATGCACTCTATTTCAAGGGTACTTGGACGACCACCTTTGACCCAGCGGACACCAGGGAGGAATCCTTCAACGGTGGCAAGACGGTGCAGATGATGCATTTACCCCATGAAAAGAATAGCGAAACATACTGGTTCGATCGCAATGACTCTTACGAGGCTGTCGAGCTGCCCTACGGCAATGGGTCTTATACGATGAGCATCTATCTGCCTCAAGAGGGCAAGACGATCAGTGACGTGCTGGAGCAGTTGAACGGAAAGAACTGGCAGGTTCGAGGATTAGGGAAACACATGATTGACTTGAAATTGCCTCGCTTTGAGACCAGCTCCAACGAGAATCTCATACCCATCATGGAAGCCTTGGGCATGCCTACAGCTTTCAATCCGTTTGCCGCCGAGTTCCCCTACTTATGCAATCATCCTTCTGTCTATATTGGTTTAATGAAACAGGCGGCAACGATCAAGGTGAACGAGGAAGGAACAGAGGCAGCTGCCGTCACAGCGATAGGTGCGATAGGTTTTGGCGGTGGGCCGAGCTATTACAACTTCCACGCGACACGTCCGTTCCTGTATATCATCAGCGAGCGGTCTTCTGGTGCCATCTTCTTCATCGGCCAATATATGGGCGACGGCACGACAGGCATCAGCGACCTCGTGCGTTCGGATGAGAAAAGCGAAGCAGGCAAAGATGCCCTCTTCGACCTCTCTGGCCGCAGACTGGAGAAGAAGCCCACGAAGGGAATCTTCATCCAGAATGGTAAAATGGTGCTGGTTAAGTGAGAGTAGAAATACCAAGCTTGCTTGAGTATTCTGCCGAACGGAAAGCAGCTCGACGACAGTCAGGGTTCTGATTCAACGATGACGATGACGATAACGTTGACGGTCGAGAGTTATGGAATCGAGAGTCAAGAATAGAAAAAGAAACTGCGACAAATGCGCATCGTACAGACCTTCTGGACAGCTGGACAAGATCCGCTGAAGCATGCCTTCGGCTGGCTTCATCCCGAGTACAACCTGATGTCCTGGGCATTGAGCTGCCTCAGTCTGCGCGAGCATTACGATGAGGTTGCGCTTTATACCGACTCCGAGGGAAAGCGCATCCTCATTGATAAGCTGCGCTTTCCCTTATGGCCACGAAGGGGATGAGAGAAATACAGATACAGATGATACGGTGATATTCTGAAAAAATACTCCTGCGTACATATGCGCATATATGTACGCGTGAGAATTTTCCTGAAAACATCTGTATGTATCTGTATCTGTATGTTCATCATAAATTCACATCCACTCAAAAATAGCCTACACCCTACACCGGAGACCCAGCACTTTGTCGATAACGGGGCCGACGTAACGGGAAAAAAGCTCTCTCACGTGAAATATTCCTCCAAAAGGTGTGAGTTTCTCAGATTTAATTGCTATCTTTGCCATGTCATTTCAGAGTTTTGCTTGTTTTCTTTTCGCAACACTAAGATAAGTGAAATTTCTGACATGGCAAAATCCTGAGCCGCTCGGCTTTGCCGCTTTGCTCGCAAAGAACTTTTTGTTGCTCAGGTACTTAAAAAGTTTAATTTATAATAGTGTTGCGGAATTAAAGGATAAAAAGAAAAGTATGAAAAAGAGAATTCTATCCGTCATGCTCGCCCTCTCGTTGGGGTTCTCCCTAGGAGCTCAGCAGGACATGACATCCCTCATCACTAACCCCAGTTACGAGACTGATGCCTCGGGATGGGAAGGTACGTCACTCACCGTGAAGTCTGGTAATGCACAACTGTACTCGCAGGAGACGTTTGACATATACCAGAATATCAGTAATCTGACGCCAGGAGTCTACAAGATCAATGTATCCGGATTCTATAGAGCAGGTAACTGGATAAACGACCATTACGGCTGGGCAAACGGGCTACTCTCATACCGCTTGGCAAAAGTGTACGGAACCACTACTACAGACGATCTCTCCGCTCCCATTCAGGCATTGCTGGAAGGCAGAAGTCTGGAAAAACTCACCACAGGTTCCGATGAGTACGGATTGGGTGGCGATGCAAATAGCGGACAGCCAGATACTTGCTACATTCCTAACACCCAGGCCGATGCTGCAGTCTACTTTAAGGCAGGAAAGTATCAGGAAAATTCACTGCTCATTCCTGTTGAAGATGGAAATCTGCGTATTGGCGTGCGTAAGAATGGGTATTTCATGTCAGACCTGACCATCTTGGACCAGTGGACGCTCACATATCTGGGTAACAGTATGGATATATACAAGTCGTGGAGCACAAATCTGCTTGCCACCATTCAGACCGAACTGGATAAGGTTTCTGGTGAGTATGCCTATTGCTACCAGACCGCACAGAAGGAACTGAAGGCACAGATGGACGTTCTTGCTGCTGCCACTACGCAGTCAGCCCTGCATCAGGCCACTTCTGCTATCTATACTCTGGCGCCTGTCGTGGCTGAGAGTATTGAACTGTATGACGTCTACGCAAAGCGTGTAAAGGAAATACGTCAGGAACTGATTGATAGCAACAAGGATACCGAGGAACGCGACCTATTGTCCGACTATGTTGATGAAAGCAATCCTATGTCTCCATCTGACGTATTCCAGCAAGGAAATGCGGCCTATATTCTAGAGAACGGCCAATTGGACTGCCACTCTATCAAGGTCGAGTGCGAATATCTGGAAAAGATATATACCGCATACAAGAATAGTGGCGATGGTGGATTTACAGCAGAACAGCTGATAGCCATGTTACAGGATATTCTGGGCCGAGCCAGTGGAATTGAAGGAACCTACGAAGTAATTGCCAAGGCAGAGGCATCGGCACTGGTCGAGGCTAAGGCAACGGCAGAAACCACTCTTTCCAATCTGCAGGCTGATGCCAGTGCGACAGTTGCTGCCAAGCAGGCTTATGATGCACTGCAGGCAGCCTATGATGCGTATGTTCATTCGGGTGATACCTATGCCGCACTTGCAGCTCTCAATATCCCGCTGGCTGATGCAATCAATGAATTCGAGAAGACATCAGATCCCGTTCTGCGTGCCGAGGCTGACGGTTACCAGCGTAACATGGATGATGGCGTCTGGCCAGAGACGACTGAGGAGGCAGAAGCTCTCATCGAACGCGTCAAATACTTGATCTCTGCACTCAAATGGCCTGTTCGCCACGATTCTACAGAACCTGTCGATTACACATCACTCATCGTCAATCCCGACTATTCAAACGGCACAACCGGTTGGGAGAATGCCAGCACAATGGGCATAGGTGAAGGCAACGTGGGCTACTATGCCGGTGCAACCTATGACTTCTACCAGACCATCAACAGTCTGCCCGCAGGTACATACAAACTGCGCGCTCAGGCCTACTATCGCCGCGGTTACAACACCGATCACCGCAGCTGGGTAGCAGGCGACACCACCTCGCAGGACTATGCCAAGATGTATATCAAGATTGCCGACCAGGATCCCATGGAGAGCAGCGTATGCTTCCTTTCCAGCGGAATGTCCCTGGTGGATCTGGGAACAGACAAGTCCTATACCGAGGAGGACGGTACCGTACACTATGTTCCCTGGAACACGAACAACGAGACCAAGTCCAGCGCCAACTGGTTCGAAGCCGGTTACTACTGGAACGAAATTGAGTTTGAGATTGCGGACGGACAGGCATTCACCTTCGGTATGAAGAAGGGTGAAGTCATCAGTGCCGACTGGTTCGCCATCAAGCAATGGACGCTGACCTATTATCCCAAGGCAGAATCTAACGCTCCCGTGGATTACACTTCCATGATTGTCAATCCTAAGTACGAGAATGGTGCAGAAGGTTGGGATAATGCCAGCACAATGGGTATAGGCGAAGGCAACGTAGGCTATTATGCCGGTGCAACCTACGACTTCCATCAGACCATCAACAGTCTGCCCGCAGGTACCTACAAGATGAAGGCTCAGGCCTACTACCGCCGTGGATACAACACCGACCACCGCAGTTGGGTAGCTGGTGACACCACCTCGCAGGACTATGCCAAGATGTACATCCAGGTTGGAAACCAGGAACCCATCGTGAACAGCGTATGCTTCCTTTCCAGCGGAATGTCACTGGTAGACCTGGGAACAGACAAGTCCTACACCGAGGAGGACGGTACCGTACACTATGTTCCCTGGAACACGAACAACGAGACCAAGTCCAGCGCTAACTGGTTCGAAGCCGGTTACTACTGGAACGAGATTGAGTTTACTGTTGAAGAGGGTCAATCTGTAACCTTTGGTATGAAAAAAGATGAAGTCATCAGTGCCGACTGGTTTGCCATCAAGCAGTGGACTCTTACATATTATCCCCAGAGCGCTGCCACAGGACCTGCCGACTACACTTCCATGATTGTCAATCCAGAATATACCAATGGTACAGAGGGATGGGACGAAGCCGGCACAATGGGTATGGGTGAAGGCAACGTGGGCTACTATGCAGGTGCTACCTATGACTTCCATCAGACCATCAACGCTCTGCCCGCAGGTGATTACGAACTGCAGGCTCAGGCTTACTATCGTCGTGGTTACAATACTGACCATCGTAACTGGGTGGCTGGAGATTCTACTTCACAGGACTATGCCAAGATGTATGCCGTTGTAGCCACAGAAGAACCCATCGAAGTTAGCGTATGTTTCCTGTCCAGCGGAATGTCTCTGGTAGACCTGGGTACAGACAAATCTTATACCGAGGAGGACGGTACCGTACACTATGTTCCTTGGAACACGAACAACGAGACAAAGTCCAGCGCCAACTGGTTCGAAGCCGGATACTACTGGAACTCGCTTCACTTTACTATCAGTCAAGATGGCCAATCCGTAACCTTCGGTATGAAGAAGAATGAGACCATCAGTGCCGACTGGTTTGCCATCAACCGCTGGCGCCTGCTCTATCATGGCCAGAATGGTGGTGAGACTCCTGTTGAGCTGACCATAGAAAACAAGGAGATTGCCAGCAGACAGATTTACAGCCTGAATGGCATGAAGCTGGGTTCACCCACCAAGGGAATCAACATCGTCAAGACCACCTATTCCGATGGTTCGGTCCAAACAACAAAGATACTGGTAAAATAAAGATAACCGGTAAACAAATTCAACGAAAGCGTCCGCTTCTGTGGACGCTTTCGTTGTCTAGTATGCTCGACAGTTCTTCCCTGGGTGTGACCTCTGAGGATCGGAGGTGCTAATTGCCCTAGATTCTCAATATCTGCAAAGTAAAAATGGTAATAATATACAAAAATTACTTCAGGTGTTTGTTGGTTTAACTACAATCGCTGTCTTTGCAGCGGTAATTATTTTATCTATTTTTGCGTTAGCGAGTAGTATTTGCATTTCGTTAAATCTCACTCTCCCTCCATACCACTCCAAAACCACCCTCCCAATTTTTCTACCTTTATACACGCATTAGCCTGATACACAACACTTTGCAAAAACAAAGGATGCAGCGGCATGACTTCACTGGTTCTTCCCAACAGCGTTACGAGCATTGAGAGAGGAGCATTCAGTCATTGTGATAAGATAACTGTGTTCGATATTCCCAATGGCGTGACAAGCATTGAAGAAGAAACGTTCCAATACTGCAAGAGTCTGGTTTCTGTTACTATCCCTACCAGTGTGACAAGCATTGGCAAATGGGCATTCTCGGACTGTATTTAGAGACCTCTAAACAACTATAAACAATGAAAAACACATAGAGATAAACCACTGTATATCAACCACTTTTAGATTTTAACACTTCGGACTTGCTTTTTGGTGGTTCTCAAAAATCAGCTTACCTTTGCAACGCATTTCTACCGCGGAGAATTTTGAGGGCTTTTATTTTGCCATCTCGTGGACAAGGTTGACAAAAGTTGACAAGAGTGTACAACGGTTGACTGATGAACGAGAGGGAAAAGATCAAGGAAGTGACCTCATTTGAAGAACGTGACATCGTGGAATGAGTTGACAATGGG
>JAFRTJ010000020.1 GCA_017427185.1 Bacteroidaceae bacterium | reverse complement strand
GCTACGGGAGGCAGCAGCTGTGTTCTTGGTGTAACGCCCCACTGGCAAAACATCTCACTCTGCTGACGCAACCAGCGTTTGAATGTACTGCAACTGACTCCAGCTGCTCGAGCCAACTCACTCTTCAGGTAACTTTTCATCTCGCATTTACCATTTACTAATTTACCATTTACCATTTCTTGCGCTCCAGTAGGTGCTCAGGCGAGCAAGCTCGGAGTCCCATCTCGCATTTACGGCCAACGTCTTCGTCATCGTCAACGTCATCGTTTATTTCTATGTAAAGTTACAAAAAAACATCGAAATATGCAAGAAATTTCATTACATTTTCCAAGCAATAATGGTCAATATCGGCCAAAGTCGGTCAATAATGGTCAATATCGGTCAATAACGGTCAATAACGGTCAGCGGGTCACCAGTTCTTCGTACCTTTGCTGTCGCTAAGGTACTAGCGCTCGACCATACAATTAAAAAGAGTTTTATTGTGTCGTGCTTGCTTAAACGTACCTTTGCATCGTGTTAGAAAGAGGAAATCGACACGTTGAAAATCCGGAGTCAACACGTTGAAAACCTCGACGCAACACCTTAGTATCAGCGGATACTCAGATTACTCGGAGAATTCGGATTGCCCAAAGGATTCGGATTGATTACTCGGAGAGAGAGATTGAAATATTGAACAAAACAGCTGGATGCGGCACGATCATGAGCAAATTTGGCAACAGAAAGAGTGGGAGAAGGGTAGGCGAAAGTTGCTGAAAATGACACTTGGGAGGCTCGGTTTGACAAAAAAGTGCCCAAATTGCAACAGATTAACCCTCGAAAATTCGTAAATTGACAGATACTTTGTATCTTTGCACGCACTTTCTGTGAACAATGGAGGCAGATAGTAGAAGAATTGTGCTGTGAACAAGAGAATTTTCCTTTTTTCCGTGTTTGTGATGCTGTGCGTTTTCCGTTCAGCCGCTCAGTTCGTCCAGGGAGTCGTGTCAGATGCAACTACTGGCGAGACGCTGCCTACGGTGCATGTCTATTACGTGGACGACAAGAGCACGGTAGTGCAGACGGACATCAACGGTAAGTACAAGATAGCTTTCCGCAAGGGTAAACTGATATTCTCCATGATGGGTTTCGAGTCCCAGACGGTGGAGGTCAAGGCTTCCCAGCGGCTGAACATCAAACTGCGCGAGACAGCCAGCAGCCTGCAGGAGGTGACTGTGACAAGGAAGCGCACCAAGTACCAGCGCAAGAACAATCCTGCCGTGGACATGATGAGGAAGGTGATCGAGGCGAAGAAGGCCACAGACCTGCGTCAGAACGACTATCTGTCGTACATGAAGTACGAGAAGATGACCTTTGCCCTGAACGAGTTCACGGAGAAGGTGTTCCAGGACGATCACTTCAAGCATTTCCCCTTCCTGAAGGAGCACGTGGAGACTTGCCCTGAGACGGGAAAACTGATTCTGCCCCTGACCATCGACGAGAAAGCCAGCCGTATCATCTACCGCAAGAGTCCCCACGAGGAGAAGTCCATCATCGTGGGCCAGCGATCAGAGGGTGTGACGAACCTGATCAATACGGGCGAGATTGTGGAGAGCATGCTGGCCGACTGCTTCCAGGACATCGACATCTACAAGAACCAGGTGCGCATGTTCCAGTATCCCTTCACCAGTCCCATCGCCGACGGAGCCATAGGTTTCTACCGCTATTTCATCGTTGACACCACATTCGTCGACAAGCAGAAGTGCTTCAAATTGGAATTCACCCCCAACAATCCCCAGGACTTCGGCTTCTCAGGTTCCCTGTACGTGCTGGCCGACTCCACTTGGCGCGTGAAGCGGGCAGAGATAGGCATCCCCAGCCGATCGGATGTGAACTTTGTGGAGCAGATGGATGTAATCCAGGACTTCGAGCCTCTTCCCACAGGCGAGCAGGTGGTGACCAACTACAAGATGATTGTCCAGATGAAACTGGCCTCGTTTATCCAGAAGATGCAGGTGGAGCGTACTGTGAAATACAGCCAATGGGATTTCGCCCCCATTCCAGACCGCACATTCAAGTTCAAGGGAGACACCAAACTGGAGGCCAACGCCCAGATGCGCGACGAGGAATTCTGGGACGAGCAGCGTCCTACCCCCCTGACAAAGAGCGAGAGCCAGATGAACGAGTTCATGCAGCGCATCCAGAACATCAAGGGATTCAAGCAGATCATTTGGGTAGGCAAGGCATTCATAGAGAACTTCGTGGAGACCAGCATCAATCCTGAGCATCCCAGCAAGGTGGACATTGGGCCCATCAACGCGATGATTTCACAGAACTTCGTGGAGGGCCTGAAGCTGAGAGCCAGCGCACAGACGACAGCCAACCTGAATCCCCATTGGTTTGGCAAGGGGTATGTCGGTTATGGCTTTGGCGACAAGCGCTGGAAGGGACTGGGGGAAATCACCTATTCCATCAACAAGAAGGACTACCTGCCTCGCGAGTTCCCCAAGAACAACATTACAGCCTCCTATTTCTATGATGTCATCGCTCCCAGCGACCGTTTCATCCAGACGGACAAGGACAATGTGTTCACCTCGCTCAAGTGGACGACTGTGGACCACATGACCTACGTGCAGCGTATGCTCTTACAGTGGGATCGAGAGTGGGAGAACGGAATGCATCTGGTCACAGGGTTCCGCAGGGAACGGGCAGAAGGGGCAGGAAAACTCTTCTTCCAGAAGATGAATGGTACTGCGATGCCTCGTCAGGATCTGATGGACTCGCCAGACTACATGAGCAAATACATCACTTCGAGTGAGTTCTCTGCAGGATTCGAGTATCAGCCCAATGCGGCATGGATCAATACCAAGCAGCGCCGCCTGAAGCTGAACTACGACTCGCCCATCATGGGAATAAAGCACACGACTGGAGTGAAGGGACTCTTTGGCGGGGACTGCAACTACAACCTGACGGAGTTTACCTTCTACAAGCGTTTCTGGATGCATTCATGGGGTAAGTTCGACTGCTACCTGCATGCCCAGTGCCAATGGAACCAGGTGCCCTTCACGTTGCTGGGCTTCCCTGTCGCAAACTTGAGCTACATCATGGAGGACTACACCTTCAACCTGATCGACAACATGGAGTTCATCACAGACCGCAATGCCACCCTGCTGCTCTCGTGGGACCTCAACGGAAAGATTCTCAACCGCATCCCTCTGGTTCGCAGACTCAAATGGCGCGAGTATCTGGGATGCAACTTCTACTGGGGCTACTTGTCAGACAAGAACAATCCTTTCTTGGCGAAGAACCAGAACGACAGCCGCCTGTATTATTTCCCTGGCCACTACAATGCCGATGGGACCTTCGACTACAACTGCCAGGTGATGGAGGCCAAGCGGCCTTACGTGGAGCTCATCGTTGGTATCCACAACATCTTCAAACTGCTGCATGTGGAATATGTGCATCGTGTCAACTACATCCAGCCTGACACCCAGAAATGGGGAATCCGCTTCATGTTCCGTGCATCCTTCTGACATTGCCTATGAATGCCAAGCGTTACAGATACAGATCAGAGGCTCCCTTCTTGCCTGCCTTCATCGGAAGTGGTTTTGGTGTTGGCTTTTGTCCTTTGGGGCCTGGCACGGCAGGCGCTTTCCTGGCTGCGTTGCTATGGTACGTGATGTCCTGCTTCCTGGCAGACCCTGAGCTGAAGTTGGCGACCTTGGCTCTCGTGCTCCTCTTCTATATGCTGGGAGTCTGGGCAGCCAATCGCTTGTCGTCTTATTGGGGAGAAGACCCTTCGCGTGTGGTGATCGATGAGATGGTAGGCGTGTGGATCACTCTGCTGGCCGTACCTGCTGGTCATTTGTGGTATGCCATAGCAGCTTTTGTCCTCTTCCGCTTTTTCGACATCGTGAAGCCTATGGGCGTGCGGCTGATGGAGAAGATGCGTGGTGGCACAGGCGTGATGATGGATGACGTGTTGGCAGGCATCTATGGATTCATGGTCCTGTATGTCGTACAGAATATAATCGTGCCGCTATGGGATTGATCAAAGCACTTTGCTCAGCCCAGTTGGCTACTGTCGTCGACTTCGTGGTGACCTTCATCCTGTCATCATTGTTGGGGATGTACTACGTTTTGGCTTCCTTCATCGGCTCCCTTACGGGCGGCATCTTCAATTGCGTGCTGAACTACCGATGGGTGTTCCCTCATAATGGAGTGCGCAAGCGTCACGTTGCCCTGAAGTACATGCTGGTGTGGGGAATCAGCATCCTGCTGAACACTGGTGGCACATTCTTGTGTACAGAGTGGTTGAAGCGCCGTCATGGCCTGCAGATGCTTCTGGGAGACTATATTGATGAGATCTATATCGTGGGCAAGATAATTGTTGCTGTGCTGATTGCTGTTTTGTGGAACTACACGATGCAACGCTATTTTGTCTTCTCGAACTTGAAGTTGAATAGAAAAACAAGGAAATAACAGAGAATATGAATTATAGGGATTTTCTTCAGAAGGTAATTTATTGGGTAATCAATCCACTGGTGAAGGCAATGGTGCGCATAGGCATTACCCCCAACATCATCACGACTACGGGGTTTCTCCTGAATGTGGCAGCTGCTGTCCTGATGGTGTATGCCGCTTTGAACCATCCCAGCGACCTGAGTTATCTGGGTTGGGCTGGTGGCATCATCCTTTTTGCCGGTCTTTTTGACATGATGGATGGCCGTGTGGCTCGTGTGGGAGGAATGTCCAGTACCTTTGGTGCCTTGTATGATTCAGTCCTGGATCGCTACAGCGAACTTGTCACCCTCTTTGGAATCTCTGTATGGCTCAGCAACACGGGCTACGTTTGGGGAAGCATCATCACCTATGCAGCTCTCATAGGCTCCATCATGGTCAGTTATGTCAGGGCGCGTGCTGAGGGGCTTGATATCGAATGCAAGGTAGGCCTGATGCAACGGCCAGAACGAGTTGTGCTTACTGCTGTGGGATTGATCTTCACGGGTGTCTTTGCTGGTGCAACGTCATTCGATCCTGTCCTGATACTGCTTGTTCCGTTGTTCCTGATTGCTGTGCTGGCCAATCTGACAGCCTTTTGGCGTATCATTCATTGTTATCGTCAGCTGAAGAAGTAGTGATGAAGTCTTTCTTCTCCCCTCCTACACTCAAACAGACGCTCTGGTGCCTGGGGCTTTGGATTGTTTTTTATGTCTTGGCCTATCTGTATGTGGGACTGATGCCTGCTCATTTCATGATCACAGCCACTTTCCTGCTGCTGTTTTTTACCAATGATACGCTTCGCAAGCTATCCTATGCCCTCATTCCTTTCGTCCTTTTTGCCATCTCCTATGACTGGATGCGCTTGTATCCCAATTACATGGTGAGTCCTGTCGACGTGCAGCATCTGTATGAGGCGGAAAAAGACCTCTTTGGAATCTCTACGGCAGCGGGCGTTCTTACTCCCAACGAATACCTCTTCCAGCATCATTGGCCCTTCGTGGATTTCATGTGTGGCGTCTTTTATCTGTGTTGGGTACCAGTTCCCATGCTATTCTGTATTGGCCTGTTCTTCATGGGAAAACGCAGCTTGAGTCTTCGATTCTCCATTGCCTTCCTACTGGTCAACTGGATAGGATTCATCGGCTATTACGTTCATCCGGCTGCTCCCCCTTGGTACGTCATGCACTATGGTTTTGAACCTGTTTTGGGTACGCCTGGAGAGGTGGCAGGTCTGGGACGATTCGATGAATTGGTGGGGATGAACATTTTTCATGGCATCTACTGCCACAGTTCCAACGTCTTCGCTGCCATTCCTTCCCTTCATGCAGCTTACGTGTTTGTGGCTTTTCTATATTCCTTGTTGGGAAAATGCAAGCGCTGGGTACAGTGCCTGCTGGCCTTCATCTCTATGGGAATATGGTGGAGTGCAGTCTACACGTCGCATCATTATGTCATCGATGTGGCATTGGGTATCCTCACCGCCTTCATTGGTGTGGGGCTGCTGGAATGTGTCCTCCTTCGATGGGGTCCATTGAAGAAGGCTTTTGAACGCTGCTCAGCTTTTGTGGAGTAGGGAAGAACGGCTTAGAACTTACGGAAGGTAAGGACTCGTCCTGCAGGGTCTTGCAGAATCAGAGCATCGCTGGTCAGTTTGTTCACTTGGAACGTGGTGTCCAGCAGATAGATTCCCCAAGGCGACAGCTTGTCGGCATCCGTCATTTTTTCCTCTGCAATCTGGTTGTCCACGTAATGGGTACGGTCATAGAAGTCGTAGAGCCGGAGGGTATTTCCCTCGTGGTTGAAATGACAGAAAATTCCTGTGTGGACATCTCCATATTGTGTGAGTTGTATCAGATGGAGCTGGACGCACATGTAGCGCTGCGTGGTGCCAACGTCTATGGTTGTCCCATTGTCTTCCACTCTCATTAATTGCCACATTCCATCCAGGTCTCCATTGATGGGAGTCTTGTCGCACGAACCTGCCATGAGGCCCATGATTGCGATGCTGATAACAGCCAAAAAGCTCTTTATGGTTTTCATTGTCATTTCTTTTAGAAGAGGTTGAAGGTTTTGCGGATGGTCAACTGGCCACCAAAGCTGTTGCCAAGTAAGTCTCCATGATCGTAGGATAAGCCTAAGGTGCCTGACCAGTCCTTAGCCCAATGGGGTTTGTAGTTAGTCTCAGCCAACACGTATTGCTGCTTCATCATGTCTTGGAAAGGATACACGTGAGTACCCCAATTGCGGGTGAATGACATCAGGATGCGATAGCCGACCTCGTCGCAGGGATTGCCTGAGAATCCAAAATGCCATGCTTTCACGCGGTTGTTGTAGAACTGCAGCCTGCCCATCTTCTCCCTTTCGCCTCCTTCGTTGTAAATGGGGGAGGTAAGGAACGGATGCCCCATTCCATAGCCATAGAATTGCCAGCCGGAATACATGTTGTGGTTATAGTAATCATCTCGACCATTCATCTTGTCGGACAGTTGGGGTGATTCGTCGTGGAAGACAGGACCTGTTTGGGTATAGGTGCTCAGGTGCTCCACTACGATTCCTGTCAGCACAGGATTCTTGGGCAACTCAGCTTCCACGCCTACCAGATGGTCTTGGATGCCATATTGCACAGTCAGCATGGACTGGTCCTCGAAGAGGCGCTCGAAGTATCCCTTTACCTTCCATCCGTCACCATGCCAGGTGAGCGCCATGTTGTAGCTGCCCACGTGGTTGCCTGCTGTGTTGGGATTCGGACCATCTGTGACATCACTTCCGCTGCACAGCAAAGCATCCATGTAGGCACTGAATCCAGTGGGATGCTGCAGGTCATTTCCCCGCTGGGCATACATGTTGTGAGTCTTTCCAGCAAACTGGGTACCCATCTGAAGGCCGATGTCGAAAGTCAGGGGAAATGCGCAGTCCTCCTTGCCGAATTTCCAGTAGAGAGCCTTCTCGTGGTACATCGTGTTGTCTGTATAGCGAGTCACGAGATTGGGAATATCGTCAGCGAAGTTCTTTTGCCACTTGCCATCAGTCAGCACTCCATAGGAAGCCCACATCTTCCATTTCCACCAGCCCTTCGTTCCAGGGAATGTGAAGTAGTCGATGTCTACACGAATCTGAGGAATAGGACGGGCATTGATGCCCAAGCTGAGTCCACCACTGGTGAGTGCCTGGTTGCGCAGCAGGATAGGATGTTCCTGGGAACCTATGATCAGGTTGGCTTTCTTGTAACCAAACTCTACGAAGGCTTGCTGAACCACAAAGGTTCTGGCTGAGTTGAAAGCAACAGCCAAATCCGCTCCATAGCCACGACGCCAATTGCGAAGGGAATCATTGTTGCTTTTCCGCATCAGAGAGACACGCTCGTAGTTTGACCAATTCTCAATCGAAGACAAGCCATATTTGTTGCTGGATAGCCACAGGGGAGCATAGTCTCCTGATGCGACAGTACCAGATACCTCGACGCCAAGTTCCAATCCAGAAGTGAGATTGTTGCCTTCTTGAGCTTTCAGATTGGATGCAGACAGAAGTAGCAGGCTGCTCAGCAATACTGTTTTTGTCGGTTTCATGAATGTGCTATATTTCCTATTATTAGTAAATAATATGCAAAGATAGGCTCTTTTTCACAAAAGCACAAATCTTTTATGTACAATTTGTTTGGCAGTTAGGTTTATTCCTGCTATTTTTGTGGAATAAAATTGATTCCACATGATAGATATCTGTTGTATTGGTCATATTACACACGATCGCGTGATCACTCCCCATAGTGATGTTCACATGCCTGGCGGCACTTCTTTTTACTTTACGCATGGCATCAGCCATCTTCTCCAAGAAAACGTTTCCTATAAGCTGATTACCTCGCTGGCAGAGGAAGACATGCAGGCTGTTCGAGACATAGAAGCTTTGGGTATCTCCACAGAGGTCATCCCAAGCAAGCATACCGTTTATTTTGAGAACATATATGGGGAGGATGTGAATAACCGTCGCCAGCGGGTGCTGGCCAAGGCTGATCCGTTCACGGTGGAGTCCCTGCAGGGAGTTGAGGCTCGATACATAGTTTTGGGCACACTGTTGGCAGACGACTTTTCACTCGACGTGATTCGCCATTTGTCCGCTCGTGGCACATTGGTGGTGGATGCTCAGGGATACTTGCGAGAGGTGCGTGACCAAAAGGTCTATCCAGTGGATTGGCCAGATAAGTTGGAGGCACTTAAATATGTGGACATCCTGAAGGTAAATGAACACGAAGTGTCCGTCCTGACGGGTGAGAAGGATTTGTACGAGGGTGCTCGCCGCTTGGCAGAATGGGGCGTCCGCGAGGTTCTCTTGACGTTGGGTAGTTTTGGCAGCATCATTTATGCTGATGGCAAGTTCTATGATATTCCTGCCTATGAACCAGTGGAATTGGTGGATGCTACAGGTTGTGGTGACACGTATGTGATGGGATATCTTTTCCAACGTTGCCAGGGAGCCTCTGTGTCAGCAGCGGCCCATTTCGCAGCAGCAGTTTCCACTTTGAAATTGGAGCATGCGGGTCCCTTCTGTGGCACGCTTGAGGAGGTCGTATCTCGAATACCTGAGGATCAGAGAGACTGATTCGACACTTTCTTCTTATCTTAAGCGCATTTCTTGCGGGCATAGGCCCAGACAATCACGAATCCCAGCAAAGGCAATGCGAAGGGTATGATCAGGGTGGTGTAATCTGCAATGAGAGCCATCAACAGGAATCCGCATCCTCCCACAGGAGTCATCATCAGGATGGAGGCGGCGCTCTTGGTCAGATTGCCCAACCCCTGTACAGCCAAGGCAAAGATGGTGGGGAACATGATGGCTTCACAAAGGTAATTGGCCATGAGGAATGCGACGGGGAGATAACGGGTCCACGATGTCTCGTTCGTTTCAGAGATACTGGTCAGAATCACCAGCAGAATGCTGACGATACTGCCTGTAGCACACCAGTAAAGCATGCGCTCAGCCTTGATGCTGCGCATGATCCAGCTGCCAAGAAAACGACCACCCATGAAAACGAACAGGCTTAGTCCAAGTATATAGCTGGCCACATCGGCTTTCATCCATCCCATACCTGTCACGAAGTTCACGAAATAGCTGTTGATGCTGATTTCACTCACTTCGTAGGCCAACAATGCAGACAAGCCGAACAGGAACATGCGGTTTGTCATTAGTGTTTTCAGGGGGTGCTTGGGAGTTTCTGCTTCACTTGCGTCATCGCTTTGTATCTCAGGCAGGTTCACTCGGCTGAAGATGACAGCAACGACAGCCACCACCATACCCATTACGGCATAGGGAAGTGACAGGTTGGCGTCAGCTTGGCTGAAGAGGTATCCTCCCATGATGAACGGACCCAGTGCGCTTCCCAACCCATTGAAGGATTGACTCAGATTCAGTCGGCTGGTGGATGTCTCCTTGGGGCCAAGCAGGGTAGAGTAGGGGTTGGCAGCTGTCTCCAGAAAGGCCAATCCGCATGCGATGATGAAAAGGGCTCCCAGATAGAGAGAGAATGCTTCCACCTGAGCGCCAGGAATGAAGAGAAAAGAGCCGACAGCAAAGAGAAGCAATCCAAATACAACCCCTTTGCGGTATCCATATCGGTTGATGAATATGCCTGCGGGAATTGCCATCATGAAATAGGCCAGATAGCTGCTCACTTGAATCAGAGAACTCTGTGTGATGGATATGTTCAGGGTGTCTTGGAAATGCTTGTTCAGTACGTCCAGCATGGCTCGTGCGAACCCCCACAGGAAGAAAAGAGTTGTTATGAGAATAAACGGAACTACGTATTTCCGGTTAGTCAGAGATGTCTTGCTCATTTGTTTATCTTTTGGTTTTCGTTGAGAAAAGTCAGGACTGTGTTGTTATTTGCTGGCTTTCAGTCCTTGAATCACGATGTTGCTGAACCCGTTCTGCTCCATTGCGTTGAGTCCTCGGATGGTGATTCCGCCAGGGGTTGTCACCTTGTCGATTTCTGCTTCAGGATGCCCATTGGTTGCTTCCAGAAGTTCAACGGCACCTTTGAGCGTCTGCTGCACGATGTGTTGGGCATCTCTTGCATAAAGTCCCAGTTCCACACCACCTTCTGTGGCTGCGCGGATGTATCGGAAGGCATAGGCAATGCCACAGCTGGCTAATGCCATTCCTGCTCCCATGAGTCGTTCCTCCACCAGCATGGCTTCTCCCAGTTCTTTGAAAATATCCAGGATTTGCTGGTCCTTCTCGCTTGTGCTGTTCTTGCTGGCAATGAAGGTCATGCTTTGCCGAACAGCGATGGCGGTGTTGGGGATGATTTGATAGATGGGACGCTTGGAATCGTTGAGCATCTCCTCTATCTTCTGGATACTGACACCTCCTGCCATGCTGCAGAGGATGGCTCCATGAGCCAGGCATTCACGAATCTCGTCGATTACCTCTTGCAGTTTCCAGGGCTTCACAGCTAAGATTACCCAGTCTGCATTTTTCACGCATTCCTTGTTGTCCTGTGTAACGATGATGTCAGGAAAGTCAGCCTTGATGGCGTTCAGTTTGCCTTTGCTGGGGTTGCTGATGGCGATGTCGTTTGTGGAAATGATGGTGCCTTGGGCAATGCCGCGTGCGGTTGCTCCTCCCATGTTTCCTGCGCCAATGATGGAAATTTTCATATTCTACTGTTTGTGAATTGCAATGCAAAAGTACAACTTTTTTCTCGTTCTGCAAGTAAGTATCTTCTTTAATTATTAATCAACAGGAATTTTTGTCTGCCTTCTTTGGAAAATAGTTTTGTAAAATGTGGTTTCATCCTTCGTTTCTTAGTCCATCCATTCTTTACAGAAAGATATAGCCGTGTGGTCTGATATGACGAGATGATTTTTTTTAGCGTTTTTTGATGGCAGAATAGATGTTTGTCGATTTTGTCCAATTTTTCATCGAAATTCTTTTATTGGTTTATGGGCATAAACGTTTATCTTTGTCAAAAATAACCCTAATTTTAATCAGATGAAGAATATGAATTATCCCCAAATTGGTATCCGCCCTACCATCGATGGACGTCAGGGCGGCGTGAGAGAGAGTCTTGAGGAAAAGACAATGGCATTGGCTCAAGCCGTAGGTAAGCTGATTTCCTCAAATGTATGCAATGGGGACGGAAGTCCTGTAGAATGCGTGATTGCCGATACCACGATTGGCCGTGTGGCTGAGGCTGCTAAGTGTGCAGAGAAGTTCGAGCGCGAGGGAGTGGGTGCCACAATAAGTGTGACCAGCTGCTGGTGCTACGGCTCTGAGACGATGGACATGAATCCTTATTACCCTAAAGCTGTTTGGGGATTCAATGGAACGGAACGTCCTGGTGCTGTGTATCTGGCAGCTGTATTGGCTGCTCATGCCCAAAAGGGACTCCCTGCCTTTGGCATCTATGGACATGATGTGCAGGATCTTGATGACAATACGATACCTACAGATGTTGCCGAGAAAATCCTGCGTTGGGCTCGTGCCGCTCAGGCTGTGGCAACCATGCGTGGACGCAGTTATCTTAGTGTGGGCAATGTGGCAATGGGTATTGCAGGCAGCATCGTGAATGCCGATTTTCTGCAGGAATATCTGGGAATCCGTGCCGAACAAGTGGATATGAGCGAGATCATCCGTCGTGTCAAAGAAGGTATCTATGATAAGGAGGAATATGAGAAAGCCATCTCGTGGACGCGCAAATATTGCATGACTAAGGAGGGGTTTGACAAGAATCGTCCTGAGAAGACAAAGAGTCGCGAGGAAAAGGATGCTGATTGGGAGTTTGTGGTCAAGATGACCATGATTATTCGTGACCTCATGAAGGGCAATCCTAAACTTTTGGAGGCAGGATTCAAAGAAGAGTCATTGGGACACAATGCCATTGCGGGTGGTTTCCAAGGTCAGCGTCAATGGACGGATTTTATGCCGAATGGTGATTTCTCAGAATCTATCCTTAATTCCTCTTTCGATTGGAATGGCATTCGCGAGGCTATTGTATTGGCTACAGAGAACGATGCGTGCAACGGCCTGACGATGCTTTTTGAGCATCTGCTTACCAATCGTGCTGCCATTTTCTCTGATGTCCGCACCTATTGGAGTCCTGAGGCGGTAGAGCGGGTGACTCATCGCAAGTTGAGCGGCTTGGCAGCCAATGGCATGATTCATCTTATCAACTCTGGAGCAACGACATTGGATGCAACGGGCGAGAGTGTGGATACAGAAGGCAACCACGTGATGAAGTGTCCTTGGGATATGACCGAAGCCGATGTGGAGGCTTGTCTCGCTGCCACGAATTGGTGTCCTGCTGACCGTGACTATTTCCGTGGAGGAGGATACTCAAGCAACTTCCTCAGCCGGGGAAACATGCCTCTTACCATGGCTCGTCTGAACCTTGTCAAGGGATTGGGGCCTGTATTGCAGATCGCAGAAGGATGGACAGCCGATGTGGAGCCTGAGATTCATGAGATTCTGAATAAGCGTACCGATCCCACCTGGCCAACCACTTGGTTCGTGCCTCGTCTCGATCCGTCAAAAGATGCGTTCAAGGATGTGTATTCAGTAATGAACAATTGGGGCGCTAATCATGGAGCCATTGCATACGGGCATGTGGGTGCTGACCTCATTACGTTAGCCTCCATGCTGCGCATACCTGTATGCATGCATAATGTCCCTGATGACCAGATATTCCGTCCGGCAGCATGGAATGCGTTCGGAATGGATAAGGAGGGAGCAGACTTCCGTGCATGCAAGAACTTTGGACCGATTTATAAAGGGTGATTCCCCCTTTTTGTCGTATTTCTGCCTGCAAAATGATGTCAAGTTGAGAACTAATTGATATATTTGCAGGCAGAAACTTTTTTTTCGTGATGAAGGCTTTTCGGTTATGAATGTTTATATGCATTTGTTTACGCTCAATGTCGGGTTTGCTGAACGCCAGGCAAACTGGAACTGGAAGAATGTGAGAAGTCCATTCGCACGATTGTATTACGTTACCGAGGGAGAGGCTCAAGTGGAATTGGCTGGCCATGTGCAGCCTTTGAAAAAGGGATACATGTATTACATTCCTGCTTATGTGAAACACAATTGCGTCTGCAATTCGTCCTTTTCCCATTATTATCTGCACGTTTACGAAGACCCTCAGTTGGGTGATTGCCTGTTGGACAAATTACTGCTCCCTACCGAGGTGAAAGGTACGGAAATTGATCTGGCGCTCTTCCAAAGGCTGTGCAGGCTGAATCCTACCATGGCACTTTCCAACTTCAATCCCCAAATCTACGATAACCAGGCTGATCTGGCAGAGAAACTGGAGAAAAACCGAAAGCGTGACCTGACAAACAAGGTGGAGTCAAGAGGCATCCTGTATATTCTGATATCACGTTTCCTGGAGAATGCCAAACAGAGAATAGAGTTCAACAATCGGCATATCAACAACTCGCTCCTGTACATACAGCAACACTTGGGCGAGAAGATAACGGAAGAGACATTGGCAACCATTGCTTGCATGAGCAGGGACCATTATATTCGTGTGTTCAAGCAAGCGATGGGGATGACGCCTGTTACCTATATCAACAGCAAACGTATCGAGCGAGCCGAACTGGAACTGCTTGCCACAAACAAGAGTATAAAGGAAATCAGCGACTCGCTTTCCTTTGGCGACAGTTCTTATTTCATCAATCTGTTCAAGCGATTGTTGGGCGTGACTCCCTTGCAGTACAGAAAGGAGAAGCAGTATTTGTAAAGTGGGTTTTCCTGATTCTTAAGGCTTCCCCCCCCAGAACAAAACGGAGGACCATACGTACGCAATAGGAGGGTGAAAAAAAATGGACTGTCTTTTGTCCCAATTGTCACGCTTCACTCTCTTTACATTTCTACCTTCCTGATAATCAGTCACTTGCAAAACAAGCTCTCCCCGAGGCGGCAGTTTCAACGTGTCGAAAAAGCCCTGTCAAGACATCAAAACCGCCCACGCAACACGTTAAAACACCCCAGACAACACGTTGAAACACCCCAAACAACACGTTGAAACACCCAAAACAACACGTTGTTCCCCTGAGAATGACTATTCTTGGAGGTGGCAACTTTTTTCGTAGACTCTCGTTAATGAGAAATGCGGTTTTCTGTGCATAATGCGGTTTTCTTCGCAACAAAATCAGAGTTTTTCTCGATAGTTACATTTTTTTAAAAAAAAAGTTGTATTTTTGCAAAATAATTGAAAGACATGTAGTGCTATTTTCGACGTCTGCTTACAAGCCCCTGTACAAGAAACGGCACGCATAGCATATATGGAACATAAAAAAATAACAATAGTAATTCAATGAAAAAAGAAATCCTGACAACACTTGCCCTATGGCTGACGATAGCAGGCACGGGCACATGGGCACAAGCCGAGGTTGCTGACAGCATTGCTGATGAGGTGACAGCCGACAGCATCGCCGACAGCATTGCTGATGAGGTGGCAGTCGACAGTGTCGCCGATGAAGTGGAACTGCGCGATGGCTCGTCGGTCAAGCCGCAACGCGTGCCGAAACGGGCACCGAGTAGTGACTATACGTACCTCTACAAGGGTGTGAAGTACACGTACATCACGGAGAACAACTACACGCGGTTCTTCAATACCAGTATTCACAATCCCAGTGACTACGGATGGTATCGCGATAAAGACGGCTGGTACGTGAATGCCGAGAAGGCCTACATTACCGCCGCCAGCATCGACGAGGAGTCGCTGCCGGGCAGTGGCGAGGTAGTCCTCATCAACGACCTGGTGGGCTTCTTCAAGGATCATACCCATCTGGGCTGCGTGGCCGACCATGGCTTTACAGGCGAGTCGAAGGTGAAGCGCATCTACTTCCAGGACTGCGACGCAGTGGCTTATTCGTCTAACACCAGTCCCTATTTCTTCATTGGTCACCTGGCTTTTGCCAATGCCCCGCAATTAGAGAAGGTCGACCTGATGCAGTATGTCACCGAGGGCGACAACCACTGGGAGCCCATGCCGGTGTCGGCCGTGAAGCGCATCTGGGACAATATGCTCGAAGGGTCGCCCAACGCCTTCATCCGCGTATCGAGCTCGACCTTGGACGACTACAAAAGCAGCGGTGTATGGGCCGCCGTGAAAGACCGTTTCATCAGCTACGAGCCCTCGGGCTATGCGATAGACGAGTGCGGCGCACGCTATAGGTGCATGCTGGCGGAAGACAACAAGACCTACCTGACCAACGACGGCACGCTGACCGAGGAGGTAATGAAGCAGTTGCGTCTGTGGAATGCTGACTACCAGGGCTTCAATGCCCGCCAGTTGATGGCCGAGAACACCGACGCCACCATCTACTACACCACCATTGAGAGCGCCGACCCCGACTATCTGAAAAGCCATGACGGCGTGCTGCGCATCTACAACGATGTGGGCAGCTACTACAACTACAAGACGCTGGCCGTGCGCCGTGGCGCCTTTACCAACTGCGAAGACCTGAAGGCCGTGGAGTTCTGGCAGACCAACGGTCACACGGAGAACTCCTACAGCGACCTGAAGATGGTCATCGAGAACTGCGCCTTCCGTGGCTGCAAGAACCTGAAGGAGATACGCATGTACTACTACGTGCAGGACGGTGACGACCACTGGGAGACGCTGGGCCCGGAGGACGTGATACCCGGCGACGACATCTTTGGCTGGAAGGCCGATTTCGACAGCCATGACGTGCTACCCCTTGACGTGGATGACCCTGAGGTACGCATCATCGTTTCGCCTACGCGCTATATGGATTTCATCAACGACCCCAACTGGAGCCAATACAGCCATTGCATTGTTCCGGCCGACTATGAGCCTACGACATGGAATGCCATCAACGAGGGCGGCCTGACCTACGACTACGCCTCGAAGACGCCCAACGCTGCCACCTCCTCACAGGTGGTCACCGTCGAACCGTCGTGGTGGAACGTGCCCTTCGCCATTGCCGAGATAGCACTCACGTATTTCTCGGCAGGTACTGGGAAGGCTGGCACTTCAGCAGCTACTGAGGCTACGAAGTTGGGGACAGAGATGGCCTTATTAAATGAGCAGGCAGCGGCACTGAATGCTGGAATTAATTCGGCTAAAGACTTAACACAAGGCATTGGATTTAAAAGTTTTTTATATGCTGCGCAATACCACCACACCCCTGTGAAATTTCTGGGTGGCGAAGCTTTCCGAAAAGCGATGGGGCCGAACGCCTTGAGCCAAATGTACAATTTACTTAACAACATGGGCTCCTGCAGAAATTACATTGTTTTGCTTGATAAGCAGCTAGTTCTCGACACGAAAGCCGCGAAGCTCCTGTGCGATGTAGTGAAGAAAGTAGCAGGTGCTCGTCTGCTTGAAGTGACAGGTGAGATTTCGGCCAAAGAGGCACTCCAAAAATCGCTGTTAATGCAGGCTAGCAAGATGATGCTGAAAAACAAGTTGGCCAATATTACTCTGGCCAGCACATTAAGTTCCTACGTCGGCTCACGCATGATCGGTCAGTTCCAGCCATTTTCAGGCCAGGTGAACACCGATGAGATGAAGAACGGCCTTGCCGACAACCTGGCAGCCAACATCCACCAGGTGGGACTGGTGGGGTTCGGCATGACGACGCCCGACAAGAAGCTCATCTACCATACCTATATTAAAGAGGCCGACCCCAATCAGACCGACTTCACCATCTACAACGACATTGGCTCGGTGTATAACTATCGCACGGTGGGTGTCAGCCGTGATGCCTTCCAGGGCAATACCAAGGTGCAGCGCATCAAGTTTGCCGAGAGCCGCAGCAGCAAATACGACAGCTATGCCTCGCTGCTCTTCACTATCCCCGACTCGGCCTTCGCCGGATGTACCAGCCTGAAGGAGTTCGACCTGCGCTACCAGACTGCTCGTGGCGGCGAGACAGCCCTTGGCCCTGAGAACTTCGTGATCTGCGGCGACAGCATCTTTGCCGGTTGCGACTCCACAAAACTGCGCATCATCGTGAGCGAGGATCGTCTGCAGGACTTCCTCGACAACCCTTCGTGGGCGAAGTACAGCCGATACCTCACCACGGGTTCCCTCGCCGAGAAAAAGGCGACCAGCGGTTATGGCGTGAACTATGCCTACGCCTATACGGATAACTCGACGCGCCATATCACCTACGGCATGGGGCACGAGATAGAACACCTTTATGCCTATGAGGCCGACAGCAAATTCCTCGACAAGAACGACGGCGCGCTGGGCCTGTTCAACGATGTCGGCAACTGGAATAACTACCACCTGGACTATGTGAAGAAGGGCGCCTTCCGCGACAATCAGAAGCTGAAGGAAGTGTCGTTCTGGAACATCAATGGTGTCAGCATCTTCGGTGAGGCTTATGCCGACATCGACATCACCCTGCAGGACGAGTGTTTCAAGAACTGCCAGAACCTGGAGTCCATGGGACTCGTCTACCTGTCGCACGCCACCACCACGCGCGGCTCGGTGAAGCCGCTGACACCCAACACGCTGCGCTTGGGCGACCGCGTCTTCGACAACACGCCAAAGCTCCGCCTGAAGATGATGCCTACACAGGTGGAAGCCTTCCTGGCCGACTCCGCCTGGGCCAGCTACAAGGACAAGTTCACACCCTGTCTGTTCAAGCCTGTCGACAGCAAGGTGAAGAGCATATTGAGCGACCTGCGCTATACGCTGCACTGCAGCACGATGAATAATGCATGGAACGTCATCGACGCCATGCGCCTGAAGGAGAAGGGATTCAGCTGGCTGAACGGCAAGTTCGCAAAAACCGACATCGAGGAGTTTCCCGAGTTCAAGATCTTTGAGACAGCAGGTCTCGACTACGTGGGTGGTTCGTGGTTCCTAAGCTGCGAAAACCTGCGCAACATCGAGCTACCCTCCACGGTGAAGCACATTGGCGGCTGGGCTTTCTACGGCTGCAGGAACCTGAAGGAGATAACCATTCCCACCGCTGTGGAGACTATCGATGCCTGCGCCTTCCAGTACAGCGGCCTGAAGTCCGTGTGCTGCGAGGGTACGAAACCCGCCAAGCTGGACTACAGCGTGTTCGACCTCAGCAATTACAATGGCTTTACCATCTACGTGCCCGCCGAGGCGGTGGATGCCTACAAGACGGCATGGCCCAGCTATGCCCAGTACATCGTCAGCGACACGGAGAGGCCCGTCATCCACTACGTGAAGACCACCAAGGTGGGCGAGCTGGCCGAAAAACTGGGTCTGCAGACCATTATGGACGATAAGTACCTGATGGGGCTGGTAGGCCAGTACCAGAAGTTTGACTCGCTGGTAGTGGAAGGCCCCCTGAACGGCGTCGACGTGGGCGTGCTCCGCTTCCTCGGCGGTGCCAACGTGAACAACAGCGAGCCTACAGCCGGACGCCTGTGCTACCTGAACCTCTACGGCGCAGAACTCAAGAAGGACACCGAGCACCCCTATCAGTGCTGGGGCAGCAACGACTATCTCGAGGAGGACAATATGGTGGGCGACTTCATGTTCACCTACTGCGACAAACTCCAGACCGTTATCCTGCCGAAGAGTGCCAAGAAGATAGGCGAGAACGTGTTTGAACAGGCTCACGGCCTCAGGCATCTGGCCATCGGCGACGACACCAAGGAGGCCGACAACGAGCTGTTCGAGGATAACCATGAGCAACTGGAGGAACTGGTGTTCCTCGGCAATGTGTGCACCAGCGATGACAAGACGTGCTGGGAGCCTGGCGCTGAAGCCGTCTATGTGCCAGGGCACAACATGGCCCAATTCATGGGCCGCAACGAGATCACCAGCAGTTGTCCGATGGTCACTACGGCTTTCAAGGACGCCGAAGCCATGAGCGCCTTCACACGCAAGGGGCATTTCTTCCCCTCGGAATACAGACAGCTGACCTGCATCGACGGCATCCTGAACGACAAAGTAGAGAGTTTTGACGAGCTTGGGCTCTTCAACAATGTCATCAATCTCGGCTCGGCCTTCAACGGCTGTACAGCCCTGAAGAGCGTCACCCTGCCCGACTCGCTGCAGTATATGGGCTACAGCGCCTTCCAGGGATGCAAGAGCTTGCGCTCCATTACCATCAGTGCCGACAGCGTGCCCTCGCTGGAGAAGGGAGCCTTCCGCGACCTGCCCTCCGATTTCCGCGTCTATGTACCCAAGACGCACACGAAGCGGTATCGCGAAGCTTGGCCCGAGTACGCCGACCACATCGTGGGCAGCGAGATCAACATCGACGACGTCATCGAGGTGACGCTCACCTGCCCCAACACACTGGGGGCAGCACTCGGCCTCACCGTACTCAGCAAAAATAATGGCGTCTCCAATGATGAAAGAGGCCGAGAGGAAAGCGTAAATAACCTGAGAGTAGTGGGCATCGAGGGCGATTACAACCATATTACCAAATTGAAGGTCAACGGTCCTATCTCCGGACAGGATCTCGCCGTCATGCGTTATCTGGCTGGCTACTGCCCGTGGACCGACAAGCCCAACCTGGCAGGAGCGTTGGAGTACATCGACCTTTACGACGCCCAACTGGAGCCGAGCAACTGGCGCTTCGCCCAGGACAAGTTGACGACCCGCATTGACCAAGTGGAAGTGAAGGACGTGCTCCCCGCCTACGCCTTCCTGCAATGCTATCAGCTCAAGACGCTCATCCTGCCGAAGTCGCTGAAGGAGATCCGCTCGCGTGCGATGATGCAGTGCGAGAACCTCGAGACCGTGGTCATCGGCGACAGCATCGAGACCCTCAACTGGAGCGCTTTCGACGATGATGTGTCGCTCACCCGCATGTATCTGCTGGCCAACAAAAAGCCAGAACTGGATGCTGACAACTTCGTCTGGCGCAACCTGTGCAACAACTACAACCCGACGTTCGACGCCTTCTATGTGCGCCCGTCGCTCTATAACGATTATATTAAAGACATGGCCTACGTTGGCAACAGCTGGCAGCGCACCAACAATATCTCGAAGGGCGTATTTGAGGACGACGCCTCGTTTGCAAGTTTTGCCGCCCATGCCGCCGCCACCGAGGACGATCTGGCCGACGTGACCAGCGTGAAGGGATGGTTCAAGGATCATGCCGATATCACCGACTTGACGCCGTTGCGTTACACTCTCGTCGATTCCCTCTTTACCACGGACATGCAGCCCCTCACACAGTTGGAGCGCATCGCCATGCCGGTGACACTGACCTCTGTGGGCGACGAGGCCTTCAGCAAGGCGACGAAACTACGTTTTGTCGACTTCCAGCTGTGCGATACGCTCGACCTGATGAACAGCCTGAAGGATGGTGGACTGCAGCGTATCGGGCTCACAGAGCGCACACTCTGCTATATGCCTGCCAAGTATGGTGAGACCGACGAAACGAACGTGGCGGTAATGAACGGCAGCGGTTTTCGCACCAAGACCTTCCGCCTCTACGACGATGCCGACTACTGCGTGCCCATGGCCATCACAGCGGAGAACGTTGAGAACACGCGCACACTGGGAAGGAGCGACGCGCCCTATACCGTCTGTCTGCCCTACAGCCTCGACATTCCCGCAGGAGCGAAGGTGTATCAGCTTTCAGGACGTAGCGACAATGAACTGATCTTTGCCCAGTATACGGGGAAAATGCAGGCGCTGCAACCTTATCTGGTATGGGCTGAGTTTGAATACGCCCTGCTGAATGTCAACGGTGAGACACTGCTGCCTGCAAGTGGTGGCTCAACCTATGGTGGACAGCTGCAGTCGCCAGGCTTTGTCATGCGCGGCACACTGAACACCATCGGCCATGACGAGGCTGTCGACCTGGGCGCCTACGTGATGAACGACGATGCGAAGTGGCACCCCGTGCAAAGCGACACCGAGGCACAAAGCACTGTCACCATTCCTCCTTACCGCTGCTATCTGTTGCAGAGCCGTCAGGGCTCCACCCGCGCCTCCCTCGGCATGACGCTGGAGGATGCCAGCGGAGTCGAGCATCTGCGCACCATCGACAGCGACGGCACCGAGCGCGTCTATGACCTCTCAGGTCGCCGCATCGACGGAAACACAAAGGGTATTGTAATCAAGAACGGACGTAAAATCATTAATCAATAAGCGTCAATGAAGAATCTGAAGATAATGAGTATGCTGCTCGGGGGCCTGCTGGCTCTCGGCAGCTTTCCCTCCTGCAGCAGCGACGATGAGCCGGAGGTGCCGAAAGCCGCAAGTGCCAAGGTTGAGTATGTGTTGAACCTGAGCCAGGACCTGCTCAGCGCCTGCACCGTTACTGTATATTATATAGACAGTGATGGCCAACAGGTACAGGAAACCATCACGTCGTCCCCATGGACGAAGACGGTCACCTTCGCCACGCTGCCGGCAAATGCCGGCTTCAGCGTTCAGCCCATGCTGAAGGGCGAGCCCTCGCAGGAGGAGTACGACATCGAGGCTGACGGTAAGATGACCGTCACCATGCTCGACCAGAAGGGCAACGCCATCGGCATCCCCATCGTTGTCAGCACGCAGGCGGTGAAGGGTCAGCTCGGTCCCGACTACCTGGGTCAGTACCTGACGCGCGTTTCCGGACGGATACAGCAGGCTAAGACGATTGCTGCGGAGGGTGCTGTCACCGATACCGCCATCGATTGGGGTGGAAATGCCGGCGATGAAGACCCGAACATCAACACCGTCATCAGTAGCGAAGGTGCCAGCGGCACGACCCGTGCGGCTTTCTAACATAGGTTGGAATTTTTTGAAGAATAAACAACTGTATATATTATGCATATGAAAACCAGATTTCTGACAACACTTGCCCTATGGCTGATGATAGCAGGCACGGGCGTATGGGCGCAAGCCGAGGTTGCTGACCGCATTGCTGATGAGGTGGCAGTCGACAGTGTCGCCGATGAAGTGGAACTGCGCGATGGCTCGTCGGTCAAGCCGCAACGCGTGCCGAAACGGGCACCGTCGGAAGACTACGTTTACACCTACAAAGGCGTGAAGTACACGTACATCACAGAGAACAACTACACGCGCTACTTCAACGTCTCGGTTCATAATCCGAAAGACTACGGCTGGTATCTCGATTCCAAGGGCTGGTACGTGAATGCCGAGAGGGATTACATCACGGCTGCCAGCATCGATGCCGACAACTTCCCATCTAGTGGCGAGACGTATATCATTAACGACTTGGTAGGCATATTTACCGGTCACACCCACCTGGGCTGCATCGCCGACAACGCCTTCTGGGGCATGCCGGGCGTCAGGCGCATCTATTTCCAGGACTGCGATGCCCTGAACTATTCGGCCAACACCGACTTCTATTTCTTCATCGGCGACAAGGCGTTTGCCAACTGCGAGAACCTGGAGGAGGTGAACCTAATGCAGTGGACCACCAGCGGCAGCAACCAATGGCTGGCACTGCCGCCGACGGCGGTGACGCGCATCTGGGGTTCGATGCTCGACAACTCGCCCAAGGCGTGGCTGCGCGTGGGCACCAGCGTCTATCAGCAATACCTCAGCAGCCAGACGTGGGGACCGGTGCGCGACCGCATCACCACCTTCGAGCACTCTTCCGACGACATCACGGAGGACGGTGGTGTCTATAGCTTCCTGAAGGCCGAGGACGGCAGTGCCTTGAGCAACGAAGACTGGAATGCTATGCTGCAGCAGATAGGCTCGTGGAAGGACCACTACGAAGGGCTGAATCCCGAGGACCTGCTCTATAAGAACAAGAGCGACTTTGGCGGTGAGCTGTGGTATGTACGCCTTACGGGCGTCAACGACAAGGAAATCATTGCGAAAAACGGTGTGCTTACCGTCTATAACGACGTCGGCACCAGTTACGACTACAAGACCATTGCCATCGGCGGCAAGCTGAACGGCAACCAAAATATCAAGATAGTACGTTTCGAGAGTTCCCCTTCGAATGTGGGCAATGCCAATGCGCCACTGAAGCTGGTCGTTGAAGATGGCGCCTTCAGTGGCTGCTCGAACCTGGAGGAGTTCCGTCTCTACTATTACAACAATGAAGGCACAAACAAGGAGCAAGTGCTGGGACCCAAGGATGTGATTCCAGGCAAGAATGTCTTCGATGGGTGCAACAAGTTGCGCATCATTGTTGCCGCTTCGCGTTATTGGGAATTCCTGGGCGATCCCAACTGGAAGCAGTACGCTTCTATGATTGTCCCCGACGAACTGCAGACCGACGACTTCGAGGAAGACGGGGCTGTCTATGGCTATCTTCGCAGGGACAACGGCCAGTACTACTCCAATGCCTACAACGAAGAGTTGGCCCTTATGCTCAGACGATGGGCTGACGATGCCAACAACTTCAAGGTGACCGATGTGCTGGCTCCCGACAAGGGCGTGTTGGGTACCGAGGTGTGGTACGTCAAGTTGAATAAGGTGGACGATTCCAAGTTAGAAAAGCAGAACGGCGTGCTGACCGTGTACAACGACGTAGGCACCAGCTATGACTACAAGACGATAGCCATCGACTCCATGGCGCTTCGCGGCAACAAGACCGTCAAGAAGGTGCGCTTCGAGAGCTCACCGTCGAACATCGGCAATGCCAACCTTCCCATGAGGCTGTTCATCCAGCCCGGTGCGTTCCGTGGCTGCAGCAACCTCGAAGAGGTGCAGGTGCTCTACTACAACAACCGCGGCACCAACAAGTGGGAGTCGCTGGGGCCCAAGGACATCATCCCTGGCAACGGAGCCTTCGACGACTGTCCCAACCTCAGAATCTTAGTAGCCAAGAACCGCCTGCAGGAGTTTATGGATGACCCCAACTGGGCACCCTATGTCGACAAGATTGGACTGGCCGACTTTGAGCCCGACGGCATCGACGACGGCGTCACCCAGCTGGTCGGCGAAGGCATTGAGGAGGGTGGTCTCATCTACGACTACTATGTCTCAATAAGTGACATCTCACTCATGACCAATGCCAAGATTGACCAGATGGTCGAGGGACTCAAGTCGTGGAAAGACAATTACGAAGGCATCGATGTGCGTTCCCTCTTGGAGCCTTCGAAGCAGACACTGGGCTCCACCGTCTGGTACCTGCGTGTAAGAGGAGCTGACGCCGAGGCCATCCGCAAGCAGAACGGTGTGGTGACGATGTACAACGACGTGGGCACCGTCTATAACTACAAGACCATCTGCCTGCAGTCGGGTGTGCTGAGCGACAATAGCGACCTGCGTACGTTCCGCCTCGAGAGTTCGGCATCGAACGTGGGCAATGCCAATGTGCCCATGGGGTTTGTGATTGAGGACGGAGCGTTCCGTGACTGCAGCAACCTGGAGCTGGTAGACCTGCTCTACTTCAACAACCGCGGCACCAACAAGGAGCAGGCCCTCGGCCCCAAGGATGTATATGTGGGCAAGAACGTCTTCGAAGACTGTCCTAAGGTGCGCATCCGCGTGGCGGCCTCGCGTTATGAGGAGTTCCTGGCCGACCCCAACTGGAAGGCCTACAGCCATCTGCTGCAGCCCGATGAACCTGCCTCAAAGACCATCGTCGAGGAGTTGGTCAAATACAACTATTTCGTCAAGGACGATGGTTCGCTGTATACCAACGACGACAACCTGGTGTTTGCCGAGCGGCAGAAGGCATGGAATGCCCAGTATATGAACTTTGCTGTCAACGATGTCCTTGCCGACGACTACTCAAGCATTATGCCGAAGGTGTATTACATGAGGGTCACGGGATTTGACGACGCGGGGGCCTCGTCGTTCGATGGCAACCTGCACATTAACAACGACGTGGGCACCGTCTATAACTACAAGACGATCCAAGTGGAAGCCGACGCGTTCAAGGGGAATAACAAGATCAAGAGCGTGACGTTCCACAGCTCGCCGTCGTACGTCGGCAATGCCCGCTGCCCCATGGGCCTGGTGTTGGGCGACAGTGCCTTTGCCCATTGTCCGAACCTGAAGGAGGTAGCCCTCTACTATTACAATTACGAAAGCTCCAACCGCATGGAGTTCCTCCTGCCCACAGACATTGTGCCTGGCAAGGGATGCTTCGACGGCTGTGACCCCGAGCTGAAGATTATGGTGGCGCCTGAGGTGTACGACTTCTTCATTAACGACCCCAACTGGGCTCACTACAAAGACCGTATTGTAGCCTCGCAGTTCTTACCTACCACGTTTGGTCCGTTCAAGGTGGACGGCGTCACTTACGACTTCGCTTCGCGTTCGCTGAACTCACTGCCGACGAGCGAGCTGGTGCAGCGCGAGATGTCGCTCTTCACCATCCTGACGGCAGCAGCTCAGGTCGCACTCCTCGTCGCCACTGCGGGCGGCTCGTCGGCAGCGGCCCAGGGTGCGTCGGTAGCGCCTACTGCCGCCGAGGTCAGTGCCAATGCAGGCGTTATCTCCTTGGAAAACGGAATTGCGGTCACTTCTGAAGCGGCGGCGAACTTGGTCCCAGAAAAAACGATTCAAGTCATGGGCGAAGGTTTGATGTTGCAAACTGCTCATAATGAATTTATGTTCTTTGAACCTCAATTAATGGAGTTTGCCATGAACGGCGTCGGCAAGCACATGGCGCATAACAGTTTCGAGTTTTTGATAAACTCTATCGGCGGCGCCTTCAAAAACCTTATTTCCATATTGCCTCGATATGTGATGAGTAATGTGCCCATCTATGATACGTATTTCAATACGCTCTACACCATGGCTTGCTACGGCCCTGCACTGGTGACGACACCAGCGATAAGTACAGGCATGACCAACGGCATTCAGGCTATGGCCAATGCTATGCAGAAGCGCAAGTCGTCGTGGAACTTAGGCCCCATGCTTACCGTGTTCAGGGATAACAAACACACGATCTACCACGTATATATAAAAGATGTAGACAACACGCCCGAGGTGAAGATATACAACGACCCGGGCTCGGTGTACAACTACAAGACCGTCATGATTGGCGACGAGGCCTTCCGTGGCAAGAATGCCGTGAGGAAGGTATCGTTCTACGACGTCAACGGCCTCATGACAGGCCGCATGTATGCGCCGCTGTCCATCGTCGTTCCCGACAAGTGCTTCGACGGTTGCTCGGCCCTCCGCGAGCTCGACCTGATGCTGAATGTAGAGGACGGCTCGAACCACCGCCGTTCGTTAGGTCCTGAGAACTTCATCCTGAACGGTACCGACATCTTCGCCGGCTGCGACACTACCCAACTTAAAATCCGTGTGGGCAAGAGCCGACTCCAAGACTTCGTTGACGACCCCATGTGGGGCAAGTACCGCTCCATGTTTGTTGTCGAGGACGATGCCCTGCCGGTGAATCAGACCAAGGCCGGTGTGATGTACTCCAACCTGTTCGAGCTGAACTCGCGTCGCGTGGACTCCAGTTCCGGCGAACATACCATCGACCACCTGACAGCCGTCGGCATAGAGAAAGGCGGACTGGGCAAAGACGGCGAGATGAGGCTCTACAACGACATCGGCACGTTCAACAACTACCACCTGAACAACGTCGACTACAATGCCTTCCGTGGCAACAACGAGCTGCGCGGCGTCACCTTCTGGGACCTCGACGGCGTGCTCTGGACGGGCGACGCCTACGACGACCTCGACCTGATGCTTAACGATTCCTGTCTGGCCGACTGTCCGAACCTCGAGCACATAGACATGCTCTACCTGCGCACCGACGGCTCCAACAAAGCCGAGCACTGGGGGCCCGACAAGATCAAGCTCGGCAGAGGCGTGTTCGCCGGTTCGCCGAACGTGAAGATCCGCATGGACTACTACAAGCAGCACGACTTCCTGAGCGATGAGAAATGGGTGCAGTGGAAGGACCACTTCCAGCCCTGTCTGATAGGGACGGACAACCAGGGCGTCTACGATGCCCTCAAGAAGTGGGCGTACAGCGCCAACGGTACGACCTTCAGCCAGTATGTCGACCTGTCGCGCATCACGCCGGAGGAGATGGCTGAACTGAGTTTCAGGAACTCCAACATCACTTCGTTCGACGAGTTCGAGGCCTTCGGATCAGTGGGACTGAAAGAGATCCGCGTGCTCATGTTTGCCGACAGCCGACAGCTGCAGTGCATCAAGCTGCCCGACAGCATCGCCTCTATCGGCGCCTACGCTTTCAGCGGCTGTAGCCAGCTGAAGCGCATCACCATCAACCGTCCGCAGCCGCCCACATTAGGTAATGACGCCTTCAACGGTCTGCCGGACGACTTCATCATCTCGGTCCCCGACTCGCTCGTCGAGACCTACTGCGCTGCCTGGCCGCAGTATGCCAACCACATCGGCATGGTCTCGCCCACGCGCAAGGTCGTGAAGCTCACCCAACCCGGTACGCTGGCTGAGGCCTTAGGACTGAAGGTGGTCAGCGAGGGTGGCCTTAACTCGTCGTTCAAGATGGAGGGCACCTACGCCCACATCGACTCGCTGAAGATTTACGGTCCCATCAACGGCCTCGACGTGGCCGTGCTGCGCACCTTGGCCGGACGCCATGTGGACGACTGCTCGTTCAACCCCTTAGGACACCTGAAGTACCTGAACCTCTACAATGCCGACATCGTCTACGACAAGAAGGAGGTCTGCTACAACCGCAAGGGCAGCAATGACTACATTCAGGCCAACGACCGCGTGGATACCTATATGTTCTGGAAATGTGATGCCCTGCGCACGCTCATCCTGCCCAAGTCGGCCAAGGTCATTGCCCACGATGCCTTCAGCACCTGCAGCAGCCTGGAGACGCTGGTCATCGGCGACAACACCGAAACCATCGAGAAGGATGTCATCGAGAACTGCCTGTCGATGGGACAGATCGTGATGCTGTGCAAGGACAAGCCCAAGACCCACGAGAACGCGTTCCGCAACGGCGTCCCCGTCGGCTCGTTCGTCGTACCCAAGCGACTGAGGAACGCCTACAGCGGTGACGACCACTTCAACACCCGTGCTGCAGGCATGCAGGTGCTCTTCGAGGACGAGGCGGCCATGAGGGCCATGGCTGCTGCCGACGTCTACACGATGCTCGACCTGATGGTGCTCGGCAGCGTGGAGGGCATCGTCGAAGGCAATACCGACGTCACCACCCTGCGCGAGGCCATGCTGATAGCTGGAGCGGAGTCGCTCGGCGACCATTCCTTCGCCGGCATGAGCCAGCTCAGGGAAGCTGGTATTCCCTTTGGTTGCACAGCCATCACCCAGAATGCCTTCAAGGGCTGTTCGTCGCTGCTGAATGTCTATTCCGGCAATTCCGAACCGCCGACACTGGCTGCTGACGCCTTTGAAGACCTGCCTGAGAACTTCGTGGTGTTTGTGGTCGACTCGTTAGTCAGCCGCTATCGTGCTGCCTGGCCGCAGTATAAGGAGCACATTGGCTCATATAATCCGCAACAGAATGACATCTTCGAAGTCACGGTCACCGAACCCAATACGCTCGACAAGGCATTAGGACTCAACGTCACAATGAAGGACAACCACTATATCAAGAGCGTGGAAGGCAACTTCTGGGACTATTCGGCCCTGAAGATCAACGGTCCCATCGGCGGTAAGGATGTGGCATTGCTGCGTGTCATGGCTGGTCGCACCATCGAAGACGGCACGGCCATACCGATGGCATCATTGCGCTATCTCGACCTCTACGACGCCCGCATTGTGGCAGACCGCATCTACTATAATACCAAGAATGTGAACGACTATCTCATGGAGGACAATGCCCTTGGTACCAATATGTTCTGGCAGTGCGACGTGCTCGAGACACTAATTCTTCCGCGTACGGCGACGAAGATGGCCGATGAGGCCTGCTATGACATGGCCAACCTTGAGACGCTCGTTGTAGGCGACATGATGGACTACATCGACGACGATGCCTTGGGCGACCTGCCCAGTCTTGAGAACCTGGCATTCTTAGGACAGCAAGTACCCAGCTTCCACAGCGACGCCTTCACCGATCCTACGCTCTCCACCAACACGGCTCATCAGATACCGCATATCTATGTGCCTGCAGGAGCGTACGACAAGTATACCAACTCTTCCATACTGATAAAGCATTCGCAGGAGATCAAGGCTTCGTTTGACGATGATGCACTCTTCAGCATCCTGGCGCGGCATTCCGTATTCACCCCGGAGCAGATGAGCAATATCGACAACATCGACGGATGGTTCAGCGGCAACAGTGAAGTGGCCAACCTGGAACCGCTGGCCCGAAGCAGGGTCGATACCATTGCCAACGGTCAGTTCAGCAACATGCAGGCGCTGCAGCGTATCAAGCTGCCCGCTACCCTGGCGAGCGTCGGCAAGCAACTGCTGAGCGGCACGCCGTCGCTGAGATATGTAGATCTGAGAGACTGTACCAGCCTGGAACTGGAACATGCCGACGTAAGGGACGACATGGGTATGGCACAGGATGTGCTCGTCTATATGCCTGTCAGCACCAATGTCGGCAATGGGCTCAATCTAGTGTGGAGTCTTCCTGACGGCACGGCAACGTGCTCGGAATATATGCTCGACGATGCCAAGGATTATCTGGTGCCTGTCGCCTTCGATGCTGCAACGGCACGAACCAATCGCCTGGTTAAGAAGAGCGAACAGCCCTACACCGTCTGCCTGCCCTTCGACATGTGGGTACCTAATGGTATCAAAGCCTACCAACTGTCCGGACGCAGCGATGGTGAACTCGTATTCGCCCAAGTGTTAGGAACGATGAAGGCTTTTGAGCCTTATCTGATGATAGCAGAGATTGACGACGTAACGTTCTCGTCGGGTACAACGGTCACCATACCGATAAGCGACGGGGCTGCCTACGGTCACCAGCAGGATGCTGTTGGCTACTCCTTCCGCGGTTCGCTGAAGCAGATAGACAACAGCCGCGCCAACGAGTTGGGTGCCTACGTGCTGAACGACGATGGGCAGTGGCATCCCGTACTCTCGGACACCGAGGCACACAGCACTGTCACCATTCCTCCTTACCGCTGCTACCTGCTGCAGAGCCGTGTGGGCGGCACCCGTGCCTCCCTCGGCATGACGCTGGAGGATGCCAGCGGAGTCGAGCATCTGCGCACCATCGACAGCGACGGCACCGAGCGCGTCTATGACCTCTCAGGTCGCCGTATCGACGGAAACACAAAGGGTATTGTAATCAAGAACGGACGTAAAATCATTAATCAATAAGCGTCAATGAAGAATCTGAAGATAATGAGTGTGCTGCTTGGGGGCCTGCTGGCCCTCGGCAGCTTTCCCTCCTGCAGCAGCGACGATGAGCCGGAGGTGCCGAAAGCCGCAAGTGCCAAGGTTGAGTATGTGTTGAACCTGAGCCAGGACCTGCTCAGCGCCTGCACCGTTACTGTATATTATATAGACAGTGATGGCCAACAGGTACAGGAAACCGTCACGTCGTCCCCATGGACGAAGACGGTCACCTTCGCCACGCTGCCGGCAAACGCCGGCTTCAGCGTTCAGCCCATGCTGAAGGGCGAGCCCTCGCAGGAGGAGTACGACATCGAGGCTGACGGTAAGATGACCGTCACCATGCTCGACCAGAAGGGCAACGCCATCGGCATCCCCTTCGTTGTCAGCACGCAGGAGGTGAAGGGCCAGCTCGGCCCCGACTACCTGGGCCAGTACCTGACGCGCGTCTCCGGACGAATACAGCAGGCAAAGACGATCGCTGCCGAGGGTGCTGTCACCGATACCGCCATCGATTGGGGTGGCAATGCCGGCGATGAAGACCCGAATATCAACACCGTCATCAGTAGCGAAGGCGCCACCGGCACAACAAGAAGCAAATAATAGAGAATATGAGGAGAACAGGAATATGGATTGCAGTGCTGCTTCTGTCGTCATGCACCAAGGAGGGCGACACTATTTACAAGCCCGATCCCAATGAGGAGCAGGCCAGCACGGCGCCGTTGGTAACTGTGATTTACGGCGACAACTCGTTGGGTGACCGCTCGTATTGCGACATGATCTACGAGGGTGTGGAGCGGACGGCCCAGGAGTTAGGCCTGCGCACGATGCAGCTGTCGCCGCAATCGACGGAAGAGGGGTTGCGGTATCTGGAACTGATGATGCGCCAGATGGAGGCGGCACAGGACTCCGTGCGGCGGCTGTTCGTCGTGACATCGCCTGTTTACGATGAATATCTGCGTACAAACAGCAATCGCTTAGCCAAGAACGCAAACGCCGACCTGCTCTACCTGGAGACGCGCACACCACTCCCAGGCAAAGGCTCCACATTCTTCATGCCCTACTATGGGGCGATGTTCGAGGCAGGTGCGATGATGCCTGCGCTGGGAGAAAGGGTGATGCTGATAGGTGCCAACCGCCAGGAACAGGCCATCGTTGATGCCATACAAGGGTTCACCGACGGCTGGAATGCCGACATGACTTCCGTCATCGGAAGGACCAAGAAGTATCTCGCCACAACCTACATCGACGAGACTGGCGAGGGCGGTTACGAGATAGCCGATTCGACAGCCATGCGCCTGATTCACCAATGGAATGATGATGAAATTTCTAACATCGTGCCCATTTGCGGCGGAGCCTTCAACACGTTCTGGCGGATGAACGAGGTTGAGATGCGCGGTATGTGTATCGTGGGGGTAGATAAGGAATACCGCAACTCTCGCTCCCACCTGTCGGTGGTGAAGCGTATCGACCAGGCTGTGGTTCGATGCATCCACCAGTGGCTGTCCAGCGAAGGTATGCCCAAGCACCAGTCGCTGGGCTTGGCATCGGGTTTTACGGAGGTGATACGTACCTACTCTGACCATTCCGAACTGTACCCCATAGAGACACTTGAGGAACTGAATGAAGAGAAGCTGAAGGAGATACACGAAACGGCGTTGAGAAAGGAGGAAGAGCATGAAAGGTAATTTACGATTTACGATTTATGTGTTGCTTCCACTTCTGTTTCTCTCAGGCTGTACGCAGGAAGATGACACCATCGTCTATCAGCAGTCGCGGCGCTGGGTGGAGAAGACAGTGGCAGTAGTGGCACCGATGAGTGCCGACGCTGCCACGAAGGCACGCTTTGAGCGCACGGCACAGTGGTTCCTCGACAATTTCCATCAGGCTCAACTGCACGACACCCTCTGCATCGACTTGAAACTGGAGTGGCATGATGAACTGACGGAAGACCTCGCACGTCTTGGCCAGGAATTAGGCAAACGCGAGGATGTGATGGCTGTGATAGGGCCGTTCAGCAACGATGGCGTGGCCCTGCTGGCACCAGGTTGTCAGCCGACACATAAACCCGTGATAGCCCCAACGGCTACCAGTGAGGAGATTATCCGCCGCTTTGCTGTGGGCTCAGCGGGCGTGGCAAACAAGGAGCCTTTCCTCTGGTCGCTCACCGAGACGGATATCACTTTCTGCGAGGTGCTGATGAATATGTATGCCTCGATTGTGAAAGCATTAGGCTACAAGCTTAACACCAGTTTGCCGGCTGCGCTGTTCGCACCCGACGACAGCTATGGGCACACGTTCTTCAATTGGGGTCCTTTTCAGGCCGAGGAGATGGGCATTCCTTTCTCGCACAACGAGCTATATACCAGTGATGTCGACCTGCGCAAACGCATGAAAGCCTACTATGACGAACTGAACGAGTTGCCCACTTTCGGCAGCTTCCTGACAGGTAACTTCTGTGTCATTGAGACCACACAGCAGTTGCTCGATATGGCTCGCCTGAGGATAGAGTGGTGGGGCGAGGATCCTGATGAGCCTATGCCCGAAGAATACAAAGATGGCAATCAGCAGATGTTTGAAGGCTGGGGGCGCACTTGGTTTGCCTTCAGCAATCTGACCCAGGAGAGTCTCGATGCCCTCAATCAGCAATCGCTCGACGTGCTGCAGTATTATCAGGGATTCTCGCCATATGCCGACCCAACGACAGGCTTCGAAATAAGCTATGAAGTGAAGTTCGGCAATAAGCCAACGTTTGCTGAATGTAAATTCTACGATGCACTGATGCTGGCCGGCTTTGCCGCCAGCTATGCAGAGCACAACCCTAAAGCGGAAGCAGATCCTTCAATCGCTACTCTTCACTCTTCACTTAACGATGCCATCATCGCCATTACCACCCCACAGGCCCAGCAACTGAGCGGCGCTGCGTGGAGTACTACATCGATGGAAATCTATCTTTCTGCGTTGGAGCAGGGACGGCTGATGGGCTTCATTGGGGCATCGGGTGAAATCCACTTTGACAGTGAGACCTACACCGCGGCAACCCATACCAGCTATGTCCACTGGCAGATACAGGACGGCAAGATTCATTTCCGCAACTATCTGAGCAGCGATGGCAGCCATCGGACGGGCGCAACAATGGCAGCCTGGAACTGGCTGGTGAAAAATGCTGAGGAAGAATTTGCCAAGAGTGCCGAGAACAAGGATGTCGCTATCCAGTATTCTCCCCTGACAGACAAATATGCTGTTCTCGTACAGGGCAGCAGCGGCTGGAACAATTACCGCCATCAGACCGATGTGCTCAGCGTTTACCAAATGCTCAAGAAAAACGGTTACGATGATGGTCATATCATCCTGATTATCGACAAGGCGCTTGCCTCGGACGCAAAGAATCCGGAGCCGGGTGTTGTCCGTTCTGAAGACAACGGGGAAAACCTTTACAACAATGTAATTGTCGATTACGACAACGCCTCACTCACTCTTGCTGACATCAATAATATCCTGCTTGGTGCCAAGACGGATAAGACTCCCGTGGTTTTACCTAAGGATGCAGGACAGAACGTGTTGCTTTTCTGGAGCGGACACGGACATAATCGTGCCTCTAACGGTGCTGACGAGTTGGTATGGCGTGATGCGGAAACCGGACGAGGCATGACTGCAGAACTACTGCGCCAGACCGTTGGTCGGATGCAGGCAGAAGGCTACTACCGCAAGATGCTCGTCATCACAGAACCCTGTTTCTCAGAGGCAGTCATCACATCTTTGGTTGGTATTCCTGGCATATTGGCTATGTCGAGTGCCGGCACCTACGAACAGTCGTTTGCTGACAATTGGAGTTCAGAACTTGGCGTGTGGCGCTGCGACCGCTTCAGCCGTAATCTCGTCACCCACTTTACGGCATCGCCATCGACGACCTATCGCGACCTCTACCTCTACTGCGCCCAGCATACACTCGGCTCGCACGTCCACATCGTAAACTCTGCCCACTTCGGCAATCTTTACACCACTGGCCCGCAGGAGTTCTTTGCGAAATAGAGCCAGTCATGTTTTTGGGTAACTGTATGTTGTTTAAGCAAATAGGGTAGTCGGGAGGTTTCCTTTGTTGCAAGTTCCAGTTCCAGGAAATGGCATTTCGTTTTCTTCGTTTAAAGACAACGTGTTGATTCCGCAATTTCAACGTGTTGCGTTTGAGGTTTCAACACGTTGTCTTTCTTCTTGGGTTGAGGGGTGGTGAGCGAGGCCTTCTTTCGCATGCTTGTTTCCCTTCTGTCTATGGATGTTGTTTTTGATATGTCTTATTTGCTGAGAAATTTTGGTTGAGTCAAACGTTTTTTGTACTTTTGCCGCGCATTTCGCATGAAGGAATAGAAAGCAATTGATAAATGGTTATTTTTTGATTTAAACAGACAAAAGAGATGAAGAAGTTTTTTTCTTTGATAGCCGCAGCTATCGTGGTCAGTTTTGCTTCTTGTGGTGGGAACACTACGTCGAATACCGCAGAGGAGGATTCTTTGTTTATTGATACAGTTGCAGTTCTGGATCAGACTCAGACTCTCGAGAGTGTTGCAAGCGCTTTGACTCAGAAGTTGGAAAATGGTGATGCCGCTGGTATTCAGGCAGTTGTTGCTGAGGTCGCAGAACAGGTTAAGGATTTGGTTGCTGCTGGTGACAATACTGCAGCTGCTGAATATGCAAGCAAGATCAAGGATTTTGTGGAAACCAACAAGGCAAAGATTGAGGAAATCGCAGGTGCTGGTTCCTCTGTTGTCAACGAAATTATTAACGCCGTTCAGGCTTTGCCTGCCAACGCTGGAGATGCAGCCAATGAAGCAGTTGATGAGATGAAAGCCGATGCAAAGGCTACGGCAGACTCTGTCAAGACTGTTGCTGAAGATGCTGTCAAGGAGGCTGTCGAGAGTGCCAAAACTCAGGTGAACGAGAAGATTGATGAGGCTGCCACCAAGGCAACAGATGCTGCCAACAAAGCCGTCAATGAAGCTGCTGATAAAGCGAAGAAAGCTTTAGGTTTGTAATTTAAAGTAAAACTTCACAGAATTGTCCCAAACTGGCTTAGGCTGGTTTGGGACAATTTCGTCTAATGTGTTGCCGTTTGGGTTTGGAAACAATGCGATTTTGCTTTCGATAGGTTAAAGAATCATAAAAAATGTTTAAATCGGGTCATTTTGGGTGATTTTGGACCAAATCTGAGGTGCGGAGAATTGCTGTTTCAAGATTTCTTCGTACCTTTGCACCCCGAATAGGCTCATTGTGCCCGTTTTCATTGTGCCTGTTCCTGAATGAAATTGAATAATATACATAATATAATATAATAATAAAAAAAACAAAACAATGCCTACAATTCAACAATTGGTAAGAAAAGGCCGTACGGTGTTGGTAGACAAGAGCAAGAGCCCTGCGTTGGACAATTGTCCTCAGCGTCGTGGTGTTTGCGTTCGTGTGTACACAACTACCCCTAAGAAGCCTAATTCAGCGATGCGAAAAGTCGCTCGTGTTCGTTTGACCAACTCTAAGGAGGTCAACAGTTACATTCCCGGAGAGGGTCACAACCTGCAGGAGCACAGCATTGTGCTGGTTCGTGGCGGTCGTGTGAAGGACCTGCCAGGTGTACGTTATCACATCGTTCGCGGTACATTGGATACCGCAGGTGTAGCCAACAGGACCCAGCGTCGTAGCAAGTACGGTGCAAAGCGTCCCAAGGTAAAAAAGTAATCTAATCAATTAATTTATTCATTTACATTGTTTTTGGCTTGTAAACTAAGGTTGAGTAAGTGCTCAGTGGAGCGCTGAAGAACGCGAGAATGCAGCCCTGAACGAAACAAACAAACAAAACAATGCGTAAAGCAAAACCAAAAAAGCGTGTCATCCTTCCCGATCCCGTCTATGGCGACGTGAAGGTGTCAAAGTTCGTTAACCATCTGATGTATGATGGTAAGAAGAGTATTTCTTATAAGATATTCTACGACGCACTGGAGATAGTAAAGAACAAGATGTCGAGCGAGGAGAAGGATTCTCTGACCATTTGGAAAGAGGCTTTGGACAAGATTACTCCTCAGGTAGAGGTGAAGAGCCGCCGTATCGGTGGTGCCACCTTCCAGGTTCCTACGGAAATCCGTCCAGATCGCAAGGAGTCAGTCTCAATGAAGAACATGATCTCTTATGCCCGTAAGCGTGGTGGCAAGACTATGGCAGACAAATTGGCTGCAGAGATTATGGATGCTTACAATGAGCAGGGTGGTGCATTCAAGCGTAAGGAGGATATGCACCGCATGGCTGAGGCTAACCGTGCATTCGCTCATTTCCGTTTCTAACGTAAACTGAATATAATGGCTAAGCAAGATCTTCACTTGACTCGCAACTTCGGCATCATGGCTCACATCGATGCCGGCAAGACCACTACTTCAGAGCGAATCCTCTTCTACACTGGTAAGACCCATAAGATAGGTGAGGTGCATGAAGGTGCAGCCACTATGGACTGGATGGCTCAGGAGCAGGAGCGTGGTATTACCATCACTTCTGCTGCTACCACGGCTTACTGGAACTATAATGGCAATAAGTATAAGTTCAACCTGATTGACACTCCGGGACACGTTGACTTCACTGCTGAGGTTGAACGTTCTCTGCGCGTGTTGGACGGAGCAGTAGCAACTTACTGTGCAGTAGGTGGCGTACAGCCCCAGTCTGAGACTGTATGGCGTCAGGCTGACAAGTACAACGTGCCTCGTATCGGTTATGTGAATAAGATGGACCGCTCTGGTGCAGACTTCTATGAAGTACTTCGCCAGATGAAGGAGATTCTGGGCGCCAACCCTGTTGCATTGAACGTGCCTATTGGTGTCGAGGAAAACTTCAAGGGCGTAGTTGACTTGCTGGACATGAAGGCTATCTTGTGGCACGATGAGACACAGGGTGCTGAATTCGAGGTAGATGACATTCCCGCAGACCTTCTGGCTGAGGCTGAGGAGTATCGCGGCAAGCTGCTTGAGCAGGCTGCTGAGCAGGATGAGTCTCTGATGGAGAAGTATTTCGAGGATCCCAACAGTATCACAAAGGAAGAGATTATCGCTGCTATCCGCAAGGGTACGCTGGCACTTAACATTGTTCCTATGTGCTGTGGTTCTTCTTTCAAGAACAAAGGTGTGCAGACACTTTTGGACTACGTCTGCATGTTCCTCCCCTCTCCTTTGGACACTCCCAACATTGTGGGTACCAATCCTACTTCAGGTGAAGAAGAGGACCGCAGACCTGATGAGAATGAGAAGACATCAGCGTTGGCATTCAAGATTGCAACCGATCCCTATGTTGGGCGTCTGACATTCTTCCGTGTCTACTCAGGCAAGGTAGAGTCTGGTTCATATATCTATAACATGCGCTCTGGCAAGAAGGAGCGTGTAAGCCGTCTGTTCCAGATGCATTCCAACCACCAGAATCCCGTTGATGTGATCAGTGCTGGCGATATTGGTGCAGGTGTAGGTTTCAAGGACATTCACACAGGTGATACCCTTTGCGATGAGGATGCTCCCATCATCCTGGAGTCTATGGACTTCCCAGATCCCGTTATCGGTATAGCTGTAGAACCCAAGACCCAGAAGGACTTGGACAAGTTGAGCAATGGACTTGCCAAACTGGCTGAAGAGGATCCCACTTTCACAGTTCGTACTGATGAGCAGAGTGGTCAGACAATCATCTCTGGTATGGGTGAGTTGCACTTGGATATCATTATTGACCGTCTGAAGCGTGAGTTCCAGGTAGAGTGCAATCAAGGCAAGCCTCAAGTTAACTACAAGGAGGCTATCACTCAAACTGTAAATCATCGCGAGGTTTACAAGAAACAGTCTGGTGGTCGTGGTAAGTTTGCAGACATCATCGTTAACGTAGGTCCCATTGATGAGGACTTCAAAGAGGGTGGCTTGCAGTTTGTCAGCAAGGTTACGGGTGGTAATATCCCCAAGGAGTTTATCCCCTCTGTCCAGAAGGGCTTCGAGTCTGCCATGAAAAATGGTGTGCTGGGAGGTTATCCTATGGACAGCTTGAAGGTAGAACTGCTTGATGGTAGTTTCCATCCTGTGGATTCTGACCAGTTGTCATTCGAACTGGCAGCCCAAATGGCTTACAGAGCATGCTGTGCAAAAGCAAAACCTGTCTTGATGGAACCCATCATGAAACTGGAGGTTGTTACTCCAGAGGAGAACATGGGTGATGTGATTGGCGACTTGAACAAGCGTCGTGGTCAGGTAGAAGGTATGGATACCACTCGTAGTGGTGCTCGTCTGATTAAGGCAATGGTTCCATTGGCTGAGATGTTTGGCTATGTTACCGCATTGCGTACAATCACTTCTGGTCGCGCTACTAGCTCTATGACCTACGATCACCACGCAGCTGTAAGCTCTGGTATCGCCAAGGTTGTCCTGGAGGAGATCAAGGGCCGCGTGGATCTGGTATAGCCTCCAATGACAAAAAAGACATAATATGAATATAGGATGGATGGTGCCAGTTAGCGAATGACTCTTAATTGACATACCATTCGACCTCAACATTAATAATTTATAATTAATAAAAACAAATGAGTCAGAAAATCAGAATTAAACTGAAGTCTTACGACCACAACCTGGTCGACAAGTCAGCAGAGAAGATTGCAAAGACCGTAAAGGCTACAGGTGCCATTGTAAGTGGTCCAATACCTCTGCCTACTCGTAAGAGAATCTTTACGGTAAACCGTTCAACCTTCGTTAACAAAAAGAGTCGCGAACAGTTTGAGTTGAGTTCTTACAAGCGTCTTATCGACATCTACAGCTCTACGGAGAAGACCGTGGATGCATTGATGAAGCTGGAGTTGCCCAGTGGAGTAGAAGTTGAGATCAAGGTTTAATGCTATTGAATTGTTTATTAAATTAAAACTGAAATGCCAGGATTATTAGGAAAGAAAATCGGAATGACTTCCGTATTCAGTGCCGAGGGTAAGAATGTACCATGCACTGTTATCGAATTAGGTCCTTGTGTTGTTACTCAGGTGAAAAGTGTAGAGAAGGACGGTTACAATGCTGTTCAGCTCGGTTTCGAAGAGGCTAAGGAGAAGAACACCACTGCTCCTATGATGGGCCACTTCAAGAAAGCAGGAGTAACTCCCAAGAGACACTTGGCCGAGTTCACAGGATTTGATCAGGAATTGAATTTGGGTGATACTATCACCGTTGATTTGTTTGCTGATTCTTCTTTTGTTGACGTAATAGGCACCTCTAAGGGTAAGGGCTTCCAAGGCGTTGTTAAACGTCATGGTTTCGGTGGTGTTGGCCAGACTACTCATGGTCAGGACGACCGTCTGCGAAAACCCGGTTCTATTGGTGCATGTTCTTATCCTGCAAAGGTGTTCAAAGGCCTTCGCATGGGTGGTCAGATGGGTTGCGACCGTGTGACAACACACAACCTGCAAGTGTTAAAGGTAATTCCAGAGCATAACCTTCTGTTGATCAAGGGTAGTGTTCCAGGTTACAAAGGTTCAATTGTAAGTGTTATCAAGTAAAATGGAAGTTAGTGTATTGAATATAAAAGGTCAGGAGACAGGACGTTCTGTTTCTCTGAACGATGCAATTTACGCAATCGAGCCTAACGACCACGCAATCTATCTCGACGTTAAGTTGATTATGGCTAACCAGCGTCAAGGTACTGCAAAGTCTAAGGAGAGAAGCGAAATAAGTGGTTCTACCCGTAAGCTCGGTCGTCAGAAGGGCGGCGGTGGCGCACGTCGTGGTGATATCAAATCGCCTGTATTGGTAGGTGGTGGTCGCGTGTTTGGTCCCAAGCCTCGCGATTATGGTTTCAAATTGAATAAAAAGGTCCGTCAGTTGGCTCGTAAGTCTGCTTTGACTTACAAGGCCCAGGAGAACGCAATTGTTGTCGTAGAAGACTTCACTTTGGAAGCTCCCAGGACAAAATCAATGGTTGAAATCATAAATAATCTTAAAATTTCAGGCAAGAAGGCTTTGTTCGTTTTGCCAGGTGTTGACAAATCTGTATATTTGTCGGCTCGTAACATTGAACGTGTTTTTGTTATGTCCGCAGCTGCGCTGAATACCTACCGGGTACTCGATGCAGATGTTATGGTGCTGTCAGAAGGTGCCATCAGCGTAATTGACGGAAACTTAACCAAATAAGGAGTCAGAACTATTATGGGATATATCATTAAGCCTCTGGTCACTGAGAAAATGACCGGCATCACTGAGAAGCAGAATAAGTTCGGCTTCATCGTGCGTCCAGACGCCAACAAGATTGAGATTAAGAAGGAGGTAGAAGAACTCTACAATGTCACTGTAACTGCAGTTAACACATGCATATATGCTGGCAAGAATAAGAGTCGTTATACCCGTTCAGGTCTTATCAAGGGTCGCACCAACGCTTTCAAAAAGGCAATCGTTACCCTGAAGGAAGGCGACACAATTGATTTTTATAGAAACATTTAAGAATAAAGATGGCAGTACGTAAATTAAAGCCCACAACACCGGGCCAAAGACACAAAATTATAGGTACCTTCGAAGAAATTACTGCATCGGTACCTGAGAAGTCTCTCGTTTACGGTAAGCGTTCCACTGGTGGTCGTAACCACACAGGTAAGATGACCGTCCGTTATAGAGGCGGTGGTCATAAGAGAATGTATCGTTTTATCGATTTTAAACGTGAGAAAGATGGTGTTCCCGCAGTTGTAAAGACAATCGAGTACGATCCCAACCGTTCGGCTAGAATCGCATTGTTGTTTTACGCTGATGGCGAAAAACGTTATATTATTGCTCCCAACGGATTGAAGGTAGGTACCACTGTGATGAGTGGCGCTGACGCAGCTCCTGAAGTGGGAAATGCTCTGCCTTTGCAGAACATCCCTGTAGGTACTGTAATCCATAACATAGAGCTTCGCCCAGGTCAGGGTGCTCTGCTTGTTCGCTCCGCTGGAAACTTTGCTCAGTTGACTTCCCGTGAGGGTCGTTATTGCGTTATTAAATTGCCTTCTGGCGAAACTCGTCAGATTCTCAGTGCATGCAAGGCTACCATTGGTAGTGTAGGTAACTCTGATCATGCTTTGGAGAGCTCTGGTAAGGCAGGCCGTTCACGTTGGTTGGGTCGTCGTCCCCACAATCGTGGTGTCGTTATGAATCCTCATGACCATCCCATGGGTGGTGGTGAAGGCCGTCAGTCAGGAGGTCATCCTCGTTCACGTAAGGGCTTGTATGCAAAGGGTCTTAAGACACGTTCACCCAAGAAGCAGTCCAACAAGTACATTATTGAGAGAGCTAGCAAGTAATAAACAAGTAAGTTAATTGAGTAAATATGAGTCGTTCATTAAAGAAAGGTCCGTATATTGAAGTTAGCCTCGAAAAGAAGATTCTTGCCATGAATGAGAGCGGTAAGAAGAATGTCGTAAAGACTTGGGCTCGCGCTTCCATGATTTCACCTGATTTCGTAGGTCATACGGTAGCCGTTCACAACGGAAATAAGTTTATTCCTGTTTATGTTACAGAGAACATGGTTGGACATAAGTTAGGCGAGTTCGCTCCTACACGTAAGTTCGGTGGCCATGCTGGTAATAAGAAGTAAGCAGGTAAATTGTTGAAAAAACATTAGAGTAATAATATAATGGGAAAAAGAAAGAAACTAGCTGCTGACGCTAGAAAGGCAGCCCTCAAGACCCAGTATTTTGCTAAAGTGAAAGATGTGCCTTCTTCTCCCCGCAAGATGAGATATGTGGTTGATTTGGTTCGCGGCATGGAGGTAAACAGAGCACTTGGAACCCTGAAGTTCTGTGCTAAGGCAGCATCCGCAGACGTAGAGAAACTTCTCCGTTCTGCTATTGCAAACTGGGAACAGAAAAATGAGCGTAAAGCTGAAGAAGGTGAACTCTATATCACAAAGATTTTTGTTGATGAGGGTCCAACTCTGAAGCGCATGAGACCGGCTCCTCAGGGCCGTGGCTATAGAATTCGCAAGCGTTCTAACCACGTTACTTTGTTCGTCGACACTAAGAATGATTAATGATTAAGTAAAAGTATGGGACAGAAAGTAAATCCTATAAGCAACCGCTTGGGTATTATTCGTGGTTGGGATTCAAATTGGTATGGTGGCAAGAACTTCGGTGATTCTATTCTTGAGGATAGTAAGATCCGTAAGTATTTGGATGCCCGTCTGGGCGATGCCAGCATTTCCCGCATTGTCATCGAGCGTACGCTGAAGATGGTTACTATCACTATCTGTACTGCCCGTCCAGGTTTGATCATTGGCAAGGGTGGCGAAAAAGTTGACAATCTGAAGGAGGAATTGAAGAAACTGACTGACAAAGAGATTCAGATCAATATCTTCGAGGTTAAGAAACCTGAATTGGATGCAGTGATTGTTGCAAACAACATTGCTCGCCAAGTTGAGGGTAAAATTGCATATCGCCGCGCCATTAAGATGGCTGTTGCCAACTCTATGCGCGCCGGTGCAGAAGGAATTAAGGTGCAGATTTGTGGTCGTCTGAATGGGGCAGAAATGGCTCGTTCTGAGATGTTCAAGGAAGGTCGTACTCCTCTCCACACACTCCGTGCAGATATTGATTACTGCCAAACCGAAGCATTGACTAAGGTTGGTTTGTTAGGTATCAAGGTTTGGATTTGCCGTGGTGAGATTTATGGTAAGAAGGATCTTGCTCCTAATTTCGCTCAGAGTAAGGATAATAACCGTGGCAACTACGGTAATGGTGGTAAGAACTTCCGTCGTAAGAAGAACAACAATCGCTAAATTTCAGAATTATCATGTTACAACCTAAGAGAACTAAATATAGAAGACCGCAAAAAGGTCGTTGCAAGGGCAATGCCATGCGTGGTAACCAGTTGGCTTTCGGCTCCTTTGGCATCAAGTCGTTGGAAACACATTGGATTACTGCTCGCCAAATTGAGGCTGCCCGTGTTGCCATGACGCGTTATATGCAGCGTGAGGGGCAGAGCTGGATTCGTATCTTCCCAGACAAGCCTGTTACCAAAAAGCCTGCAGACGTACGTATGGGTAAAGGTAAGGGAGATCCTGTTGGATTCGTATTTCCTATCACCCCTGGACGTATCATTTTCGAGATTGAAGGTGTGTCTTATGAGATTGCAAAGGAAGCTCTTCGTCTTGCAGCTCAGAAACTGCCTGTAACTACTAAGTTTGTTGTTAGAAGAGATTACGATAAAAACGCATAATTATGAAGATAGCTGAAATTAAGGAAATGTCGACTGCTGATCTGGCAGAGCGCATTCAGACAGAGAAGGCTAGCTACCATCAGCTCTTGCTGAACCATGCAGTCTCTCCCCTTGAGAACAACTCTCAAATTAAGACTGCACGTCGTAATATCGCTCGAATGATGACAGTGCTCCGTCAGAGAGAACTTAACAAATAAAAAAATGGTCATAGACATGGAAACAAGAAATAAAAGAAAAACAAGAACGGGTGTTGTTGTTAGTGACAAAATGGATAAGACCATTGTTGTAGCTGCAAAGTTCAAGGAGAAGCACCCTATTTATGGTAAGTTTGTTGCTAAGACAAAGAAATACCATGCCCATGACGAGAAGAACGATTGCCATAAGGGTGATACTGTTCTGATTATGGAGACTCGTCCTCTGAGCAAAACCAAGAGATGGAGAGTAGTAGAAATCGTAGAAAGAGCTAAGTAATTATGATACAAGCAGAATCTAGATTGATTGTTGCAGACAATAGTGGTGCAAAAGAGTGCAAGTGTATTCGTGTGCTCGGTGGTACCCGTCGTCGTTATGCAACTGTTGGTGATGTGATTGTTGTCGCTGTACAGAGCGTTATCCCATCCAGTGATATTAAGAAAGGTGTAGTATCAAAGGCCCTGATCGTACGTACAAAGAAAGAGATTCGTCGTGCTGACGGTTCTTACATTCGTTTTGATGATAACGCTTGTGTTCTTCTTAGCAACGCAGGTGAATTGCGTGGAAGTCGTATTTTCGGTCCTGTTGCTCGCGAGTTGCGTGCTGCTAACATGAAGGTCGTATCACTGGCACCTGAAGTTCTTTAATATAATAAGGATTTATAGTAATGAGTAAGTTACACATTAAGAAAGGCGATACAGTTTACGTAAATTCTGGCAACAATAAGGGTCAGAGCGGTAAAGTGTTGAAAGTGCTCGTGAAGGAGCAGCGCGCCATTGTTGAGGGTGTCAATATGGTTTCCAAGAGTCAGAAGCCTAGTGCTAAGTTCCCTCAGGGAGGTATTGTTAAGCAGGAGGCTCCCATTCAAGTTTCAAAGCTCAATCCCATTGTTGACGGCAAGCCTGTCCGTTCCAACGGTAAAGCAATGAAGGTAACTGTTAAATAACAAAGGAGATCTAAATAATGGCAAATACAGCAAGCCTAAAGAAAGAATATGCAGAGCGCATAGCTCCTGCACTGCAGAAGCAATTCAATTATTCATCTTCCATGCAGATCCCCGTACTGAAAAAGATCGTGATCAATCAGGGTCTTGGTATGGCTACTGCTGACAAGAAGATAATTGAGGTTGCAATTAACGAGATTACAGCTATCACAGGCCAGAAGGCTGTTGCTACTGTATCAAAGAAGGACGTTGCAAACTTTAAGCTTCGTAAGAAGATGCCCATTGGCGTTATGGTGACATTACGTCGTGAGCGTATGTATGAGTTTTTGGAGAAACTGATTCGTGTGGCTCTGCCCCGTATCCGTGACTTCAAGGGTATTGAGAGTAAGTTCGATGGTCGTGGTAATTACACAATGGGTATTCAGGAGCAGATTATCTTCCCCGAGATTAATATCGATGCTATCGATCGTATCTTGGGTATGAATATCACTTTTGTTACCACCGCTAAGACCGATGAGGAGGGTTATGCTCTGCTCAAAGAATTTGGTCTGCCTTTTAAGAACGCAAAAAAAGACTGATAGGTTATGGCAAAAGAATCCATGAAGGCTCGCGAGATTAAAAGAGCTAAGCTCGTAGCCAAGTATGCTGAGAAGCGTGCCGCACTGAAGAAAATTGTCAAGAGTGGTGATCCTGTAGAGGCTTATGAAGCCGCTAAGAAACTTCAAGCAATTCCTCGCAATGCAAATCCCATTCGTCTGCATAATCGTTGTAAGATTACAGGACGTCCAAAGGGGTACATCCGCTTATTCGGTATCAGCCGTATTCAATTCCGTGAGATGGCATCCAATGGCTTGATTCCCGGAGTTAAGAAAGCTAGCTGGTAAGGATATATATTTATTATCTTTTAATATTGTCGGGAGAGTCCCGATTAATTAAATCTTTTATAAAATGACAGATCCAATTGCAGATTATTTGACAAGATTGCGTAACGCAATCATGGCTAAACACAGAGTTGTTGAGGTGCCTGCGTCAAATTTGAAGAAGGAAATCACTAAGATTCTCTTCGAGAAGGGGTACATCCTGAACTACAAGTTCATCGATGATGGTCCCCAAGGAACAATTAAGATTGCACTGAAGTATGACGCCGTCAACAAAGTTAATGCAATCAAGAAATTGATCAGAATATCCACTCCTGGTATGCGTAAGTATACAGGTTATAAGGATATGCCGAGAGTTATTAATGGATTGGGTATTGCAATCTTATCCACTTCAAAGGGTGTAATGACTAACAAAGAGGCTGCTGATCTCAAGATTGGTGGCGAGGTTCTTTGTTACATATATTAATAGGAGGATTCAAGATATGTCTAGAATAGGTAAATTGCCCATTAGCATTCCTTCAGGTGTCAACATTAGCGTTAGCGAAGATAACGTTGTCACTGTAAAGGGTAAGAAAGGCGAATTGACCCAGGCTGTAGATCCTTCTATTCAAGTGAAGATCTCTGACACTGAGGTTACTTTTGAGATTGATGAGAAATCTGATGTTGAGAGAAAGCAGAAGCAGGCCTTCCATGGTCTCTATCGTGCATTAGTCAACAATATGGTTGTTGGTGTTTCCGAGGGTTTCCAGAAGAAACTTGAATTGGTTGGTGTTGGTTACCGTGTTAGCAATCAAGGTAATATTCTGGAGTTCTCATTGGGTTACACTCATCCTATTGTATTCCAGCTTCCCTCAGAAATCAAAGTAGAGACTAAGTCTGAAAGGAATCAGAACCCTCAGATCATCCTAGAGTCTTGCGACAAGCAACTCTTGGGTCAGGTTTGTGCAAAGATTCGTTCTTTCCGTATGCCTGAACCTTACAAGGGTAAGGGTATTTTGTTCGTTGGCGAGCAGATTCGCAGAAAGTCTGGTAAGTCAGCAGGTGCTAAGTAACTTTAAAATTGTAAGATCATGACAACAAAAATAGAAAGACGAATTAAAATTAAGTATAGAATTCGTAATAAGATCTTTGGTACAGCCGAGCGTCCTCGCATGTCTGTATTCAGAAGCAATAAGCAGATCTATGTTCAAATCATTAACGATTTGACTGGTACCACGTTGGCATCAGCATCTTCTCTTGGTATGGAAGCATGTCCTAAAAAGGAACAGGCCGCCAAGGTGGGTGAGTTGATTGCTAAGAAGGCACTTGAGGCAGGTATTACTACGGTAGTTTTTGATCGTAATGGTTACCTGTATCATGGTAGAGTAAAAGAAGTGGCTGATGCTGCTCGTAACAGTGGACTTAAATTTTAATAGATTATGGCAATTAATAAGGTTAAGATAAGTAGTGATATCGAGTTGAAAGACAGATTGGTTGCTATCAATCGTGTTACCAAGGTTACCAAGGGTGGTCGCACTTTTACTTTTTCAGCCATCGTTGTTGTAGGTAATGAGAGTGGTATTATCGGCTGGGGGCTTGGTAAGGCTGGTGAAGTTACTGCCGCTATTGCTAAGGGCGTAGAGTCTGCAAAGAAGAATTTGGTTCAAGTTCCTGTTATCAATGGAACTGTTCCTCATGAGGCTACAGCCAAATTTGGTGGTGCTAGTGTTCTGATTATGCCTGCATCAACAGGTACTGGTGTGGTAGCTGGTGGTGCTATGCGTGCCGTACTTGAGAGTGTTGGTGTTAAAGACTGTTTAGCTAAGTCCAAGGGTTCTTCCAACCCTCATAATTTGGTTAAGGCTACGATTGCAGCTTTATGCAGCATGCGTGATGCTAGAACCATTGCTGCTAACCGTGGAATTAGTATTGAAAAAGTATTTAGAGGATAAGGAGGATTTTGTATATGGCAACGATTAAAGTAAAGCAAGTACGTAGCAGAATACATGCTCCTCGTACACAGAAAGCCACTTTGGACACTCTGGGTCTAAGGAAGATGAACCAAGTTGTTGAAATTGAGGATACTCCTTCAAACCGTGGTTTGATCAAGGCTGTTTTTCACTTGGTAAAGGTGATTGATTAATAGTGTATCAACTAGTTAAATTGATTGACGTTATGAAATTAAATAATTTGAAACCAGCAAGTGGCTCTACTCATAGCCGCAAAAGAATTGGCCGTGGCCCTGGTTCTGGCTTGGGTGGAACTTCTACCCGTGGTCACAAGGGTGCTAAGGCACGTTCTGGTTACAAGAGGAAGATCGGTTTCGAGGGTGGTCAAATGCCCTTGCAGCGTCGTCTGCCTAAGTTCGGATTCAAGAATATCAATCGTGTAGAGTATCAACCCATCAACCTGGCCACTCTTCAGGGATTGGCAGATAAGGGCATTACTACCATTGGTATTAAGGAACTGATAGAAGCCGGTTTGGCAAAGGCTAAAATGCCTGTTAAGATTCTTGGTAATGGAACCCTGACCACAAAGGTTGAGGTAACTGCTAACGCATTCTCTAAGTCTGCTGAGGCTGCCATCCAGAATGTAGGTGGAACCGCAACTAAACTGTAATATCTGATGAAGAAGTTTATTGAAACTCTAAAGAACATATGGCGTGTTGAGGATTTGAGGACTCGAATTCTCATTACGCTTGGTTTTGCTGCAGTATACCGTTTCGGGTCATTCGTTGTCCTGCCCGGTATTAATCCTGAGGCTTTGACAGCTTTGCGAGAGCAGACCAACTCGGGTCTTATGTCCTTGTTGAATATGTTCTCAGGAGGCGCTTTCTCTAATGCATCTGTCTTTGCATTGGGAATTATGCCTTATATTACAGCTTCTATCGTCATTCAGCTGTTTGCATTCGTTGTACCTTATTTCCAGAAGATGCAGCGTGAGGGTGAGAGTGGACGTAGAAAGATGAGTCAGTATACCCGTTATCTGACTGTCTTCATCCTGTTATTCCAGGGACCAGCTTACCTTTTCAACCTGCGTATCCAATCTGGTGGTGCTTTGAGTCCTTCTTTGGATTGGACTTGGTTTATGATTGCCAGCACTATTATTCTGGCAGCTGGAAGTATGTTTATCCTTTGGATCGGTGAACGTATAACAGATAAGGGTATCGGTAATGGTGTGTCTCTGATCATCATGTTGGGTATCATCGCACGTTTGCCTCAGGCATTCAGTCAGGAAGTTGTATCTCGTCTGAACAATCTTGCAGGTGGCGGTTTAGTGATGTTCCTGATTGAGCTCCTGTTGCTTTTCGTGGTTATTTTGGCAGCTATCATGTTGGTACAGGGTACCCGTAAGATTCCTGTACAGTACGCCAAGCGTATGTATGCTGGTCAGCAGGTAGGCGGTGTACGTCAGTACATTCCCCTGAAGGTTTTTGCTGCAAATGTAATGCCTATCATTTTTGCTCAGGCTATTATGTTCATTCCTATCACACTGCTGGGTTTGCTTGAGAACGGTCAGTCTGCATCACCTGTGTTGATGGCATTCTCTGATCATACAAGCTGGGCATACAATTTGGTATTTGCCTTCCTGATCATCGCCTTTACCTACTTCTATACAGCTATTACTTTGAATCCAACCCAGATGGCTGAGGATATGAAGCGCAACAATGGCTTCATCCCTGGCGTACGTCCTGGCAAGGATACAGCTGAATATATTGATAGGATCATGTCTCATATCACTTTCCCAGGATCTATTATTCTGGCAGTGATTGCATGTATGCCAGCCTTTGCTGGTCTGCTGAATGTTCAGCAGGAGTTTGCCCAGTTCTTTGGAGGAACTTCACTTTTGATTCTTGTTGGTGTTGTTTTGGATACACTCCAGCAGATTGAGAGTCACCTGCTGATGAGACATTATGATGGTTTGTTGAGCTCTGGCCGTATCCACGGTCGCTCTGGTATCTCTGCTCGATAAGAAAAATGGTTTTTCTTAAGACAGAAGATGAAATTGAATTATTGAGAGCAGCCAACCAATTGGTGGGACTGACTTTGGCTGAAGTTGGAAGAAACATCAAGCCTGGAGTTACTACCATGCAGTTGGATAAGGTTGCAGACGAGTTTATACGTGATCATGGAGCAGAGCCCACCTTCAAGGGTTTCCCAAATCCTTATGGTGGACCATTTCCTGCCTCCATTTGTACTTCGGTCAATGATCAGGTAGTTCACGGAATCCCTAATGATATTCCTCTCCAAGAAGGAGATATCGTTTCGGTTGATTGCGGAACGCTCTTGAATGGTTACAATGGCGACTCCTGCTACACGTTTTGTGTTGGCGAGCCTTCCGAGGAAGTTCTCAACCTTCTTCGTACGACCAAGGAGTCACTCTATTTGGGCATACAGTCAGCATGTGCCGGTAAGCGAATTGGTGATATAAGTTGTGCTGTACAGCAATGTTGCGAGAGTCGGGGCTATGGAGTCGTCCGTGAATTTGTAGGTCATGGAATTGGCCGTGAAATGCACGAGGATCCTCAAGTTCCCAATTATGGACGTCGCGGAAACGGTCTCTTGATCAAGAATGGCCTTTGCATAGCCATAGAGCCTATGATAACCTTAGGTTCCCCTCAGATCTATATGATGCCTGACCAGTGGACTGTTCGAACCCGCGACGGAAAGCCTTCTGCCCATTTTGAGCATACCATTGCAATTCATCATGGCAAACCCGATATTTTGTCTTCTTTCGAGGAAATAGAGAAACTAGAAAACATTATTATAGTTTAGAGCATGGCAAAACAAGCTGTTATAGAGCAAGACGGTGTAATTGTAGAATCTCTTTCAAATGCGATGTTTCGCGTCGAGTTGGAGATTGGTCAAAAGATTATCTGCAACATCTCTGGCAAGATGAGAATGCATTACATCAAAATCCTTCCTGGTGATAAAGTCAAAGTGGAGATGAGCCCATACGACTTGACCAAAGGACGTATCGTATTTAGATATAAATAAAAACATCAATATGAAAACAAGAGCTTCTTTAAAGAAACGTACCCCAGACTGCAAGATTGTTCGCCGCAAGGGTCGTTTGTATGTTATTAACAAGAAAAACCCTAAGTACAAGACACGTCAGGGTTAATCATTATTGCAAAAGTAATATTTTGGTATATGGCAATTAGAATTGTTGGTGTAGATTTACCTCAGAACAAGCGGGGTGAAATCGCTTTGACCTATATTTTTGGAATAGGTCGCAGTAGCGCAGCCAAGATTTTGGAGAAGGCAGGTGTCGATAAGGACAAGAAGGTATCTGCATGGTCCGATGAAGAGGCTGGTAAGATTCGTGAAATCATTGGTGCTGAGTACAAGGTCGAGGGTGACCTGCGCAGCGAGGTTTCACTTAATATCAAGCGACTGATGGATATCGGTTGTTATCGTGGAGTTCGTCATCGTAACGGTCTTCCCGTTCGTGGCCAGAGCACTAAGAATAATGCTCGTACACGTAAGGGCAAGAAGAAGACTGTTGCTAACAAGAAAAAGGCTACTAAATAATAATTGATATCATGGCAAAAAAAACAGTTGCAGCAAAGAAAAGAGTCGTTAAAGTTGACGCAATGGGTCAACTTCACGTTCACAGTTCTTTCAATAACATTATCGTGTCTTTGGCCAACAGCGAAGGTCAGGTGATTTCATGGTCTTCTGCTGGCAAGATGGGTTTCCGTGGCTCAAAGAAGAATACTCCCTACGCTGCTCAGATGGCAGCACAGGATTGTGCCAAGACGGCGTATGATCTGGGTCTTCGTAAAGTGAAGGCATATGTTAAGGGTCCCGGCAATGGCCGTGAATCAGCTATCCGTACCGTTCATGGCGCTGGCATTGAGGTTGTGGAGATTGTTGATGTTACTCCATTACCCCACAATGGCTGCCGTCCTCCCAAGAGAAGAAGAGTTTAATTTTCACTGGACCTTTTAAATATAGATATAGATTATGGCTAGATATATTGGACCTAAATCAAAAATCGCTCGTCGTTTTGGCGAGCCCATTTTCGGCGCAGACAAAGTTCTGTCAAGGCGTAACTTTCCTCCCGGCCAGCATGGCAATAATCGTCGTCGTAAGTCTTCTGAGTATGGTATCATGCTTGCAGAGAAGCAGAAGGCAAAGTATACCTATGGCGTTTTAGAGAAACAATTCCGCAACATGTTTGACAAGGCATCCCGCATCAGTGGTATTACTGGCGAGATTCTTCTGCAGGATCTGGAGTGCCGTCTTGATAACATCGTATATCGCTTGGGTATTGCTCCTACTCGTTCTGCTGCGCGTCAGTTGGTTAATCACAAACACATTGTTGTTGATGGCAAGGTGGTTGGTATTGCTTCCTATGCAGTTAAGCCCGGTCAGATTGTTGGTGTTCGCGAGCGTTCCAAGAGTCTTGAGGTAATTGTCAATGCATTGGCAGGTTTCAACCACAGCAAGTATCCTTGGATTGAATGGGATGAGGCTCAGAAAGCAGGTAAACTTTTGCATCGCCCTGACCGTGCAGATATTCCCGAAAATATCAAGGAGCAGTTGATCGTTGAGTTGTATTCTAAATAATAATTAAGGATGGCGATATTAGCATTTCAAAAACCCGATAAGGTAATAATGTTGGAGGCGGACGACAAGTACGGCAAGTTCGAGTTTCGTCCTCTGGAAGGTGGCTTTGGTACTACCATAGGTAATGCTTTGCGCCGCATCCTGCTTTCATCTCTTGATGGCTTTGCTATTGATACCGTTTCTATTAGCGGTGTAGAGCACGAGTTTGCAACAATTCCTGGTGTTAAGGAGGATGTTACCAATATTATTTTGAATCTGAAGCAAGTTCGATTCAAACAAATAGTTGAAGAATTCGAGAACGAGAAAGTTTCAGTAACCGTTGAGAACGCCACAGAGTTTCGCGCTGGTGACTTTAACAAGTATCTGACTGGATTTGAAGTGTTAAACCCTGAATTAGTTATTTGCCATTTAGATGCAAAAGCATCAATGCAGATAGAGATCAGCATCAGCAAAGGTCGTGGTTATGTACCTGCAGAAGAGAACCGTGACCGTTGCACCGATGTCAACGTGATTCCTATCGATTCAATTTACACTCCTATCAGAAACGTAAAGTATTCTGTCGAGAATTTCCGTGTCGAGCAAAAGACCGACTACGAGAAACTTATCCTCGAAATTACAACTGATGGTTCCATACACCCAAAGGACGCCTTGAAAGAGGCAGCCAAGATACTCATTTATCACTTCTACCTCTTCTCTGACGAGAAGATAACTCCCGACAATACAGAAGAGGATGCAAATGAGGAGTTTGATGAAGAGGTTCTGCATATGCGTCAACTACTCAAGACCAAACTCGTCGATATGGATCTTTCCGTACGTGCCCTCAATTGCTTGAAGGCGGCTGACGTAGAGACACTCGGCGATTTGGTTCAGTACAACAAGACTGATTTGTTGAAGTTCCGCAACTTTGGTAAGAAATCGCTCACGGAGCTTGATGATTTGCTCGAGAGTCTGAATCTGTCGTTTGGAACCGATATTTCTAAGTATAAATTAGATAAAGATTAAAAAGAAATGAGACATAATAAGAAATTTAATCATCTGGGTCGTACTGCATCCCACAGAGCAGCCATGCTTTCCAACATGACAATCTCTCTGATCATGCACAAAAGAATCACTACGACCCTGGCCAAGGCAAAGGCCTTGAAGAAGTATGCAGAGCCTTTGATTACGAAGTCAAAGGAGGATACTACCAACTCACGTCGTGTAGTATTCAGTTACCTCCAGGATAAGAAGGCAGTAACTGAGTTGTTTACTGTCATCTCTCAGAAGGTGGCTGATCGTCCTGGTGGCTATACCCGTATTATCAAGACTGGTTTCCGTGCTGGCGACAATGCTCCCATGTGTTTTATCGAATTGGTAGACTTCGATGAGAACATGGCTAAGACCGCTAAGAAGGTAAAGCGTACACGTCGTTCTTCCAAGAAGGCCGCCGCTGAGACACCTGCTGAGACAGCAGAAACGCCCGCTGAGACAGCAGAGGCACCCGTAGAAAACGCTGAATAATTCTAAATTGCAATATTACAGAGACCGCTCTGTCCGTAGAGGACGGGGCGGTCTTGTTTTTATTGTTTTCAATCTTTCCTCAATCTCTTAGACGACCTACTTTGCCCATACTTATGAAGTGTAATATGACAATTTGAATAGAGCTTAATTATATGCAAATTTTGCTAAAACATGCCTCATTGACGGAAGAATTTATTACCTTTGCAGTAAATTCAGATAAGAGAAATGAAGCACAGGTATGCCATGTTGGTGCTTTTGGCACTGCTCATAACTTCGCTCTTTACCAGTTATCACAGTTATAGAGCTACAGCGAATTGGGTAAATAAAAGTATGGATCGGGCATTGGCGTTGACAATGGCCGAGCAACAAACTGCAGCGATTAATCAGGACACTATTCGTGTTTTCAACAGCCATCTTCAGGTGGAGAAGCTTCGAGGAAAAGCAACTCTTGCTGTGGATACTCGCCAGAAGAAGTTTGTCTGCTATGCAAAATGTTCGGTGGGAACCATTTTCTCTCTCTCCGACCAACGTCCTGCAGCTGCTTTGTGGACTCTTTCTTTTTGTTGGGTTGCGTTTTGCATCTTCCTCCGAAGAAGAAACAGATTGCTGGGGGAGCCTTTGCTGAAGGAAGGATTTCACACGTATGGAGGAATCACTTATTCTGATGTCGATAGGCAGTTTCTTGCATCCTCAGGCAAGATTATCCAGTTAACTCCGATGCAGCAACAGGTCATGGAGATGTTTTTCCATGCTCCGTCTCATCGGATTTCTAAAGCAGAGATATGCGAAGCCCTTTGGCCCAAGAAGCCCGATGCTTATGATACCCTCTATACACTTATTCGTCGCTTACGACTCATTGTTGAAGAGCATTCTAACTTGAAAATAGAATCAGATAGGAGTAGGTCTTACTGCTTGAAAGACAAGGGTTTAGGGTAGTGCTAGAGAATTGTCAGTTTTCTGTCAGCAAAATGTAAGACAGTTTCTGACGTTTGTTCCCTCTTTTGTTGCTTCCTTTGCAAAAAATTTAATTGCAAGGAATTATGCGACAAACAGCTTTTTCAAAACTCAACACTGGCATGGCATGGTTTGTTTTCGCCATTGCTGCCATTGTCTATTGCCTGACGGTGGAGCCTACAGCCAGTCTGTGGGACTGCCCTGAGTTCATAGCGTGTGGATATAAATTAGAAATAGGTCATCCACCTGGCGCTCCTGTTTTCATGTTGGCTGCCAATCTCTTTTCTCAGTTTGCATCCAAGCCGTCGGATGTCGCCTTGATGGTCAATGTGCTTTCTGCTCTCTTGAGTGCCGGCTGCATTTTCTTCCTGTTTCTTACAATAACATGTTTCGCCAGGAAGTTGGTTTCTCCAGAGAACAGGGACTTGACCATCTCACAGATTGTCGATATTGAGGTGTGCGGAATGGTAGGCTCGTTGATCTATACATTCAGTGACACGTTTTGGTTTTCTGCAGTCGAAGCAGAAGTCTATGCGTTTTCCAGTTTCCTTACTTCCTTGATGTTCTGGCTCATTTTGAAGTGGGAGAGTGAGGCCGATGCTCCGCAGGCTGACCGATGGATTATTCTGATTGCTTATGTCACAGGTCTTTCCATTGGTGTTCATCTCCTCTGTTTGCTGTGTTTGCCAGCCATGTCGTTTATTGTCTATTATCGTAAGGCGAAACGTGTCACGTTGTTTGGCTCAATGAAGACGTTGGCAGCAGGTGCTTTGCTTGTAGCCATCATTCTCTTTCTTATCATTCCAGGGATTACGAAGGTAGGCGGATGGTTTGAGCTATTGTTTACTAATGTATTGGGTTGTCCTTATCATACAGGACTTCTTTGCTACATCATGCTGCTTGTTGGCACACTTGTCATTGCGTTCCACAAAGTCCATCGCAAAGTTTGGAAGACATCATTGGCATGCCTGCTGATGATACTGATGGGCTACAGCAGTTATGGAGTCATATTTATCCGTGCCAATGCTAATGTGCCGATGAACGAGAATGCGCCAGGCAACATCTTTTCATTGGGCAGTTATCTAAGTCGTGAGCAATATGGCGACACGCCTCTTATCTATGGTCCTGCATATTGCAGTGAGCTTGACTATGAGACGAAAGGTAATTATATGGTGCCAAAGGAGAAGCAAGGAGCTGTTGTCTATCGCCCTTCGGTTGACTCCACGAGATATGAGGTGATACGCCATGAGGTGAAGTATCAGTACAAGGACAACATGTTCTTCCCACGGATGCATTCTTCCCGTCATGCCAAGGCATACGAAGACATCATGGGAGGTGTCAAGAAGCATGGCAATTTGCCTACAGCTGCCGAGAATCTGCGTTTTTTCTTAACTTACCAAGTGAATTTCATGTACTGGCGTTATTTCCTGTGGAACTTCGTGGGACGTCAGAACAATATTCAGGGACATGGTGAAGTGGAGCATGGCAACTGGATAACAGGTATCAGGTGGATAGACAATTTGTTGCTTGGCTGCGATACATCGTTGTTGCCCTCCGATTTGAGAACCAACAAGGGACGAAATGTTTTCTTCGGTCTTCCACTTTTGCTTGGTTTGGCGGGAATTGCTTGGCAGAGGAGGAAAGGTTGCAGAGGGCGGCATCAATTATATGTCATCATGTTGCTGTTTCTGATGACAGGATTGGCTATCGTGGTGTATATCAACCAGACACCGCTTCAGCCACGCGAACGCGACTATTCCTACGCAGGTTCCTTCTATGCCTTTTCCATTTGGACAGGTTTAGGAGTTGGCATGGTTACGGCTTTACTCAGGAAACTGTTCCGATGTGGGAAGCTGACTGCCAGTATTGCAGGAGCCATCCTTACTCTATTCGTTCCTTTGCAGATGGTGAGCCAGACGTGGGATGATCATGATCGATCAGATCGTTTCACCTGTTGCGATTTTGGAGCCAATTATCTGGAAAGCATGCAACGCGAGGGGAATCCCATCATCCTGACGAATGGCGACAACGATACATTCCCGCTATGGTATAATCATGAGGTGGAAGGTTTCCGCACTGACACACGGGATTGCAACATGGAGTATCTGCAAACAGATTGGTATATCGACCAGATGAAACGTCCTGCCTACGATTCCCCAGCCCTGCCCATCAGTTGGCAGCACAAGGATTATCAAGAGGATTGCCGTGAGTATGTACCTATTCATCCCGAAATGAAGGAGAGGGTGAAAGAACTTGTTGAAAAATATCCAGAAGAAGCCCATAAGCTTTTTGGCGACCAGCCCTTTGAACTAAAGAACATCCTCCACAAATGGATACTTAGTGACCGACCTGATATGCAATGCATTCCAACGGATAGCGTCACCATTACTTCGAGCGAAGGCTCGATGGTTCTTTCATTCAAAGGGATGCGTGGACTGTACAAGAAAGATTTGATGGTGTTGGAGATGTTGTCGAAAGCAGATTGGAACCGTCCCATATACACTTCCATCAATATGGGCTCTGGCCTGTTGCCTTATTTACGCGATCATCTGGTCCTGGAAGGCCTTGCCTATCGCGTCTCGCCGACTGCTGCGGGTCGGGATGTGGATGTTGAAAGACTCTACGAAAACGTCATGCATCGTTTCCGTTATGGCAACCTCAAGGCAGAGGGAATCTATGTGGATGAGGATGTGAAGCGTATGGCGAACACTCATCAGGTCATCATGAGCATTTTGATTGACTCGCTGCTCCAAAGCAACGATCTCAAGCGTGCCCTTGCTGTCTGTCAAAAATGGCAGCAAGAGATGCCTCAGGAGAATGTGCCCTATACAGAATACGCTCTCTCTATGGCTCGCTGTTTCTATTTGGATGGCCAGGTAGGTAAGGCTGATGAGATAGTCGGTAACCTGATGCGTCGCGCTGACGAATGGCTTTCCTGGATAGAGACAATCAAACCCTCGCGTCAATCAGGTTCTCTCCATTCTGCTCACGACTGGATGGAAACTATGCAGCAGGCTCTCTCGCTGGCTTACTTGTTCGAAAGGAAACAAATCGTAAATCAATATTACAACCACTATGAACACTACCTCAAACAATACCCCCAATGACCCCCTACGTCTTTTGGGAAAAAGGAATGTTTTCATAATCATCATTGCATGCGTCCTCATCCTCATAGGCTACTGCCTGATGTCAGGTGCAGGAAGTACAGAGGAAGCTTTCAATCCTGAAATCTTTTCAACTCGGCGGATTGTTGTTGCTCCGATGTTGTGTCTGGCCGGTTATCTGCTGGTGATTGTTGGGATTCTTTGGAGAGAGTAGAGACAAAAAAAGTGGCACCAATCGATGCCACTAATCTTTCTTTGAGTTCCCTTTTCTTCAGGAAAGCCCTTTTAGAGTTCTGCGTCGCTCTTCTGGAATGTCGTGCCTCTGCGGATGTCACCTGTCTCAAGTCCGAGCTTGAGCCATCTCATGCGCTGAGCAGAGGTTCCGTGGGTGAAGGTTTCTGGGACTGAGCGTCCGTTGGCCTTCTCCTGCAGATAATTGTCGCCAATCACCTCAGCACAATTGATAGCCTCTTCCAAATCGCCATCTTCAATGCTGCCAAACATTTGGTTGTCGTGGTAAGCCCAAACACCGGCATAGAAGTCGGCCAGCAGTTCCAAACGAACACTTATCTTGTTGGCTTCCTTGGAATTGAGGCGTGCCATCTTCTGATGGGCTTCATTCAAGGTTCCCAGCAGGTTCTCGACATGGTGTCCTACTTCGTGGGCAATCACATAGGCATACGCAAAGTCGCCATCTGCGCCCAGTTGGGATTTCATTTGAGTAAAGAACGACAAGTCGATGTAGAGGCATTGGTCGCCAGAGCAATAGAAGGGACCCATCTCGCTGGAACCATTGCCGCAGCTTGTTCTGACGGCACCCGTGTAAAGTACCATCTTGGGAGGCGTGTAGGTTTTGCCCAGTTTCTTGAACTCGGCTGTCCAAACATCCTCGGTACCTGCCAGGATTTGACTGGCGAATTTTGCCAATTCTTGTTCCTCTTTAGTGAATTCGCGCTGTCCTTCCTGAGTGGTAACATTCTGGCTTTGAGCCATCTGCGTTCCCACATTGGTAATCACGTCGCCCAAGTTTCCTCCTTGCAGGAAAGTGAATAGGGCTATCAGGACGACACTACCTATACCCAGACCGGCAGCAGTGCTTCCTCTCATGCCGCGGCGGTCGTCTACATTATTACTCTCTCTTCTTCCGTTAAGTTTCATAGGTGTAAATGTTTGTTTTTGTTTCCAAAGTTATGGAAATTTGTGATAAGTTGAATTGTCTGATGAAAGAAAATTTCTTTTTAGATGCGAAATCTGGTCTTTTTTGCTATAGTGAGAGTCAAAAATGGCAGAAAACATTCTTTTTTTGTTTCTTCAGGCATGGAAAATGGTAACTTTGTGGTATGCAATAAAAAAGTAATAGAAATGATGGAAGGAAAACGTGCTATTGTGATGGGTGCCACCTCAGGCATTGGGCTGGAGGTGGCCAAGGTTCTTTCTGAACGTGGATGGCTTGTCGGAATCGCCGGACGCAGACAGGAGAGGCTTCAGCAGATACAGCGTGAGAATCCGAACATCCAAGCAACACAATGCATTGATGTGACTCTCAAGGATGCCGTAGAGGGATTGCAATGTCTCATCGGGAAGATGGGAGGCATGGATCTGTACTTCCACAGCAGTGGCATCGGGTATCAGAATCCTTCGCTGGATTCAGACAAGGAGTTGCTTACGGTAAGGACCAATGCGGAGGGCTTTACGAGGATGGTTGACGTGGCCTGGAAATACTTTGCCGAACAGGACCGTGAAGGGCACATTGCTGTCATCAGCAGTATAGCTGGCACAAAAGGATTGGGTGCTGCACCCGCCTATTCCTCGACCAAGCGCTACGTGAGCCACTATCTGGAATGCCTGACACAGTTGTGCTACATTCGTGGCTTGCGTAACCTCTACATCCATGATATACGCCCGGGATTTGTGCGTACGGCTCTTTTGACCGATGGAGGGAACTATCCAGTGCAGTTGGATCCTGAAAAAGTCGCTCGCCAGATAGTGCGGGGGATAGAACGGAACCGTTCCATTATCACGTTGGATTGGAAGTATCGCATTCTGGTATTCTTTTGGCGTATAATCCCCCGTTGGGTGTGGGTAAGGATGAAAATTGTCTCGAAATAAGTCTCTCAAATTGATATAAATCAATAAATTGGCTATTGGGACGAAAAAACAGCTAAAAGTTTTATAGTTTATGCGGAAAAGCCTTACCTTTGCACCGTGTGTTTTTCATGGTATTAGATTTAAGGTTAATGAGGATTGGTTGTCGTGATGACAACCAATTTTTTTTATCCCTTTTTGATGATACTCAATAGGTAATCCCTGTAACAGTTCAGATGAAGATAATCTATAACAGATTTCTGCCGTTGGGCTCCTTTTGGGCCATCAATCTTTTCGGGGTCGTTTTTGCCCGAAAGGGGTATGGACGCTTGGGACGTGTGGATGTGAACCATGAATACATCCACACCTTGCAGCAGCGTGAGATGCTCTTTGTTCCCTTCTATCTGTGGTATGTGATGGAGTGGGGCATTAAGATGGTCAAATACCGTAATCTGCACAAGGCATATCGCAACATCTCCTTCGAACGCGAGGCTTATGCCTGCCAGCACGACTTACGGTATCGCTATCGGAGAAAGCCCTATGCCTGGATGAGCTATCTTTGGAATAGAAAAAAAGCACCCTGACAAGATAGATGTCAGAGTGCCAGAAAAACAATCACTTAACCCAATCTATATGATGCTGACGGATTCCATCCTGGTTCCCAGCATTCTTTTACTGTATCTCAATCTTCTTGCCAATAGACATGGCCTCTGCTGATTTCTTGGGCAGGTCAACATAGAGAATGCCTTCCTTGACAGATGCGGAAATCTTCTCGCGATCCACGTCGTCGGGCAGAGTAAATGCCTGGCTGAAATGTTGGTAGCTGAATTCGCGACGCAGGTAGCGGCGTCCTTCCTTCTCTTGATTCTCGTTCTTTCTCTCTAGAGTGACCATCAGATTGCCATCCTCGGTCAGTTGGATGTTATAATCTTCCTTAGTGGTTCCTGGGACAGCCAGTTCCAATCGATAGTCTTTTTCACTCTCAGTAATGTTGATGGCAGGACTTGTGGTGCGGACCTGACTCGTTGAGGGAATAGCATTGAAGAATTCGTCCATCCAATTCAATGCGTTGCGATAACTGTTTGGTAGCATAATCATACCTCCTGATTTTCTTTTGTTTATGTTTGTTTCTATATTTGTTCTCTCATGAAGCTCTTTATCTTCTTTCATCGCCCCTTTCAAAGGAGCCTTCGCTTCACATCCACTTACGTTGCAAGGACCATGCCACAAAGGTTTATCCCTGAATGTGTCAGTGGATTTAACATTCCCATAACGTTTCTAACGCGACTTAACTTTCCGCGAGTGACACATCTGCTACATATAAGTCATTCTGTCCGAAAGAAGGCATAGAAGTTGTGGATTTTAACGCCTCGAGATGATTCTTTCAAAAAAAAATGCTATCTTTGTGACCGTATACCTTATTTAATACGAATGCTATGAGGAAACTGTGCGTTTTTCTAATGTCTTGGTTGGTACTCTTGCAAGGAGTGTCTGCCATCGTGGAAGAGAAGGAAACGGATGTCTGCATCTATGGCGCTACTTCTGCTGGAGTGATTGCTGCCTATACGGCAAAGACTCAGGGTAAAACGGTCTTGCTGATAGAGCCCACGACCCGTATTGGTGGCTTGTCGGCAGGAGGTCTGGGAGAGACGGATATAGGTAAGGTGGATATCATTCAAGGTCTTTCGCTTGATTTCTACAAGCGGGTAGGCAGGAAGTATGGTAAGGATGAGCCAGCCTTCAGGTTTGAGCCTAGCGTGGCATTGTCTGTCTATAAGGATTTCCTTAGAGAGGCCGGTGTGGAGCCCCTGATGCCATATCGCTTGCGTTCGGTAAAGAAGAAAGGAAACGTGATAAGCAGTATTGTCCTGGAGAAATCCGATAACACCAAGGAACGCATGAAGATTTCTGCAAAGGTCTTTGTGGACTGTTCTTACGAAGGCGATTTGATGGCGAAGTCTGGCGTCAGCTATACGGTAGGCCGCGAATCCAATGCTCAGTACAACGAGATTTATGATGGAGTCCAGATGCTGGACAAACATCAGTTCCCCGATGGCGTGGATCCCTATAAGGTAAAAGGCGATCCCAAGAGTGGTTTGCTTTATGGCATTCTGAAGGGAGACATGGGGAAAAGCGGAGAGGCAGACAGATGTGTCCAGGCTTACAATTACCGCATCACATTGACCAATGACCCTTCCAACCAATTGCCTATCACAAAGCCGGAAAACTATGATCCTACACGTTACGAGCTTCTGTTGCGCTGGAAGGAGGTTGAGCCTTGGACGTCTGTCCACGACTGTTTCGGCTGGAGTTTCATGCCCAACAACAAGACGGACATCAACAATCGTGGAGCTTTTTCTACGGACATGATTGGCGAGAACTGGGATTATCCGGAGGCAAATTACAAAAAGAGAGACAAGATACGCAAGGCTCATCTCGATTACACCTTAGGCTTGCTCTATTTCGTAGGTCACGATGAGAGGATTCCCGACAGCATCCGTAAGCGCATGTTGGCGTGGGGGCTGCCCAAAGATGAGTATCAGGAGACGGCCCATTTCACACCGCAAATGTACATCCGTGAGTCTCGCCGTATGATAGGACGTTATGTGATGACAGAGCACAATTGTCAGGGGCGAACGGATGTTGATGACTACGTGGGGTGGGCTGCTTACACCATGGACTCCCACAACTGTGGCCGCTACGTGGTGAATGGTATGGTAAAGAACGAGGGTGACGTGCAGATCCGTTGTCCCAAGCCCTACAATGTGAGCTATCGTTCGATTACTCCCATAGAGGAAGAGGCAAGCAACCTTCTGGTTCCTGTTTGCCTGAGTGCCAGCCACATCGCATACGGAAGCATCCGTATGGAACCCGTCTTCATGGTGCTGGGAGAGAGTGCTGCCATTGCAGCCTGTCTGGCTATCGACAATTTCCAGAATTGTGTGCAGAGGGTAAGTTCGAGTGATGTCATGCGCAAGTTCAACGAGATTCCTTGAACTTGTGGTATTCGTTCACTAAGCTCTTGTATCCCAACCGCTTAAGTTGGGCATAACTGGTTTTGTAGTTGGCCTTGCTGTGTTTCCCCGTGCCGAGGAAGCGGATGTTCTGTTGAAGATAGTGGTCAATCTCTCTTAGGCCGTCAGTCTTGTTGATGACAGGAAAGAACCATCTCGACCAAGTGAGGGTTTCAGCATCGCCATTCTCAAAGAACTTTCGGTTGAAGCGGTTGATGAGGCCCTTCATTGCCTTCTCTGGCTCAATGTTTTTCTTGCGGCTCCAGCGCAAGAGGGATTTTGCTGCCCGTTTGATTTTGCCTTTCATCTTTTTTCTTGTCGCTTCCGAGATGTCTATGTCGTGGGCGTGGCACTTAAACCCCAGAAAGTCAAAGGCTTCATCAGGCGAGTATATCTTTTCCTTGTCAGGATTGACTTCGAGCCGGTATTGCATGAGAAATTCCGCCATTTTACGCTTGCAGTCCACAACTGTCTCGAGGTCAGGGGCAAACATGATGATGTCGTCAGAATAGCGGGCATAGACGACACCAGCCTCGCTGTAATGCTTGTCAACCTCTTTCAGATAGACATCCGCCAGGAAAGGTGCTGTAGGTGTGCCCGCCATGACGCCACGGCTTTCATGGATAGTCTCACCGTTGCAGATGGCGCGGTTGTCGGTCAGCATCTTCTCGAAAAAACGGTACAGAAGCGGGTCGTCTGCCATTAATTCTGCCAGCATCGGCAGCAGGATATCTATGGAAATGGAATTGAAGTAATCGTGGATGTCGAGTTTGTAAGCCCACATTTTCCGACCTCCAATGGCTCGAATGATGTCGTGGATGGCATCGTGGGCCTTTATGCCTCGACGGAAAGCATAGCAGTTGGGGGCAAAATGCTCATCGTAGTCATATAGCTTGAATGCAATCACTTTGAGCATCATCATCTCGTCTGGCGAGAAACTGTAGACCACCCGCTTCTTGCCTGTACCCATCTTGTTGACAACCTTCTTTTGAGGGATGCCCAGACCTTCACCTTGCGCAATCTTTTCTGCCAGATGAAGATACTTTTCCTGCTCCACAAAACAGTCGGCTTCGTCAAACTCATGCCAAGTGAAGCGGCCTTTCAACAGTCGATAGGCGAGGAATGCTTCCCAAGTCTCTTGTCGGGTCAGTTGCGTGATGATGCTTTCCATGAGGAAAAAAAAGAAAAAGGGGAAAATTTTGAATCTGCAAAATTGCTGATCACGAGAGGTTACCCTGCCCTGTTGCCTGCAAAACATATAGATGTGGGCAAGGCTGCCTCCACAGCAGGCGCAGCCAAGCTGCATCCCCTTTTTCGTTGTTTCTTAGGCCATCAACTTGCGGATGCGCCCTATGACATACTCTCTTTCGTTGGGCATCTGGGTATAGAAATTGATGTAAGGGATGCCCAATTTCTTGGCATACATCCTGGCAATCAGGTATTTGACATTGCTGTCGTGGCTGTGTCCATTGCCCAACATCAGCGTTCCCATTGCTTTGCCGTCTTTTTCAAGCACAAAGGTGTAGGGCTGGCCCCATTCAGCTTTGTAGGCCTGATAGGGACGTGTCTTGTAGAGATTGAACTCATCGTTGGCGAATCCTGCCAGTTCCGTTACCGGTACGTTTTCGCGAATGTCGTATGAAGGGAATTCACTCAACAGGATTTGCTTGAAATAGGTCTCCCATTCAGCGGAAGTCTTTTCCTTTACCACAGACGGCTCAACGGGTCGCGGAGAGGCCTGCCGGATGGGTCGCTCGTTCTTTTGGGCGTCATCCATGTAGTTCTTGGCGACTCCCACCAATTTTAGTAATAATTTAACGAAATCCATTGTACTTGTGTTCTACCAGAGTTTTTAAATAGTTGGTCACAAATGTACAACATTTTTGTTGATTACCAAACGTTTTATGAAAAAACTTTAGCATTGTGAAGTTGAAAAGGCTATAGCTTCCTGCGACCTTTCGCCCCTCTTCTTCCCTCAGAAAAGACAACGTGTTGCATCAGTGATTTCAACGTGTTGATTTGTCCGTTTCAACACGTTGTCTTTTCTTGCCCATTTCATGTCTCTGCGAGACTCCTTCGCTACCCCCGTTATCCGCTAACCCATAACCGCTAACCGCTTTCTTTTTTTTGTAGTTATGGAGTTAAAGAGTTAAAGAAGTTGAGCCGAATGTATTAGACCGGGTGATTGTAAATGGTAAATGGGATTCCGCCAGATCAGCTACTGGAGCGCATGAAATGTAGGAATGAAACTTAAATGTTGGTTCTGCGCCAATTTCATCTTCTATTCTGTCTCTTGACTCCAGGCTTTTGACCATCAACCATCAACGTCATCGTTGAATCATCACCCTGCCACCTTGGTTATAGATTCCCTTCGTGGGTTTCTGCTGGAGTCTGCGGCCTGAGAGGTCGTTAATAGAAACAGGGATAAAGGATACTTTAATTCCTTCAATAGCAGTAGGCAGTTCGCTCATGTCACCCTGGGTGTGCATTTCCTTTGTCTTTTGGTATGTTCAAGTTCTCCTGGATGTAAACGTTCATACAGCTCTGTGTGTGAAATGGTTCGCCTTCGTCTGACGAGTAGATCGTGTTGTGTTCGATTCTGAGTCCGTCCACCGACTTGGCTGCTACTGCGGGGTGGCCCGAGAGTCGGAAGCAGTTGTCCTGTATGCTGATGCCGCTGTGTACGCACCCGCCGTCCCTGTCGTTCTCCGGAGCAATGTTGATGACGGGTGTGCCGCACTCCTCGAAGCGGTTGCCGCGGATGCATACGTTGCGCACCATCCCCGACTCGTACCATCTCCTGGCATCGTCGGCTATGAGTATGGCGCTCATCTGCGTGCGGAAGAAGAGGTTGTCCTCGATGAGCACGGGCCGGCGCGTAGTGACCAGGATGCCGCGGGTGGGGATGCGTGCGAAGTAGTTGCCCCGGATGGTCACCTCGGGCGTGTACGTGGCATTCTCCACCGCCAGTTCCTTCCTGTCCCTGATTCCCTGCGGCACGGGTTTTGTCAGCCTCACGATGATTTCCCGCTCGCCGTCCATACGTGCCGTCTTTACCCTGAAGGTGCCCAGGGGCAGGAGTGTGTGCGGGTCGATAAAGTCCACCTCGTTGCCAGCCAACAGGGACTGGAACCCGTACGTCTGGCCATGCATGTACCTGAGGCGCATCAGGGTGGGAGAGAGGAACTCCCTGACAGCCAAATGAGTACCGTGCACGTTGATGGCATCGTCCTGGGCACCTGCAAAGCGCGAGTGCTCAATCAAGATCCGTCCCCTGCAACCCGAGAAGTGCAGGAAATCGGCAAATCCGGCACAAGTCCTGCCGCTTCCGGCTTCCGGTTCGAAGGAGAGGTTTCTGTAGGTGAGGTTCTCCGTCATCTGCCCTACGATGCTGAAGTTGCCGGTGAAGGCGACGTGCAGCCCCTCCAGTTCCACGTCACGGCTGTACTGGATCAGTCCGCACACCTCGTCGCGGTAGGAGTCGCGCATCTGAAAGACCCAGCCCCTCTGCACCTCGGGTTTCCTCTCGAAATAGAACCTCACTACGCTCGGTTCCAGTTCCTCGGCCTTCTTCGCATCATTCAGGGGCATCCAGCCGCGCCATGTTATCTCGCGCTGGGGGTCATAGATCTGTGCAATTCCCCTGTGCCATGCCCAGCTGTCGCCCACGAAGCTGAGCCGTCCGTCCTCGATGCGATACCTCGACTGCGGATGTATCCTGGCCGTCAGCTGGTGTTCGCTGTCCTCCGTCACCGTCATCTCGGGCACGGTGGGGTCTGCGGCCGTCAGGGTGAAGTTCCTCAGCCTGATGTTCTTGCAGCTGTCGATCACGAAGGCCGTCATCTCGCCGTGCGTCACCAGCCTTGCCCCTCGTCCGTCGATGGTCAGGTTCCTCAGTCCCTTCATCCACAGGCCGATATGTTTGGTGGCATCGGGGTTCTCCTGTTCTGAGGTGGTGTTCGATACGTGGTAGAGTTTCGGCGTAGCGCTTTGCCGGTAGAGGTGATAGTCGGCGTTCTGCAGCTCGATGACCACTTCCTTGCCGCTGTGTTCGCTAGCTTGGCCGATGGCCTGCTGCAGGAGCCTGGTGGCATCGCCCTGCGCAGCCTCCACGCAGATGCGAACCGGCTTGCCGCCCTTGGCCGACAGCGCGACCAGTGCCGCCAGCATGATGAAAAGAAACCTCTTTCTGAGCATAGTTACCATAGATTGTTAGTTTTTGTAGGTACAAATTTACGGCTAAGTGAGCAAACAAGCAAAACAAATGCAGATTTTATTCTCTAATCCGGGCAGAAGTACTTTCGACGAAGTCACAGGTACGGATAAGTGACCGAAACACCGAACTTGTTTGCCGGCATCGCATTGTTCTGACAGTTCCCTTCTCGGCTTTTTTGCAAATGTATCTTTGACATGAACGGTTCTGCGTCAATTTCATCATCGATTCTGTCTCTTGACTCCAGGCTTTTGACCATCAACGTGAGAATCCTTCACTTGCTCCAGAGCAGGGTGCCGTCGCTAGCCTGCCCCTCTGCCTCGACGCTTATTTGAGTGGTGCGGGAGTTGTTGTAGAAGGTGATGCGGGCCTGTCCGTTCTCGTCGAGCTGCAGGTTGGGGTTCCAGTAGAGAGTGCGGCGGTAGTCCTTCTGTCCTTCCGGCAGACGTTGCCTTGAGTAATCGGGACTATAGAAATCAGCGGGATAGGCGAAACCATCCAAGATGTATCGTCTGTCACGGTATATCAACCGCTGACTACCGTCGTAGTAGGGATAAATTGCCACCCGCGTCTCTGGCAGATTTGCGCCGGCATAGCGTTTGCTGCCCTCCAGGCGTGGCTGATAGTCGGTATAGACGACATAACGGTCTATCCTAAATCTTGGGTCTTCCCCCCTTTCCGTATCACCATAGTAATCCTTTTTCTCTCCAGGCGACCAATCGAATCCTTTGCCTATAGAGCGAAGGTATTTGGGATGATAAAGGGAGTCGACGGGGATGTCTATATATTGAGGCAGGGCACGCCGTGTGGGGCTTATTCCGAATTGTGTTTCCACTCGTTCACTATGATTCCCATCATATATCGTGGCTTGACCGTAGTCACTGAAAAGTGCTCGCGCCAGTTCTGGTAAGTCAGGGAATAAATAAAGTGGCATCCCTGCATCTTCTACAAAGTTCCATGCCTCGTACGCGTCCATGCTCAGAGCAGGAAAAGCGTCGTTGAATCTCTTCAGTCGGCTTCTCCGCCTTGCTTTCACCGCGATTTCCTTCATTTGGTGTATGCTGTCCGACTGCACCGCTGGTAGCGACTCATCCTCCCATTCAATGTCCTTCGGATGGGTGCGGTAGTAGTTGTATGGCTTCACAAATCGGGGATAAGGCCACGACACATAGGCCATATATTTGGCATCCTCTGTGTCCAGCTTTCGTTGGTGGTGAAGTGCGAGCTCGGTCGGAGACCCTGCCATTTGAATCCAAGTATAGGGTGTCTTCCTGTCCTTCCATTTTGTGGTGTCTGCAACAGAGAGGAAGAAGACACTCTTCCCATAATATCTTGGCAGAATAATGCGGAAACGGTGGTCTTTCGTATCCATCTCGCTCGTCAAAGGTTCCAAAGAGTTTACCGGGACACATTCAGCATGGACACGCAGCGTTTGTGCTTTCGTTTTCCTTTTTAGGTTATATTTCTGTTCGTTTTCCTCACGTCGTCGCATCGCTACATCATTCCAATCTTCCTGCTTGCTTGTCTCTTGCGTCTCGGTTTGCTTGACACTTTCATCAAAGGATTTGGCTTCTTCCAGGATACCATTATGCCATTCGCTGAATTTGTCGTAGGTGTCATAGACGGGAGAAAAGTCGATATTGTATCGCATATTGTACCTTATCTGCCCCTCAATGATGGGGGTGTATTCGTTGGGTTGTGTCAACTCCCATGCTCCATGCACTGCCATATCCCGCCAATCGAAGCGCCTCCAGCCTTGGGCCATCAGCAGCAGGTCGAGGGCTTGGCGGTGCTCCTCGTCGTCCTTCTCGAAATACCATCCGGGGTTGGGCACGAATCCTCTGATCTCGCTGGAGAGAAGCATCTCGGTCAGGATATTGGCGTTGTCGTACAGATTGTCCTGATACGCCACGTCGCGCACGGCAAGCGAGACAGTCGCCTCCCCAGCTTGGTTTTCCACGTCTATCACGATAGGCTGCTGAGGTCCATACTGTTCTTTGTCCACCTTCACGGTCAGCGTAGGCTGGAAACTTTCCTTTCCGCGCGAGAAAAACAGTCTGTCCGCCCACACACGGCCGTCCACATCGAATACTGTCACTTGGTGCACCCCTGAGCAGTAGTTCGCTGGCACAAAGGAGAAAGTCAGCGTGCTATCTGGAAATACGAGGAATTCCTCTACGAGTCCCTCGTGCATGATGGTCATGCCGAGACGTTGGGCCATTCCAGAGTCGCTGGCAGTAGCCTTTATCCTCAGTTCCTTCCCGTTCTCTGTAACGCTGATAGCCACACCCTGTTCTTCAGCCTTGGGCAGCTTTGCCTTCACGCTTTCGCCCTCCTTGGTTGTAAAGAACACTTCACGCTCCATACCTTTCTCGGGTGTCATAGTGAACACTCCACGGCCACGGTTTACTGTCGGCACAGAGTCGCTACCGACGTGGAGCCATCCCTCCAGCCACTCGCCGTTGCTCATAACAGCCTCGAATGCCACTCGGCAGGGCACTCCAGCCACCAGGTTGCCTCCCTCGGGAAAGAGTGTCAGTGTGGGTGTGGGTACATCTGGGTCGTTTTTGAAAGTTCGTCGCAACACGCGCAGAGTCATATCTTGTGTGTAATCACCTGGTGTCAAAGGGCGGTCGTAGACAGGGAAGACACGGCTGTAAAGTTTCTCATAGTCACGATAAAAGGCACGTTCCAGGTCTTCGTTATAGAAATAGTCTTTCATGTCGCGGCAGTGTTTATGCTCATATTCTCCCCAGTTGAGTTGCCATCGGGTATAAGCCCTCAGTTCGTAGAAGCCGCTGTACTGGATTTGGTTGTTCAGGGCGAAAAAGCCGTTTCCGTGTCCCTCGCGCATTTCGATAAGCTTCCGCTCTACGAGAAAGCCGTCGTTGTTGAGAAGCTCCACATAGAGCACACCGCTCACCTGCGAGGGTCGGCCTGTATTCGTCTGTCGTGTGTAGGCAGAGAACCAGATGGTGTCGCCCAGGAAGTAGCAGGTGTTGTCCATGTGGACATAGACCTTTTCCTGAGGGATGGTCTTGCCAAAGGCAGCGAGGCGGTCGGTGAAATCCGCTAGCTTCTGTGCCAGCATGCTATTGACAAGGCATAGCAAGGATAGGAAAAGACATACCAGACGCGATTGCTTACATCGACCTTTTTCCTTTATAAAATCAGGAGTCAGCATTATACATATATCCTTTCTACGACAAATTTACATTTTTATATTGATGCAGCCAAAAGAATGCAAATAAAGTTACGATGCGGTGCAAGCGGCATCAATTTGAGAATATCGTGTTTCTATTGTACCATTATTTTTACGCTTTTTATATGAAATATTACCTACAGCGCGGATGCCTTTATTACCTATCCAACTGGCTTGTAATGTGATTTCCTGAGAACCTTCATAAAAGCAATCGTATTGAAGTGATTTCTTGTATTTTGCTGTGGCGGTAATTTTTGATGTACAGTCCTTCGTGATTGTTCCTTTGGTCCATGAAATTGTAACATCGAACAAAATAGGATCTCCGACTTCAGATGTATAAGTCCCTGCCTCTACTGTATTTCCTGCATCACAGAATCCACTTCCTGAGCCAGATCCACTGCCGCTTCCACTACCAGATCCCGAACCACAACCTAAGCCAGATCCGCAACCAGCATCGCCGCCTTGCAGGGAAAGTTCTTCCTCCGTGATTTGATCTACTTGCTCTTCGCCATTGATGGGGAGCAACTCTTCATTTTCTAATGTACTCATAATTGTTTGGTTTAAAAATTATTATTTGCTGATTATGCGTTTTATCTCATTATGGGTTCTCTTTTTGTGTGACTAAATCTTGTCTTTCACTTTCGTTCAATGAGAATCGTGGAGACCATGTATTCCACTAGTTAGCTATAAAGAGAGTCAGAAATTGACAAATCCATCCCATTTTGCTTTTTTTGAGTGTAGGTTGCAGGGAGTAAAATCATCCGATGTCTTCAGATGTGTGACTAGTTCCATTTCTGCTAGGGATCCATAAAAATGTTGTCATTCGGTTTGTCGTTGTTTTTTGATTAACTCATACTTTTATATTTCACTAGGGAAATTGATATAAAGCTGGACATTTTCTTTTATTTTGTAGTTTCCTCACTTGTTCCACAGGAGCGTGCCGTCGCTGGCCTGCCCTTCAGCCTCCACGCTGATTTGGGTGGTGCGTGAGTTGTTGTAGAAGGTGACGTGTGCTTCACCATTCTCGTCCAATTCCAGATTTGGGTTCCAGTAGAGGGTGCGGCGGTAGTCCTTCTGTCCTTCCGGCAGACGTTGCTTTGAGTAATCGGGACTATAGAATTCAAAGGGTGAGGCAAAGCCGGGCAACCTCAGGAAACGGTCACGAAAGACACCTCTACGCTTAGAGGGATCGGGATAGCACCTAAGGGATACAGACATATTTGGCAAGCCTGACCGGAGGTAACCTTCGCTTCCTTCTTTTCGTGGGGCATAGTCTGTGAAGATGTAGACTGAGTCGAGGTTTGCCAAAGAGAACACTTTGTGTTCCATCTTCATGGACAATTCCGGGTCAGCGGATGGAATGCCGCAAAAAACATTGCATGCAGGGGTTTCATTCACTCCCATATCCGCAATATAGCTGTGTGCGACGGAAGTCCCCAGGTCGTCAGCATTGGGAATCCATCCGTCTATCAGTCCCGCATCAATAGCATGATTGTATGCCTCGTAAGCGTCTATCCTGAGAGCAGGCGGGACATCAATGTCGTTCCTGCGAATTCCCTTTTTGTCGTAGACGGTCAGTTGTCTCATTGTCTGCTGCCTGTATTCCAAGTCCGTTGCCGCATTTTCTTCCTTTTCATCATCTGGCAGGAGATGTGTCATGTAGAAGTCATAGGGTTTTACAAATCGCGGATAGGGGAAGGACAGCCTAACGTAGTATTCTGGAAGCTTCTTGTCTGTTTGCTCTATCCATGAATGTTCCTCACCCTCCTTCCATTTTGTGGTGTCGCTTGCGGAGAGGAAGAAGAGGCAGTTGTTTCCTTGGTAGCGGGGAGCCATGATACGGAATTGGCCGTCTTTCGTGGTGGCATCTCCCTGCATGGCATCCCCTACGGTGTTACCCTTTATGGGCAAGACGAATTCTCCGTGAACCCTTACCTCCCTTTCCAGCTGTTCGCCATCCTCCATCATCCTTTTTCGGTTCTGCGTCAATTTAGGTGGTGATTCTTGAGTGGAAATTATCGGATAAATATTTGATACACAACACATTAATTAACATTATAAAGTTGTAGATGTGCGCATATTTTCGTATCTTTGTGTGTGAAGCGAAGAAAGAAAA
>JAFRTJ010000019.1 GCA_017427185.1 Bacteroidaceae bacterium | reverse complement strand
TGACTGCAGCAGTCTGGCTTCTTTGGACATTCCCAACAGTGTGACAACTCTTGGTGAAAGTCTGTTCAGAAACTGCACAAGCCTTTCTTCCGTTGCCATTTCAAACAATGTGACGAGTATCGAATCAAGTATGTTCTGGGGTTGCACCAGTCTGAGATCTGTAGAGATTCCCAGCAGCGTGACCACCATAAAAAGTTTTGCCTTTCGCGAGTGCAGCAATCTGGATTCCGTGGTGATTCCCAACAGCGTGACAACCATCGAAAATGCTGTGTTCCATTCTTGCGAATGCCTAACCTCAGTGACTATTCCCAACAGCGTGACAAAAATTGGAGCTTATGCATTTTCTGGCTGCAATAGTCTGACTTCCGTGATTATAGGCAGCGGTGTGACAAGCATTGGAAATGTTGCGTTTGGAGAATGCGAAAACATCACGACAGTCATATCGTTGATAGAAGAGCCCTTTGGGATTCAGGGTAAATCATCGCTTTCTGCAACATTCAGCGAGTACGTATTCATGGATGCCACATTATATGTGCCCAAAGGGACATCAGAAAAGTACAAGGCAACGGAAGGCTGGATGGACTTTGAGAACATAGTAGAGGGCTTGCCTGAAGGTATCCTGTCCACCTCCATGCCTGAAACTTCCTCCGCCCTCTACGACCTCTCAGGCCGCAGGCTGGAGAAGAAACCATCGAAGGGAATCTATATCCAGAACAAAAGGGCTGTGCTGGTGAAGTGAAATATTAGAGCAGCGAATGCAAAGAATGCTTGCATTTAATTTGCTGAGTCGTGAAGAAATTCGACCCTAAGTCAAATGTTTGAACGTTTGTTTCTTTGAATGTTACAAAAATGCTAACTTTGCATCGTCTATATTGAATAATTATGAAAAAATTATCAACTATCCTCCTCTTCCTGAGTTTCCTCTGCTGTAGTTACGCCCAGGAAGTTCGTGATGCTCAGTTCCCTGGTGGGGACAAGGCATTGCAGCAATTCTTCCGTGAGAGTGTGGATTATACAGGCTCCTTTAAGAGTCGGAAGGATTTCTGTGTAGTAGCCGAGCTCCTGATAGAAGAAGACGGAACAGCGGTGTTCAGTAAAGTGATCATACCGAAGAATGCGAAAGAGCGTGTTGTGCGTCAGGTGAAACGTCTGATAAAATCCATGCCTGCATGGGAACCTGCCACAACCCAAGGCACAAACGGGAATACTTTTGCCGTCAAGAGTCTGGTGGAAGTGACCATCCCATTCACCCACAACTACTATCTGGGAGAAGGAAAAACCGTTGTATGTGTGAAGGATGCTGGCACACTGGCAGAATTGCTTACTCAGGAGCAGCAGGATACCTGTTCGTACTTGGAGATAAAGGGTAATCTGAACTCAACAGATATTCTGACGCTTAGACGCATGGCAGGAGGAGATGGAGGAAAGGGCAGACTATCGAGATTGGAACTATTGGATGCAAATATCGTAAACGATGACAGACCCTATTTGATTTTGGAGGATGCTGAAAAGGAATTGGTGGTAGGGCTGCATTCCGTTACAAATGACGTTCAGGACATGAGTGGAATGGCTCCGCAGGCCTATGACCGCAACTACATCCGTTCTGGCTCTTTCCCTGTGGCAGTTTATCGCCTCAACGAGAAAGAGAGCGAGGAAAGGACAGGACCTTACTGGAAAGACATCAGGAAATACAGGATTAAGCGTTGTAAGGGACACCGCTTGCGCAAAAATGAGGATGGGACCTATACTTTCCTGTCTTTTGCAAAGCGCAAAAACTTCTGCTACGACATGTTCTTCCGTTGTCCCCAGATGCGAATCGTAGTCCTTCCCTATGGGACTCATCCCCAGAACAATGTACAGGTAACAGGGAGCAACATTCGGTATTATCATTGATTATTTTTTTTTCCTCATTTCTGCTATAGTTCTTATCCACGAATATTTTTCCATATTTCCCAAAATATCTTATGAAAAAGTGCTTTCACCTTTCACAATCTTCATAAGTACGAACAGATTTATTACATCCATTTTTATCGATAAGAATTTTATGGAGAATGAGGCAAATCATGATTTTACGTCACAAAATGGTATTAAATCAAAAAAAAGTTCACTTTTGATGTTACAATTTCGCTAACTTTGCGTCGATAGGGATAGAATCAAAGAGAAATCAAATGATTAGGCACATTGTTTTCAGTATCCTGTTCTGCCTGTTCACGCTTAACGGCTGGGCACAGCAAAGTAATGGGCTGAATTCTTTGGCAGAGCGGTTGGAGAGATTCGGACGGGAGATCCCTCAGGAAAAGGTGTTTGTCCACATGGATAACACCTGTTATTTCCTTGGCGACACCATCTGGTTCTCTGCCTATACACGGCAGACGAATACCGATGAGCCATCAAGGGTAAGTAATGTGCTTTATGCGGAACTATATAACAACGAAGGCTATCTGGTAGAGCGCAAGCTCATTGAAATGAAAGAGGGATGGGGGAACGGATTCTTTGCCCTGGATAAGGATATTATGTACAGCGGATTCTACGAGCTTAGAGCATACACCCGCTGGCAGCTTAACTGGGGGTTGTATGAGCACAAACATGTCAGGACCAGTAAATGGTTTCTGAACAAGGAATTTGAGAAGGATTTCTACAAGGATTACGACAAGCTTTACAGCCGCGTTTTCCCTGTCTATGACAAACCAGCACAAAAGGGTGCCTTTGATCATGACATGACGTTGCGTCCCCTGCGCCGTTACTTCAACAAGGATATGGACGAGAAGTATTGGAAAATGAGCCTTACGCTCTTCCCTGAGGGAGGCAATTTGGTGGCTGGAGTGGAGAACAGGGTAGCCTTCGAGGCGGCGATGTCGGATGGAGAACACTTAGAAGGTACCCTGATGGTGGGCAATGAGGAGGTAAAGACTGTGAACAGAGGCCGCGGCATGTTTACCCTCATTCCTGAAAAGGGAATGGAGCGTGATGTGACCTTTACCGCGAAAGACGGACAGAAGGTGACGGCCAAACTGCCCAAGCCGGAAGAACAGGGCGTAGCCGTGCAGGTGAGGCAAGAAGGTGAGGACATTACCATACATGCGAATGTCGTTGGTCTCACGCCTGACAGCCTGGCTATGACAGTGATGCACGAAGGGAAAGTGGAGGCATTTGAGCTGATTCATAATTCACAGATCACAATTCATAATGCAAAATTGGAGGCAGGCATCCACCAAGTGACAGTATTCGACACACAGGGGCGCGTTTGGGCAGACAGGTTGTTCTTTGTGACCAAACCGGAACTGGCAACCCCCACATTAACTGTCTCAGGACTGAAGGACGAATACAAACCCTACGAAAGAATCGAAATGGAGGTAACCTCATCTATCCATAAGAAGGGAATCGGAGGAGGCTTGTCTTTGGCTGTTCGCGACAGTTATCAGGCAGATGCTTTGTTTGACAATGGAAACATCATGACGGAGATGCTGCTGGCTAGCGAGATAAAAGGCTTTATCCCCAACCCTGGCTGGTACTTCGAAAAGAACGATGAGGAGCATCGTCTTGGTCTAGACCTACTTATGATGACGCAGGGCTGGCGCCGCTTCGTTTGGCAGGATATGGCCGTAAAGGGTGACTGGACGATAAAACAGCCGATGGAAAAGACACCTATAATCACAGGTACCATCAGCAACAACTCATATTGGAAGGGCAAAGGTGGTAAAATCATTGAACCGGAACTCGCCAAGAAGCGGGTGAAGATACATGCAGAACTGGACATCCCTGGCAGACAGGAAAGAAGTATCGGTGAGATGGAAACAATCAACGGACGGTTTACCATGAGTCTGCCAGCGTATGATGGTGATGCATTGTTCTATCTCAGTGCCTCAGATACGACAAAGTGGAAAAGAGGAAAAGAATATGAATGGGTACACGAACTGAATAACGATGAGGACAGACCCAAAGAATACGTTAAAAGATATCCGATAAGTCTCTCGGAATTCCATGTCCGGATAAACTTTCCATATCCGCGATTTGTGAAACCTTATACCTTCTACCAGAACCATTTGAATGGGATTCCAGACAACAGCCCAGGCCTACAGTCAGACGTACTGGCCGACGGCACCCATCAGATGCGTGAGGTGAAGATACATTCCCGCTTTAGCGGGTTGCGCAAATTTGACGACTCGCAACCGGCTCTCATCCTTGACGCTTATGACGCGGTGAATCATGCATATGACGCTGGAATGAAATACATTTATTCTGATTATATGGATGAGGACTTTAAAGGCTATCGCCTCGGAAGATTCAGTTATATTCAGATGAACAATAACGATTGGATTAATTTGGATGAGGACAGAGCCATAGCCATTTCCTATATTGCCGATATGGGCGTTAGCGCAAATCCGACCAATATCATGGTACGTTATGGGCTGGGATACACAAGACGATGCCTCATGAATCTCCAGGACATACCCAAAGATTCTGTCTATCATTCCAAATATCTTCATTCCTTCTCTGTTGGCTCACACGAGGATCACATTAAGTCTTTGGATGATGAGTTGTATGAAACGGAAAAGTATGAATCTTCTCCAGAAGAGATGGAGGAATATAAAGACCTTGGTCTTTTGGATAAGATCCTCATATACACTGACTATTATCCACGGAAGGAAGGTTCCCAACAATATTGGGGATCCGATGTTCCTGAAACGACAATCGTCCTTTATCCATATCCCAATGGTGCCAGACGTCCCGTTTATCGTGACCGCCGCTACATCCTCCCTGGCTTCGCTTATCCCGCCGAGTTCTACTCCCCTGACTACTCGAAGCAGACACCGCCAGAGCCCACAGACTACCGCCGCACGCTCTACTGGAATCCCAACCTGCAGCTCGACGAGAACGGACAGGCCCGCATCACCTTCTACAACAACTCACGCACCACCCAAATCAGCGTGGAGGCAGAGGGGCAAGCCAGCGACGGCACCCTGCTCTGGAGCAAATAGAAGACGTAAAAGTAAACGAAGAAAACTCCTAAACCTCAGGATTCATACCCCAGCAGGATCACTTCTTGCTGGGGTTTCTCTTTATTTAAGCGTTTCATTAAAGTCATCGAGCGTCAGCACGTTGAGTTGTGGGAAAGGTATCTGCTTAAGGCGAGAGAAGTGGCAATATCGTTTCAGGTGAAACCTGCAGCTTCGTGACAGCACACAAACCTATACCCATATCCTTCACACTGGCACCAAGGAGATAGACATCATCATCAATAATCAGGAAGCGATCGTGGTTCTTATGCGGCAATTGTACAAACTGGATTTCTCGATACTGATTATTGTGCTTTTTCAAGTCTGTTTGGAACGGCTCATAGTAGCGACTGTGAATCGTAGCTTCCACATTATCCGCACGTTTGTCCAAGAGAGAGAGCACGCGGTCATCCACGAAATTGTCTATCAGTACAATGCGCTTCTTGGCACTTCTTACCAAATCTGACACGTAGGACCATGCGTCCCATACGCACCCAGTGGCAAAAATCTGCTCTGGCGGGAGCTTGGGAAAGTGTTCCTCAATGGTAGTCAATATTTGGTTGACTTTTTCATCCGTTTCCGTTTGGTGCTGTTCTAGAGGCGACTGCAATCTGGACAACAACCTTGTAGAAAGGCTCAACAGGTACATATCGCTCTCAAGGAGGAACTCGCTCTTCTTAGGATCCCACAAGGGAGCAGGGCGAGCAGCCATGTTCTATTCGCTGGCCTGCTCGTGCAGGCTCCTGGGCATCAACTTCATCGGGTACATCTCCGATGTCATCAACAGGGCTGCATTGATGCAACCCAACACGGACATCAAGGAATACAGGGCACTATTGCCAGACAAATGGAAAGCACTCTAGCACGCAAGGCGTCACAGCGGATACGCTTACCCTCTTATTCTATTGGTAATTCGTACCTTAATAGTCCAAGGTGATGAGTGATGAGTTTTTTTCATCCGCCCAAAATCTATTTTGAAAAATGTGCTTTCAGCTTTCACCCTCTTATGCATTTCCGAAAGATTCACTTTTAATGTTACATCTTCATCAACTTGCGTGGTAAAGATAATGAAAATCTCTCTGCCAAGAAAACATTCTCAGGTTTTTCTGATGTAGAAGGACAGAATAGTGTAAGAATCATCTTCGAGGTTCCCATTTGGATGCGAAAAAGACGATGTGAAACGTTATGTGAAAGTTTCTTATCGCAAAGATACTTTTTATCATTTTTTAGTTTACCTTTGCGATGTTTTTACGTCTATCATTATAGAGATATACATAAATGACGATAAAAGCGTTTGAGCAGTTAGCCAACGATGTGCGCCCACGGTTGATAAAACTATGTGAGCGATTCTTGGCAGAGCAACAAATGGTGGAGGAGGCTGAGGACATCGTGCAAGATGCTCTCTTCAGACTTTGGCAGATGGGCGAGCAACTGGATTCATATAAGAGTCTTGAAGCGTTGGCTGTTACCATAACGAAAAACGTATGTGTCGATCATTTGAGACACCAGCGCATGAGGTTAGAACCATTGGAAGGTACTGATATACAGGACTTCCGAAAGGCCGATCAAAACCTCATCACACAAGATATGGAGACTATAATTCAATTGGCTCTCAGCCAGTTGCCTGCCACCCAGCGTCGTATGCTGGAGATGCGAGCCGAGGGCATGAATTTAGACGAGATTTCAACCATTTGCAACACCACTAAACAAAGCACGAAGACCATGATTTCCGCAGCGCGGAGAGCTGTGCTTGAAATACTGAGAAAAGGAGGACAAAAATGAATGATCTAAATAACAGAGAATTGCGTCAGCAACTTATTCAGCGTTATCTGGATGCGGAAACTTCTGTAGCCGAGGAACAGGCACTTGTTGACTTCTATTTGCACACTCGCGAGACTTTATCTGCCGATGAAGAGAGGGTGCGCCAATTGGTACTCGCCACTTCCCGCCCAGCCGATGATTTCAACTTGTCAGAAGAGAAGGCTCAGGAGTTTGACCAAATCATGTTGGCTACCCAACGGAAACCTCGTCGCGCTGTTTTGTGGCCTTGGGTAACGGCAGCCTGCGTGGCTGGCATTCTTGCGTTCTTCCTGACTCTCCCAAAGAGTGGAAGGGAAGTTCCAACGGATCAGGCAACGGCACAAATCAGTAGCCCCGTAAAGGAAGAACCGCAAGAACCGCAGCAGATGGAGACAGGAGACGTGCTGCCTGACTCCTTCCTTGCTGGTGTCCATCCAATGCAATCCACCACAGACAACGAAGAAGAAGAGTACGACCAGAGCGACCTGATTTCTGTTGACAGCCTGTTCGGTGTGAACTCTCGTCCAGACCCGATGGAGGAGTACATGGTTTTGTCTGAGAATCTGCAACGGGAATGCGATGAGGTATTTCAAAAGATTGATAATCAAAAATAATCGACAATAATGAGACGCTATATTTTTATCTTGACTATACTGATGCAAGCCCTCATTATCGATGCGCAAAACGATAACAGCATCCGTCAGCTGATACAGTACCTGGAGAAGAACCATCCCGAAGAACTGTCCAATTCTACTGTCAATCGCACGAACGATGATATCTACGAGATTTGGGTATGGAATAAATCTTTTTATACCCAACGGGACAAACCGATTGACCGTTACCACCTGCAACAGCTGAAGGATACCATTATGCAGTATTTCATCGATGCCTCTGCCGATGCCGTGGCTTGCCACCATCTGCAAACGACTAATGGCACGGAAGACAGTATCCGCTATGCGTTGTCTTTGTCCGAAGATTCACGCAGAACCACAAAACTCGTTGGCGATGACAGGAATTTCTGTTACGAAGGCAAAGAAGTGGCTCTTTTCTATTATTATCCCCAAAGAAAAGGGGAAAGCAGAATAGAAGTCAGGTATTCTAATAGTACGGATCAGGAAAGTTGCGGCAAAGTACTTGACATTAAACCTGTCAAACCCATGATAGCCAAGATAGCGAGAGAGTTTGGTGGCGAGGCGTATCCAGTTTCTTACAGCTACAATACTCAGGAAGATGGACTGGATCACCTGACGAGATACACCTATGTCTCCCTTGACAATACGCAATTCGAGGGAGGTGACAGATTCAAAGTATTGGAGGGGGCTTGCAGCGGCATCCTCTACATCATCCCCCAAGAGAAAGCCGATAATGCTGCCATCACCCTGCATCAGGAACTGAGCAATTATCTGCTAAGTCATCGGGACAGACAATTCGATTATATATATGATAGAGGTCTGAAGAAAACCATTATATTTAAAACCCCTAACCAAGGAATCAAATATAGTTCCCCCGATGTAACCCATGAGCATGTTTATAGCAAGAAAGATATATTTGGCCGATATACCATCCTTTTTGTTGACCATGTAGACTCCACATTTGCTCTGCCCAATGACTACGAGACAATGCTTTCCTACGATCATGGAAAGGTTGAACGTGTGCCTGACTATGAGAAATTGCAACAGGTACTTCCCCCCGTGGTATCGAGTGAACCATTTTGGGGGAATACAATCTATGTTTTTTTTAAAAACAATCACAAGAGACTTGAGTGGATCGGTGGAGAGTCGTATCGTACAATCCAGACAATCCAGTCAAATATTGACAGACAATCTGTCAACGAAATCAGGAGGCAACTGGTAAACAATCCGCTCGTCAACATCCAGCATAAGGAATCGCATACGGCCGAAGGAGACACCCTGGAACTAACGGGCGAAGAGAATTCAAAGCCCATTCGACACCTTCTCTGCAAATTTTATGGTAAAGGAGACAGTCTTACGGCTTACATGCAGGTTATTATCGACCAGCCCAACCCTTCACCCCATGTTATGCCGTTCGACACCCGATGGGTAGACAGATTCATCGCTCAGATGAAAGACTCGGCCTGTATTGAGGAACATAAAGTCCATTACGAATATGGCAAGAAGTTGCACCCGGAAAGCATGGGGAAAGTGGATGGAAGGCTCTATGTCTTGACATCGGCCAATAATCTTCAGAAACATGCAATTTTTATGGATTATATGTTTAATCAAACTTTCTCAAACAGAAACCAATCCTTTCACATCGTATTAGATGAGAGCAACGTACGCATCACCGACCGCATCATCGGCTGGAGTGACAAAAAGACAAATCAGTTCCGCTTGCTTTGCATCGACAAAGTGGAGGGCAAATATCTCATTCCTGAAGAATGGTACAACATCATCAGTTACAGATATGGCAAGAAAAAGTATTTGAACAAACGGAAATAACCTCATTTATAAACATAAAAACAAACGATTATGAAAAAGATCTTCTGGTTAGCATTTTGGGCATTAATCAACAACGCTGTGTATGCCCAACAATATTCACCACAATACTACACAGAATATGAGCCAAATAATGGTCGCACTAAAAACCATGGATATGAATATATGCCCGATAAATTTCTTGCTATCCGCAGCGTAGGACATTGCATAGACGGAGTTTTTGTTGGTCCCGTGATGTTAGGTGTGGACTGCGATAGTCTGAAAGAGTTTGATGATGGATGGATTGAAGACAACGAATATCCTTTCATGGTTAAAGGCATAGGCTATAATAACGATTCTCTTTTAATAAACCGATATGTTGAACATCCTGACACCGTTTTTGATGGTGTCCCATTCAAATTCAACATCATCCTCAATCGCAAATCATACAAGAATGGCAAAAAAATTGATTGGATGACCCTTGAGGATATCAAAAAGAAATATTTCCCAGAGGCAAAAGAAAGATGCATCTATACCGTCAATAAATTCATTATCCCAAACAGAGAGAAACTGTATAAATTTGATCCAGAATTCATATATCGTGTTGAAATGACAGAATCGACTGACATAGAGACATTGAAGGATCTTCCAGAATTCTCTATCATCCGTATTTTCACGAAAACAAAAAACAATTACCAGCATCTTCAACCAGGAACCTTTGTGCAATCGTTTTCAAAATAGGAGATGAGAATCGTACAGACCTTCTGGACGGCAAAAGCCGATTTGACAAGAAGCACCTTCGGCTGGCTTCCCCCCGAGTACAATCTGATGTCCTGAGCATTGAGTTGCCTCAGTCTACGCGAGCACTACGATGAGGTTGCGCTTTATACCGACTCCGAGGGAAAGCGCATCCTCATCGATAAGCTGCGCTTTCCCTTATGGGCACGAAGGGAATGAGGGAAATACAGATACAGATGATACGGCAATATTCTGAAAAAATACTCCTGCGTACATATGCGCATATATGTACGCGTGAGAATTTTCCTGAAAACATCTGTATGTATCTGTATCTGTATGTTCATCATAATTCGCATCCACTCAAAAATAGCCTACACCCTACACCGGACCCCGTAACACGATGGCTATCAACAGGATACATGGGTGTAGGCTACCTACACCGCCCTACACCCGTGCAAATTGCTGACCATCAAGGTCTTACATGGTGCTGGTGTAGAGTGTAGGGCATTTTTGCGTTCATGAAAAAAATCAATGAGGGGCAGGAGGAGGATATTCCCATCAGTGGATGGGACACGTTGACTTTGCCAACTCAACACGTTGAAATCTCAAAGACAACACGTTGAAATCTCAAAGACAACGCGTTGTCTTTTCAAAGGGAAAAGAAAGATTGCCGTGACTTGATATAGCAGTCTATTAATCTGATGTTTATGCAAGCAAGTCCCTTACAGGGAAAGAGGTTGGCAGAGAGAAGGTCAATCCTCTTTCCTTATCGAAGAAACATCTTCTGAAATCTTGACAAAATTGAATCTTGCAGCCTATTACAATCCCTTTTCTGCGCTTCTCTCTATCTTTTTCCCTTCGTATTTCACCTCTATTCCCTGTGCCTCAGGATCGTAAGCTACAGGATTGTCAGGAGAGACGAAAACGATGGTGAAGAGGCGGTCTTTCAGCATACCAGGGAATTCGCCCTGACGATCACCAACGGTCAGGCGCTGGGATGCTTCCTCATAAGAAACGGGAATCATGGCATAGCGGCCTGCCTCGTAGCCATAGTTGGTGTTCTCGTCTTCATAGAGAAGGAACTCACCGTCCGTATTGGCTCCTTGATAAACATAAAGACGGATGTTTTCGGCTTGCTTCTCATCGCTCCATTGCATGCTGGGGCCAAAAGGCAGGATGGCACCGCTGGGGACGAAGACAGGGACACGGCCGTAGGGAGCCTCCACGATTTTCTTCTCTCCACCCTGACTTACTACCTTACCCGTATAGAAGTCATACCAGATGTGCCCGCTGGGGAAGTAAACCTCGCGAGAACGTGCCCCGTAGGTGTAGACGGGATTCACCATCAGCGAAGGGCCAAACATGAATTGATCGCCAATGTCCTTCACGTTCTTGTCATAGCCGAAACTCATCACCAGAGGACGCAGCATGGTATAGTCCTGGAAGTGTACCCAGCCAGCCATGCTGTAGAGATAAGGCATCAGGCGGTAGCGAAGTTCCAGGTAGTAGCGGATGCTCTCGTAGGCAGGATGCCCTTCAGGAGCGATGTTCCAAGGCTCGCGATAAGGGAACTGACCATGAGCGCGATACATGGGAGTGAAGGCTCCCCACTGGTGCCAGCGGGCATTCAGTTCGCGCCATTCCTTCAAGTCGGCATTCTCCTGACGTGTCTCGTCGAAGAGCCGCTGAGCAGCCTCGAACCGCTTCTCTACGGAGAATCCTCCAATGTCCTGACTCCAGAAGGGAATGCCTGCGATACTGAAATTCAGTCCAGCAGTTATCTGTGCCTTCATGTCTTCCCAGCGGGTGCCAATGTCGCCGCTCCACGTGGCTGTGCTGTAGCGTTGCTCTCCAGCGAATCCATTGCGGGTCAGGAGAAAGACTCGTGTATTGTTGGGGCTGAAAGTGTTGCCGAATCCGTTCTGGTTCCACGAGGCATGTTCCTGCAGCCACATGCTGCTGACTTCCTCGTCAGACACTTTTCGATGCTCCTCCAAAGCCGTCTCGTAGCCACGCTGACCATCGTAGATGGCCTCAGCATTGACGATACTGTAGGCATTGAAGAACTCGTCGCTGCTGCCGTATTCCGTAGGGCCGCAGAGCAGCTTACGATACTCCATGTCCGTGCAGTCTCGTACGTTGGGCTCAGACGCGTCCATCCACCAGGCATCCATACCTATCGTGCCCAGCTTCTCATAAAGTTGTCGCCAGAAAATCTTTCGTGCCTCAGGAGCATAAGCGTCATAGAAAGCATACTTGAAACCCAACCAGTCGTTGAGGCTGTCGCGAATGCTCTGCTGATAGATGTAACCCTTGTCGTTGAGCTCCCTGAAATTGTCCACCGTCAGGTAGTATTTGGGCCAGCAACTGATCATGATCTTGGCGTGGTTGGCATGTATGGTGTCTATCATTCCTTTAGGATCGCAGAATCGTTCTGGGTCGAACTCGAAGGCCCCCCAACTGTCCAGCACCCAATAGTTCCAGTCCATCACGATGTTGTCGATGGGTAACTGACGAGTGCGGAAACCGTCCAGCGCATCCAATATTTCGCTCTGGGTCTTGTATCGCTCGCGACTCTGCCAGTAGCCCATCAGCCAGCGAGGCATCACCTGAGCCTTGCCTGTCAACGTGCGATACCCATGAATGACCTCATCCAAATCGTTGCCCCATACGAAATAATAATCCAACTGTTGCGACATCTCGCTCCACAGGGAGAGTTTCTGCTGCTCCTCGCTGCCCACAGGAGCCAAGGCACGGAGTCCGCAGTAGGCTTCGCCTCCATCAGGAGTCCATTCCACCCTGAGGGGATAACGCTTGCCAGCCTCCATCTGCATGCTGAATTTCCTGGCATTGGGATTCCAGGCAGTCCGCCAGATGGGAGCATCCTGTTGCGTCAGCGTGGAGTAGATGGGTTTCCCGTCAATGTAAATCTGCTGGTAGCCACTATAATAATGTATGAAACGGTATTCGCCACTCTCCTTAGGCTCCAGTTCGCCCTCGTAGCTTACTTTGGCATTGTAGAGAGGGAATTCAGGCAGGTTCCTGATGGATTTCAGATTCTCGAAGTAGAGACTGTCCTCACGGCGGACAAGCGTTTCCCTGTCAGGCGAGGTGTAGGTACCTGTCAAGGCCCCTTCCTCCCCTTCTTTGTCGTAGAGAGTGAAGATGTCCTGCAACTGGCTGTAATCCTTTGGGTTGCCAAAGCGGCAGAGCGAGTAGCTGTCCAGCAACACGCCATAATTTCGGCTGCTCACCACGAATGGAACACTCACTTTGGTATTGTACTGGAAGAGTTCCTCGTTGCGTCCCTTGTAGTTCCACTCGTCCGCCTGATGCTGTCCGAGTCCATAGAAGGCTTCATCCGCTGGAGAATCGAAGACCAGACGGGTAGTCCATCCGTGGTACTGCTGGGCTTTCCCATTGGCCGACGTCTGCTCTGTCTCATAGGGACGGAAAGTCTTGCTTTCGCTTTCCGTCTCGCTCAGGATAAGATTTCCTTCCAGATCCGTGAACCAGACTTTGCCAGTGGAAGACAACACGTTGACTTTCATCTTTCGAGTCGTTAAAGTCACGGTATCATCGTGTTCTTCCACCTCATACGACACGTTCTTCTGCTGAGGCACAATAATGAGGCTCTGCCTGTCAGCGAATCTCTCCTCAGCGGTGGCAGTCACACGGATTATCTTCTCGCCCAACACTTGGAGCCTGACCATCTTGAGGGGCGTATCCTCTGTCTGGTGGGGATGCCTCATGCGAACCACCACGCCGTCAGGTGCGTCTGCCGGATTTCCGCAGGCTGTCAGGACGAGCAGCCCCACGGGTGCCATCCATCTTAGGAATCTTCTCATATTCTGTCTGATGATATAATTGCTTACAATGGTTTCCCTAAAGAGTCATCCCCACAAGGGAGAAAGGAGGCTTACCTGAGAACCTTCTTTGTCGCGTTGCACCTGAACGTGATGTGCTGGTCGCCGATTGCGGCACGGAAGTCACCTTCCTCCAGCAGCCAGTCGCCATCATTATCCACGAAGGCCAAGTCGTTTGCCTTCACGGTCATGCTGACAGTAGTAGACTCGCCAGGCTGCAAGCTGACCTTCTCGAAGCCGCGCAGACGCTTCACATCGGGAGTCAACGTTGCCACCATGTCGCTGATGAAGAGCAATACGGGCTCGCTACCAGCCACGTTTCCTGTGTTCTTCACATCCACGCTAAACGTAATCTCGTCGCCTGGCAGGAACTCCTCTTTGTCAGCCTTCAGGTTGCTGTAGGCAAACGTAGTGTAGCTCAAGCCAGCACCAAAGGGATATTGCACATCCATCACAGCATCGTAGTTGTAGGCACCATCCATCGTGGCTACGTTCTCGCAAGGCTTGTAGTCATAGGTGGCAAAGCTGTTGACGTACTTGGGATAGGTGAAAGGCATCTTGGCGCTGAAGTTGGCCTCGCCAGTAAGCAGATTTGCCAACGCATCGCCCCCATAGTTTCCTGGCAGGAAAGCATCGATGACACCTTGGCAGAGGGGTTCAATCTCGCGGATGATGCGAGGACGGCCCTCGTTGAGAACCATCACGATAGGTTTGCCTGTTGCCGCCAACGCTTTCACCAGGTTCTGCTGATTCTGACTCAGTGTCAGATCGTTGATGTTGCCAGGCGTCTCAGCATAGGAATTCTCGCCCACAAATGCCAGAATCACATCCACGCCTCGAGCAGCAGCTACGGCGGCAGGAATGTTTGGCTCGTTCTCCAGCTCGCTCTTGCTGTAGACGTTCTGATACGTGATTCCCTCGACGAGTTTCACATTCTCGGCACCCAGCTTCTCAGCCAATGCCTGATAGAAAGTATGATACTTTCCGATAGCCACGCAAGCCTCGTCAGCGCGCGTCCCCTGCCAGTTGTAGCTCCAACCGCCGTTCTGCGCCTGGAAACTGTTGGCATTGGGTCCTGTCACCAGAATCTTGGCTCCAGGTTTCAGGGGGAGGATCTCGTTTTCATTCTTCAGCAGCACCATCGTCTCCTCTGCCATCCTGGTGGCTTCCTGGTCGAACTTCTCGCTTCCATAATCAGGATACTGCTTCTGAAGCTCTGCGAAGGACACGTCCCACGTGTTCTTGTCGAAGAGTCCCACGCGGACCTTCAGCCTAAGAATGCGTCGAACGGCATCATTGATGCGGTCCATGCTCACCTTGCCTTCGTCGACAGATTCCTTCAGCAAGCGGCAGAAGTTCACGTTGTAGGGGTCCATGCTCATGTCGATACCCGCATTGATGGCCATCTCGATGGCTTCCTTCTTGCTGGCTGCCACGTGGTCGCGCGAATAGAGATTCTCGATGTCAGCCCAGTCCGTCACGATCATACCATCCCAATTCAAGCCTTCCTTCAGCCATTCCGTCAGGAACTTATGGCTGGCGTGGAAAGGTTCTCCGCTGTTGTTTCCGCTGTTCACCATCAGCGAGAGAGCTCCAGCCTCCACACAACGTTTGAATGGCTCGAAGTATTTCTCCTTCAACTCACGGTCAGGGATATAGCTTGGGGTGCGGTCCTTTCCCGAGAGAGCCACTCCATAGGCCATGTAGTGCTTCAGGCAGGCAGCCACATGATTGGCATCGATATGGTTGGGATTGTCGCCCTGATAACCTTTCACAGCCTGCACAGCCATTTCTGCGTTCAGGTAACTGTCCTCGCCATAGCTTTCCCACATGCGTGGCCAGGCTGGGTTGCGCCCCAAATCCATCACAGGCGAGTAAACCCAGGGGATCAGGCAGGCACGGCTCTCGTAGGCCGCAATCTCGTTTACCCGATAAGGAATGGCACGGTTGAAGCTGGCAGCCTGATTGATTTCCTGTGGGAAGAAAGTGGCGCCCCAGCAATAGGATGCACCATGAATCTGGTCGACTCCATAGATTTGAGGCACACCGTTGCATTGTTCCTCGCTACGCAGGTTTATCGTGTGAATCAGATTATACCACACTTCGGGGGTAGAAGCCATCCCAAGGGGGACATTCAGGATACTGCCCACCTTGCAGGTATCGAACACCAGCTTCAGTTTCTCCTCGTCCAGCTGGAATCCTTCCTGGCCCATTGCCTGAATGGCATCGATGGTAAGCTCACACATCTGTCCGATTTTCTCCTCCAGCGTCAGACGCGACAGGATTTTCTCTACTTGACTTTCCACGTCCTTGTCCGATGGAATCGAGGGTTGGTGACTACTCTGCCGGTTCTGGCAACTTGCGGTCAAGCCCATGATGGCGATTACCGCAGCAAATGCTTTCCATTTCATTTTCATGTTGATTTTATTTGAATGTTTGCTACAAAAGTAAAAAAAACATTGTGGATTCGCAAGTTGGGTTTTGAAAATCCTTATCTTTGTGACTAAAAAGCACAAGAATATGATAAAAAAAGCATACCTTTTGATTCTCCTTTTCAGTTCATCTGCCGCTTTGAAGGCTGAAGTGGTCTCCCTGGCTGGAACGTGGCACACAGAGTTGGGGGACTGCCAACTTCCCGGCACTACCGACGAGAATCATCTGGGTTCAGGAGAGCATTCCACCAGCACGACAAGCCAACTCACCCGCCTATGGCCTTTCGAGGGTGTGGTCCATTATACGCGTGAGATCAACCTGCCGCGCTCAATGAGTGACCAGTTGCTCGAAGTCTATCTGGAGCGCACGAAGGGAACCACGCTATGGATTGATGGCGACAGCATCGGCTCCCAGTATCATCTCCATGCTGCCCACATTTATCAGTTGAAAGGACTCAAGGCAGGACGCCACGAGATACGTGTCCGCGTGGACAATCGCAGCACTTCTGTGCCAGCAGAAATCCGAGGCTCCCATGCCTGGACGGACGCAACCCAGACCAACTGGAATGGCATCCTGGGCCGCATGGAAATCCGTTCGCTTGCCAAGAGCCGTATTCTTCATACCGACGTCTTCCCTGACGAAGAATCCCATACCGTGATGGTCAGCATGCAGGTCCTGGCCGATCATGGCCGCAAGGCCACTTTCCGGCTCTCCTGTGGAGGGAAGAACGCCGCCCAGCGCATGGTGCTCCAAGAAGGCGAGAACACCCTGAAAATGCGCCTCGACTTGGGAAAGGATGCCCAGTCGTGGAGCGAGTTCCATCCCGTCCTGTATACCCTCAAAGCCCAACTCGATGGCATCGGGTCAGAGGAGGTTACTTTCGGGCTCCGCAATTTTGGCACAAAAGGCACCCAGTTTACCATCAACGGCTTGCGCACGTTCCTGCGCGGCACCCACGACGGTTGCGTCTTCCCCCTCACCGCCTACTGTCCTACGGATGTGGAGACGTGGATGCGTCTCTTCAAGACCGCCCGCCTTTATGGGCTCAACCATTTCCGTTTCCACAGCTACACACCCACGGAAGCAGCCTTCGTGGCAGCCGACAGCATGGGCATTTACCTGCAGGTGGAACTGCCTGTCTGGGGGACGCTGAACGAGGATACGCAGGAACTCAACCAGTCCCTTCTTCGCGAGGCAGACGGCATTCTCCGCCAGTTTGGCAATCATCCCAGTTTCATGGCACTCGGCATTGGCAATGAACTGTGGGGCGACCACGAGATGATGCGTGGCTGGGTTGAGTGTTGGCGCCAGCGCGACAACCGCCATCTCTACACTTTCGGCTCCAACAACACCCTTGGCTGGCAAGGAGTTCATCCGGGCGAGGATTACATGGTCACGTGTCGCGTGGGAGGGGGCGAAGGCTACAGTACCCAGACTCGCAGCAGTTTCTCCTTTGCCGATGCTGACCAGGGAGGCATGCTCAACAACACGCATCCCAACACGCGTGCCAACTACAGCACAGCCGCCCGCCTTTGTCCCGTTCCCATCGTCAGCCATGAGACTTGCCAATTCCAAGTCTATCCCGACTACACAGAGATTCCCAAGTACACAGGCGTCCTTTACCCCTACAACCTGGAAGTTTTCCGCAGCCGTCTCCAGCAGAATCACCTCACCGACCAAGCAGAAGCCTTCCATCAGGCGAATGGGCAGTTTGTGGTGGAGTGCGACAAGGCCGACATCGAGTATTGTCTCCGCACGCCTGGTTTTGGCGGTTACCAGATGCTTGACCTCAAGGACTATCCCGGGCAGGGGAGCGCGCTCTGTGGCATTCTCGATGCGTTTGGCGACAGTAAGGGCCTCGTGGAGCCAGAGAAATGGTGCCAATGGGTATCGCCTCTCGTTCCGCTTGCCCTGATGGACAAATTCTGCTGGAGCAACGACGAGACCTTTGTCGCTGACCTCTGCGTCAGCAATTTCCTCGAGGAGCCTCAGGAGGGTTCCATCCATTGCGTCCTCGCAGGCGGGGAATTCAGTTCCGACCTCACCTTCTCTGGAGTGCGCGTCCCTCAGGGAGGACTTTCCGAAACGGTTCGCTTCACCTGTCCGCTCACCACCATCCGACGTCCTGGCATGTATGTCCTCACCCTCGAATTCGGCGATTACCTCAACGAATACCACGTCTGGGTATATCCCAAGACAGAAACCATTGCCATCCACAGCATCGAGCATCGCCTGGATGTCGCGCTGGCTTCTCTGGCCAAGGGCGAGACCGTCATCCTGCAGCCCGACAGCGCCCTCATCGCCAAACAGAGCGTAGGAGGGCTCTTCACGCCAGACTATTGGAACTATGCGATGTTCAAGACCATCAGCGAACGCAACCATCAGCCCGTCTCGCCAGGCACCCTCGGTCTTTTCATGGACGCTCAGCATCCCCTCTTCCGCGGTTTCCCCACAGAGGGGCATTCCGATTACCAGTGGTGGCCCATTGCCCGCTTCAGCCGTCCGCTCATCCTCGATGCCATCTCTGACCGCTATCGCCCGCTCATTCAGGCCATCGACAACGTGGAGCGCAACCATCTGCTGGGCATCCTCATGGAGTTCAAAGTGGGGGATGGCAAACTCCTGCTCACCACCACCGACCTGGACCGCATCAGCCAGTGGCCCGAGGGAGCCGCCTACAAGAAGGCTCTGCTTGACTACAGCGCCTCCCCCTCTTTCAACCCTATCGCCTCCCTGTTGCCCAACGAACTTGTAAGCCTGCTCACCTCGCCCGCAAACGAGCGCGACATCCAGGGAGTAGAGAACATTTCCGACTACAAGAAACTGGAATGAGCCTCTTATCCGTACTATTCTTTTACCAGAAACCAAGAAATTTTTAAAGAAAGAGAAATATTCTGCCCTAAAAGGTTTGGCAATTGCAAGTTTTGCATTATCTTTGCACAGATTTGTTCAATTAAACAGAGATTTGATTATGAAGAAAATTTTCACTTTGATTGTCGCAATGGTTGCAATGACCACGAGCGCAATGGCTTTGGACAATGAGCCAGAGGAAGGTCTGACCTTCCAGGGACTTTTTGGTTTGAACTTGAGTAATTTCCGTGCAGGTGGCACAAATGCCGACATCAAGCCTGGCTTCAATCTGGGAGCACGTGGCGAATACATGCTTCCTGATTGTCACGGCGTATTTGTCAACGCAGGTGTCAACTACACCATGAAGGGTGCAAAATCTGAAGGCTTGGCCGCAACAATGAAAGCACGTGCCTGCTACGTGGAGATCCCTGTGCATGTAGGTTACCGCTACAACTTCTCCAACGACTTTGGCGTGTATACCGACTTTGGTCCCTACTTCGCCCTGGGTATCAACGGCAAGACCATTCTTGATTACGATGATGATTTGTTGGACGACGTGAAGACCCGCTTCTTCCGCAAGGATGACGGCAGTTTTGGCGACATCCAGCGCTTCGACTTCGGACTGGGCTTCCGCGTAGGTGCCGAGTATATCAACCACCACTCTCTGACTCTGGGTTGCGACTGGGGTATCACCGACATGTACACCAAGGACTATCGCAAAGCATGGAAAGAGGCATCCGGATATGCCGTTGATCCAATGAAGAACTTCAACTTGAGCATTATTTACGGCTATCGTTTCTAGTAACATACTAGTACATAGTACATAAATAAAAGAATCTTTTTCGAATCCGTCACTCTGTGAAGAGCGGCGGATTCATTTTTTTGGGGGGGGGCGAAGGAACTGGATGATCTATATATTCTAGATATTCTAGGTTCAAAAAGGGGAATGAATTAGCCCAACACTTCCTGAACTATGGCCTTATACTTGCGGGAAACGGGGAGGCGGACATCGCCCAGCACAACGCTCTCACCTTCTCGCCCTTGGCAGGCAGTAATGCGGACAAGATAAGAACGATGGATGCGCAGGAAATCATTGCCCAAAAGATGGGCCCAGGTGGAGATGGAACGCTTGTTGCGATAGCGGCGGCCCTCCGTAGCATGAACCCACGTTTCCGTATCACAACTCTCCACATAGAGGATCTCCTGCTGCAGAAGCATCACAGGCTGACGGTCGCTGGTGAAGGTTATCGTTTCCTCTTCCATCGGCATACGCTGCTCGATAAGATGCCCAAAGAAATAATCGCCCACGATAATCATCAGCAGCATGGCCAACAGGAAAACGGGATTGAGCAATATGGGAGAAACTACCAGATCGGTTTCATACAACTGGCGACGCAGAACCAGTATCAGGGTATGTGCCAGATGAACGGCAAGGAAAGCCATCGTGAGAATGAATAATGCGAGGAAACACACATCACGTATTCCTTGCCAACGCGAGGCGAAACGTATCTGTGCCATCAGGTAACGGAACAGTACGGCCACTGGCATAAGCGAGCTGGCAAGAAACAAGGCGTCGGCAAACGAGTAGCCCGTGCTGGACAATACGATGGCAAACAGGATCAATGCCACCATCCAATAGGAAAGAATAAGTGACGAGCGTTTCATTTCGCCTGCAAAGATAGCAAATTCCTCTGTACGAAAGCCCTTCTAAAGAGTCAAAATCCCCTTATAGAGGGTTTTGGCAAGCAAACGAGGGGTTTTAACAGCCAAAATTTTTGCTCTCGAAGCCCTAATGGCGTACCTTTGCCATCGAATTCAAAACAAGCAGCTGCTACGACGACAAAATGTTCAACCAAATTAAAACTTTATGATTATGACAGCAATTACTGATTTCTTTGTTTCGGGCAATCCTCTCTGCATGTCTGCCCTTACCCTTTTGTTGGCGCTGGTTTTCTTGGCAGCATGGAAAGCCCCAGCCTGGGTTCGCAACATTGGCCTCATCTCGCTGGCCTGCGGTTTCCTTTTTGGAGCCATGGGCCTCTATCAGATGTATGGCGTCCTGCAAGAGTCGTACAGAGCCTTTAATGAGGCGGGCGACATTTCCCCATCCAATCTGATGCCACCTGCCGTCATATATGGCGGATACAAGTGCGTGCTCGTTCCGATAATCTACGGCATCATCATCTTCATTGTCTCCCAGATAGCCTACCTCTGCCAGAAACCCAGGATATAGCGGAACACGTTCCTGTCAAGCGATGCAACCGTCGCCTGACTCAAACATCATGAAAGAGAGAAAACTTCTGCGGCCTTCCCAGGTGGCAGAAGTTTTGCTCGAGCCGATTTCTCATAAACTTTGTATTAACTCTAATTGAACTTACACGAGAAATCACTTAATGCGTTTCTGTCTATTATACGACTGAGGAAGCCAAAAGTCAAAAAACTTGCCTAAGCTTTCCTCTTATATAATAACGCCAAAGGGAGTGGGTATAGTATGTTAGAAACCTATCAGTTTTTGCGCGAAAGCGTTTCATCCCTGCTTTCCATCATCTCCATGATCTCACGCAGCTCCTCGTCGCTCAGCTCCTCGCTTTGGATGAGGAAGGAAAAGAGGGCCTTCGTGGAATTCCTGAAGAGAGAGTCCTTCACGTCATGCAGGACTTGGGAAATGTATTTCTCACGGCTCATTAGGGGCGAGAAACAGAAAGTGCGTCCTGTTCCTGCCTTTCGACGATGCTCCACGTAGCCTTTGGCCTCGAGAATCTTCAGGAAAGTGCCTACGGTGGTATAGGCTGGCGGGGAGTCTGGGAAGCAATCCACAATCTCGTGTACCGTGAGAGCCTGCGGGCTGTCCCACAGGACATTCATAATCTCTATCTCAGCATGCGTGAGAGGTTTCTTTGAAAGGGTTTGTTTCATCGTTTCTCGGTTTTCTTGATGCAAAGTTATGCATTTTCGTCCCCCTTCCCTTTGGGCATCCAGAAAAACGAGCCGCGCTGCCACAAATTTAACATTTACGTTTAGTTCTCAGCGTTTTTTATTAGTTGTTAACATTTGCGTCTGGCCTATTTCGAGGGCAAGAGCATCCAGCGGTAGAGATTGCAGCCCACGAAATTACCCAGCACCTCGCAAAGATAAACGACCAGCACCATGGGTTGCATCAGCGACTCCGCAGGCGAGACGAGGAAATAGAAGGCATCGGCTATCGAGTGGGCAAAACCACAGAGGATGAAGACAGGAACACCCAGCAGGAGGGTAAGCATCTTACCCTTGCGGGCAAACTCTACGGCTGTGGTCATGATGAACCCGCAGCCGATTGCCAAGAGGAAGCATGCCCAAGGACCTTTAGCCAAGCGTCCTTCGAGAATGGCAGAGGCTGGCGCGATGCAATCTGGCTGTGCGTAGGATATCATTTGAGCGGTGAACCAGCAACCCACGATGTTGCCCAGCAGAACGACAGCCAGCATGGACCAGTCGCCCTGGCGGCGGATAAAGCCTGCCGTGCCGGTGTAGAGCTTCAAGCCGTAGTAGACCACGGTCGTAAGGCCGAAGGCGAAGAGCACGGCTCCAGCCACGCCTCCCACGCGAAGGTTCACAACGCATCCGATGGAGATGCAAATGCCTGCCAAGATGGCTAAGGGGAAAATTTCCCTGAGTAATCTCTGAGATGGTGTCATATCATTCATTCTTTTTTTCATGGGCAAAGGTACAACAAAAAATACGATATCGCACAAGAATGGAGAGACATTTTCGAAACTATCCAGGCAAAAGTGTCTGCCGAATGAGAAAGATTTGATTTTCAGCAAGGAAAGTGAGGGGAAGAAGGAAAAAAAAGGCAGAAATGTTCCTGCATACAGGAAAAATCAGTAACTTTGTTGCCTACAAGTATGAGATTACCTGCCAAGATACTCATTGCATTGTGCGTTTTTCTCGCAAGCGGGATAGACACACAGGTTTGTGCCAAAGATCGTTTCGCACGGATACGGCTCGTCGACAGCGTGCTGACGGCTCGATACAGGAATGCTAATGTGGACACAGCCTACGTGACACGCCCAACCACCAGGTTCACAATCATAGGCAGGGCCAATGTCTCTGGAGCACAGATTGGGGCAGAGGCAGTCAGAAACGATATACCTTTCCAAACGAAACTGAAAGCAGACTACAAATCCACACTCAGTTTGGCCGTGAACTACGTGGGGTTTTCTGTCAGCGTCGCACTCAATCCTGCCAAACTGCTGGGACGATACAGCGACTACGAGCTGAATCTGCTGTCCTACGGCAAAAGCTTTGGCTTCGAGTTCATCTATCATTCTGCCCACAACTTCAAGGGATGGAGTGAGGAAGGCGGACAAAATCGGGCAAACCTGCCTCCAGACATACTCTCGCTGAAGACGCTCAACCTGAACGGCTATTATTGCTTCAACAACCGCCGCTTCTCCTATCCTGCCGCACTCTCCCAAGGCTACATCCAGCGCCGATCGGCAGGAAGCTTCCTGCTGGCTCTTTCTGCACAGGGACAGAGGGGCGAGGCGAACAGCAAGGAGAATTTCCGTTTCAACATAACCAACATTGGTGTTGGAGGCGGGTATGGCTACAACTACGTGCCTGCAAAGAATTGGCTGATTCATCTCTCATCCCTGCCCACATTCATCGTCTTCAGCAACACAGCGCTAACTCTCGACAACACACGCATTCCACTCCGTTACCATTTCCCAGAGGTCATCCTCACAGCACGTGGCTCCGTCGTTCGCCAGATAAAAAGAAACATGTTCACGGGCCTCTCGATGGTTTTCAATTTCACCAACATAGGCAACAAGAAGAACCTGGAGATCGAGAACACCAAGTGGCGTGCACGTTTCTTCTACGGAATCCGACTGTAGGCTGGATTAGACTTAATGGATGTATCCGTCATCCTTGATGTTCCACAAAAGAGCCACCGTCAGTCCTCCCACAATGGCTACGCCACTCATGAGGATGAAGAGATAGTCCCAGCCGAAATGGTCCGAGAACCAGCCCAAGCCAGCACCTGTGAAGATGACAGAGACGTAACTCATCAGACCTATCAGGCCAACAGCCGACGAGGCGGCTTTCTTCGTCACTTGGTTGGCGGCCACAACACCCAGCAGAGCCTGAGGCCCATAGAGGAAGAAACCAGCGACAGCCAACAGGACAAGCACCAACACACTGCTCGCATCAGCAGGCAACAGGTGGAGAGCAACCAGGCAAAGGGCTACGATGCCCATCTCGATGGCACAAACGCGCTGGGCCTTTCCACCAAAGAAACGGTCAGACACCCATCCCGCACACATCATTCCAGCACATCCTGCTATCTCGAAGATTGCGATGGTCCACCCTGCCAACTGGGGAGAGAGGGGAATCGCACGGTTCTGGAGAAACGTGGGACCCCAATCCAAGACAGCAAAGCGCACAATGTAGACAAACAGGTCGGTCAAAGCAAGAATCCACACGATGGGATTCTGGAAGACCTTCTTACGGATGAACGCCTTGAAAGCCTCAGGGCTGTCGTCTTCGTCGAGTTCCGTCTTCGTATCTGGCAATTCCGGGAGACCAACGGAAGTGGGCGTGTCGCGCAAAGAGACGAGGATAAAGAACACACCCAGCGACGCGATGACGGCAGGAATCCAGAAGCACCATTGCCACGCCATCGTGCCAGTTCCTGAACCCATTCCGCTACCTATGATATAGCCGCAAAGGACAGAAACAAGCCCTGCCCCAATGGAATGGGAGGTGTTCCAGAAACTCATCTTTGTCGCCAGTTCCTTGGGGGGTACCCAATGTACCATCAGACGGTTGCAGGGTGAGAATCCGCATCCTTGGAAGATATTGTTCAAGACAAGCAGGACTGCCATGATGACCACCATCGAGTTGACAAAGTCAGGTCCCTGCGAAGCACCTGTTATCCAATGGCTGAGATCTGCGCTGAAACCAAAGATGTAGTTGAGCAGCGCACATATCGTGAGGCCAATGACAAGATGCCAACGGGCGTTGGCGCGATCAGCGATGAAACCGTTGATGAACTTAGATATGCCATAGATGATGCCCACCAGTGAGAGGATGATGCCAAAGCTGGTGTTGGTGATTCCATAGGCTTCTCCCAAAGCAGGCATAGCAAATGAGAAGTTCTTGCGCACGAAATAGAACATGGAGTAACCTATCATCGAACAGATGATGACTCTCCACTGCCAATGCTTGAAGGTGTGTTTTGTCTGCATATCAGCCGTTACTTTTCGAGGAAGATGGAAACGTCAGTCGAGATGCTCAAACGTGAAAGCCTCCCACGGAAGGTCAGCGTCAGCCTTTCCCTTGTCGAGAATGTCTACGATATGCATGAGCAAAGGGAAGTCCTTCAGGTCAACGAGTCCCAGTTCCGCTTTCCTACGGATTGCATTTCCCATAACACGCGTAATGACAAGACTTTCCAGCGTGATGCCTGCCAATGCCTCAGTCACCTCGTCGTAGTTCAATCCTTGCCCCATCAGAACGCCACATCTGCGTGTACGTCCGCTGAAAATGGTCACGTAGAGATCACCCAAGCCAATGCACTCTGATTCAAACGTCCCCCCTTGCAACATCATGAGAGCATGCGTCTCACGTACGGCCTGCGTGAACGTTCCTGCCTGGGAATTATAGTGCTGGGGCTCGCTTTCACCATGCCAACGCGTGTTGAGTCCCACAGCCAGCGTAACAGCCATCGCATAGGCATTCTTCAGTGCGACCGCACTTTCCAGCCCAATGACGTCGTTTGTCAGGGAGATGTGATAATAGGGGCGCTGCATGGCTTCCTTCATCATGCGCAGAGCATCGTTGTCCTTTCCGCAGAACGCCACTTCCGATGGGTCCATAAAGACCAGTTCGTAACTGGTGCAGGGGCCGCCAATGGCACAGATCGTGCGCTTTATACCACGTTTCGCCAACTCGCTCTCCCAGAAGCCTGGGTAAGAGAGAAGGGTTCCATCCTCGGTGGCGCGAAGTCCTTTTGTCACGCTCAATACGGGCAACTCAGGGTTCAGCTGAGTGAGGATTTCCTCGAGGAACCAATCGACTCCAAACGACGACACGCCTCCAATCACGAAGTCACACCCCTCCACAGCTTCCTTCCAGTTACGGAAGTAGTGGTACGTCACATTGTCAGGGAACTTCCTGCAGAACTTCTCGTGTTTGTGTGTCTGGATGTACCCATCGATGATGCTGTCGTCGAGACAGGTTCCAATGATGCGCACATCGTTTCCATTCTCTGCAGCAGGAAAAGCCAGGGCAGAGCCCATCATTCCTGCGCCCAAAATTGCAATCTTGCGTTTCATGGCTGTTGAAAAGGTCTTTTATTGATTGATGTAACTCAAAATCTGTTCAGCATGTATTTTTGTCTTGATTTCCTTGGGGGTGAATATCTTTTCGATGATTCCGTCCTCGTTGACCAGATACGTGGTGCGCAGGATGCCTATGGTGCGACGGCCACAAGCCACCTTCTCACCCCATGCTCCCAGTTGCTGGAGCAGGGTGGTGTCAGTGTCTGCAATGAGAGGGAATTCCAAAGAATAGCTGTCAGCAAACTTCTTTTGCAATTCGATGCGGTCCTTGCTAACACCAATGATGGAATAGCCAGCAGCCTCCAGCTCAGCTTTATGCTGCTGGAGGGAACATGCTTCAGCCGTACAGCCGGAAGTGTTTGCCTTAGGATAGCTGTACAATATGACCTTGCGCCCTTTATAGTCGCTTGCCTTGATGGGGTTCCCATTCTGGTCGACACCCAAAGTATCAGGTATTTTGTCTCCAACTTTCATGTTTTGCTTTCTGAGTGGAATGGTTATTCTTCTTCATCACTGTAGGCATCATCGCCAGTCTCGCCTGCATAGCTGTTCACGCCTGCCATGCGGAGCAGACGCTTGGATACACCCAGATCACCCTGCTTAGGAGCAAACCTGGGAACAACGTAACCGGTCTGGTTCTGCTTGAGGAATTCCTTGGCAGCTCCAGGGTACACCAGGCGAAAGTCGATGGTCTGCACAATATAGCGATAGTCGGGAATCTCCAGCACACCATCCACTGAGGTGATACCCCAAGGATTACGCATCGAGAAGAGATAGTTGTCAGGATCAGTGGTATACATCAACGTGAAGGCATGGCCCGTCACAGTATTCAGGGTTCCGCAAAGCAAATCGCCCTTGTTGAATCCTCCCACGCCAATCATTCCGTTCTGCATGGCCCACTCCAGAACAGCTTTCATCTCATTGTTGAAAAGGGTTCCAGGGGAGATGGCAAAGCTGTTGCCAGAACCCGTCAAAAGAGGTGCGACATGCTCTGTGCCAATGCCTTCGATACCATTGCACTGATAGATGGTTTCCCACTTCATGATAGCCTTCTCGAGCACAGTTCCCCAAGTGGGAACGTTGTTCTTACCCGTCAGTTGGCCGATATTGTTGTTTCCATCGCAGAGGAACTTGTTGTCAACCGTCACGCTCACTGGGTTTCCTTGAGGGTCATACATAGCCACGGTGAAACGAGTGCTTCCTTCTTGTGTAATGATGTGTTTGATGTAGTCTGGATAGTTGTAGGCAAACGATGCCAGTACAGCACAAAGACAGCAGTCTCCAATGGCGTGCTGGTTGATGTCAGCAGGCTGGGGATCGCCATAGGGATAGAGAGTGACTGCCTTGCCCGCCCATTTGGTAAGGCCAGAGATACTCACGTTGGGTTGGTTCGAGGGATCGGCCAGCCAGGCACGATCAGCATCTGTGGTCTTGTGCCTGTTCTCGAAGTGCTTGCCCATGGGGGTCACGGTGGAGTTGCTGGAACCCGAACGCAGATTCAGGATACGATTTATGTCAGTGTATTCGTTTCGATTAGGAAACTTCACCATCGTTGCGTTGTGAGCAGCCTCTATAGACTTGTAGAAATATCGTATGGAACTGGCACGCTTCAGCACCAGCAGGTCAGGTTCGTTGGCCAGGATGGTGTAGCTCTCAACGTTGCCAGTTTCCTGTGAGGTGCAATTCAATGTCTTGAAGTCGTCGCTGTAGGTAATGTCGTATACCTCGTCTCCGCTTGCCCTATACCAAGTCATACGTGATCCCGTGAAGGTAAGCATCTCCGTTCCATCGTAGTGGGTACTGCTGCTCGTGGTGGAGCGGAAACCCAGGAACCAAGCACCCCAAAGCTCGCCAGGCTGCAATTCTGGCATGATGTCTATCACGTTGATGTCTGCAATATCATAAGAAACCACAGACTTGTCTTTCAGGGTAATCTGCAGCCTTTGAGCCAAGGCAGAGCTGCTTGCTGCCAGCAGGATTGTTGTTAGGAAGAGTAATCTTTTCATTCTTTTACACATGATTTTATGAATATAAAAATCGAAATCTTCTGCAAACTTACACAAAATTCGTGAGAAAAGCTCTCGTCGGCCCTTATAATTTGGAAAAAAAAGGTAACTTTGTCTCACATCACAGCAAAAAAGCATAGAAAAGAATGAATCTTATCCTCTTACTCAAGAAAATCGGTCCCTATGTCCGCCCCTACAGGTGGCTCGTGATAGCAACGCTGATCCTGACTCTCATCGGGTCCTTCATCGCACAGGTCAATGCTGTCGTTCTCGACCGCACGGTCGATGCCATCAATGCGCTGGTGAAACCTGAGGGATTCGCCTGGGCAAAGGCTGCCCACATCCTTACCGTCATCAGCATCATCCTGCTGGGCAAGGAGTTGCTGGCCGCCATCATCCGCTATGCGCAGAACTATTTTGGTGAACGTATGCGCATCCTGGTCAGCAAGGACCTTTCGCAGGCTATCATCGACCACATCCTCAGTTACCGGATGGCTTTTTTCTCACGCAGCGGAAACGAAACGGGAAAGTTGCAGACACGCATCGATCAAGGTGTTGGATCGCTTTCCACCACCGTTCAGAGTGTGTTTATCGACTTGTTGCCGCTCTTCACATCAGCCTTTTTGGCACTTGTATTGATGTTTATGGCCAATGTGTATGTGGGACTGACAGCCCTATTCATCGTACCTATTTATATATGGATCACCGTACGTCAGGCCCGCCGTCTGAAGGGATGGCGCACCAACATGCGCAGATTCCGTGAGCAGAAATCCAATGGTGTGGTGAGCATCATCGAAAGCATGAACGTCATCAAATCCTTCAATCGCGAGCCCATCGAGAGCCAGAAGCAGTGGGACATACAGACGCAGTTTACCGACAATCAAATGCTTGTGCGCAGAACATCGTTTTATTTCGATGGAGTAAAGAGTTTCGTCCAACAGGTAGGTACGGTCCTCATCATTATTCTCACCGCTTATCTGGTGCTTATTCAGTACCCAGGAATGACGATTGGTAAGATCATGTACCACGTGATGCTCTTTTCCAACGTCACAGCTCCCATCATCCAACTGCAACGCATCTTCGACTCTCTCAACGATGCACTCATATATGCAGAAGGATTCTTCGATATCCTGGAGGCAAAGGAGGAGGCGGAACCCACTGGATCCTATCATCCAGAAAAAGTTTGCGGAGAATTCGAGATCCAGGGCGTTGACTTCACATATCCCAATGGAACCAAGGCTCTCCACGATATCAACATGAAGATAGGCAGTGGCCACATCACAGCCTTTGTGGGACTTTCTGGAGCAGGCAAATCCACCATCATCAATCTGCTCGACAAATTCTACGAGCCTGACTGCGGCCGCATCACACTCGATGGGGTGGACTTGCGCGAATGGGACACGAAGTATCTGCGCGAAAACATTGGTCTGGTACTGCAGAAAAATCATATCTTCGAGGGCACCATCGAGGAGAACATCCGATACGGCAAGCCTGATGCTACAGACGAGGAAGTTGTCGAGGCTGCAAAGAAAGCCTACATCTATGACCAGATCATGAAACAACCAGATGGCTTCAAGGCTCGTGCCACAGCTCTCTCTGGAGGCCAACAGCAGCGCATCGCCATTGCACGCATGTTCCTCAAGAATCCTCCAATCATTTTCCTCGACGAACCAACCGCAAGTTTGGATGCTGTTGCTACGGAACAAATCAAAGCCAGTCTGGATGCCATCAAGCGCGACCGCACCGTCATCATCATCAGCCACAGCATCTCACAAATCATCGACAGCGATGTCGTCTATGCCCTCAAGGATGGACGTGTGGAGCAATCGGGCAATCCAGATGAGCTCTATCGCAAGGGTGGCGTATACAAGGATATCGTGGATGCCTCTGCCCGCAGTCTGAACATCGACAAACTTGCCCACACATTGGATGCAAACGGAGACGGAAAACTATTTGACTGACAAAGGTTTCCATTAAAAGCAAGAAAGGATGGGTCTCACGATCCATCCTTTCTTGTTTTCCTTTTTACCTAAAACAACAATCTTTTACCTTGAAGAAAAAACATTAACCTGTTTGTTTCTGATGCAAAGATATGCAGAATCAGGAAAAAGAGAGACATTTGAATAAGAGAATATCACATTTTAGGCGAATTAATTGACAAATATCAAGAAAAAGGCTAACTTTGCATACGAAAATAAAAGAAAACAATCAAATAAAATAAAAGTGTATTATGAAAAGACGTATTCTATTCTTTGCAGCTATCCTGTGCCTCTGCGCACCTTCGCTGCTAGCTCAAACACATGACAAGTTTGCCAATTTCGGGCGTTACGGCCAAGCAAATGTTGAATTGGGAGCTCCTGACAAGAAAGCAAAGCGTGTAGTCCTGATGGGAAACTCCATCACAGATGGTTGGCCACGCATCAGCTCTCAGTTTTTCAAAGACCATCCCTATATCATTGGCCGTGGTATTGGGGGACAGACCAGCTACCAGTTCCTACTGCGTTTCCGCGAGGATGTTGTGAACCTGAAGCCAAAGATTGTAGTCATCAACTACGGAACAAACGATATCGCACTCAATACGGGTCCATACGATGAAGACAAAACCTTTGGAAACGTGCTGAGTATGGTGGATATTGCTCGTGCCAACAAAATCAAGGTTATACTGACCAGCTGTCTGCCGGCAGGTGGCTTTAGCTGGAGGCCTGAAGTGACCGACGCGATGACAAAGATACGCCACTTGAACGCTCGCGTCCAGGCGTATGCCAAGAAGAACAAGATCCCCTACGTCGACTATTTCAGTGCTCTCGTAACAGCCGATGGCACAGAGATGAATCCTGCATATGCCAACGATAGGCCAGGCGTACATCCCAATGCAGAGGGCTATGCCATCATGGAGCGTCTCTTGCTTCCTGTCATCGAGAAACTCAGATAGGTTCTGCAACCTCTGTTTGTTTTTTACAGATTTAACAGTTTTGACAAAATTTGTGGTCAAAAAGTTTGTGGATTAGAAAATAATCCATACCTTTGCACCAGCAGACATAACAAAAAGGACAGTAAAGGGTTCCGGCTGAAAAGAGTCGGGATTCTTTTCTTTTTCGGTGTCGTCAGAAACTGATACTTTATACATTATTAAATAGATATGGCTTATATGTCACAGAAGGGCTACGATGAATTGGTAGCCAAACTAAGGCACATGGAGAGCGTGGATCGTCCTGCAGCCAGTGCCGCGATTGCAGAGGCTCGCGACAAGGGAGACCTCTCTGAGAATGCAGAATACGATGCCGCCAAGGAGTGGCAGGGAAAGTTGGAAACAGAAATTGCCATCCTGAAGAAGACAATCATGGAGGCAAAGATTATCGACACCACCCACATGGACACGGACACGGTGCAGATTCTGGCTACAGTTGAGCTGAAAAACGCCAAGACGGGCATGAAGATGAAGTACCGCATCGTCAGTGCCACTGAAGCCGACCTGAAAGCTGGTAAAATCAGCGTGGAGACACCCATTGCCAAGGGACTCTTGGGCAAGAAAGTGGGCGATGTGGCAGAAGTAAAGGTGCCAGCAGGTACCATTCAACTGGAAGTGTTGAATATCAGTTTCGATGAATAACCCCATAAAAAGCATTGTTATGGCAAGCATTTTTTCAAAGATTGTAGCAGGCGAGATTCCCAGCTATAAGATTGCCGAGGATGAGAATTACTATGCATTTCTCGACATCAGCCCTCTGCAGAAGGGCCATACATTGGTAATTCCCAAACGTGAGGTGGACTACATCTTCGACCTTACAGATGAAGAAATAGCCGGCTTGCAGGTTTTTGCCAAGAAGGTGGCCATCGCCATCAAGAAAGCCATTCCCTGCGTGAAAGTGGGCCAGTGCGTGCTTGGTCTTGAGGTTCCTCATGCTCACATCCATCTGGTTCCCATGCAGAGCGAAGCCGACATGCGCTTCACAAATCCCCATTTGAAGCTTACTCCAGAGGAATTCCAGGAGATTGCAGAGAAGATTAAGCGAGAGCTCTAAGGAGGAAAATTCTCACTACATTCACGAAAAAAGGAGGCCAGCCTGCTTCCTTTTTTCGTCTATAAGACTTCCTCCTTGCTGTTCCTTTCCAATGACTTTTGACACTATTTGATGACTATCTTGCGTCCGTTACGGATATACAAGCCACGTTGCGGTTGCCCTATGATTTGGCGACCTGTGAAGTCATAAAGGCTGCCTTCGTTAGGGGAATTGGAGATAAAGCTTTGGACATTAGAAGATGTATTTTTCCTACATTCAGAAAGATCTTTCAGCTCGATAGCTTTCACTTGATCATACACCCAATTCAAGTCACCCTCGTACAGGGTGATGACTTCTTTGTCCATCATGCCATTCTCACCTATTGCCACCACTTTGTGAATCAGTCTGAGGTGCTTCAGTGGTTTAACCACATTAACAACCTCCATCGTTAAAGAGGCAATCCTTTCAGATTCCTCCACAGAACTGCCGTCTGTAATAATTTCTAACACAAGTGTGCTGTCTGCATCGAGTTTTGCTTGACTGTCCAGATAGGTAAATTCTTTGGGTAGTCTGTAGTTGAGATACAAAAACTCTTCCGTTCCATAGTTGGCATAATGGAAAGCCGCCAATTCTGGTTTCCTAACTTCACATGGTTTTATCCATTGCGTCAACTCATAAAAATTGAAATTTCTTATCTTGACTGGATATTCAAAACCTTCCTCATAGGCTTGTTCCAAAGTTGTTATGTCTATTTCCACAACAGAATGAGTCTCAAATGACACATTGCCTAGATTCTTATTATTCACGATGAGAGTGTATTGCTCTTCTTTAGCGTTGAATAAGGTGAAGGAAACATTGTATGGGCATATACATTCAGCCCTTTCAAATCCCTCGAATTGTTCTTCCGCCATGATATTAAGCGTATGGTCGTCTTCTTTACACTCGACAGAGATTCCACTGATTGCACAATTTGCATAAAAATCGGTGAGTTCTCCGAATATGTTATCGCCATCACGTGTCAGCTTCAAAATGGTATTTCCCCTGACACTTGTACTTCTTGTTTGTGATTTGCAACCAGAATTCGAAACATCACCCACATACAATCCTGCCTCCTCATTCTGGGCGAATGCGGAGAAACGAGTAGTCATCATGGCTATCATCAGAAGAAAAATGACTCTTTTCATAGGTTCTAATTTAGTGGTTGTATTTAGCTGCTTACATCACACACCACAGCAAAAATAGGCATTATCATCGAAACTGCAAAAAAAAGAGAGGAAAATAACGGCAATTTGCAAAAAAACAAACGGAACAAGCGAAACTTCAATAAAATTCCTAATTTGAAGACAAAAAGATTGCGACATTTCGCCTATTATGCTTATTTTTGCGAAGTGATTCAAATGAGAAACCTATTATTATAATGTATATGAAGAAAACTTTTCTCTTATCCCTTTTCCTGCTCTTGACTGCAATAATGCCCATGCAGAGCATTGCAGCCAACTGGCTCTTCCACAACGGAAAAAGCAATTACCGGATTGTTATTTCTGCTGAGGCATCGACCTCGGAACAGACTGCAGCACGCGAACTGCAAAAGTATATCAACCAAGTGAGTGGTGTGGAACTTCCTGTCACAACAGACATCAACACAAGAGGACATTGTATTTATGTAGGTCACAACGAGCGCGTGGCTACCCTGACAGGAGCACAGAAGCCTAACAAGGACGATGAAAGCTTCACGATCCGCACCATAGGCCACAACCTTTTCATTTGGGGAGGTTCCCAACGCGGTACGATGTATGGTGTCTTCACTTTCCTGGAACGTGAGCTGGGCATCCATTGGCTCACACCCAAGTGTACCGTCATCCCCAAGAACAAGCAATGGAAACTTCCCCGCCTGAACCATACCGAAAGCCCCTTCATAGGCTATCGCTACAGCAACTATTTTGTGGCAGAGGGTGCACCCGAATGGAGCGCCCACACTCGCGAGAACACAAAATGGAGTCCCGTGACTAATGAATACGGCAACATAGAGGCCTACTGGGGTGCCCACACGATGGAAAAACTCGTCCCAACCAAAGAGTTCTACGAGACGCATCCTGAATACTTCTGCCTGCGTGACGGACAGCGATACAACGGTTATGGACAGCTCTGCCTCTCAAATCCTGAGGTATTGGAACTTTGCAAGACACGTCTGAAGCAGTACATGCGCGAGAATCCCAACTTCCGCATCTACAGCCTCTCGCAGAACGACAATTTCCGTTTCTGCCAATGCGAAAAGTGTGCTGCCATCGAGCAACAGTACGGAGGACAACACTCTGGCATCATCGTCTGGTTTGTCAATCAAGTAGCCGATGCCGTTAAGGAAGAGTTTCCAGACAAGTATGTGGGCACCTTCGCCTACCAGTATTCACGCCAACCACCTACAGGCATCAAGCCTCGCGATAATGTGGTAATCCGCCTATGCAGCATCGAGTGTTGCTTTGCTCATCCGTTGGATGCCGGCTGTCCGCAGAACGAGGCCTTCATGCGTGACCTACGGGGATGGGCAGAGTTGGCTCCACATCTTTTTATTTGGGATTATATCGTGGATTACGCCCAGTACATGGCTCCCTGGCCCAACTTCCAAGTGTTGGGACCCAACATCCGAGTCTTTGGTGAGAATAAGGCAATCGGCGTTTTCGAGGAGGCACAGTATCAGTCGGCAGGTGCTGAGTTCGACGAGATGAAAGCATGGACAGTGAACCAGCTACTCTGGAACCCCGATCAAGATGTGGATTCGCTGGTCAACATCTTCATCGACGGCTTCTACGGCAAGGCAGCTCCACACATCATGGATTACTACCGCCTCTGCCAGTCACTTGTGAAGCCCGACGTGCATTTTGGCATCTATATCACTGAGAATCATGAGATATATAGCGACGAGTTCACCCAAAAAGCCTTTGCCATCCTCCAAGAGGCACGCAAGGCAGCAGAGTCCGACGAGATTCGCGAACGGGTGGACCGCGTCAGAATGCAGCCTCTCTACCTGCAATGCATGCGCCACAAGGCCGAGTCGCTGAAGGACGGCACCTGGGAAGAGCTACGCCGCCTAATGAAGCAGTACAAAGCCATGCATCGCGAGGGTCATCCCCAAGAACGTTTCATCCGCGAGTTCGAACAATAGTCAAAAAGGATTCTCTGATACCTTCTGCAAAGGCAGATTGTTGTCGTTGTTTCGCCAGAATATCTTGGTATTATGCGTGCGCATCACAGCCCACCAACTAACGGGTATTGTGTAACGCTGCCCTTGTGGATTATTGAGCTCCAGAATGTGAAGACCATCCTCGCATCTTTGAGCTTTTATTTCGTAGATAAAAAGGTTTGTGTTTTTATCGTGAATTATATAATTCTGTAATTCTTTCTTCATGTCTGACCCGGGAAGGAACCTTGTAGTCAGCCTGGAGCGATGAACTGGCTTTTCTGCGGAAAGTCGAATCATACGGTTGCAAAACTCATCTGCCAATCTTTCTATTGCTTTCGATCCCTTCAAGGGAATAAAATAACAGGTTCCTGTTACCAAAGAAGCAGCCAACGAATCAGGTCCACGCTTCCTTCGCTGCGAAACAGAGTGATAAAACTCCCCTTCCGTAGGAAAAGGTACTCCTTTGTCCCATTCATAGTTCACCTCGTACTGCTTAACGTCCTTCTGCTCAGCCAGGAATTGTTTGAGCAAAGCATGGACGGGTTTAGGGTCACTGGACTTTGTTTTTATTTTGAGAGGTTTCTCGACTGTATACCGCAGGAATAGATTGTCATAATCACGATTCGTAACTTTATAGCGTTTGAAACTCAGCAACTTCTGTGGTTCCTTCGCGATGGTGACACTATAGTCTATAGAATCAGGAGTAATATAACGATAGCTTTCTCGTGCTCTTTTACATAATTTTTCCACTAAAGGAAATACGTTGTGCAGCAAAAAGATGCGATTCTCAATCATGCGTCGTTCCGTCTTTATATCACGATAGGTCGCATGTTTCTCGCCATCAATAATTATCGTGTCTATGGCGGATGGAAGATTATCCAACGTACGCTTATACCACTCCTCTACATCCAGGCTGTCAACCCCCATAGTATCCTCTAGGCAACTGAAATAGTCGTATTCTTCAGTTATGACAGAATCTCCAAAGGCATCAATATTAAAACGTGGGTAAGCTCCACGCATTGCCAAACTGTCAAACAACTCTGTGAGGCTCTCTATTTCATGCTCCGGCTTCTCTGAAAGATTTTGGGTGCATGAGACAAAGCTCATTGCTGAGAGCGACATATATATTATGTGTCTAGTCTTCATGTTCTTAATACCGTTCTTCTATAGTTTTTTGCTGTTCTTGAATATAGGCAGCCAGTCGCTTGCCCTTTTCCTTTATCTCCTGCTGATAGAGGAGCTGAGCTTCGAGCATCGAATGTTCTTCTCCGTATTGCCAATCATTGCGCATTGCACTCTCTATAGGAGGGCTGAACTCAACTTCTTCTTTTCCTCTTGGAGGGGCGAGGAATATGGCAACAACACCTGCCACACAGGCAGCTGCTACCAATGGCCAGAGACGCAGACTACGCTGACGTAGTGCTGCCAGACGGTCGTATTCCTCTGTCAGATCAGCCTGGAAGATATCTATCTCCTCGGCGGCTTGTTGTATCAGATTCTTATCAATCATTTTCTTTTCTCTTTAAGATAGTCAACAATCGTTTTCTGGCTGTGCTGAGCATGACACTAACCGACCGTTTAGGAATGCCTGTCTGTCTTGATATTTCATCCAAACCCATGTCTTCGCACTTCAGGCGGATAAGTCTTTGTTCCGAAGGAGGCAGTTGTCGGATAGCATCCGTCAGTGCCTCGTACCCTTCTTGTTGCAACAGGGCCGCATCGGCAACATGATAACCTTCAGGTTCTGGGATGCTTGCCAATTGTTCCATAACGCGGATTTTTTGACGTCGCCATACGCTCACACATAAATTCTTTGTGGCTCTGACAAGCAGAGCTTTCACATCGTCGCCCTCATGCCAGCCCCGTTTCAACATACGTTCACAAACCTCCTGCACGATATCCTCGGCATCCTCTTCATTGTGGAAGAAATCTGCAGCAATACGCATCATCTTGCTGCGCATTGTTAGGATCGTATGTTCCAATTCAGGCTGTGTCATCTGTAAATATAACGCACAAGAGGACGAAATGTTAAGTAGGGAAGATGAAAAAATGTTGGCTCCGACCAAACTATTCTTTCGTTTTTCTGTTCGGACGATACTACACGGAGACACCTATGGAATCCACAGCATCGGCTTTGCTGACATTCATGCAGGGAGAATCAGTTCCATGTAGTATTGCAACGTGTTGAAAGGAGGAAATCAACACGTTGAAAGAGCAGATTCAACACGTTGAAATCCACGTTACGACACGTTGTCCCCGTCCGCAGGGCGAACGAGGGAGAACGATTCGATTAAGTGACTGAAATTAAACGATTCAGAGAATGCTACTTGTTCAGCGTCCAAGAGAAGCCGTCCTTGGTGTCCTTCACCTCGAACCCGAATGCAGCCAATTCATCACGAATCTTATCGCTCAAGGCCCAATTCTTCTCGTTCTTTGCCTGCTGGCGTTGCTCCAGAATCATATCCACCACATGACCAAAGGCTTCCTCGCGGGCTTTGTTGCTGTTGCCAGTCTCTGGGGTAAGCCCCAAGATGTCGAATGCGAAGGTGTGGAAAACGTCTGCCAAAGCTTTCGCAACTTCTGCTGTGATGCTTGCTTTCTTGTCGATTACAGAGTTTATCACGCGACAAGCATCAAAGAGATTGCTGATGACGATGGGACTGTTCAGGTCATCATTCATGGCATCATAGAGTTTCTCACGCAGTTCGTCCACATACTTCATCTCCACCTGAGGCTGTCCCTTCACTTTCTGGCCCTCCTGCAGACGCAAGACTGCCTTGTAGCCATCCATCAGTCGACTGAATCCCTTCTCTGCTGCCTGCAGGGCCTCGTTTCCGAAATCAACTGTACTGCGGTAGTGAGCCTGCAGAATGAAGAATCGGATAGTCATTGGGGTATATGCCTGAGTCAGCAGGGGATGACTGCCATCGAAGAATTGAGGGAGGGTTATGAAATTGTTGTAGCTCTTGCCCATCTTCTTTCCGTCGATGGTGATCATGTTGTTGTGCATCCAATAGTGAACCATCTGGCTGCCTTGAGAAGCTACTGCCTGGGCTATCTCGCACTCGTGATGAGGGAAGATCAAATCCATGCCACCTCCATGAATATCGAAATGCTCGCCCAGGTATTTCCTTCCCATCGCGGTGCACTCGCAATGCCAACCTGGGAATCCATCGCTCCACGGACTTGGCCAGCGCATGATGTGCTCAGGTTGAGCAGCCTTCCAGAGCGCGAAGTCGGCCTGATTCTTCTTTTCGCCCACTCCTGCCAATTCGCGACTGGCATCCTTGATGTTCTCCAAATCACGACCTGAGAGGATTCCATACTTGTAATCCTTGTTGTATTTCTCCACGTTGAAATACACGCTCCCATTGGACTCGTAAGCATACCCATTGTCCAGAATCTGCTGAACCAGCTGCTGCTGCTCGATGATGTGACCTGTAGCGTGAGGCTCAATGCTGGGAGGCAGACAGTTGAGAGCTCCGATGGCTTCATGGAAACGATTCGTGTAATACTGAGCCACTTCCATAGGCTCCAGTTGCTCCAAACGTGCCTTCTTGGCAATCTTGTCCTCACCTTCGTCGGCATCGTGCTCCAGATGGCCTACATCCGTGATGTTTCGTACATAACGAACCTTGTAGCCAATATGTTGCAGGTAACGGAACAAAAGGTCGAAGGTTATAGCTGGACGTGCATGTCCCAAATGAGCGTCTCCATAGACAGTAGGGCCGCAGACATACATGCCTACTCTACCTTCGTGGAGAGGTTTGAACAACTCCTTCTGACGCGAAAGCGTGTTGTAAATCAATAATGGTTGCATCTTCTATTGCGTTTTTATTATGTATTCTCTTACTTTTGCTGTGCCTGATCTTCCTCAATGAACTTCAGCAACTGATTGACGGCTTCCTCTTCAGGGATATTCTTCTTTACGCAGACCTTGTTCTTGTAGAGACTCACCTTCCCGCGAGCCGCACCTACGTAACCATAATCTGCATCGGCCATCTCGCCTGGCCCATTCACGATACATCCCATAATGGCTATCTTCAGGCCTTTCAAGTGGGCTGTGGCAGCCTTGATGCGAGAAATCGTCCCCTCGAGATCATAAAGGGTACGGCCACAACCAGGACAACTGATGTATTCCGTCTTGACAAACTTGATTCGGGCAGCCTGCAAAATGCTGTCAGCCAAGTCAGTCAGCACTTCCTTCGAGAAGCCTTTGCAACGGATTGTCAACTTGTGGGCTTTCTTGTCGATAAAAAGTGCTCCCACCGCCATCGCTGCCTTCAACTGAAGATCACCCAAAGAGCTTGCCTCCAAATCCAAAGTGACAGCATCGTCATGGATTTCCGCCTCAGCTTTCTCACGCAGGGCAGAACACTCAGGAATCAGTTCCACCAGACGCCTTGCCACAGGAATCTCTTTTTCAGGAGCCTCTGACAGACTCACACGAATGGTGTCGCCAATACCTTCCGTCAGCAAGGCTCCGATGCCTACCGCACTCTTGATACGTCCATCCTCGCCTTCTCCTGCTTCCGTCACTCCCAGATGCAAAGGGAAATCCATGCCTTCCTTCTCCATCTCCTGGACCAGCAAGCGCATGCTCTGCACCATCACAACAGTATTGCTGGCTTTCACACTGATGACCACATTGAGGAAATTCTCGCGCATGCAGACCCGCAAGAATTCCATACAACTCTCCACAATGCCTTCAGGCGTATCTCCGTAACGGCTCATGATGCGGTCGCTTAGCGAACCATGATTCACGCCGATGCGGATTGCCGTATTGTGCTGTCTGCAAATGTCAAGAAAAGGGATCAGCCGCTTCTCGATCTTCGCGAGTTCCTGAGCATATTCCTCATCTGTGTACTCCAGATGCTTGAACTGACGTGCTGCATCCACATAGTTACCTGGATTGATACGCACCTTCTCGCAATAGAGCGCCGCAACATCGGCCACGCGAGGATTGAAGTGTACGTCAGCCACCAAAGGAACGTTGCACCCTGCAGCTCTGACACCTTCTCTGATAAGCCGCATATTCTCGGCTTCGCGGACACCTTGTGTGGTCAGCCGTACCAGTTCTCCACCTGCTTCTGCAATACGAAGTACCTGATTCACGCTGCCCTGAGTGTCCATCGTAGAAGTATTGTTCATCGACTGCACACGGATGGGATTGTCTCCTCCCAGTTTCAGCCTTCCGATGTTTACCTCGTGGGATTTTCTTCTTATGTATGCCATGTTTCTATTTCTCTGCTTCTGGAGGAAGTAGCCACTCAGTTGGTCTTGAATTTATACTTTACCTCAGCAAGTTCTGCGTTCGCCTTCACAATCTTCTGCTTCAATCCCAGCTTGTAAGCCTTCAACTTCTCAGCCAATTCAGGATTCGATAGAGCCAAGATCTCAGCGGCCAGGATAGCTGCATTCTGAGCCCCATTCACTCCTACTGTTGCAACAGGGATTCCTGGAGGCATCTGGATGATGCTGAGCATAGCGTCAAGCCCGTCCAGCATACCTTTGATGGGCACTCCTATCACAGGAAGTGTTGTGCTGGCAGCAATCACTCCAGGCAAAGCGGCAGCCATACCTGCTCCAGCGATAATGACACGAATGCCCCGTTCCTCAGCTCCCTTGGCGAATTTCTCCACTTCGTCAGGTGTGCGATGAGCACTTAACGCATTCATCTCAAACGGAATCTCCATTTCATCCAAAAAGTTGGCAGCCTTCTCCATGACAGGCAAATCACTGGTACTGCCCATGATAATTGATACGATACTATTCATTTTTCTTTTTCCTACTCGATATTACTTCAAAATGATTCCTGCATACCCACAAATCACACCTATCAGGGCGCCACCCAGCACTTGCCATAAAGTATGCTGGCGCAACAGCATTCGGCTCGTCATGACCAAACCTGCCAACAGGATAGCACCACATAGCCACCAGACGGGGTTGAAACCAAAGATGGCGGCATAAGCAACCAAAGCACCGATGATGCCACCTGCTCCAGCAGAATGCATGCTGATCTTCCAGTAGATGGTAATCAGGGTACAGATGCATTGTATCAGCAGCGACACCACAATGATTCCTCCCATGAAAGAAGGCAGATGGAGGGCTTCCATCACGTAAAGGCAGCACAAATAGCATAAAATGTTGATGGCATAGGGTACGAGACGCTTGTGCTGATGGCGCAACTCCAAAGCACTCCATCCTTTCATCGTGCGATAGAAATAGATTCCAATCGATGGCAATGCGATGGTAAAGACGTAGACAATTCCCAACACCCATAATTTGTATACCCAGGGGAGCATAGTCATGTATGTCAACGTGAACAGAATCACGAAACTCATTAAGGGATAGTACGTGGGCCTGAACAGGGTCGACAAGATACGTGCTATGACGATTGCCGCTTTCATCTTTTGTCTCTTTCTCTCTCTCTCTTGTTCTTCTTTTCGTTTTCTCTCGCTATTTCCTCATGCGGGCTACTGGAATTCCCATCTGCTCACGATATTTTGACACGGTTCGACGTGCGACATTAAATCCTTGCTCACGCAGCAATTCTGTCAGTTTGTCATCACTCAAAGGAAAGTTTTTATCTTCGTTCTCCACAATTTCTTGCAGAGCAGCCCGAATCATGCGAATCGAGACTTCTTCATCACCTTGTTTGGTAGCCTTGCTGAAGAACCACCGCAGAGGCACGATGCCATAACTCGTCTGCACGTACTTGCTGTTGCAGACACGGCTTACGGTACTGATATCCAGTCCTGTGATTTCTGATATATCCTCCAATTTCATGGGACGCAAACTGGTATCATCTCCTGTACGGAAATATGCCTTCTGCAGTTTGATGATGGCAAGCATGGTGCTCATCATGTTCTGCTTGCGCTGACCCATCGCATTGATGAACATCTGACCGCGGTCCACGTAACTGCGGGTAAAACGCAGGTTCTCCTGGGCTGCCTGACTCAATTTTGCCATATCCTTTGTGTCCAAAGATTTCAAGGTATCCAAGGCATCCTCGCTGATCTTCAACTCAGGCACCCCGTCTTCGTTGAGAGTCATAGTGACCGAACCGTCCAATTCAGTCTTAGCAAAGAAGTCTGGCGTAATCTGGCGGCTGCCCTGACTGACACTCTCCCCTAACGATGTCCCAGGCCGAGGATTCAATTTCAGCAGATTCGCGATAAGATCTTCCATCTCAATATGGCTCAAATGCAATCGTTGCTCAATAAAATCCCAACGCTTATGGATAAAGTCATCGTAGTAATCGCGTATCACGCGCTCCATCAGCGGCTGAAGAGGATTTCCCTTGTCGTGACGAATCTGGATGAGCAAGCATTCTTGTACCGATCGGGCTCCTACTCCCAAAGGATCGAACTGCCATAGCACTTTCAATAGCTGTTGCATTTCCTCTTCTGTCGTCTGCAGTCCTTGATAAATCTCCACTTCGTCAGCTATCTGATAAAGAGGTTTGTGAAGCAGACCATCATCACCCAGTGACCCGATAAGGTACTTCAATTTCTCCCGCTGGTCGGATGTCAGGTCATACTCGTAAATCTGGCTCTCCAGCTTGTCGAAGAAAGATTGTGTGTCGCCATACTCGATGTTCTCAGGAGTATTGTCACCATTCTGAGTGTAAAGCTGATAGGCCGGAATGTCATCCTTCGAACCATACACACTAGCATTGTCATCCTCGGTGGACTCATAGGGACGCTCTCCATAGACAACCTCTCCCTCTTCTTCCTCTGAAGAAGCTGTGTTTTCGTAGTCGTCAGGTCCGTTGCCTGTCTCTTCCTTCTTCTCAAGCCAGGGATTCTCCATACACTCGTTGTCCACGCGCTGACGAAGTGCCTCTATCGAAAGTTCCGTCAATCGGGCAGTCAACACCTGCTGGGGTGAAAGAGACTGAATTTGAGTCTGCTGAAGCAAATCAATCTGTGACTGGATATTGTTCTGAGCCATCAGTTTTCTATCTTTTCTTCTATTTTTTCACAAAAATAGGCCAAATATTGGGAATGACCAAATTTTGTTTTTCCATTATTTTGTTCATCCCTCATTTTTGTATATATTTGGAACAATTTTGACCAATAACAACAAAAAAAAACATATAAAATGTCCTTAAAAACTTATTTCACTTTCCTAGACTCCAGGAAACTTATGATGGCCCTTTTCTGTGCCTTTAATTACGTACCTGTCATCGCTCAAACGTACATTCCTCCTGTCCTGAAGGCTGACAGCGCCAATTTCCGCAAGGATATCATGACACGTGCCTACATCAGTCCCCAAAAGGTGGTGTGGACAAAGGGCAACCTGCAGCACACCGAGAACCTGCTGGACGCCTCGACCGAACAGGCCGATTTGGTAAACTTCAGCACCTGCCTGATGAGCAGCACGGAGAAGGACACCGCATCCGTCATTCTGGACTTTGGGCGTGAACTGCACGGAGGTCTGAAACTGGTGACCAGTTCTGGCTCTGACGCTTACTTTACGGTAAGAGTCCGCCTAGGGGAATCGCTCAGCGAGACATGCAGCGAGCTTGTCAGCAGTCGCCCTGCGAACGAGAAAGGCAATCAATACGGGCAGAGCAAAGAATACTCAGCCACCAATGACCATGCGATACGCGATATGATTGTCCTCGTGCCGCGCTATGGGCAAATAGAGGTGGGCAACTCGGGCTTCCGCTTTGTGCGCATCGACCTTCTGGGCAAAGCCACCATGAACCTGAAGGAAACCACCGCTGTGTTCCGCTATCGCAACATCCCCTATCTGGGTTCCTTTACGTGCAACGACAGCCGTCTCAATCAGATTTGGCAGACAGGAGCCTACACAGTACATCTCAACATGCAAGAGAACATCTGGGACGGCATCAAGCGCGACCGCCTCATCTGGCTGGGCGACATGCATCCCGAAACGAGCACCATCAGCACCGTTTTCGGCAACGATGACAGTTTCTATAGCAGCCTGGATCTGGCCGTCCAGCAATATCCCCTCCCGCAATGGCTCAACGGCATGAGTGCCTACTCGATGTGGTACCTCATCATCCAGTACGACTGGTATGTACAGAACGGAAACAAAGCATTCATCGAGAAGCATCGCGACTACATTACTGGACTCGTGGATCTCTTCGACTCGAAGGTGGATGAAGACGGCAGCGAACATCTGGCTGCAAGCCGCTTCCTCGACTGGCCCTCGAGTCCGAACGGTCCAGGCGTCGAAGCCGGCTATCGTGCCCTACTCTGCTGGGCGCTGCAGGACGCAGAGAAACTCTGCAAACTGCTGGGCGACGAAGCACACGCTAAGAAATGTATCGAGATTGAGAACCGGTTGAAGAAGAAAGTGCTGCCTCCGAACGACCTGAAACAGGCTGCAGCTCTCATGGCCATCGCCGGATTAATGGATGCCAAGGAAGCCTGCGAGAAGTACATCTCGGTGGGCGGCCCCAAGGGATTCTCCACCTTCTACGGCTTCTACATGCTGGAGGCATTGGCCAAGGCCGGACGATACGACCAGGCTCTCGACATCATCAGCAAGTACTGGGGAGGCATGCTCGACATGGGCGCCACCACATTCTGGGAGGACTTCGACCTCGAATGGACCAAGAACGCTGGCCGCATCGACGAATTTGTGCCCAAAGGCAAGGATGACATTCACGGCGACTTCGGAGGCTATTGCTACGTAGGCTTCCGCCATAGCCTTTGTCACGGATGGGCCAGTGGCCCCACAGCTTGGATGAGCCACCACATCCTGGGCGTGGAAGTAGTGGAACCTGGCTGCAAGAAGGTCCGTATCACTCCCCATTTGGGCAACTTGCAATGGGTCGAGGGAACCTATCCTACTCCCAGCGGCGAAGTGATCCGCATCAAGCACGTCAAGCAACCTGATGGGAAAATCAAAACAACCGTCAAAGCCCCCAAAGGTGTAAAAATTATAAAATGAAAATGATATGAGTCTGAATAGAAGAGAATTTCTGCGCAATTCTGCCCTTGCGGCAAGTGGCCTTGCAATGGCTGCCTCTGCTCCTATGCCTGTTAGTGCCAAAAGCACTCGAGGATCAGGTTTCACCATGTGGCAGATTCCCTCGCACCGCAACACAATCGGCAACAGCTACGTCTTCCGCACCAAAGGGGGAAAGGTAATCGTAATGGATGGTGGGTTCCCTGAAGAAGAATTCACCCTGCGTGGTTTCCTCGGAGCTTTGGGTAACGAAGTGGAGGCCTGGTTCATCTCCCATCCTCACGACGACCACATGGGGGCCTTGTGGGAGATACTGAAACAGGGCACTCAAGACCTGCGTATCAAGGCTATCTATCACTCGAGCCTCATCGACAAGGTTATCGATGCAGAATCTACAGAGGCTGAGAAAACACGGGATTTCTACGAGAGGCTCAGCAAGTGTGATGCCAAAGTGACTGACATCCAGCAGCCTGGCGACATCTTCGACTTTGACGGGATGCAACTCAAGATTCTCAGCGTGTCCAATGATTTCACCGTCAACCCTTACAACAATTCCTCTATGATTATGCGTGTGTGGGACAAACGCAAATCGGCAGTTTTCCTGGGAGATGCTGGTGTGGAATGTGGGAAAAAGGTTCTCGCCTCGCCTTACAAGGCAGATCTCGACTGCGACTATCTCCAGATGGCACATCACGGACAGAACGGATGCGACGAGGACTTCTATCGCTCCATCAAGTTCCGTGCATGCCTTTGGCCCACCCCTCTTTGGGTATGGAACAATGATCAGGGAAAAGGGTTCAACACAGGAATACTCAACACCATCAAGACGCGCGACTGGATGGACCGTCTCCAGATAAAGGAGCACCACGTCTCATGCGTGGAAGGTCTCTTCCGCTTGGATTGATCCTCTGCGGAAGAGACTTGATTCCCTGATTGCCTATCGCAAGAAGCTTACTCGATGACAGGCACCTCGATCTGTGAACCGTAGCGGTGATACTCGTTCGAGATGGACTGTTCCTTGATGTAGTGGGTAAGCTCGACACGTCCGTCGCGAACAGGGAGCGCTTGTGCGATATACTTGTCGCAGTTGACTGCAGCCTGGAAGACGATATCGGGCACTTCGCGTGAGATGGTGCGGATACGTTCGTAATGCTTGATGCGCTCACAGAAAGCGGCAAGGTTCTCATTGACGGTCATCGCACCAAATTCGCGTACCGTAGCGAGCAGGGCATTGCCATCGTCGGCAGAAACGGTGAGGGGCGTGCCGACAGTCTTGGCTGCAAGACATACCATCTCCACCTGTTCCTTTGTCTCGTCTCCGAAGAGGCGCATAGCCATTCCTCCAGCAAGAGGCAGATAACGGAAGACATTCTGTTCGCCTCGTATCTTAGGCTGGATGTTGCGCGCGTGACGGAACTCCCGTTCATACCAGTCAGCATAGGAAGTGCGGTAATCGGTCTGGGTGCCTGCCTTGTCGGTAATCGTCATAAACTGAGCCACGTAGTTGGGGCCTCCTGCCTTCAATCCTGGGCCGAAAGCAGAGAGTTTCATGCCGCCGAAAGGCTGACGGTTGACGACAGCACCCGTGATGCCTCGATTGATGTAGAGATTGCCTGCCTGAATGTGGTTCTTCCAGTAACGCTGCTCTTGTTCGTCGAGTGACTGCAGACCTGAAGTCAGGCCATAATCAAGCCCATTGACGAGATCGACGGCTTCCTCCAACGTGTCGTAGGGAGCAACGGCAAGAAGGGGTGCGAAGAGCTCTGTGCGGAAAGTGAAGGATTCGGGTTTCACGCCTATCTTGATGGTGGGACGCAGGATGTAGCGCTTCTCGTCGACGAACTCAGGAGCGATAAGCCATTTCTCGCCAGGTTCGAGACGGAAAGCCTTCTCGAGCTTCTCGTTGTGGTTGGTGATCATGGGACCAACGATGTTGCCGGCATTCCAAACTCCTCCCACCTTGAGCGAGGAGGCACAATCCTTGAGTTTCTCGAAGAATTCCGGATGGTTGTAAACGGAACGCTCCACGAGCAGCAGAGAGCAGGCGGAGCATTTCTGCCCAGCATTGCCGAAGGCAGAACGGCAAGCGTTCATGATAGCGTGGTCGCGGTCGCACTTGGCAGAGATAATCATGACGTTCTTGCCACCTGTCTCAGCCGACAACGGCTTGCGCGGATTGGCATGGGCCAGCGCTTGCGCTGTCTCCGTTCCACCCGTGAGAATGATGTGTTTGACGACAGGCGAGGAAGTGAGCAAGGGAGTTGCCTCGCGGTTGGCGATGATGACCTGAAGGGCTTGCTTGGGGACACCTGCTTCCCAGAATGCTTTGGCGAAAAGCCAGGCGATGGGTGCTGCCACAGTAGCTGGCTTGAGGATACAGGTGTTGCCTGAGGCAAGAGCTGCCACGACGCCGCCACAGGGGATGGCACAGGGGAAGTTCCAGGGCGAGAGGACAAGCACCGCACCTTTGGCACGCATCTCGATGTCAGGAAGGGCATCGAACTTCTTCATCGTCGTGGTGTAGAAACGGCAGTAGTCGATGGCCTCGGAAACCTCCACGTCAGCTTCCTCGATGGTCTTGCCCGTGATGGCACACATGGAGCCGTTGAGGTCGCCACGCATCTGGCCCAGAATGTTGGCTGCCCGATACATGATTTGATGACGCTCTTCCACCGTTGTTTCGCGCCAACGTCCTGCATCGGCATCCGCGATGTCGAGAATCTTCTGCACCTGCTCTTCGCCGGCACGAGACATCTCGCAGACGAGGACATCGCCCGATTGGGAGCGGTCGAAATAGCTGACACGATCGTCGTTGTAGACCAGCTCGTCGCCCAACTGGGTAGGCAGCAGGTCGCCAGGCTTCCAGTCGCCCCATGCGGCTTTGTTCTCCGCTGGCTTGCCCTCGGACTTCCACTTGGCAAATATCTTCTCCACCCATTGCTGGTTGCAGAAACGGTCGAAATCGGTGTCCGGCTCGTTCTCCATCTCGTCCTTCGGTTCCTGTCCCACATAGGGCTGGTTGCGATCTTGCGTGCGTGTGGGAGTATGGTTAAGGTGGTCCTTCATGTTGTAGGCCTCGATGAACTGGCGCTGCAGCTCTTTCCATTCCTTCGTGTCAGGCTTCAGCGAGAAGCTGTGGGTGAGGAAGTTGTCGGGAGCGGTATTCTCGTCCATGCGGCGCACGAGGTAGGAGATGGCATTGAGGAAATGCTCCTTCTTCACGACGGGCGTGTAGAGAATGACGTGGTTGCCCAGTTTCTTCTGAGCCCTCCACACGTGGTTGGCCATACCTTCGAGCATCTCGAAGCAGAAGCAGTCCTTGGGCGTCTGGTACATCTGGCTCAGCAGGTAGGCGTAAGAGATGGTGAAGAGGTTGTGGGAAGCCATACCGATGTGCAGCACGCGGGCATTCTCAGGCTTCAGGCCACGCTCGATGATGTGCAGGTAGTTGGCATCCACCTCCGTCTTGTTGGGGCGCACGGGATTGGGCCATCCGCGCAGGTCGCTCACAATGTTCTCCATATCCAGGTTGCAACCCTTCACGATGCGCATCTTGATGGGGGAACCGCCTTCTTCCACACGCTTGCGGGCAAACTCGAGGAGCTCGCTTTGGAACCCTTCGGCATCGGGCAGATAGGCCTGCACGACGATACCTGCCTCGTAGTTCTTGAACTGCGGAAGGGAAAGGACATCCTTGAAGAGTTTCATGGTCAGATGGGCATCCTTGTACTCCTCCATATCGAGGTTGATGAACTTGGGTTTGGTCACACCGTTCACATCGGTATAGGGATAATCGATGGCCGTCTGGTAGAGCTCCGACATGCGGCGGACAAGCTCAGGGAAGCACTCCTGATAGTTCAGGGCATGCGTCTGCGCATAGATGCCGGAGATCTTGACGGAGATGTAGTTGATGTCTGGCTCCTTCAGGGCCTCCAGGTAAGACTGGTAGCGCTTGTCGGCCTCCCCGTTGCCCAGAACCACTTCACCCAGCAGGTTGACGTTCTGCCCGATGTCCTGATGGAAACGGGTGGCAAGATGCTCCGTCAGGCTGGGACGGGCAGCATCGATGATGACACGGCTGGTATCGCGGCGAAGACGCCACTTGATGATGGGCACAGCCACCCAATTGAAGACAGGAAGGTAGGCAAACTTCTGGTACATCCAGAAAAGAGCGTGATCGAAGCAGTCGAGGAACTTAGGGATGCCGTATTGGTCGATGAGTTCCTTCACACGGATTGCCAACTTCTGGCGGTCACGGATCTGACTGGTCTCGTCAAGCATGCGCACGATGAACTTCTTGTCACTGGGGGTGGTGACCATTGTGCCATACATATGTTGCTCGCTCTTCTCCAGCTTGGTCAGTCCGGAGTAGCTCTCGTCGTAAAGCTTGCGCATCCATGAAAAGACTTCCTCGATGGTTGGAAATTGATGTTCTGTCATTATTATGTCTTAGCGTTTTTCTGAGTACAAATATACAGCTTTTTTTTGGAACCACAAAACATTACATGTTTTTTTTCAAAGAAAAAATAACGATAACGATGACGAAGACGATAACTGTTAAATGGGTACACAGGCGCGGGCGAAGGGACACTTTCGATTTGTAACCGCCCAACCAAAAACATATGGATCAGCTCCTTCAACATCCACCTTTGCGGCTCTTCTATCCAACCAGTCCAAATTTGGACCCGTTGAATTCAACCCATACAGACAGGCATATGTCAATGCAAATTTGCATCCACATCACTTTGCGGTCCTTCCAGTCCAACAAATGCAAAATTACTGAGGGAAAAAATTCCCTCAGCACCTTCATCCAAACCACATCAGGAAAGACACCCAAGCGTTGCAGCGTTGCAGTGCTACAGTGCTACAGTTCTAAAACAAGCAACGCAAAGTTGAAAAAGAAATTCATATTATATATATCTAAATATATATAATATG
>JAFRTJ010000018.1 GCA_017427185.1 Bacteroidaceae bacterium | reverse complement strand
TTTTTACTATAAACTATTGATTATTTGCATTTTTCGTCGTACCTTTGCACCAGCTAAGTAAGAATGAGTAATGAATAGTTGATAATAAGTTAGTTAGAAATTTGAAAGCAAGACTGTCGCGATGACACTCTTGCTTTCTTTTTTTGTCTTCCTTAATCATGCTTGGAATAAATGACTAATTCTCTTGGTAGGGTGATGACCTTCAGACGTTGATACCAGATACGACTGGAGCCTGCGATGTGTTTCTGGGTATGGCTGCTGATAATGTAGTAGCTCGCAGTATATTCGTCCATCATGTCGAGAAACACCTTCTTGATACGGGAACATTTCTCATTGATGGCATTATCGAGAGGGTTAACCAGATGATCCACGCCTTCGATGATTTTCTCCTTATCCATCAGCTTTGCCGTAGCCATATAATAACGTGTAATTTCCTCACGATAATCTGAGAGTCGTTTGAACTCTATCCCCTCAGGATGTGCCAGGAAGAGCAGATAGACGGCCTTATGCACAGGCTGAAGCTCCACCTCCTGACGATTATAATCTTCAAGGATGAATCGATAGTCCTTGGTGATAACAAGACGACTCAGCTTCCCCTTGGCAGCCTCGATGCGCAATTCTTCGAGCAAAGGCACACCAAGGGCTTTCAGCAAAAGGTCACTCCTACCCTCTGCCTGTAGCTGCCCTGCGAGACGCTTTACCTCCAAGGCCTTCTCCTCAGGTGTCAGCTGTTCATTCATTCGGATCTTCTTTCATAAAACTATTGAGCCAGTTCTTCAATTTATCAATTGCTGAGGGAGTCTTTTCCTTTTCAGGTTCTGGTTCAGGTTCAGGCTCAGGAACCACTGCTGGTTCGGGCTCAGGAGCAGGCTCCACATCGAAGGCAATCTCTTGCTGCTTTGCTATGACCTGTGCCATCGTAGGCGGCGTCTTCTTGGCAGGCTTATAGAGCAGTGGTATCAGATTCTCGAAATATTCATCCTCGTTACGATACACATCTGTTTTCACTTCCTCCTTCAGACTATCTTCCATACCTGTAGCGAGAATAGTCACCTTGGCATCCTCCCCCAGAGAATCATCCGTAGCCGTACCCCATATTACCTCGATATTGGGATCCAGCTGATCAAAGAAATCATCTATCTCTTGCAACTCGCGTACAAAGATAGGATATTCATCGCTCGCATAGATGTTAAAGAGGATGCGTTTGGCCTTACCAATGTCATTACCATAAAGCAGAGGAGAGTCCAAAGCATTGAGAATGGCTCTCTCTACACGATGTTCACCACTGGCGCGTCCCATAGCCATAATAGCACCACCGCCATTCTTCATCGTAGTCTCCACATCTCGGAAGTCACTCTTGATACCACCGTCACTGGGCAATGTGATGAGTTCCGAGATACCCTTCACGGCGTCCATCAGGATATTATCAGCCCTAAAGAATGCCTCCTTCAAGGGAATCTCAGCATCAGAATAGACATCACAGAGACGTTCATTGTTCACAATCAGAAGGGCATCCACATTCTTACGCATCTCCTCCACCCCCTTCAAAGCCTTTATGATCTTACGCTTCTTCTCAAAGTAGAATGGAATCGTCACCACACCTATTGTCAGCAATCCCATATTCTTTGCCACTCCAGCCACCACAGGAGCAGCACCAGTACCAGTGCCGCCACCCATACCAGCAGTCACAAAGACCATCTTGGTGCCATCGTTTAGCAGATTCTGAATACTGTCGATAGTACTCACAGCCTCATTCCGTCCCTTCTCTGGATCGCCCCCTGCGCCTAGACCTTCGCCTAATTGTATCTTCACTGGCACTTCCGAGCGTGACAACGACTGACTATCCGTATTGCAGACAGCATAGGTCACCCCCTCTACGCCCTCCTTATACATATTATTAACAGCGTTGCAGCCGCCACCACCAACGCCCACGACCTTGATGATGCCCTGCATCTTGTCAGTTACCTCATTAAAAAAAGGAATAATATCTTCACCCATATATATGCTCCATTAATTTCGGGTACAAAGTTACGAAACATCCCTCATACTTCCAAATCTCCGCAAGGCTTGCGAGGGATATTTATTCTTCACGAACATTCCATATCGTATGAAGAACTCTATCCACTGTTGCAGAATCCACCTCACGTAGTGCATCAAAAGTTATTTCGTATATCTCCACTCTAGCACCCAGATGATGTATGGAGTCCTCCATCTGCCTCATCTTCTTATCGCGCTTAGCCAGCTCCTTCTGGTAATAGTCGAAAGCATGCTCTTTTTGGACATTCAGATGCCAAAACACCCCAACTACTATCAGTGCAATCACGAATGACGCGATAACCAATATAAACTTCTTCATTATAACAATTTACTGTCATATCACATTAAAATTATCACCTATTTGATCCCAGAATATGCGCGAGAAGGAGTGCCCGTTGACCTTCAGGATTCTGCTAATCTTAAAAGTACGATACTCATCCATATCCATTCGCAAGGCGTTGATATATCCCCCACCATAGCAACCAGAATACTGGATATCCGTAATTCGGCAACGGAATAGACTCCCACTCCAAGTGCAGTACTCTATCTCTATTTCCTTGTTCAGAAGTACTGCCCTTTCTATCACTTCCTCAATGGTCATTCTTCACAGGAACATCAAAAGGATTATAATCAGATGGCGGTGGGAATGGCATGCTATTATCGCCATTGATAGCCGAACCCCTAATCTCCCCGCCCGCATCAGGAGTCAAAGCATTATCTTCTGGATTTTCAAAACGCGTGAATTCACCCCTGAAATCCATTCTTACAATACCAGTTGCCCCCTTACGATGCTTGGCGATAATGACCTCTGCCTTGCCACGATAATCAGTGAAGCCATCTTCACTCTGAAGAATACCATAATATTCCGGACGATGCAGGAATATCACCATATCAGCATCCTGTTCGATGGCACCCGACTCACGCAGATCCGACAACTGAGGGCGCTTGCCCTCTACCCCTTCGCGCGATTCCACACCACGGTTCAGCTGGCTTAGCGCCAACACAGGAACATTCAGTTCCTTAGCCAAGCCCTTCAGGGAGCGTGATATCAGTGAAACCTCCTCCTGACGGCTGTTATACCTCATGCCACTGGCTGTCATTAACTGTAGATAGTCAACCATAATCAGTTGTATGTCGTGCTCCTTTTTCAGTCTCCTTGCCTTTGACCTCAGTTCCATGACAGACAGCCCCTCCGTATCATCTATATACAAAGGAGCATCTGTCAATGCTGGCAGATATTTGTCCAGCCTTTTCCAGTCTTCCCTATCCAGTTGTCCGCTCAACAGTTTCTTGCCTTCAATCTGGCATGCATTCGACATCAGACGGTTTGCCAGTTGCACATCAGTCATCTCCAGTGAGAAGAAGGCCATTGGCTTTTGCTGGTCTGCCGCAATGTTCTTGGCCACAGAGAGCGCAAAGGCCGTCTTTCCCATCGCAGGGCGTCCAGCAATAATGACAAGATCTGACTTCTGCCAGCCACATGTCACCTCATCCAATTTATGCAAACCCGAAGGAATTCCCGTCATGCCGCCCTTCTGGGCATAGGCCTCTTCTACCAATTTCACTGCCTTACCGATGACTGGTGCCAAAACCGAATAATCCTTCTTCATGTTCTTCTGCGACAAATCCAAGAGCGTAGCCTCAGCCTCGTCCATCACGTCTTTCATGTCGTATGTCTCATCGAAGGTTTTCTTCCCTATCACGCTCACATATTCAACCATCTGTCGCGCCAGATATTTCTCCGCCACGATATTGGCATGATACTCGATATTGGCAGATGTAGCCACTCTCGAACTGAGTTCAGCAATGTATCCAGGGCCACCCACCTCATCGAGTTTCCCCATCTTTCCCAGCTTATCTGCCACACTCAGCACATCTACAGGACTCTCGTCCACACTCAGTTTGACGATAGCTTCATACACCAACTGATTCCGAGGTTCATAGAAACTCTCAGTCCGCAACCTGTCGCACACCTCCATATAGGCATTGCTGTCGATCATCAATGCGCCCAGCACTGCCTTCTCCACCTCCGGAGCCTGCGGCATCATGTGTCCGTAACCCAGTTCCAATGGGTGTTGTTCTTGTTTACTATTTCTCCTTTGTCCTGGCATATCACCTACTTGTCATCCTTCATTTGCTTTCTCTTTCCCTCTGCCCACTTCTGGTTTGCCTTCGTGGTTGCAGACAGCGTATCAAGGAGCTTTATCTTTTCTTCATCTTCAAGAGAATCATAGCGTTCTTTCATTTCAAGGACTATGAATTTCCCGTAGCCATTTTCGTCTTGAAGGTTCTCGATCAGTTCATCAATGCTCATAGTCTTTATTCTCCTATCCCTTTCCTCTATTCTTTCTTTGAATAGTTGATGGAAGATCGCATCTTTCAGAACCTTCCCATTTTTCACCACTTCACTTGTAACCCATTTACTCCGATATAGCGATATTAATTGCTCCCTCGGAATACTTGGTAACATATCCAAACACCTCCTTAACTCCTGATCATCCCAATCCTGGAAATGATACTTTCGGCATTGCGCCATAATGTACTCGTAATCTGTCATAATCCTAAAATTTAACTTGGTTGCAAAGTTAGGGATTTTCCTCTCTGCAACCAAGCAATTCTACTCCACAAGGCTTGTGGAAATGGCATTTCATTCCCAAATCACCAGTTCACGAGGTAGAGAGATCTTCTTAACACGCCCTCGCTCACCTTTTATATAATATTGCTCAGCGATACTTCTATCGAGCATTGAAGCAAACACCTTCCTGATTCTGGCACACTTCTCATTGATAGAGTTAAGCAGCGGATTAGTAACATCCTCAATACTCTGCATGGCTCTATCCGTCAATCCCCATGGCCTTACCTTATCATAAATCTTTGTCAACTCTTCACGATAGTCTGGTAAGTCCTTGAAGTTGATACCTTCAGGATGCTTCAAAAAAAGTAAATACAAAGACTTCACCAAAGGTTCCATGTGTACCTCCACCCTCTCATCACCAAGGAACAGCCCGTAGTTCCTAGAGACAATCAGTTTCTTCAGAGGCACTTCGACAATAAACAAAGAGGCAATCTCCGACTCGCTAATTCCGCTATTCCGAAGTTGTAATAACCTTTCTTTGATTTCCTCAAAAAGAACGGAGTCATTTTGATGCTCCCGTTCTTTTTGAGTCATGTCGATATTCCCCCTATTCATATACAACGGAATTATAAGTTAAAATCCCATAGCATCCATCATCGCATCATACTCCCATGGAGTCTTTGGCATTTCGCCATACATTCCATCAGTCAGAGCGTCCCAGGAATCTTCTTCTGTCCATTCACAACCATCACAATCACAAGAGTCGTCCTCGTACTCATCATACTCTTCGTAAGAGTCATCATAGTTTCTTGCCATATGCTAATTATGTTTTGTTTAATACTATCTCGGTATTTGTTTACTCTCTATTCCTCTACAGATGCTTCAGTTATTATTCCAGAACAGAAAGGTAATTGTTCACGGAATTGCTCTATACAGTTCTTGGGAACAACAATTTCGGAAAGTTTGTCGCAGGACTCGAATATACCAGAACCTATTTTGTCAACAGGACCAGAAAAGATTACTTTTTCCAGTGTAATACACCCTTTAAAGGCATGGCTTCCGATATGTCTAACCGAAGCAGGTATGGTTAGCTCTTTAAATGCATTCCAGCATCCATCGAAAGCTTCTGTTTCAATATACTTAACTGTAGAAGGAATATTGAAGTCCATCATTTTCGTGCAGCCGCTGAATGCTTTTTGCCCGATATACTCCAGTTTATGAGAAACAATAATGTTCTTGATTGCGGTGTTGTCGCTGAATGCTTCACTTCCAATGGCTATGACTGAATCAGGAATTAAAAGTTTAGTAATGTTCTTCTCGTAGGTATACCGATTATTAATATAGAGTATTCCACCAGACCGATAGCAATGCCAATTGAACGCATATTTTGCAATAGCAATAACTCCTTGCTGAAAACGGATGATATCCACCCACCCAAATCGGTGATATCCGTTCACTTTTTCTGTCTCACTTGCCTGATGGCGCTGCAAATTTAGTCATTTTTCTCAGAATTGACACTCTTTTGTTGCTTTTTTCTTCTCATGCTGT
>JAFRTJ010000017.1 GCA_017427185.1 Bacteroidaceae bacterium | reverse complement strand
GACGTGATTCAGGGGGTGCTGATCAAGATGGTGGACTGCATGCGCGAGCTTCTGCTCGAGGGCAAGAAGATCCAGCTGGGCGAGCTGGGAAGCTTCGGAGTGTCGCTGAGCACCAAGGGCGCCAACACCGCTGCCCTGTTCACCGCTGAGAACATCAAGAAGGTGAATGTCAACTGGGATCGCGGCAAGATGTTCCAGAACCTTCGCGAGGACGCCGTCTTCAATCTCGTCCCCAGCCGCAAGGCACAGGAGGATGCAGTAGCTGAAGCCAAGCGCCAGGAGACTCTGCAGCCTGAGGAACCAGAGGAACCCTAAACTCATTTCTTGCGCTCCAGTAGGTGCTCAGGCGCAGGCGGAGTAGTAGTTAAGTAGTTATCGCTTCGCTCGTCCTGCGGACAGTAGTTAAGCCAATAGTTTACGACGATGACGATGACGATGACGATAACTGGTAAACGGTAACGGCTTAACTACTTAACTACTTCAGAAACTTAAGTAATTGAGAAAATATGTGTATGATATAAGATATTATTTGTACATTTGCAACGTCAGTCGGCTTTAGGAAAGATGTGGCGATGGCATGATGCTGGGATGTATCGTTGCATTGCCCGAATACCGCCATCGAGGCATCGGTATACAGGTCGTCCTGGAAATAGAGACTTAAGAAAGCAGGTTTTGATTGTAAGATTGAAGACGAAACTTTCACCTGTTATAGAATGATATAGAATTTATAAGTATAAAAAATAAACCATTATGCAATTTGTAATAACAGCTTACGATGGAAGTGGAATGCTCGATAAGCGGATGGAGGTGCGCCCCCGCCACATGGAAGGCATGGAACGGCTGAAGAAGCATCTCATTGCAGCAGGAGGTATGCTCGATGATGCCGGTAATCTGAAAGGTTCAGTACTTATTATGGAGTTTCAGAACCGCGAAGAGCTTGACAAATACCTCGCCAATGAGATATACGTGACGGAACATGTATGGGAGAAGATCACCATTGAACGGATGAACGTGGTCTATGCCCACGGCGAGAGAGTCGGCAAATAAAGGACAAGTACATGTCAATAAGATTATAGTACAATGAACCTGAAGGTTATTGACATTGAGTTTTCCGTCTGTAAGGTTGAGGACTATTCGCAGGTTGACCTCAATGAAGAGTTCGTGTTTGCAGGACATACGGATGAAGAGCTGTCTCTTGTGTGTCCTACGGCTCTCGTACCTGACAACACGACGGAGCACAACGACGGGTGGAAGGCTTTCCGAATCGATGGAGTGCTTGACTTCTCACTTATCGGAATACTCTCCAGAATCTCAACTTGTCTTGCAGATAATTCCATAGGCATCTTTGCCATCTCGACGTTCAACACCGACTACATACTGACCAAGGAGAGTGATTTCACCAAAGCTATTGAGGTGCTGGAACAGGCGGGTTATACAATTATATGATATCACAAAACAAATTTCCAAATCAACACAATTATGAATTTCTTGGAATTAGCAAAAAACAGATACTCCTGCAAGAAGTTTGACTCGCGTCAGATCAGTAAGGAACAGCTAGACAGTATCCTGGAGGCAGGACGCTTGGCTCCGACGGCAAAGAACCTTCAGGAACAGCATGTTTACGTGGTGCAATCGGCAGAAGGACTGTCCAAAGTCGATGCACTCACACCATGCCGATATGGTGCGCCGACCATGCTCATCGTGGCCTTCGATAGGAACAACGTGTTTACTTATCCTGGCCAGAAGTACGACTCTGGCATTGAGGATGCCACCATCGTTACCACCCACATGATGCTCTGTGCGAAGAGTGTGGGTGTGGACAGCTGTTGGGTGAACTTCTTCGATCCCGACAAGATGGCCGAAGCATTCCAGCTGCCAGATAACGAAGAGATTCTGACCTGTCTTGCCCTCGGCTATCCGGCAGAAGGCGCAGGGCCACTGGCCAATCACAACAGCCGCAAACCGATTGAGGAAACCGTAACATACTTATAAAGAATGTGCCAATGATGAAACAAAAGTTGCTAAACTCACTATTGATGCTGGCATGCACTTTTCTTTGTGTGATGAGTGCATGTTCGCAGGCTCAGTCGAACGATATCGTTGCAGAAGGGGAAACCCCTGTAAGAATCTCTAATTCGTATAGTTTTACAGAAGGGCCCGCGGCAGATGCCAGGGGAGATGTGTTCTTTACTGACCAGCCCAACAACAGGATTTACCGTTGGGACTGCGAATCGGGCAAGATAACGCTGTTCACGGATCAGAGCGGTCGCTCTAACGGGATGTACTTCGATGCACAAGGCAATCTGATAGCCTGCGCAGATATGGACAATCAACTCTGGTCTTTCGATATGGAAGGTCATTCCAAGATACTGGTAACCGACTTCGGCGGTAAGTTGCTGAACGGTCCCAACGATGTATGGATCTCGAAGGATGGCGGTTATTATCTGACTGACCCCTATTTTAAAAGAGACTACTGGACACGCAACCCAGAGCGCCAACAGCCTGTTGAAGGCTTGTATTATCTGGCTCCGGGAGGCAAGCAACTCGTCATGCTTGACTCGACGCTTAACCAGCCCAATGGTCTTATAGGAACGCGCGACGGAAAACATCTGTATGTCGCAGAGGCAAAGGAAAAAAGAATCCTGAGATACGATATCCAGCCCGACGGCTCGCTCTCGAATCGGCAGGTGTTTGCTGACATGGGGTCGGACGGGATGACGATCGACGATCAGGGAGATATCTATCTGACCGGTGACGGCGTGACTGTATTTGACAAGAATGGCCGGAAGATAGCCCATTTCCCAGTTCCAGAGGACTGGACAGCCAACGTATGTTTTGGCGGAAAAGATCGTGACATCCTGTTTATCACCGCATCAAAATCCGTTTATACCTTGAAGATGCTGGTACACGGGGTTAAGTGATGATTCAGTAGTGATAAGATAACAAAAAACTGAAAAAGAAAAAATGGAAAGTAAAATAACAAGGGAGGCAGCCTGGGAGCTGCTGAGAAAATATAACAAAGACCCGTTTCACTTGCAGCATGCACTGACGGTAGAAGGTGTCATGCGCTGGTTTGCCGAGCAGCTGGGCTTTGCAGACGAAGTGGACTTCTGGGGAATGGTCGGACTATTGCACGACATCGACTTTGAACTATATCCCAAGGAGCATTGCATCAAAGCCCCAGAACTGTTGCGTGAAGGTGGCGTTGGCGAAAAAATGATCCATGCCATCTGTAGCCACGGCTATGGCATAACCGTAGATGTGAAGCCAGAGCACCTGATGGAAAAGGTACTCTTCGCTACCGATGAACTTACCGGGCTGATATGGGCTACCGCCCTGATGCGCCCTTCGAAGAGCGTTCAGGACATGGAACTGAAGTCGCTCAAGAAGAAGTACAAGTCAAAAGGCTTTGCCGCAGGCTGCTCTCGTGAGGTCATTGAACAGGGAGCAGAAATGCTGGGATGGCCGTTGGACGAGGTGCTGCAAAAGACACTCGATGCCATGAGGGACTGTGAGGCCCGTGTGGCAAGTGAGATGGAAGCCCTTTGTTGAGGTATCAGTCAAAAGAGCGATGGACTAAATGAGTTTCATTAGGTACATAGCAGACGAGGGACATTACAAAGATGTCCTATCATTGGTTTCCAAAGCCAAGCGGACGGTGTGGAATGAGAGTTTTATTCTGACTCAATAAATTAAACAGATAAGAAACAATGAAAAAAGTATTATTCGCTTTCGCTGTACTGACAGCACTGGCAGCGTGCGGAAACAAGCAAGCAGCCGCTCCCGCATCTGAGGGCGACAAAAGTAAAGAGGTGCATTTTACTGAGGCAAAAAATTACTTCTTCAAGAACGATTCGGACATATTGCCAGCAAGTCCGAAGATTACGTCAGAAGAAGCGTTCAGCAAATTCTTCGGTATGGCAACAACAATGGGTGAAAATGGGAAGGCGACAGAAATTGACTTCACTAAGCAACTCGTGTTGGCAATCGTCCTTCCTGTGACAGACTTGGCTACGGAAATCAAGCCCGTGAAGGTAGAGGAAAATGGCGATTCGCTGCTATATACCTACAAGGTGACTACTGGCGAGAAGCTGGCATACAGTGTCCGGCCCATTTCCATCGTCCTCCTTGACAAGAGATACGAAAACAGGGAAGTTGTGCTCATCAATGAGCAGGAAATCACTTATTCCACAACCATCAACCAATATCTGGTGGAAGAGTTCGGAAAACATTATGCCGAAGGCGAACACTGCGTACCCATTCACAGCATCGTGGCTGTTGACGAGCGTAATGCAGAGGACATCCTTATATGGGGCGATTTCTGGGTGTTCAACTACAACCTGGTTGGCGACACGCTGAAATGCGTTTCTGGCGGCAGCCATCCTGGACTGATGCATGTAACTCAGACTGTGAACGGCATGGAAGTGACCAGTTTCGACCAAGTAGAGGACGGCTCCAGGTACATGCTGACAGCCAAAGAAATATTCGGAGACAAGTATGATGCCTTCCAATCCATCAACAGCGACGAGAAGAAACGTGAGAAGTTGAGGGCCGAAGGATTGGCAAGGTATGTCAAAGAGCAAGGACTCTCTGCAACAATGTATCAAGATTATGGTTGGCCAGTAAAGAATCTGGAATAATCTAATAAAGACCATCGGGAGTATTTCCCGTGGTGTGTTAGTGTTCCACGTTCATAGCCCCATGTTTTCGTTCTACGATTTCGACACTTCAGTGCCACAACCAGAAGTGTCAGGCAGAACGCATTGCCGATCAGATCATGCAGGCACTCGAGACTAGTTATCAGTCCGAACCCATGCAGAATCAAGGATTCCTCCTGCTCCACTCCACAGGCAACTATCCTTCCCACGATGAAATCGACGTTCCCATCAACTATGCCGACTATTACTATCTGGAGGCCTTGCACCGCAGGGCGACAATGAAATGAGCAGACGGTCCATAATCCTATCATGATGGACATATATTCCTCGTAATGCTGATGGCCATCTCTGCCATGAGGGAATCTGAAATATAATCGCCCCCCAAAAGAAAAAAGAGAAAACATTTGGTGGTTACTGGCTTTTTCACTAATTTTGCACACGCAATTCGAAAACTATCACAAAGTCTTATTAAAGGTAATAAATGAACGAACACATTAAGCATCAGGTCAGCAAACGAACAATTCGAGCATTAGTCCCAATACAGAGTTAACACGATGTAATTGATGGATGATTGCATGACTGTGTCATAATGTGCGCTCTTTGACATATTGATACCTTTTTCATATTTGTGATAGAGATTCCTTTAATGACCCTCTATAATGTTACGTGGGCAATTGCCATTGGCATTGCCTCTATTCTCTTGCGCTCTTATTTGAAGAGTCCAAGAAGTCAATGAATATTTCGCGAATAAAGTCCCAAAAAACTTTCCGTAGAGACGGTAAAAGTTGTGCCATTCTATACGACACGTCGTTATGACTCACACGACACGTCGTGTCGCCCGATGTAACGTGTTGTGTTTCTCCTGGTTTTACTCTACACTCCACACCAAGAAACATGGGTGTAGAGTGTCTGATAACTCTACACCTACATATCTCGCTGACTCAGAGTACATAAAGTTCCCTTGGTGTAGAGTGTAGAGTACTTTTAATCACCATTTTATTATGAAGAATTCTATGATACATCATTTTAATGAACATGCTAAATGCTGCAAGCAGAAAGACCCTCTATTTTCAGAAGCCCAAAATGAGTTCGAACGAATGCTAGCCAATTTCATCCAAGAGCCCTATGGCGAAGAACACCCTGAAGATCCTAAAGAAGATGAAGAGAACACAGAAGTTGAAAATGATCAGGAGAATGAAGAGGAAGATGAGGAAGACGAAATCTATGAAGAAGACGCTGATGTCGATGATGTAGTACTACCCGATAACATTATTGAGCAGAACAACAATATTACTGTCAGAGTAGATATCATTCCTCCCATGAAGAAGCCACGTCAGGCACTCAACAATCTGATTGGATGTCAGAACATCAAAAGGAGGATTGAAGAGCTGGTGGCGCTTACCAACTACAATCGGATGAAGAGTACACTTGATCCCAACAGCAAGCTTCATAACATTTCCCTCCACAGCATCTTCTATGGTCGTCCTGGAACAGGAAAGACTACGGTCTGCAAGATTTACGGTTCGCTGATGAAGGAAGCAGGCGTTCTAAGCAAAGGACATGTAGTCATCTGCAATCGAGGAACCTTCATCGGAACCCTTTGGGGTGATGAAGAACGAGCTGTACGCCAAGTCATCGACAAAGCACGAGGAGGAGTGCTGATGATTGACGAGGCCTACCTGCTCAACACAAAAAACCCTAACGACCCAGGCAAAATGATCTTGCCATTGCTGATGGAAATACTGGCGGATGAAAGCCAACGCGACATCGCCATCATACTATGCGGCTACAAAGAGCCGATGATAGAGATGTTGCGCATCAACGAAGGTCTTCAGTCAAGGTTTCCCAACATCTTTGAGTTCCAGGATTTCACCATCGACGAATTGCTGAGAATCACTCGTCTCAGAGTAGCAGAATACAACTATCATTTCACTCGTACTGCCTGGGCGAAATACAAACAGATGATAGAGAATGCCTATGCCTCACGAGATGCGGACACATGGGGCAATGCACGATTCATCGCCAACCAACTCGATCGTATTTACCTTACCCATGCCCAACGTTGCGTACATCAGCAGTCGATAAACAGCAAACAAATACAGATGTTAACCCATGCAGACATTCAGGCCATTGATGTTCCCAAACCTATAAAACGGATTGGATTTGCCGTATAAGGGGAAAGCATATTCTATGGACAAATTAAACGAATTCTTTTATTCGATCATGTTATTTCTCCTTGACATCGTCAGGCCACCAGAACTGTTGCAGTTCATGGATGATGTCATCCCAATCCTGCATGGTGAACGTACCTTCGCCTCTCATCATGATGGTCATGGTGATGTCGTTGTAGGTGCGATAGACATTTGTGTCCCTAAAGCCATTACGCAAGTAGAACGTACGGCGTTGTTTTCGTCGCTCCAGGTTATCACAGACTTGGGTAGTACTCTCCATGTCCAAAACGAAAGGTTGATCTTCATATCGTTCGATCAGCTTAGTGAGAATCTGCTGGCCATAGCCTTTACCTCGCAGCTCCTTACTAACGGCAAAGTACCAGAGCCAGTTAAATGACTTACGTGGATATACGATGGTGAATCCGATGAAGTCTTGACTTTCGGTCGAGTTCTGTCGCGACTCGACAAAGTTCAAACAAGATTGATTATGTTCTCGCTGCTCCATCACTTCTCCATCGTAGTAAGCTGTGAAATCCAACGGCATTTCCCCAACCAGACGCATCAAGTCATCCCAAGGAATTTGTTCGTCTTCAGGGAATGCCGTTTCATAGAGCTGCTTTATCTTTTCGTCTGCATTAGCTGCTGTTATCCGGATGGTTTTCATTACTTCCTCCTGTATTTAGCTTTTACTATCTCGTAAGAGTTTCTTGTGAGTTCCTGAAGGAGAATGTCTGGTGCAGTATTTACATCAATGCCTATCCAATACTTGGGAGACATATTAAATGGTTTTACAATACAATTATGTTGTTCTTTCAATTCTTCAATATGGTCAGGCTGGCATTTGAGGGTGATAACACTAAAGTTGTCACAATCGAAGAAGGAAAACATGTGGCCATGAACATAGAACACCAATACTCCACTGGCATACTTAAAGGCCGTGAAAGGCAGTTTTTCTTCCACATCTGCACCCAACGAAAGGCAAAACTCGCGATAGTCTTCTATATTCATGGTATCTCTATCGTTTCTCCTTCTTTGGTTATCTTCCAAAATGGAATGTTCTTTTCATCCGTAAACTCTTTCATTCGCCATGCTGATTCAAAACCACTGACTACGAAGTGCATGGGAACAAACAGGCCAACCTTAAAACGCTCGATGAACTGACGGCCACCGAGTGTATAGCCGTTGCCGATGCGTCCGTCTATGGGGAACATCACTAAGTCGAAACTATCTGCTACCTTGCGGATGTCCTTCAGCTCGCCCAAATACTTTTTCTCGTGGGCAATAGGGTCAATGTACTCTTCAAGCTCCTCGCTATAGATGGTTTGTCCCGGCACGGCATCAGGCAGGAACCTCGCGTACCAGTTGCAAAGGTCTCCTGCATGAAAGATTCGTTTCCCCTCTGTCTCGACAATCCATGAAACTCCACTGTCTGTGCTACCCAACGCCTTGACAGAAATTCTTTCATCAGACCATGAGGCACCTTTGGCTAACCAAACGTCGGCCTCATCCTTGGTTGCTCTTCTATGTCGGAGTATATCTTTGCTCAGGATATAGGTTACATTCTCCTTTTTCGTCTTCCACTCGAAAATATCCTGACTGAAATGGTCTTCGTGGAAGTGGCTGGAGAACACATACATTGGCTTCTCGCTCGACAGCACACTATCCATCACACCGCTTGGGTCCATCCAGTAATCGAATACCAAGATGGACTGCTCCGTTTCAATCACGAAACCGCTATGGAATATGTAGGTCAACTTCATTTTATCTCACATCTTGGCTTTACAGGGTCTATAAGTCTTGTGACATGGTCCTTTTCCCCATCAGTGCGAGGAGGGTGCAATCATCCTTTTTATTCACATCTGGTTTATCTCTTTTTGTAAGTTAGCCAAGAAACGTCCTGCGTGTGCACCATCCATCTGCGTGTGGTGGAACTGGAAGGAGATTTTCAATTCATAACGAAACATCTTTTTTCTATATTGCCCCCAGACAAGAAAAGGATTATTATAAATGCCACTATTCATCCCCACTACCCCATCAATCTCTGTGTCAATAATGGCTGAAGTACCTATCACCATACATTTCTCTGACAAATCTCTATCCTGACAACTTTCAGACACATTTGAAGTCTGTTCCAGATACTCCCGATTGTATTCATCTATACTCTCCGTGAAAAGGATATCGCACGACGAAACGCCTCCTATCTTATTTTTGACGATGGTATTGACGGCAAGAGAATCGTACTGAAACAGTTTGTTGCCTACTGGGAGAAGATAAAACTCCTTGATGGATGACGCAGACTTACCTATGCACCAACCAAGCAGCATATTGAACTTATACCTTTTCTTCTTGCTGATTCTGACTAACCGTGTTACATCGATAGTTTTGAAGAAAGTAACCATCGGATTAGGAGCATTCATCCACAAGTCATAAGCATGGGCACGATTCGTTTCCTTAGGAGTAATCTCACGCATAAAATCCAATTTATATATTCATATATACCCGTTGGCGGAATTAAATTAGTGCCTAATTAATTCTGTCAAGGATAATTTGGCATTGCAAAGTTAATGCCTTTTCTCTATTTTTTATCTCCTTATTTTACGAAACCTAAATAATTTTATGTGATATCGCTATTTTTATAATTAAATATACGTATTTTTGTCTCTCGTATAAAATATATCAAACGCTAAAAGTGGGAGAACAAATAAGAAAAAGACTCTGGTCGTTGACTGCAATACTGATCCTATGCAGTTCTACGGTTCTGGCAACATGTTCCAATAGTGACAGTCAGACAAAGAAGGATAGCATAACAACCATATCCAACAAAGTTTGGATATTCAGTCAGACCCACCCAGACGGATTCACGATTGACATTCGGACAATGACAGAGTTGACTGAGGGAATAGCCGTCAGTTATGCAGAAACACAGAATAGCCATTCGCGTGACCAGCTTGACAAGGTGATCAGGCATGCACTCAGTCACGATGGCTTTGTAGGCGGATGGCTCAATACTGAGAACAATCTGTATTTTTTTGACAGTACGAAGTCGTTTCCAGAAAATACACTGAAAGATGCCATCCAGTTCGGGAAAGAGAATGAACAGTATTCGGTTTCCATCCTTTCTACCAATACAAACATTCCGACAAATGGAAAAGTTGCTGAAATCGTTGAACGAGACACATTGATCATTGGTACTACAGGTGACTATCGGCCGCTTACTTATTGTGAACCTGACGGGACATACTGGGGTTTCGGCATAGAGGTTGCCAAAGAAATTGCCAACCATTTTGACGTTGAGATAAAAATCATCAAAACTTCATGGCCTACATTGACGGCCGATGTGTTGGCAGAACCTCAAACCTTCGACCTTGCTATTGGGGGCATTACTATTACAGATGCCCGCCGTGAAACAATGCTGATGAGTGAAGGCTATCTGGCAAACGGCAAGACAATCCTTTGCAGGGCATCAGAGGCAGAACGCTACAAGTCACTGGAAGACCTCGATAGACCTGAAGTACGTGTGATGGTGAATCCTGGCGGACTGAACGAGAAGTTTGCTAACGAAAACCTCACACATGCCACCATTATTGTTCACCCCAAGAATGAGGAAATCCCAACCCTCGTGGCAGAAGGAGAAGCAGATATAATGATAACAGAGATTACAGAAGCTCCATATTATGTTCAGGCAGACTCACGCCTAGCAGCCCCACTATTAGACAATCCATTCAACCACGGTGAGATTGGTGTGCTAATGCGTAAAGGGCAGAATGACCTGCTACAGATGGTAAACAATATCATCCGACAAATGAAGTCTGATGGAACCCTCCGTCGACTGCATGAGAAGTACAAATTCGTTTACGCTTGGTAATCTTCGGACAAAGAAAATCGAGTCAACAGTTTGTCAGCCAATGGCACATACCATGTTCGGACTTCATCTGATGTTGGAGTGTGACCACCCGGGAAGTGGAACGACTGGTTATAGTACTTCAAAAAGAGAGGTTCAAAGTGTGCCAGTGTGTCCTGTTCACCAAACAAACCCCAGATGCGGTCTTTCTTGTAAGGATTGCAGTAGTTGAACTGAATAGCCTCCAGTTCGGCAAATTCTTCTATCAAGGCTTCATCAATAACGAACGTTTGATTATTATCTTTTCGTGGTGACTTATACTGATGATTGCCTATACGTTGCTTCAAGAATTCCGTCATTTGGAAGTGTGGATTTCCAAGCAAAGCAGGTATTCCTCCAATAGAAGCAAGCATCTGAACGTAAAACGCACCACAACTGTTGCCCACCAAAAGGTCAGGCTTTTCGCGGTCAATCAGTTCTCTGATAAAACACATTGCCTCCTTCGGATGTATCGGAAGATCAGGTGTAAATACCTCTGCGCGACCCTCGAAAGATTCGCGCAACGTTTGAGCTAACACACACTGGCCACTGGCAAAGAATCCATGTACAAAGAGTATCTTTTTATTCATGTCCGGCCGATTATCTTTCGCTCGACTTCTGGATCGACTCTGTAGAGTTCATACACCTCTGATTATGATCTCGCTGCTTCATCAGTTCAATTGCTTCCTTCCCAGTCAGGTGCTCGATGTCAAAGCGGATCATTAGCATCCGTGAAAGCCCTTTCTCCATCTCTTGCTGCAAGGCTTCATCCTGGTTAGGATTATATCTGTTTCCAAACAAACTGGCAGTTTTCAACTTTTCTGTTTCATCCTCAATGATGTGGATTCTGCCAAAGGCTATCACACTTCGATAAAAAGTAGTATACTTCTCTGGTTGAACATCATCTTTTGCAATAACACAGAAAGAAGCCTTGTCATAGTTCCTGATGGCATCGATCTTATGGCCGTTCAGTGCACTATGGAAATACAAATTCCCATCGGCATAGACATAGCTAATGGGAACAGTGTATGGATAGCCATTGTCGCCAAGCAGGGCCAATGTGCCTGCAGTAGCTTTCCTTAATATGCTAATGTTCTCCTCTGCTGAAAGCTCTTGGCCTTTACGTCTCATCTGACGAAACACCGAATTCTGTTGCAACTCGGTAGTGCCCCTGCATGGTTGGCTCGGCTCTCGCTGCTCCATCAATTCTTCAATCTGTTCCATATTACGATAATGCTTTTAATCCTATGATTGACCCGATGAGCGTTGTCATGAAAAATAACCGCCAGAACGTTACTTCCTCATGAAAAATAAAAATCCCAACAATAACAGCACCTACGGCTCCAATTCCTGTCCACACGGGATATGCTGTACCTAAAGAAATCGTCTGCGTGGCTTTGGCAAGGAACACAGCACTGAGTACATACAACAAGGCAAACAAGCCAATCCATATCCACCATTCAATGCCTGTTACTCCTTTCATCCGGCCAAGACTATATGTGAAGCCCACTTCACATAGTCCTGCAACAATCAATACTATCCAATTCATCTTTATTATGCCTGTTGAGGGCTGCAAGACTATCTCGGCGACTCCTTCTATGGCGATACAAAGATACACATTTTTTTAATATGGGTACTATAATGTCTATAGTGATTTATATCCTGTCATTTTTTTCCTTCTTATATCTTTTTATTATTGAGGGCTAACATTACAAAATGTTGAGCTTTTATTGTTATCTTTGCAAAATGATATACATAAAATATGTGGAGGAACATTGGAAAAAACAGATAAAATGAAAAATGCCATTGACTTTCAGCAAGCCTGCGATACCAATCATCTGCGGGCATCAGTATGAGGCACAAGAAAACTGATCATGAACGAATATAATATTTGTAGGGCATGTATAGAAGATTTGCAGGACATTCTGCAACTGCAATACCTTGCTTATCAAAGCGAGGCAGCTTTGTTTAACAAAGAGGACATTCCGCCATTAAAACAGACTTTGGATGAGGTTGTTGAGGAGTTTTATAAAGGTGTCATCTTGAAAATGGTAGATGCAGGCGGCCTGATCATTGGTTCTATCCGTGCATGGGAAATGAAGGGAACGGTCTTTATTGGAAAGTTAATGATCCACCCTGATTACAGACATCATGGATATGGTACAAAACTTCTGAGCGAAATAGAGAAATATTACCCTCGAAAGAGATATGAGTTGTTTACGAGCACCCGCAGTATTGACAACATCCAACTATACCAAAGGATGGGCTATCAGGAATTTGAACGCAGGGCCATAGACGACAAATTAGAATTTGTATTTATGGAAAAAAAAGCCATTTTTTGTCAGAGCTGCGGAATGCCGCTTACAAAAGAAATCCTAGGCACCAATGTCGATGGTAGTAAAAATGAAAACTACTGCATGTACTGCTACAAGGACGGCAGGTTCCTGCAGGACTGCACGATGGACGAGATGATAGAGCATTGTGCACAACTGATGGAACAGCAAGAGCAGCGTGATGCTTGTATCAACCCTGCCGAATTGCAACAGAAGTCGACTAAAGGTCAATTTGTTGACGAGGTAAACAAGCAGATGCCCAAACCCATGAACAGGGAAGAATACATGCAGATGTTGCACAGATTCTTCCCGATGCTCAAAAGATGGAGAAAATGACGGAATAAGAATGTATAAAGTCATTTGAAATGAAGCATACGTTATTATTCGTGGCACTTGTAATGCCTATTCTGCTTTTTGCCCAGCAAAACGTAGAGAGATATGGTGCATGTATGATACGGGATGGCGTCATTAGTGGCATTCATGAAAACGAAAGCTTTGCCATGCATAGCATCATGAAGTTCCCACAGGCATTGTTTGCAGCAGATTATTTGAACAGGAAAGGAATAGCGCTGAGTGAAACTATTGTCGTTAGCAAAGCGGAATTGATTCAGGATACTTGGTCGCCAATGCTTAAACTATTTGAAGTTAAGAAGGATTTTTCGTATTCTGAGCTATTGGAACTGTCCCTTGCTCAAAGTGACAACAATGCCTGCGAACTTCTTTTCAAGCATTGTGGTGGTCCAAAAGCAATAGAAAGATATATGCGAAAACTGGGATTCATCGACATTCATATCCGAATGACGGAGAAGCAAATGCAAAAGAAACCGGCAAATTCTATCAAGAATAATACCACGCCAAGGGAAATGGTACGCTTGTTCGAGTGGTTCTTTCGCCACAAAAACGACAACCAAAACCTCCAATTTATCTGGAAGACAATGGCTAATTGCTCGACAGGGCAGAATCGAATCCCTGCAGCTATACCTGATGGCGCTACCATCATACACAAGACGGGTACAGGATTTCCTTCGTCTAAAGGGACGCAGGACATGAACGATGCCGGTATCATCATCATGCCAGATGGAAATCACTCCTTTATCGCTATTTTCACTTCAAACTCAAAGAATGAGGAAGAACTGTCAAATATCGCTAAGCAACTATTATTCAAATGAAAAATCAAAATGAATAGTATGGGTAAAATGATTGGATATTGTGGTATTAACTGTGAGAAATGTGAAGCTCGCATTGCCACTATTATGAATGACAACAAAATGCGTGAAAAGGTATCTCGCAAATGGTGTGAATTGTTTCAAACAGATATCATCACTCCTGATAAAATCAACTGTACGGGATGTCGGAGCGATGGTGTAAAATACTTTTTCTGCAGCGAGATGTGTAAAATCAAACCATGTGTTACCAGCAAGGGTTATGAGTCTTGTGCAGAATGTTCCGAAATGGACTCATGCACTATACTTGTTGCAGAAATAGGTGAAAACGAAGAGGCAAAAGATAATTTGAAAATAATTAAGCAAATGTGTGGAAGGGGTTGATGGAGAGATGACTCAACTACCGAACATCATAACTTTACTTAGGGTTGTAGGTGCTTTGGGCTTGTTGCTCTGTAATGCGACGGATATAGTGTTTTGGGGGCTTTATTGTCTTTGCGGCTTCAGCGACATCATCGACGGCTTTTTAGCCCGCAAATTCAAGTGTGCCACAAAGGCGGGGGCATTACTGGATAGCCTGGCAGACATCTGCTTTGTTGGATGCTGTGCCTGGAAACTATTGCCTTTGCTATCCTTGCCACAATGGCTGTGGATATGGGCGGGAATCATCGTCGTGACGAAGATCGCGAATCAAATATTGGCACTCGTCATGTATGGAGAATGCTGCTTCCTTCATTCCCTTGCAAATAAAGTTACAGGATTCCTGCTCTTCGTCACTGTCCCAATAACCTTCCAGTCAATCATTCCAATCTCAATCACAGCCGTCATCGCGACGTTTGCTGCAATTGATGAGGAACATCTCATTCGATTAAAAAGATAAAACAATAAAAATATTACGACTTGGGGCTGCGCTCCACTTCATTATAGCTCTTCAAGTAGAAGATTACTTATCCCTACAGCACTTTAGTGAAAACGATAGCATCATGATTTCTAATCCAAAGAGGGAGTTGGCCTGAACGCTGATAACCAGACTTCTGGAAAAGTGAGATGGCAGAAGGATTGTCTACAGATACAAAGGCATAGAGAATCCTAATCTGAAGGTGGAGACGTGCATAATCAGAAAGAAGGCAAAGTGCTTCCTGGGCATAACCTTTCCCTTGAGCTTCGAACACAAGTACAATACCAACCTCTGCGCGGAGGTGAAGAGCATCGTAGTCCTGAAGATCCACAAAACCAACAGCAACACCTTCCGTTGTCTCAATAACTAGCCTGAGCTGCTTGTCCTGGTAAATATCATTAGAGGACTTCAAAATAAACTGACGCAGAGCATAACGTGAATATGGAACCGTGCTGACGCCACTGGTCCATAGCTGGGTATCGTTCTCAATCAGATACATTAAGTCCAAATCCTCAGGTTCTACAGCACGGAGCAGTATTCGTGATGAACGCAAAAGCATAGCCATAAGCATCAAATTATTTTCACCTCACTGGAACGAATGATGACACCCGACTTCTTTGAGATCGTCTCCAATGAATATCGAGGTTCATTGGTTTGTTGGCAAAGGGTTTCAAGCATTTCGCAGACTGAAGTGTTATCGAAATCAAATTGGATATATTTTACTTCTGGATAACGAGGAGGGCAATGCAAAGCAATTCTTATGCGGGTAACCATACGAATCCAAAGATCAATGAATGCACGCACATAGACAGCCAAACGTATCAACAAGCCTAAAACGTGGTAACGGGAGCTGAAATGTTTGTTGAAAAAGATGAGCATAGCATTATAAAAAACATGTACATAGCGATAGCTACTTTTCTCGGTGCTCTCGCCTTTATAATGCAAAATAAGAAGAGGAAGGTAGTAATTCTTCCATCCCCCCTGCAGTAAGCGATAGCTGAGGTCAATGTCTTCACCATACATGAAGAAGTCCTCATCGAGCAGACCAACTTGATTCAATGCCTTGCGACGTATCATATTGAATGCTCCTGAAATGACTTCTATCGGATTTGCCTCCCCAGAATCCAAATAGCGCATATAATAACGGCCGAAACGACGACTATAAGGGAAGAGGGAACCAAGACCTGTCATCTTGCAGAAGCTAACAAAAGGAGTAGGAATGCTACGACGGCTTTCTGGAGCAAAAGATCCATCAGGATGAAGCATGCGAACTCCCGTTGCCCCTACGTCAGGATGACTGTCAAGGAAATCAATACAACCACGCAAGGTATTTTCTGCTACAATGGTATCAGGGTTGAGAAGCAAGACGTACTCCGAATCACTCTGACAAATAGCTTGATTGTTCGCACGAGAAAATCCAACGTTCTCCTTATTAGCTATATAATGAACCTCAGGGAATCTGGCAGATAGATAATTTACACTGTCGTCAGTAGATGCATTGTCAACCACCCATACGTCAGCATCAATCCCAAGAATAGCTCGCTGAACGGACTTCAGACATTGCTCAAGGTAATATCGAACGTTATAACTTACAATGACGACACTCAGTTTGTTCATATATCTGTCAGTTTTCTGCTTTGCATCAGTCGTTAGTTGGTAACACGCAAAGCATCAGCAAGGCTACGGCACCAATGGCTGCGCATGCCAATGTAGTAGCACTATTGAAAAGGAAAAAAACGAGGATGCCATAATGAATGACACCTGCAAAGAGTGCCAACCATACTCCAGGACGATTCCTGAGTCTCATACCAAGAGGAATAGAGACCAAGGTTTGAACGACACCTGCCACATCAAAAGCATATTTCATTGCTTCTTCCCCAGCTAAATGGAATTTAGGATAAACGCCTATGTTAAAGACTAATATTTCCAACATGGCCACTACGACAATCAATGCCGTTGCTATAACAATCTGAGACTTCTTCATTTACAATCCATGCCTTAAATAAATCAAAACAATCTATCCAAACAGCGTGCGGCCAACTAATGCTCTCCCAAGAGTTAGTTCATCGGTATACTGCAGTTCATCATTCTGAGCCACTCCACGGGCAATCACAGTTACACGAACTCCTGTATCACGAATCTTGCGGTAAATATAGAAATTGGTCGTATCACCTTCCATCGTGGGACTCAATGCCAGAATCACTTCATCGATCCCGCCTGCCTCGACTCGTTCCACCAGACTTTGTATTTCCAAATCCGCAGGACCAATACCGTCCATAGGACTAATGATGCCACCAAGCACATGGTAAAGACCTTTGTACTGCTGAGTGTTCTCGATAGCCATCACGTCCTGTATATTCTCTACCACACATACCATTGATCTGTCACGATTTGGACTGCTGCATATACTGCAACAATCATTGTCACAAATGTTGTGGCAAACCTGACAATACCGTACCCCATGGCGAAGTTCCGCAATACTCTGTGCCAATGTATCTATCTCAACCACATCTTGCCGCAACATGTGCAATACCAACCTGAGAGCTGTCTTACTGCCTATCCCTGGCAAACGACTCATCTCGTTGACCGCTTTCTGCAAAAGGAGAGAAGGATATTGTTGGTTGTTCATCATTACCATGCTGCTGAGAACAGTACGTTCATCTCATTATCAACTACAGAACCCCTTTACTGCTGGGTAACTGGAAATGGGAAATATCTCGGCTCACAGCCATGCGAAGACTACGGGCAAAAGCTTTGAAGATACCTTCTATCTTGTGATGCTCATTCTGACCTTCAGCCTTGATGTTGAGATTCATGCGAGCGCTGTCAGAAAGGCTCTTGAAGAAATGCATGAACATCTCAGTAGGCATCTCACCTATCCGCTCGCGATGAAACTCCGCGTTCCAAACCAACCATGGGCGTCCTCCAAAATCCAATGCCACTTGACACAAGCAATCATCCATGGGGAGACAATAGCCATAGCGCTCTATTCCACGTTTGTCACCCAATGCCTTCATGATGCATTCTCCCAATGCGAGCCCTGTGTCTTCAATGGTATGATGTTCATCCACATCAAGATCTCCATTGCAGCGGACATAGAGGTCCATCATACCATGCTTGGATATCTGCTCCAACATGTGATCGAAAAATCCCAAACCCGTCTGGATATCACTTTTCCCATTGCCATCCAAATTGACGCATACATGAATGTCAGTCTCTTTGGTAGTACGTCGAATCTCGAAGGTACGCTCACCTGCAAAGACGAGTTCTGTTATTTTCCCCCAATCCATTCCAGGCCCCAAGATAAGACTCTTGCAGCCAAGATTTGTGGCAAGCTGAGCATCTGACTCACGATCGCCTATTACCCACGAGTGATTCAAGTCGTACTCACCTGTCATATATTGTGTCAGCATGCCTGTACCAGGTTTTCGTGTAGGAAGATTATCCTCTGGAAAACTGCGGTCGATATGGATGGCATCGAATTCCACTCCCTCGCCCTTCAGGATGTTCAGCATCAGGTTATGAGTTGGCCAAAAATCGCTCTCTGGATAACTGGAAGTTCCCAACCCGTCCTGATTGCTTACCATAACAAGTTGGTAGTCTGTGTGTTCCGCTAGGAATTTCAGGGCACTAATGGCACCAGGCACAAACTCAAACTTTTCGTAACTGTCTATCTGCTCGTCTGCAGGTTCCACCAGAATGGTTCCGTCGCGATCTATGAATAAGGCTCTTTTCATTTGTATTGGCGAAGGGCGGCTAATAGTTCATTATTCTCAGGTTGAGTCCCTATGGTGATTCGCAAGCAATTCTGGCACAGCTCTACACGGCTACGGTTGCGAACGATGACACCTCGCTCGACCAAGTAATGGTAAATTGCATTGGCATCCGTCACGCGAACCAATACGAAATTGGCATCCGTAGGATAGACTCGCTTCACGATGGGCAGTTCGTGCAAAGCAGGCAACATGTGTTCGCGCTCCATACGAATCTGCGTACACCAGCGCTCTACCTTGAAAACTTCCTTTATCATCTCCATCGCCTTGTCCTGCGTCAGTTTATTGACGTTGTAGGGATACTTCACCTTGTTGAAAAGTCCGATTATCTCTGCAGAGGCGAAAGCCATACCCAGACGGATGGAAGCTGAGGCCCATGCCTTGCTGAAAGTATTTAGGACAATGATATTGGGGAATTCATCCAGCATCAGACGGAAAGGCATTTGGTCAGAGAAATCTGAGTATGCCTCGTCCAATACTACAATACCCTCGAAGCCACGCAATACCTTGACGATTTCATCACGTTGCAAGCAATTGCCTGACGGGTTGTTGGGACTGCAGAGCCAAATGACCTTGGTGTGAGCATCCACACTCGCCAGTAGAGCCTCAGCATTGAGCTGGAAGTTCTCGTCGAGTGGTACTGGACGGTATTCCACTTCGTTGATGTCTGCACATACCTTATACATACCATACGTAGGCGCGATAGCCACCACATTGTCGCACTTCGGCTCGCAGAACACGCGATAAACCAAGTCGATAGCCTCATCGCTTCCATTGCCCAAGAATATTTTTTCAGAAGAAACGCCTTTCAGCGAAGACAAGGCAGCTTTCAAGTTCTCCTGAAGAGGGTCAGGATAGCGGTTGAGAGGACCATTGTAAGGGTTCTCGTTGGCGTCCAGGAATACGTGGGCATCCATTCCCTTGAACTCGTCGCGAGCACAACTGTAGGGCTCAAGGGCCAATATGTTGGGGCGAACCAATCTTTCTAATTCAAAACTCATATCGTGCTTTACTTTGCTGTTGAACTTCATTTCACCTCACGCAAGCGAAGCGTCATCGCATTCTTGTGGCCCTGCAGACTCTCAGCCTCAGCCATCTTCTCTACAGCAGGCCCAATGCGTCGGATACCTTCTGGGGAAATGTGCTGGAAAGTGATCTTGCGGTTATAGCTATCCAGATTCACTCCATTGTAGGCAACTGCGTAGCCATTCGTGGGCAGCGTGTGATTGGTTCCGCTGGCATAATCGCCTGCACTCTCTGGCGTCAGCGAACCCAGGAAGACACTACCTGCATTAATCACGCCCTCAGACATCTCCATATAATTCTCTGTCTCGATAATCAGGTGCTCTGGAGCATACTGATTGGTGATGGCAAGCATTTCCTCATCGCTGCTGACCAGGATAATTTTGCTGGACTCCAAAGATTGAGTCGCAATCTCACGACGAGGCAACACTTCCAATTGCCTCTCCAGTTCTTCCTGCACTTTCTTTATCAAGGGCTCACTCTTTGTCACCAACAAGACCTGACTGTCCACTCCATGCTCAGCCTGGCTGAGCAAGTCAGAAGCCACAAAAGCAGGATTGGAAGTCTCATCGGCCAACACTTCCACCTCACTGGGGCCTGCTGGCATATCGATGGCAACATCGTGAAGGCTCACCTGTTGCTTGGCGCACATAACAAACTGATTCCCAGGACCAAATATCTTATAGACTTTAGTAACACTTTCAGTCCCATACGCCATAGCTCCAATCGCTTGCACTCCTCCAATCTTGAAGATCCTGTTGACTCCAGCCACGCGTGCAGCCACCAGGATAGCTGGGTTCACCTTTCCGTCACGTCCTGGAGGTGTACAGAGAACTATCTCCTGACAACCTGCGATGCGCGCTGGCGTAGCAAGCATGAGCACAGTACTGAACAACGGAGCCGTTCCTCCAGGTATATAGAGACCCACCTTCTGGATGGGGACTGACTTCTGCCAGCATTCTACCCCCTCTGTCACCAGTACATGCTCAGAATGGAACTGCTGAGAAGCATGGAATCGCTCGATATTCCGATGAGCCAATTCGATGGCATCCTTCAGCTGAGGACTTACCAGCTGCTCAGCCTCCTGCATTTCTTTCTCGCTGACAGACAGGTCAGAGAGCAGGACATGATCGAACTTCTCCTCGTACTCCCTGACAGCCTCATCGCCTCGCAAGCGGACTTCATTCAACACGGCTGCTACCGTCGCATTCAGGTCAGCAGCATCGCGAGTGGGACGCTTCAGCAAGCCTGGCAGCTCCTCTCTGGTAGGGTATCTGTAAACTTTCATTCCTTCTTCTTCCTTATTCTATTTAGACACAGGCAGGCATCCCCTTAGAGAATCATTTTCTCGATGGGGACAACCAAGATGCCTTGAGCACCCAGATCCTTCAGCTGCCGTATGATCTCCCAAAAGCGCTTCTCGTCAATGACCGTATGAACGCTACTCCACCCTTCTGTCGCCAGAGGCATCACCGTGGGGCTCTTGGCGCCAGGCAGGATACTTACAACTTCCTGCACCTTAGCGGTAGGTACATTCATCAGCACGTACTTCTTGTCCTCAGCATCCTTAACAGCCTGTATGCGGAACAAAAGCTCATCCAGCACCAGACGCTTCTCGTCGCTCATCCGCTTGTTGCCAATCAGGAGAGCCTCGCTCTGCATTACAGTCTCCACTTCCGTCAGGTTGTTGCTTATCAAGGTACTGCCGCTGCTGACGATGTCGAAGATGGCATCAGCCAGACCTATGCCAGGACTGATCTCCACAGAACCTGTGATGACATGAATATCGGCTGCTATGTGCTGCTTCTCCATGAAGCGGCGCAGGATGCCTGGATACGAAGTGGCTATCTTCTTGCCCTCGAACCACTTCAGGCCCGTATAATTGACATTCTTGGGAATGGCCAAAGAAAGGCGGCACTTGCTGAAACCCAAGCGGCGGATGATTGCGGCATCCTCGTGACGCTCCTCATACTCATTCTCGCCCACGATACCTAAGTCTGCCACTCCGCTCGCAACACTCTGAGGGATATCATCGTCCCTCAGATACAACACTTCTACTGGAAAGTTGCTACTCTGAACCAACAGGGTACGCTTGCTGCTGCTCACCTTGATGCCAGCCTCAGCCAAGAGGGCCATCGTGTCCTCGTACAAGCGACCTTTTGATTGAACTGCAATTCTTAACATATTTCTTTTCTCTGAAAATCTTTTTACCTGGAAAAACTCATCCTGATTCCTCGAAACCAGAGGCATCAAATCTCATAATCCGTACAAGCACGGCTCAACACGTAGGGTTTCAACGCATTGGCCACAGCCACATGGCTGGGATGAACGGCATAAGCCTTCACATCGTCCAATGTTTGGAACTCGCTGTAGAGAGCAATCTCATACTTCTCAGCAGGGTTGACATTGAATCCCACCTCTATGTGCTGAATGGAGGGAATCACGGCAGGAAGCGCCAGGATGCCTTTGCGGAAAGCTTCCATCGCCTGCATCTTCTCTTGAGGCGCCACCTCAGGCTTGAGTTGGAACAAAACAATATGCTTGACCATCTGTTCTTATATAAATAATGTAATTGTCGTGCAAAGGTACAAATTTTTTCTGATTATTCTATGAATGTGGCAAACAATTTGTCTTCAAAAACAAATGCAAGCCTTTACTGGGAATCAAGTCTGCGATTCCTGCTCAGGAGTTCTCTGGTCGAGGAGGAAATTTCAACACGTTGAATCGGGCAAATCAACACGTTGAGTTGAAGGAATCAACACGTTGAATCCAGCAAGTCAACGTGTCGCGTTTTCTCAAGCAAAAAATCTCACTTCCGGACTACCCTGTTGTTCTCTGGAAAGACGATGGTTGGACGGAAAGTCTTTGCCTCTTCGAAATCCATCAGGGCATAGGAAATGATGATGACGGTATCGCCTACCTGCACCTTGCGTGCTGCGGCGCCATTGAGGCAGATACAGCCAGAACCACGTTCTCCGCGGATTATATATGTATCGAAACGCTCGCCGTTGTTGTTGTTCACAACCTGAACCTTCTCGCCAGCAATCAGATTGGCTGCATCCATCAAATCCTCATCGATGGTGATGCTACCAATATAATTCAGATTTGCCTCAGTAACCTGAACGCAATGCAACTTCGATTTCAGAACTTCAATCATCATATCTCTGATAGAGCCTTCTGCTTGAATTTGAATTATTTATACCTTATATGGTCGATCAGACGGATGGGGGCTGAGCCGCAGAAAACGGTGATGCAACCCACAATGCTGTCTGCATCATCCCAGCTGTTCACTTCAGCCAACGAATCGCCATCCACGATGCTGTAGTACTGCACCTGAAGGCCCTCGATCTGATTGATGTTCTCCACTACGTAATCATGCGTCTGCTGGACAGTCTTGTCGAGCGAGAGGCTTTCCTTCATCACGCGATAGATGTTGGCTGCCAGCGTTCTCTCCTCAGGAGAAAGCAATGTGTTGCGGCTACTGAGCGCCAAGCCTGATTCCTCTCGAACGACGGGGCAGGGAACTATCTCTATATCAAACCCCAAATCCTCCACCATGCGGCGGATGACTGCAATCTGCTGGTAATCCTTCTCGCCAAAATAAGCGCGGTCAGGAGAGACGTACATGAACAACTTGCTTACTATCTGGCACACTCCATTGAAGTGACCTGGCCGCATGGCTCCTTCCATTACGCTGTCGGTAGGAGGATAACTGAAGTGACGAGTATCAGGTTCAGGATAAACCTCTTCCACGCTGGGGGCAAAGGCTACTTGTGCGCCACACTCCTCAAGCAAGTGACAATCCGCCTCGAGGGTGCGCGGATATTTCTCCAAGTCAGTCTTGTCATTGAACTGGGTTGGATTCAAGAAAACGCTGACAACGGTCACATCATTCTCAGCAACACTGCGTCTCACCAGGGAAGCATGACCTTGATGCAAGGCGCCCATCGTGGGCACCAATCCAACTGAACGTCCAGCCTTGCGCTGCTTCTTCAGGTAAGCCTTCAATTCTGATATTTTGTGTACTACCAACATGGCAAATGTCAATTAAACCGCGCAAAGTAACACAGAATTCCCCAAAAAAAGAAACTTTTTAATGAAATTAACCCGAAAAAAACGCAAAACTGGTCATTTTGGCGAATCCAATTTGTTTTTAACCATATTTTTCACTAATTTTGCAGAGTAAATAGTAATATGGACGTACTAGGATGAAAGCAAAAAGAATCCTTTTTATCACTCAGGAGATCCTGCCCTACGTAGCAGAGTCCCCTGAATCCGTGCAGGGAAGGAAAGTGCCCCAGCAAGTTCAAGAAAAGGGAAGAGAGGCGCGTACGTTTATGCCCAAATGGGGCACTATCAACGAACGTCGCAATCAGTTGCACGAGGTTATCCGTCTGAGCGGAATGAATCTCATCATCGACGATACGGACCATCCACTGATCATCAAAGTGGCCAGCATCCCCAGCGCTCGAATGCAGGTTTACTTTATCGACAACGACGATTACTTCAGCCGGAAACAAATGGGCACGGATGCCCGTAAGCGTGAATACAAGGACAACCCTGAGCGTGCCGTTTTCTATGCGCGTGGAGTACTGGAAACGGTAAAGAAGTTGCGTTGGGTGCCTGACGTAGTGCATTGTATGGGATGGATGAGTGCTTTCGTACCTCTTTATATTAGAACTGCCTATGAAGAGGAGCCATGTTTCCGCGATTGTAGTGTAATCTATACACCTTCAGGATTCGGAATGAAGGGGAAACTTCCCAAGAACTTTGCTGAGATTATGCGCTTGCGTTCAGCTGACATCTCTGCAATGGAAGGGCTGGACGACACGAAGGATATACAGATGCTTAACAAGGTGGGTATCAAATACGCAGACGGAGTCTCTTTCATGCAAAGCAACGAGAAGCTGCTCCAATTGGCTCAAAGTCTGGACAAGCCTGTTTTGGAACCACAGAATCCAGACGAATATGGTTCGGCACATACTGAGTTCTACGACATGATTTGGGGCAAAGGAAGGCCTGAGGATGATGAAGATAACGATTAAGAAGAAAAAACTATTCTCATTTTTGAAAGAATCTATGACAGTCAAGAAATTCACCTTGCTGAATTTTATTATGGTCTTGAGCGTTTCAACGTTCTGTTCCTGTGACGAAAACACGTCTACGCTAGGCTTGTTTCCAGAGGCAGACGGGATTACCAGTACATATGAGGTGTTCCAAGTCCACACTCGTTCAATAGCTATGGATTCTGTTCTTTCCACCAGCACGAACAATTTCATTGGCAGCATCACAGATCCAGAGACCAACACTCGCATCACAGCAAGTTTTGCCGCACAATTCCACTCTTTCGAAAGTTTCTCTTTCCCTAATCGGCAACAACTGTTCCCTATTGACCCACAACTGGAAATCCAGCCAGACCATTCCAAAGACCCCATCGGATGTGACTCGATTGATGTCCGACTCTATTTCAATGATTATTATGGCGAAAAGAACAACCCCATGAAGATGGAGGTATACGAACTGGATCCTCATAACACCATGAGCGAGGATTCAACCTATTACACCAACATCAATCTGGAACAATTTCTACCCTCAGGAGCAAAGCCAATTGCCACCAAGATGTTTACCCCTGAAGACTATACGCTGAGTGATGCAGAACGCACAAGCAGTAAACATATCCCCAACATACACATCAGTTTGCCTAAGGAATATGGTACACGTATCATGAACTCCTATTACGAGCATCCTGAATATTTTGCAGATTCATACTCCTTCATCCATAATGTATGTCCTGGCTTATACTTCCGCTTGAAGAGTGGTAACGGAACGATGGTGTCAGTCACAGTAGGTACCATGAATATTCATTACAAGTTTTTTGATTCAGAGAATGCCGACAGCGTGTATGCAGGTTGGACTCGCTTTGCAGCTACACCTGAAGTAATCCAGAGTACCCAGTTTGAGAACCAAGACGTGAGCGAATTGGTGAACGATGAGACTTGTACCTACCTGAAGACACCTGCAGGCATCTGCACAGAAATAACTTTACCCGTGCGTGAAATCTATGCAACGCACTCCACAGATAGTGTAAACAAGGCACAACTGACTCTTACTCGATACAATCGTGCCCAAGTGGAACACCAATTGGGAATCCCCTCTTCGTTGTTGCTGGTAAGGAAACAAAACATGTACTCTTTTTTCGAGAAACATGAAGTGTCTGACTCACAAACCTCCTATACAACGACGTTCAATTCCACATACAACTCCTATACCTTCGAGAACCTGAGCCGTTTGATTTCTTATTGTCAGCACGAGAAGATCTATGGCATGAAGCAAGAAAACCTTACAGAGACGCAATGGGAAGCAAAATATCCAGATTGGAACAAAGTGGTGGTTATACCTGTGAACACAAGTACCAACACATCAGGCTATGAGGTAAGTGTGACCCACGACATAAGCATGAACAGCATCCGTTTGGTGGGTGGAAGCCGCACGCCAATCAACATGCAAGTAATCTACAGCCGCTTCCAATAATATAAGGAAGTGAGACATATACAAAAAAAAGTCCCAAGGCATCATACGCGTCCTGGGACTTTTCTTCTATAGAAATGCTACATCATTTTGTCTTCTTCGTTCCTTTTTTCGAAGATGCCTTCTTTGCAACAGGTTTTGAGGCAGGAGTTTTCGTTGTCTTCTTTGTGGCTGCTGATTTCTTGGCAGAAATACTTTCTTTTGGTTTCTCTTCCGTTTCTGCAGGTTCCTCACCAGTCTCAAATTGCTTTAAGCGAGCATGCAAACGACTGATTTCCTTATCCTTCACATTAACAGCATTCTCCAAGTTGGCAATCTGAGTATACAAACTGTTAAGTTCATCATTCTCCACGTCATCAGGATACATGCTCTTTACTCGTTTCTGGAAATCTCCAAGGATATTCATGAAATTGGTAAACGCATCGTATGGGCTATCATAGATGCCTCGATATGTAGGGAGTCCTGTATTCTTGGTTGACATGAAACGAAGATTGTCACTGGCTTGCAGTCGATCCCAATCCTGCTGGATTCTGCGATCGCGGCATGCTAAGATACGTCCCACGATATTCTCGTCGTAGAGCTTGTTGAATGTCTCTTTCTGAAGGCCGTTACCAAGCAGACTACTTGTATCACGCTCCTCATCGTTCCATGTGATGGGATAGGTAACCTCGATGGGACCTACAGGTTTGTTCTTTGCAATCACTTCGCTAGGTGTCAAGAACTGTACATCCACTCTCTTAGCCATAAGAGGAAGAGAGCGCAAGAATTCCAAGATATTACTCTCCAATGGTTGATAGATTCCCAATGCAGAAAGTTCCATCATGATGTTGATCACATTTTCACCTTCTGGCAAGCTTGCAATCCAACCCATATATTTATCAGCCATCAAAGGATACTCACTCCAAGAACTGTTGTTGAAACGCAGGCCAATGTCATCACTCAATTTGTAGTCACGAAGCAAAAGGCTCAAGCGATTATCATTGGCACAACTATATATATAATGAGGTGACTTCCATCCCAAGATATGTTTTGCACCTTCCACCATGACTCCCTTGAATCCCATCTGAGCCACTGTGGCTCCAATCTCGTCATTGTAGATGAGAGAACTATTGCGGAACACTTTAGGCGTATGTCCAAAGAGTTCTTTCATCTTCCGTGATTGACGCTTGGTTTCAGCAATGAAATTCCCATTGTTGATCAGAGATGACAAACCATGACTATAAGGTTCTGCCAAGAATTCTACACTTCCTGTCTTGGAAAGATCTTGCAGAAGCTCCACTACTTCAGGTGCATACTGCTCCAATGATTCCAAAGCAACGCCACTAATAGAAAAGGCAACCTTAAAGTCCTTCCCATAGGTGCTGATCATTTCCTGCATCGTAGTCAAAGCCGGAATGTAACTACGCTGAGCCACATCTGCAGTGGCACGCTCATTCTCGTAGTCATCATAGTAATAATGATCCGTACCAATGTCGAAGAAACGATAGCGTTTCAGATGATTGGGCTGGTGTATCTCGAAATATAAACAGATCGTTTTCATAATATCTTCTTTTTTGTTGTTTCAAACTAAATATTCTTTACAGCATACAAATATTCATTATTATCAAACCACCCACGTGAAGTAAGTTGATTATAGCAGTTACGGATTCTCAAACCCACTTTCTCCCATGTAATGCGGTCCACTTCAGCCTTGCCTTCTTCACTAAGATACTTATGGAATGCATCATTGGTACATATAGCATATATGGCATCTGCCATAGCATCAATATCCCAATAGTCCACTTTGATTACCTTGTCCAATATCTCACCACAACCACTTTGTTTACTGATAATGCTGGGACAACCACATTGCATAGCTTCCAAAGGCGCTATACCAAAGGGTTCACTTACAGAGGGCATCACGAAGACGTCACTGTTCTTGTAACACTCATAAACCTGCTTCCCCCGCTGAAATCCAGGGAAGTGGCATCGATCGGCGATGCCATAAGCAGCCGCCAGTTCTATCATCGCATCCATCATGTCTCCACTGCCGGCAAAACAGAAACGAATGTTATGGCTTCTGTCCAATACTCGCTTAGCAGCCTCAAGGAAATACTCAGGCCCCTTCTGCATAGTGATACGACCTAGATAAGTCACAATTTTCTCGTCAGAGCTCTTGTGAGGTTGGATTGCCTGTATTTCCTCAGACAAAGGATAAACAGCATTATGCATAGCCACACATTTGCGAGGATCCTGATGATACTGATTGATTACGGTCTGGCGAGTCAATTCGCTCACACACATGATGCAATCCGCATGATCCATGCCATTCTTCTCAATTCCGTAAACAGTGGGGTTAACCTTACCTCGTGAACGATCGAAATCAGTAGCATGGACATGGATACAAAGTGGTTTCCCACTGACCATCTTAGCATGGACACCTGCTGGATATGTCAACCAATCATGAGCATGTATCAGGTCGAATTGCTCGCTTCGGGCAAGCACACCAGCAATGATACTGAAATTGTTAATCTCATCATGCAAGTTCGATGGATAACCACCAGCGAAACCTATGCAGCCCATATCATCCAGACCCTGCATGTAATTAAAGTCAGCATACAAGTGATCGCGGAAACGATAGTAATCCTCTGCCGTATGACCTACAAAACGATTCCGAATGTTATCGTACTGCACATCGCGCCACACAACAGGCACTTGGCTCATATTGATAATCTTCAGGAAACGTTCCTCTTCTCCACTGGGCCGAGGCATACAGAAGGTAATATCCACATCTCCTTGCAGGCTCAATCCTTTCGTAATACCATAGGAGGCTACAGCCAATCCTCCGTATATTTTGGGAGGGAACTCCCATCCAAACATAAGTACTCTCATATCCTTACCTCCTGTATCAATAAGTATTGTACTTATCCAACAATTTCACTACCCGCATGATGCCTGCCACATTCATGGCAAAGCTGATGGCTCCACGCCCATGGAACGGCGGATTACCATCGAAAAGTTCAGGAATGGTGCCGATACAATGGTAGAACAACTCTTCTTCGTAACCTACCAGCAATCGGTCTACGTAACTGTAACGACTCATCTTGAAGATCTTTAAACATGCCTCCATATAAAATCCAGCTAACCAAGGCCAAGCTGTACCTTGGTGATATGCATAGTCACGCTGAACTTGAGGACCCACATACATAGGATTATATCCAGGACTCTTTGGTGAGAGGGAACGAAGACCCTTGGGCGTAGAAAGTTCCTTTGTACAATAATCCAATACACTTTTCTTTTGCTTTTGGTCTAAAGGAGAATAGTCCAAAGCGACGGCAAAAATCATGTTGGGGCGCACATTGTAGTCACGATAACCATCCACACAATAGTCACACAGATAGCCATGCTCGTTGTAGAACATCGGAATAAAGTTGTCCTCACAGTTCTTTGCCTGAGCCTCAAGTTCTTCTACCAAAGGAAGGTCGTTCATGGTACGGCAAACTTCTGCGCTGAACTTCAGAGCGTTGTACCACAAACAATTGAACTCTACTATGTAGCCTGTGCGTGGAACGATTGGTCGTCCATTCACCGTACTGTTCATCCACGTCACCGCCTTGTCGCGTCCTTCGCTATAAACCAGCCCATTATCCTCAATCTTCAGATTAGGATGATTACCAGCACGCAACCATTCCATGATGTCACGCAATAACTGTCCGTACTTCTCTATGCACTTTTCCATCGACACCAGATTACCATACTGTTGGATACACCATACGGCCCATAGCAGCACATCTGGATGCTCGATTTCAGTCACGCCCACACTCAAGGGCTCACCTGCCATAAACTCTCGTACGGCTTTTTCAGCGGTTGCCATCACGGATTCAAATTTCTGGCTCTCGTGATTGGTCAGCGTAAGGCCTGGCAAAGAAATGAACATGTCACGTGCACGACACTTAAACCAAGGATAACCTGCCAGCAGATAATCCTCATGATCCCTATGAACCAGAAACTGATGAGCACTATTGACCAACGTATTATAGAAATTGTCACGCGGGGTGCGGATGTTTAGCTCAAAATCAGCCAATCCTGCAAGTGTCGTTGTGTCTATCTCTGATAAACCCGCACTGAACACCACACTTTCCCCCTTAGTGATATTGAACTCGAAATAACCAGGTACATACAAATCCTCATTGCTCGAATAGCCTCGCTCCTGTTCCTTTGGATATTCCAATCCACGATACCAATCAGGACGGAATACAAACTGGTTTTCTTTGTTGATCTGCATATAAAGATCAGGATAGCCTGGGTACATACAGGTCTTTATGCCGTTTTGAACCATTTGATACTCACGGCTGGCTCGGCTGTTCTCATGAGTAAACTCACGCACGCTCCTGAATGCCAGGAAAGGTTGCAGGCGCAGAGTTGTCTCGCTGTGCGCATCCACTAAAGTATAGCGAATGATCACTCTGTTCTCGAAATGTTGAAACATCATCTCTCGCTTCAGAATCACACCACCCACACGATATGTAGTGGTGGGAACCTGAAGAGAATCAAATTCGCGGATGTACTTATGGCCACGTGGGCTGAAATTGTTCCCTTGATATTTATGTAATCCCAAGTTGAATTCTGCGCCATGCTGCACAACGGTAGCATCAAGCGAAGAGAGGAGAACATGGTTCTCGTCGTCCAATCCTGGCACGGGGACAACCAACAGACCATGGTACTTTCTTGTATTACAATCCACCAAGGTCGTACATGAGTACGCACCCGAACGATTCGATCTCAAAATCTCCTTTTGTAGCGAGACTTCAAGATTCGTCATAAGAGTCTTGTCAAATTTTAGATAACTCATGGCAGACGTATTAAATCAATAATAAATTCTTTTTTCTTGGTAACAAACACGCTAAAGTTCTCAAAGTTACACAAAATTATCGAAGAAAAGAAACTTTTTAGAAGATTTTTATCGCTTCCCTACATTTTTGTTGCTTAAGAATAGAAAAATGCGACAAAAAAAGTTGGGAATATGTAAATTAATGTATAAATTTGTGCCGTACAACATGTTTTTGACAGTAGTTTTCAGGAATGGCTAAACACGAAATCAGCAAAACTGAAGTTCAACTAAAACTGCACGAACTTTTCTCTGCCCTTACCCTTGAGCAGCAGGAAATGGTATTTGAGAATCTCACCATTCACAGTTACAGGAAAAATGAACTCATCTATTGCGAAGGCGAGACCCCACGAGAGTTATTGTGCCTTCTCTCTGGTAAAGTGAAGATTTATATGGATGGAGTGGGTGGACGCAGTCAAATCATGCGGGTCGTCAATGCTGTAGAGTATTTTGGATATCGGGCATCCTTTTCTGGAGAAGCTTTCATCACATCAGCTGCTGCCTTCGAACCCTCTCTTATCGCCAAGATTCCCTTGAAACTGATTCGCAGGATGATTATGGAGAACACGCGATTGGGATGGTTCTTCATTCAGAAACTGGCTGTCGCACTTGGTATCAGCGATGAGCGTACCGTCAATCTGACGCAAAAGCATATTCGAGGACGTCTAGCTGAAAGTATTCTTTTCCTCAAGGAGAGCTATGGATTGGAAGAGGATGGATGTACCCTCAGCATCTATCTGAGCCGCGAGGACATGGCAAACCTGAGCAACATGACCACCAGCAACGCCATCCGTACCTTGAGCACCTTTGCCCAAGAGAAAATAATCGCCATTGATGGACGAAAGATAAAAATCATGAATGAGCCAGAATTGGAGAAAATCTCCAAGTTCGGATAGCGCTTTCCTGAAAGACTTGCTTGTTCTGGTTGAACGTAGTCTATTGTTCAGCCTACCAATCACTTCATAGAGCCACAGAGTTCCATTATCTGCTCTACTTTGTGCTCCATCGTATCCTCGCCATTTATCCAGTGAATGGTCACTCCCCTACGCTCCATTCCTCGAAACCATGTCATCTGACGCTTGGCAAACTGATGAATGGCAATTTCCAGCCTCTCCACCATCTCATCGTAGCTGATGTGCCCTATCACAAACTCTGTAACGAACTTGTACTCCAAACCATAGTAGATCAAGTCTTCTGACGGGATGCCACTCTCAAGCAAAGCACGCACCTCGTCTATCATGCCTTCCTCGAGACGAATCCTGAGCCGACGGCTGATGCGTTCACGACGCAATTCGCGATTTACGCTTACACCTATTATTATAGAGGGGATCTTGGGAAATTGCCGCTCGCTGGTGGGAGTATGCAGATTGTACTCTTCTATCTCAATAGCACGGATGGCACGCTGAGTCGTATCCACGTCAGAACGATTGTGCATTACAGAACCATTCTGAGCCTTCAGTTCCTCGAGCATCTTCGTCAGTTCTTCGAGGTTCTTGTTTTCAAGGCGGGCACGCAACTCAGCATTCTGTGGCACAGGCGAAAGGGCATATCCCTTGAGTACTGATTCGATGTAGAGTCCTGTGCCGCCACAAAGAATGGGCTGTGCTCCACGATGACAGATGTCCTCATAAGCAGCCAGAAAATCCTGCTGATACTGAAACAGGTTATATTTGGTGCCTGGCTCGCAGATGTCTATCAGATGATAAGGCACAGCGATGCCATCTACTACATAGTCAGCCAGATCTTTGCCCGTTCCAATGTCCATGCGGCGATACACCTGACGCGAATCGGCAGAGAGAATCTCGCCTCCAATTCTGACCGACAAGGCAGCTGCCAAAGCTGTTTTTCCGCAGGCCGTAGGGCCCAAAATGGTAATCAGTTTTTTCACGTTTCTTCCAGCAGGCTTGCTTTTAGCTGTTTTCCATTACAAAGATAGCGATTATCACTCAAAAAGCCACCACCCCACTCTACTTTATAATGAAAATTAACACTCTCAAAGTCACAAAAAAAATGCCGCTCGAAAATGTCGAACGGCACTTTTTCTGTTCTTATCAAAAAGCTTGATTATTTCAGCTCAGCGAGGTACTTAATGGTGCGAACCATCTGAGAAGTGTAAGAGTTCTCATTGTCGTACCAAGCAACAACCTGTACCAGAGAGTTGCCGTCGCCAATCTTAGAAACCATCGTCTGGTTAGCGTCGAAGAGTGAACCAAACTTCATGCCGATGATGTCGCTGGAAACGAGCTTCTCCTCAGTGTAACCAAAGCTTTCGTTCTGAGCAGCCTTCATAGCAGCGTTGATATCCTCAACAGTTACCTCACCCTTAACAACAGCGTGCAGGATAGTGGTAGAACCAGTGGGAGTGGGAACGCGCTGTGCAGCACCAATCAGCTTACCGTTCAGCTCAGGAATAACCAAACCGATAGCCTTAGCAGCACCAGTTGAGTTGGGAACGATGTTCTGAGCACCAGCACGAGCACGCTGAACATCACCCTTGCGCTGAGGACCGTCGAGAATCATCTGGTCGCCAGTGTAAGCGTGTACAGTAGTCATGATACCGCTCTGGATGGGAGCGAAATCGTTCAGAGCCTTGGTCATGGGAGCCAAGCAGTTGGTGGTGCAGGAAGCAGCTGAGATAACGGTGTCAGCAGGAGTCAGAGTCTTGTGGTTTACGTTGTAAACGATGGTAGGCAGGTCATTGCCAGCAGGAGCAGAGATAACAACCTTCTTGGCACCAGCGGTCAGGTGAGCAGAAGCCTTCTCCTTAGAAGTATAGAAACCTGTGCACTCCAGAACAACGTCTACATCCAGCTTGCCCCAAGGCAGCTCAGCAGCGTTGGGAACAGCATAGATAGTGATCTTCTTGCCATCAACTACGATATAGTCCTCGCCAGCCTCTACAGTGTGCTTGTTCTCGCCGAACTTGCCGCAGAAACCACCCTGGCAAGTATCATACTTCAGCAGGTGGGCAAGCATTTTGGGGCTTGTCAAGTCGTTGATAGCTACTACTTCATAACCTTCTGCCTCAAACATCTGACGGAATGCGAGACGACCAATACGGCCAAAGCCGTTAATTGCTACTTTTGTCATTTTCTGATAAATTAATTTATTGTTAAAAAAAGAAATACTTTAACTCTCCTTCTCTTAAATTACACTGTGAAGTGTCTTTGCCATTCTCTGAACACCTGAAAGCCTCCAAAAATCATGCGAAAAACACTATTTTCACCATTTTTTTTCTAAATTCCGTGCAAAATTACAATTTTCTTTTTAAATTTGTTGCCTATAACCAAATAAATTATCAAAAATTATGTCATTTATTCAAGATTTCAAAGCCTTCGCGCTTAAAGGTAATGTAATGGACATGGCTGTCGGTGTTATCATCGGCGGTGCATTCGGTAAGATTGTCAGCAGTTTGGTCAGCGATGTTCTGATGCCTATCATTGGTAAGTTGACTGGCGGAGTAGACTTCACAAACTTGTTTGTAACACTGGGCGACGGCGAGTTTGCCACATTGAAAGAAGCACAGGATGCTGGGGCTGCCGTACTTGCTTACGGTCAGTTCATCCAGAACGTAGTTGATTTCCTTATCATCGCATTCTGTATCTTCTTGATGATCAAGGGCATTGCCTCCCTCAGCCGCAAGAAGGAAGAACCCGCAGAGCCCGCTCCTGCTCCAGAACCCACCGCAGAAGAGAAGCTTCTCACTGAAATCCGCGACCTGTTGAAGAACAAATAAGAAGCTGTTTCTGCCTCCCATCCGATCTGAGAGGGGCAGATGCACTCTACATTATTTAATATTATCAGTAGAGAGGGGCAAGAGTATCGTTCACTTGCCCCTCTTTGCACTAAAAAACATCATTGAAAGACGCGACGTGTCAGGATGAGCGACTCAACACGTTGAAACCGCAAAGTCAACACGTTCTTCCAGCCAACTCAACACGTTCTTCCAGCCGACTCAACACGTTGCATTCCCAACCCCAAAATTCCAAATCAGAAACCGCCATGAGACGTACTTCCCTTTTCGCCCTTGTTCTCTGCCTCTCCATGCTGATGCAGGCACAGCCTCTCAAGCGTACGACCCCAGAATCCGTAGGGATGAGCTCTGCCCTCCTCCACAATGCAGACGCCGCCATCCAAGCATCCATCGATGCTGGTGAGATTCCTGGCGCTGTGCTGGCTGTCGTCCGCCACGGCAAGATGGCCTATATCCAGGCCTATGGCAACCGCCAAGTCTACCCCACCAAGGAGGCTATGACCACGGAAACCATCTTCGACATGGCCTCGTGCAGCAAGTGTATGGGCACGACGATGTCTGTCATGAAACTTCTCGAGACAGGTCGCCTGCGCCTGCTGGATGCCGTCAACCGCTACATCCCAGATTTCGAAGATTGGCAACCAAAGGAGGGCGGTGGGAAAGTCACCATCCGCATCGAGGACCTGCTCACTCACACGTCTGGCCTGCTCCCCTATGGCCCTGCAGCTGAGCTGGCGCGAAAGTATGGCACTCCTAACCCTGCTGGCATGATGGAGTGGATTTGCACCTGCCGCAAGGACTTTGAGCCTAAGACGGATTTCCAATACAGCTGCCTGAACTTCATCACCCTGCAGAACGTTGTGGAGAAGATCACAGGCCAGTCCCTACGTGACTTTGCTCGAGAGAACATCTTTGGCCCTCTCCAGATGAACCACACGGACTATCTCCCTTGTGCTCCTGATGCCAATGGGGTATGGAAAAACACGGCCGACCCCGTTTGGGCATCCCTCATGCCTGGACAGGACTGGCGCTCCATCGTGGCTCCCACTACCAAGCAGGAAGACGGCTCTGTGCTGCGAGGCATGGTTCACGATCCTCTGGCCCGTCTCCTCAATGGCGGAATCAGCGGCAATGCAGGCGTGTTCAGCAATGCTGACGACATAGCCATCCTCTGCGCAGCCCTTCTCAACGGAGGCGAATGGAATGGCGTCAGAGTGCTTTCTCCCCTCACGGTCGAAGCAATGCGCAGCGTGCCTCGATCAGTCAGCGAGTTTGGCCGCACGCTGGGTTGGGATTGCTTCAGCCCTTATGCCAGCAACAATGGCGACCTTTTCTCTCGCCAGACATTCTCCCACACGGGCTTCACTGGCACCAGCATCGTCATCGATCCAGAGAATGACTGTGCCGTCATCCTGCTTGCCAATGCTGTCCATCCAGAAGAAGGACGCGGAGGCATGATTCGTCTGCGCTCAGTAGTGAGCAATGCTGTGGCAGGATCCATCGTGAAGAAATAACAGGAGAAACATCCATTCTCAGAAACAAAATACCATAATTTATTGATATGAAAAAGTTCTTTTTCCTTGCCTTATCGCTTTATGCCGGTCTGGCAGTTTCTGCCCAATCCCTCGAGAAATGGAACGAGGGGTCTCCCATGAGTCGTCCCTGCACTTGGTGGCACTGGTTGGATTGCAACGTCACACGCCAAGGCATTACCGCTGACCTCGAGGCCATGAGTCGAGCCGGATACCACGAGGCACAGATTTTCAACGTAGGCTACGGCTATCCTGAAGGGACCGCCAAATACCTTTCACACGAGTGGCTCGAACTGTTCAAGTGGGCAGCCATCGAGGCCAAACGCGTGGGGATGGAGCTCTGTTTCCACAATGGACCAGGATGGTCCAGCAGCGGCGGCTTTTGGGTGAAGCCAGAGCAGAGCATGCAACGTGTCGTGTGGACAGAAACCAATCTGACAGGTACAGGCAAGAAGCAGACCATTCGCCTGGAGCAACCCAAAGCTGTAAGGGATTGGTATGAGGACATCATCGTGCTGGCCTTTCCTCAGCCTGCCTCTGACCGCAAGATTCGCGATTACGTACTCAAAAGCCTGGGTTCGAACAGCTATCCCAACATCCTGATGCCCAAGCCTGAGGTGGTCGAGGAAGGTGATGTCATCAAGGTTTCAGAAATACGAAATCTCACCGCTCAGATGGACGCTGAGGGGAATCTGACCTGGGAGGCTCCTGCAGGCAAATGGACTGTTCTGCGTATGGGCCACACCACGACAGGCAAGGAAAGCCATCCGACGAGTGCTGCCACTGGTGGTGGACTCGAGGTCGACAAGATGAGCCGCAAGGCGCTCGACCAGTACTGGAAGGATGGCGTCCAACCCATTCTCGACTATCTGGGGCCGCTGGTGGGCACAGCCCTCACCAATTGCCTGGTGGACAGCTACGAAGTGGGATGCGGCAACTGGACGGATGGTTTCGATCAAGAGTTCCAGCGTCTGCGCGGCTACGATCCCATGCTCTACTTCCCCACTTTGGCAGGATTCTTCGTGGGCAGTAGCGAACAGAGCGAACGCTTCTTGTGGGATCTGCGCCTGACAGTCAACGATCTGATGGCAGCCAACTACTACGACCGCTTCAGCGAGTTGTGCCACGAGAACGGACTCAAGTATTCAGTAGAGCCATATACTGGCCCCTTCAACGACATGGAGGTGGGCGCCAGCTCAGATATCGTAATGGGTGAGTTCTGGATGGGGAACATCGCCATGCATTCCTCAGCCAAAATGGCTGCCTCCATTGCCCACATCAACGGCAATGCTGTGGTGGGAGCCGAGTCCTTTACTGCAGCCGACCCTTATGCTGGATGGAACGGAAGCCCAGCCAAGATGAAAACGCTGGGTGACTTGGCGTGGAGCGAAGGTATCAACCACTACATCTTCCATACCTTCGTACATCAACCCAACGATAAGGGACCTGGATACACCCTCGGACAGTTTGGATCGCATTTCAACCGCCTCAATACGCTTTGGGATGCTGCCATACCTTACATGAAATACGTCACCCGCTCTCAATACCTGCTCCAGCAAGGACGCTTCGTGGGCGACGTGTTGGTTTACGTGGGAGAGGTTTCCCCCAACGATGGCAGCAGCCGCGTAGACATCAAGAATCTGGGCCTCGATTATGATGAGATATGGACGGACCAAGTGGCCCAACTACAAGTGCGCAACGGACGTCTGATCACCAGAAGCGGAGGCGAGTATCGTCTGCTCACACTCTTCAACACCACATGGATGACACCCCGCACGCTGCGCATCCTGCGCCGACTGGCACTTCAGGGAGCAACCATCATCGGCCCACGACCTGACAAGTCACCCAGTCTGGAGGGCTACCCTGCATGCGACGACGAGGTAGGGCGCCTGGCAAAGGAACTATGGGACGCAGGACTGATTCAGGACATCAGCCTATCCCAAGCCTTGCAGAAGCTGCAGGTAGAGCCAGACTTCAACCCTGGTACCAGAGGAAGCGACCTTCGATTCATCCATCGCACCTGTCCTGAGGGAGAAATCTATTTCGTGTCCAACCCTGAGAAACAGTATCGCAATGAGACGTGTGAGTTCCGCGTCCAGGGCTTGGTTCCCCAGCGCTGGGATGCCCAGACAGGTCAAATAACCTCTCTTCCCTATCGAAAAAGCGAGCACGGCACCGTGATAGACCTCCATTTCGAGCCTGAGCAGAGCGCATTCATCGTGTTCCGTCCCTCCTCTGTAGTGAAGGGCCTTTGCATCGAGGAAGCTCAGTCTTCCTTCGACGACACGACGCCAGTTCCAGTACCCAACCTCAAGATTACTCAAGCCGATTATGGATCCTTCCCCGCAAGAGGTATCAGCGACGTCACAGACATCCTCTCCAAGAGGATTCGCGACAACCGCCTCGACATTCGCAGCGACAACGGAAGCCTGGGCGGCGATCCCTGCTTCGGACAGGTCAAGACACTGGTCATACACTATACCTTCAACGGCAAGGAACGTTCAACCTATGCACCTGAGAACTCACGCATCCAGATTCCTGATGCTCACGAAAAGGGAGAGCTGAAGATATCGCGTGCCTTCTATGGCGCCATCCCCTCCAACTTCGACAGCGAGCGCCCCAAGAAGCCCGTTAACGTGATTGACAACATGCAGAAGCAAATCGCAGAAGGGAAGTATGTCTTCCGCGTGAACGACGAACTGGCTGGCACCGCTGTGCCTGGTGATAAGAAGATGCTTCATCTCACCTACGAGACCGATGGGATGACCATCGAGCGCGACATACAGGAAGGCGGACAAGTCGACTTCACGAGTCACGCCAACGATGCCACGATCTCATTGGAAGATGGGCAAGTCGTATGGACCACAGTCAAATCAGGTACTGCCACCGTGCGCACCACTGACGGAAAGACATACAGCACGCGAGTGAAGAACGTCACAGAGCCACTTGAACTGACAGGTTCCTGGGAAGTAACTTTCCAGCCTGGCCGTCAGGCTCCAGAAAGCGCCGTTTTCGACAGCCTCTACTCCTTCAGCGAGTCCTCTGATCCAGGCATCCGCTACTTCGCTGGCACAGCTGTCTACACCAAGCGATTCAACCTTCCCAAGAAGTATCTCCAGCAGGGCACAGAACTGCAGATTCATCTGGGACAGGTGGGTGACATAGCCAAAGTGCGTCTCAACGGGCATCTGCTGGGCACCGCATGGAAAGCACCCTATCGACTCGCTATTGGAGACGCAGCCCAGGCAGGAGAGAATCTTCTGGAGATAACAGTCAGCAACGCATGGGTCAATCGTCTCATTGGCGACGAGCAACCTGGAGCAGAGAAGTTGTCGACAGCAACGTGGAAACACTGGAATGCCGACAGTCCCCTGCAACCAGCCGGCCTCATAGGTCCCGTCACCATTCAACCCTACATCAAGCAGGCGCTGAAACTCCAGAAATAAGTCTGATCAATATTTCAATCGTTTTCTCACCCTGTCTTGTACTGAAATAGGTTGACTCCCATAGAGCCTTAGATGTTAAATTTTCAAAGTCATTCAAGAATTATGGGTAGACAAAAATTCAGTCGCTCATTGAAGCGCAGCATTTGCATCGAGTACATGCAAAGTGGTAAATCACGGAAGGAAATAGCCATGAAATATAACCTTCCGAACGTAGGAACACTGTCAGGATGGATACAATCTTGCCTGAGTCCATTGGAAATTCACGAAAAATGTGCATCTTTG
>JAFRTJ010000016.1 GCA_017427185.1 Bacteroidaceae bacterium | reverse complement strand
CACGCTCTTGGAATCAGGGAAGGCGTTCGACAGGGACAGCTTGTCAGAGCAAACGGTCACGGAACGCAAGCCGCTGCAGCCAGCGAATGCATTTTCTCCGATGCTTGTCAAATTATTGGAGAGGGTCAAGGAAGTGAGGCTGGAACACCCCCGGAATGCGTACTTGTTGATCTTTTCCACAGTGTTGGGGATAATTAAATCTTTCAATTCCTCATCATTCAAAAACAAATGATGAGCATATTGAAGAGGGTTCGAATACCAATCGGTAACAAATGCTATTTTACACCATGCTTCTAAATCAGAAATATGTACAGAGGTGAGGCTAGAGCAACCATAAAATGCCCCTTGCCAAATGCTTTCTACACTACTAGGAATAGTCACAGAAATAAGACTGGAGCAGCCACTAAACACACTATAGTAAATCATTTTCATACTATTGGGAATGATTACAGAGGTAAGACTGGAACAACCCTTGAACGCACTATTCCCGATGCTTGTCACGCTATTAGGAATGGACAAATAGGTAAGGGAAGAGCAGTCTGCAAAAGCCATATAAGCGATGCTTGTCACGCTGCTGGGGATAGTAAAAGAGAGCAAGCTCTTGCAACCCTCGAATGCATTTTCGCCAATGCTTGTCACGGAGTATTTTTTTCCTTCATACGTAATCAAAGGTGGGATGTTAACAGTACCAGAATAACTTGATGAATTAAGAGCCTTGTATGTAACTGTAGCCTCTTTCGTATCACGATTAAGGTTATAATAGATACCGTCAATGCATGCATCGTATGCACTAACAAATTCTGGAAGAAGAAGTAATAAAAGAAAAAAGATTTTTTTCATCGTCAATATAATTGCGCATTTAGAGTTTATCATATTCATTTTTAATATTCTACAATAGCCTTCCGACACCCAAGCTCAGGCTTTAATTTCCGTTTATAAACCACACAACAAAAAACGTGGGTATCCACCTTCTGCTCATCCGCAATCTGAGGCCTACCACAGCCCTGTGTGTTGACGAGTAGAGTGATACCCACGCATACGTATAACTGAAACACCCGTAAGTGTGCGATGAAGGTTTGGTTAACCTCCACGCACACAACGGGATACACATATCCAGCATACCCGTGGCATCAAACTCTGCTTTTGTCTTTGACACACATCTTCTAGTGGTAATTTCAGATTGCCAATCGACAAAGCATCGTGTGACGCTTTTCCTTAATGTAGTGCCCTGCCCAATATTTCCTTGCTCTCTCCAGAGCCACTATCGAGCAGATGCGATGCAAAATTACGAAAATATTCTGAATAACCACAAAGTAAGACGAAAAAATCCAATAAAGCTTCTGAAAAAAAGATTTCAACTTCCATAAGAATCTAGTCCAAGAACATGTTGAATCGAGCAAGTCGACACGTTGAAATGACAAAGTCAACACGTTGTCTTTTTTGAAAGGACAGTAGTTGCATAGACATACACAAAAAAGTGGATTCGCCAGCCAGCGTGTTGGCTTTGCTACTTAATTTCTGGCTGCTTCACTACTTCTGAAATCAAATGAACTCAAAAATGACCTACACTCTACACCAAGGGGATTAACGCACTATGAATCAATGTGATATACAGGTGTAGGCCCACAAAATAGCCTACACCCTTATTTCTTTCTGATAGCCAGTATGTTAGGGGTGTTCGGTGTAGAGTGTAGGTCACTTTTGAATTCATTGAAATCAACAAATCAACGAGAACGATAACGAGAACGATAACGATGACGAGAACTGGCAAACAGTAACGGCTTAACTACTACTCCGCCTGCGTCTGAGCACCCACTGGAGCGCAAGAACTACTGACTACTTAACTACAAAAGAAAAGAACAAGCGAAACTTATATTTCTGGCATTACAAAGACGATTAGGTGTGGATGCGTAGGACAATTCAGTTCTTCACCTCTTTGAGCATTCCGTGTTGATAAGCATAGAGGAGTTCTGAGAGTTCTTGGAGTTGAGCCTGCAGTTGCCTGCCTCTGTCTGTGTCGCGAACACGTATGCGGCGGCCTGCCATTTCTACAATCTGGGTACTTGACTTGATGTCTGTCTCTTTCTGTATCGCTTCCTTGGTGCTGGTGAAAGGTTCGTGTTGAACGAGTTCGAAACCACGGCTGTGATACACAAGTGTGTATCCTGCAATACCCGTCTGTTTGTGGTAGGCTTTGGCAAATCCGCCATCGATTACCATCAGTTTTCCATCTGCCTTGATGGGATTCTCTCCTTCTGCAGCATGCACTGGGACGTGACCGTTGATGATGTGTCGAGTGTCGCCTTCCACCCCAAATGCATCCAGGATACGGTCGCATATTGCTGGATCCTGCCGCAATTTGTAGTAGTAGCCCTTTTCCTCGTGCTGGAGCTTCTTGTCCGACAGAAAATAGCGCTCGAAAGTCTTCATGCCACTCTTGTCGAAGAGAGGACTGTCCTGACCGCACCAGAGATACCAGAAATAATCGCGTGCTGCCTGACGTTCCTCCACAGGAGCGTCGTGCTGGAAAGCTGAGCGCATGTACATGCCTATATGATGCATCAAATCCCTTCCGCAATAGGCTTTCCCGTTTACTGTCACCATCTTCATGGAACCATCCTCGTTGAGTGGGATGCTGGCATGAAAGAGCAGATTGCCGTTGGATATGTTGTACATGCATCCATGCTGGAAGAGACATTTGACATGCTTACGCAGCTTGTCGGAAATGCGGAAACTGTGGTGAAGTTTATTCACCAAATCCTCCTCAGCATGTGTTAGGCGATAAGGATCTGAGAAATCAACGGTAGGGAAGGTCTTGTCGAGCAGCTCGTATTCCTTGTCATCCAGCACATAAATGCCCTTCTGGAAATCGATGTGCTCGAGTGTCCCTGTTTCGTGCATGTCCCATTCTGGGTGTCTCATGCGCATCTGGTATTCCAGCTTGAATTGGATGATGCTGATGGCTTTGTGCATTTGGGCTATCAGACGGAGGTCTTTCTTGCGTAGAGTTTTATCGGATGGCATTACGATGGGTTCGAAACGCTGACAGGGATCATCTGAGTATTTCTCGATGGCAAAGGTGGCCAGCGGGAGAAGGTTGATGCCGTATCCGTCCTCCAGCGTAGCCATGTTGGCATAGCGGAGCGAGAGGCGAAGCACATTGGCGATGCAGCAGTCATTGCCTGCTGCCGCACCCATCCAAAGCGCATCATGATTGCCCCATACGATATCGAAGTTATCTCGCGTGAGCAGGTAATCCATGATGATGTGGGCACCTGGACCTCGATCGAAGATGTCGCCCAGGATATGCAGCTGGTCGATGCTGAGCCGCTGAATCACTTTACTGATGGCTGTGATGAAGTTCTGACTTTGCCCCGTCTGGATGATGGTTTCGATGATTCGCTTGAAATAGGCCTCTTTGTTGTCATCCTCTGGATTCTCGTGCATAAGCTCCTCGATGATATAGGCAAACTGGCGGGGTAGGGCCTTGCGGACCTTGCTGCGGGTGTATTTGCTGCTAACCGATCGGCAGACCTGTATCAGCTGATGAAGGGTTTGGCTGTAGAACTCGTTCAAGTCCTGCTCTTGCGCCTCCTTCATCTCCAGCTTTTGTTCTGGATAGTAGATGAGAGTGCACAGTTCTGCAATTTCTTTCCTTGTCAACTTCTCGCCAAAGAGTTCCTTCACCTTGCGTTTGATGTTTCCGCTTGCATTGCGAAGAATATGCAGGAAGGCTTCATTCTCGCCATGTACGTCAGCAACGAAATGTTCAGTCCCTTTGGGCAGGTTCATGATGGCTTCGAGATTGATTATCTCTGTGCTGGCACTTTCTGCGTTGGGGAACGTCTGAGAGAGCAATTCCAGGAGTCTCATGTCCCTTTCAATATCTTGAGCAGTAGGAGTCCACATAGTTTATTTTTATTAATTGTGAAACAAATTTAGTCATAAAATAGCATTTCTGCAAGGATTACGGACTTTTTTGTGTAACTTTGCGCTCGTGAAACGCTTTTGGCTATCTCTTCTTCTGATAGTTTCGATGAGTGGAAAGGCTCAAACGGATACTGTCAGCATGGACACAACCAACACTCAGCGGAGTGGGGTTATGCAGCCTGTGTATTGGATCCTGGATTATCTGAGTAAGACCAACAAGCCCACGAACAAAGCCTTTGATGGGAGCTTCGTGGTAGGTCCGTCGTACAACAACACTTCTTCGTTTGGCATAGGAGGTGCTTATTCAGGAATCTACAAGTGGGATCCGACGGATTCTCTGCTGATGGCGAGCAACGTATCGCTTTTCTTCAACGCCAGTATCAAGGGCTTCTTCCAGATAGGACTTCGTGGAAACAATTTCATGCCGAATGACAGGCAGCGATGGAACTACAAACTGACTGCCCAGTCTCTCCCCCTGAATTTTTGGGGAATTGGTTACGAGAGTGCTGACTTGAATGAGAATAAGGGAAAATATCACGAGCTGAAGCTCCATTTCAAATTTGATTATCTCTTCCGCATTGCCAGAAATCTGTATGTGGGCCCTATGACCGACCTCAATTACAGTCACAACTATCACTTTGATTCCGATGAGACGCTGGGGCGCATACAAGGGCAAGACAAGAACATTTTCTCTGCCGGCGCAGGAGTGATCATGCAATATGACAGCCGCGACTTTATCCTGAATGCCTATCGAGGCAATTTCATCAGGTTGGAGCAACTGTTTTTCCCCAAGTTTCTCAACACGTACTACTTCAATCGTACTGAGATGACTTATGACGCATACCGTAAGGTTTGGAAACGATGCATCCTGGCATTGGATCTCCATAGCCAACTTAATTATGGCGGCACCGTTCCTTGGACCATGTTGGCCCTGGTGGGTGATGAGAGTTGCCGTATGCGAGGATACTACGAGGGGCGTTACAGGGATCGCAACATCATCGAGGGTCAGCTGGAGTTGCGTCAGAGTTTGCCCTACAGATTAGGTGTCGTCCTGTTTGCTGGATGTGCCAACAGCTTCCACGACTTCGATTCCATTAAGTGGCGGCACACGTTGCCCAACTATGGTGTTGGATTTCGATGGGAGTTCAAACCTAGGGTGAATTTCCGAATTGATGTAGGCATGACCAACAAGTTCAAGCCAGGAGTGTGTGTGAACATGAACGAGGCATTCTGAGCCTCACTATTATAATTATGTATAAAGAAACAAACACCAAGATTGTGACAATAAAATGTATTCAGGACTTATGAAGAAATTTATTCTATCAGTATTGCTTGGATTGGGTTCCTTGACCTCTATGGCAGAAGAGGAGCTCATCAAGTTTGGAGATTTTGACTCATGGATTACTCGCAGCATAAAAGAATCCGTGTTGGTGGGAGGCAATACACAAACGCTGTATGAAGTGGGGCCCAAGGGAACTTTCGACGGGGCTCGTGCTTTCACCAATCAGGGGGGATGCCCTTGGGCAAACAGCAATGTGTATGCCAAGGTGGCAGGCGTGGTGAAGACCAACGTTTCCGTCTATCCTGAGGCACACGGAGCAGGCAAGTGCGTGAAACTTTATACCCATATCGTGAAATGCAAGGCAATCGGCATCGTGAACATCAGCGTACTGGCTGCCGGCTCTATCTATCTGGGTACTATGCTCGAACCTATCACCAGCAGCTCGAATCCCATGTCGAAAATCAACGTGGGAATACCTTTCACAAAACGCCCCAAAGCGATAAAGTTTGACTACAATTACAAAGGAGCAGGAGAGCAAAAGCGTATCCGCGAGACTGGTTTCTCCAAGCGGAGAGTCGTCGAGGGAGCTGATATGGGTGAGATGGTTTGCCTCTTGCAGAAGCGTTGGGAGGATGAAGAGGGCAATATACACGCCTTGCGAATAGGCACTCAGCGGTTCCGCTTCAACAAGGACACCAACGGATGGGTCGAGGGAAAAGAATTCCAGATTCACTATGGCGACATCACGAAGGAGTCTTGGTACAAGGATTGGATGGGTTTGGTCACAGGCGAGCGTACTTATTATGGCCTGAATTCCAAGGGTAAGAACGTGAAAATCATCGAGGAAGGCTGGGCTGATTCCAATGAGACTCCTACGCATCTCATCGTGAAGTTCGACAGCAGTTATGGCGGCGCCTACATTGGTTCAGAAGGGAACACGCTGATGATTGATAATGTGAAACTTGTTTATTGACACCAGGCAGAGCATGCAGACACCGTATTATCTGATAGAAGAGGACTTGCTCCGTCGCAACCTTTCACTTATAGAGAAGGTCGCAAAGGAAAGCAGGGTGGAGATCATCCTGGCTTTCAAGGCTTTTGCCCTATGGAGAACATTTCCGATCTTTCGCGAATACATTCGCCATACCACAGCCAGTTCTCTCTATGAAGCCCGACTTGCACGCCAGGAGTTCGGCTCGTTGGCCCATACCTACAGCCCTGCATATACGGAAGAGGAGTTCTCTTCGATTTTGGATTGCAGTGGTCACATCACCTTCAACTCCTTGTCTCAGTACCGCCGCTTCTATCCTTATGTGCAAACCTACGAGGAGCATACCGTCAGTTGCGGCATTCGTGTGAACCCAGAGTACTCTGAGATAGAGACGGAACTCTATAATCCTTGCGCTCCAGGCACACGCTTTGGAGTCACAGCCGACCAGCTGCCAGACCATCTCCCTGGTGGCATCGAGGGGTTCCATTGCCACAATCATTGCGAAAGCGGTCCTGATGCGCTGGAGCATAGTCTGCAGCATCTCGAGGAGAAGTTCTCGCGTTGGTTCCACGAGATCAAATGGCTCAATCTGGGAGGCGGACACTTGATGACTCGAAATGACTACGATACAGACCACTTGATCAGAATCCTGAAAGGGCTGCATGAGCGGTATCCCTGGCTTCGCATCATCCTGGAGCCTGGCAGCGCATTTGCCTGGCAGACGGGTCCCTTGGTCAGTAGCGTGGTGGACATCGTCGAGAATCAGGGTGTCAGGACAGCCATCCTGAACGTCTCCTTCACGTGTCACATGCCTGACTGCCTCGAGATGCCCTATTGGCCTGATGTGCGTGGGGCAGAGACGATGCCAGAGGATTACATCAAGACGGCCTCGAAGGACGAGCACGTTTATCGTTTGGGAGGAAACAGTTGTCTCAGTGGAGACTACATGTCGTGCTGGCGGTTCGACCACGAATTACAGGTAGGCGAGGAGGTAATCTTCGAGGACATGATCCACTATACCACCGTCAAGACCTGCATGTTCAATGGTATCCAGCACCCAGCCATCTGCATGAAGCATCTGGATGGAACCATCGAAGTCCTGCGCGAATTCCGTTATGAGGATTATCGCGACAGGATGGATTGATTGCCTTTCCATCCCTGCTCAAAAGGGTCCTCACGTCGCCTCCTTCATTTCAACGTGTTGTCTTTCCAATTTCAACGTGTTGTCTTTGCGGTTTCAACGTGTTGTCTTTTCTGGCGTGACTGTTGGGCAGTTCTGAACGCATTATTACCTTATATTATAATGTATAGTCTGCCAATACATACAAAGTCGAATAATTTTTTCTTCCATTTGTTTGGCGGTTTCGTGAAAAAGCAATATCTTTGCACTCGCAATTCGGAGGAGTTGCAGAAAGAAAGTCTTGAAGACATTATTTATTGGATATGCATCAAGGTCAGAAAGCAGTTGTTTGATAGCATGCGGAAATAGCTCAGTTGGTAGAGCACAACCTTGCCAAGGTTGGGGTCGCGAGTTCGAGTCTCGTTTTCCGCTCTTTCATCAAAGTGATTGCCCAGGTGGCGGAATTGGTAGACGCGCACGTTTCAGGTGCGTGTGCCGAAAGGTGTGCAGGTTCGAGTCCTGTTCTGGGCACTACATACTGCTTTTGACTTTTTAATGTCGATTTTAATTCGTGCTGGAGAGGTGGCGGAATTGGTAGACGCGCTACTTTGAGGTGGTAGTGCCGCGAGGCGTGGGAGTTCGAGTCTCCTCCTCTTCACCTCACGATTAGAATCAGCATACGATAAGATTCTAATGCAAAGGTTAGAATCGCAAGAATTGCGGAGTTCTGGATTTCCATTGACCGATAGAGTGCTAGACTTATCTTCGAGTACAAAACGGTGAATGATGCCAGAATCTCGCTTTTTTTGTCTTTATGCGGAAATAGCTCAGTTGGTAGAGCACAACCTTGCCAAGGTTGGGGTCGCGAGTTCGAGTCTCGTTTTCCGCTCTTATTGAAAATTTGCGCAGCTCACACGTCAGAATGGGCAGGCGCACACGTGAAAACCAGAAAAACGCATCTCTTCGAGGAAAAAAATTGTTCTTGCGCTCACTATCTCGAATTTTGTTTGTATCTTTGGAGAGAAAAACTTACCAGAGAGGAATGAAGAAACTGTATTGGTTGGGAATAATTTGTGGTCTTGTGGCATTGACGAGTTGTGGTGTCAAGTCTGCAAAGGAGAGATTGGACGAGGAACCTCCTGTCTATCCTGACTATACGGATGTGACGGTCCCCAAGAACATCGCACCCCTGAATTTTGAAATACTTGGCGCGAGACGAATCCAGGCTATCCTGACCAATCAGAAAGGAACTGAACTTAAGGTTTCAGGCAAAAGGTATGTGGATATCCCCCTGAAAGGCTGGAGAAAGCTCATGGCTGAAGGTGGGGACATACGTGTCGAGGTTTCTGCCTGGACTGAGGAGCATCCTGAGGGAGCAAGCTATCTCCCTTTCACGCTTCATGTCAGCCAGGATGAAATCGATGATTGGATTGCCTACCGCTTCATCCCACCAGGGTATGAAGGATGGGACAAGATGGGAATCTACGAGCGTAATCTCACCAATTTCGACACGAGGCCTATTGTCGAGAATTCCCAAAACAATAAAGGTTGCCTCAATTGCCATTCGTTTGCTCGATACAAGCCAGACGATTTTATGTTTCATGCTCGTGGCGAAGGTGGCGGCACCATTGTCTGCCATAATGGTAAAATAGAGAAAGTCGACATCAAAAGTATGGGTCCCCGCAAGCATGGGAGCTATAATTATTGGCATCCCTCAGGCCGCTTCATCGCTTTTTCTTCCAATGCGACCCACCAGTCGTTCTACAGCCATTCTCGTGACAAGATCGAGGTGTATGATTTGGGGTCCGATATGATTATCTATGACGTGGAGAAACATGATGTGTTGGCAGATGCTCGATTCAATGACAGCATTAACTGGGAGACTTTTCCATGCTTCTCGCCAGACGGTAAATGGCTGTATTTCAGTACAGGGAAGAGAGTGATGATGCCTAAGGAATTCGATAAGCTTCGCTACAGCCTGATTCGCGTTCCTTTTGACGAGAAGGACGGGTCGTTGGGTGCGGAGATTGACACGATCTACAATGCAGAGTTGGAGGGAGGAAGCGTGCTGATGCCTCGCATCTCTCCTGATGGTCGATACTTGATGTACACATGGGCAGAATGTGGTGCATTCCATTTGTATCACAAGGAAGCTGACCTCAGAATGATAGACTTGGAAACGGGGGATTCGATAGATACTTCGCCCCTCAACAGCAATGATGTGGAAAGTCATCACGCGTGGAGCAGTACGGGTCGATGGGTGATGTTGAGCAGCAAACGGGTTGATACGAGATATACCCGTGTCTTCCTTGCTCATTGGGATGGAAAGGAATTCAGCAAGGCTTTCCTTTTACCTCAGCGGGACCCAGAGTATAATACCCAGCTGATGTTCAGTTACAATATCCCAGAGTTCATGCTCGAGCCAGTGGATATTCCTAAGGACCAGTTGGCAGATTTCTTTAAATTGAAATAGGAGTTCATTTCATTCACATCTCTTGAAAAAATGGATCGGCTCCCACGAAAAAGTATGTAGTAATGCGGCAAAAGAAAAAGAAGGATATATCAACAAGTCAGAAACCCTCGCCTTCGCAGGAAGGAAAGGTATCTTCATCCTTGCAGGCGAAGAGCGGATTCCATCTTCCGGAATCTGCTGTCCTTTATCTTATTCTCCTACTTTTCTTGCTTTCTCTTACAGTTATGTGGGTGATGGTGTACCCTGAGAGCTTGAGATTGCAGGAGGGAAATGCGTACTTTCTGTTTACGCGAGAATATTTCTTGTCAAAGTTGAATATGGCACCTGCTCTTACGGCTTGGATCGAGGATTTCTTGTTTCAATTCTATCGCTGGCCCATCGCAGGTGCAATCATTCAGTCATTGCTGCTGGGCTTGATGACAATTCTCTGTATGGCTATTCCTAAAACGATGAAACGCGAAACGATGAAGGAAATGGCTCTCCTGATGCCTATCGCTCTCATCAGTTTCTTTACTTACGATCTTGGATTATCGATAGAGGCAGTTTTCTTCATGGTGCTGTTATATCTTTATGTCAAGGTCTCCATTGGGTGGGGTAGATTGGTTTTGGCTCTTTTTTCTGCAACCATAGGATTCGGATTGATGAATCACCCCATACAGATTCTCTTGTTGGTTTGCATGACTCTGCTGGAAAGGTTCCATTATCGCACGAAACTCTACTGGGGCACTTTGTCCTGCATAGCATTATGTTTTCTAGTTCCGCAGCTTTATAGTCAAAAGGTATGTTTCTTGCCCTTCACGGATCGTTTCTTCCATCTTCGTGAAGTCAGTGATTCCAATTATTATTTATATATAGGAATGTATTTGTTGACGCTCCTGCTGGTTATGGTTCCATTTCGCCGGCTTAAGGGTTTGCGGCTGGCTTTCGTCACGTTGTCTTCTCTCTGCTCAGTGTTCTTGTTGAGCCAGAAAGAGGTTTTCCACCACTACGAGAAGTGTTATCGCTACATTTCCTTGACAGATAAGAAAGACTGGGAGGGATTGAAGAAAGAATTGAGAAAGGATGGTATGGAAAATGCTATCCGCATCAAGTATGCCTTGCTGGCAGAGAGCGCAGAAGGAACGTTGGGAGAGAATCTCTTCTCTTATTCCATCAATGATCCTGAAGATTTCCTTTATCGGAAAGATCGCACAAGTTTTCCATTGATTTTCAATCGGCAGTTCTATGCTACGTTGGGCATTTATGACGAAGCTATGCACCAAGCAATGGAATATTCGCTTCTGGAGACAAACGGCAATTGCTTTTCTGTGATGAGAGACATGATTGATTACAGTATTGAGGAAGCAGATTTTCCTGTTGCCAGGAAGTATCTTAGCATTTTGGATAAAAGCCTGTTCCATCATCGGTTTGTCTCTGATCGCTTAGCAAGAATCAAGGAATTGGAGAAAAAGGGAGTAAAGCCAGAGACCCCGCTTCGCAAAGATGATTTCGTGGGTGGTTATCCTTTCAATTCAGAGATGGTTCGTCAAGCCCAGTTGTTCCCCGATAAACAGGGCTACATCGATTACTTGTTGTGTGGGCTGCTACTTCAGAAGAAACTCAATTTCTTCCAGATTGTCATCCATAATCTGCCTTATTACAAACAACATCCATTACCCAAAGCTTTTGCTGAAGCTGCTGCATTGGTGGAGGCGATGGGAGGCAAAATGCGGGATGCTTTCCAATATCCAGAGGAATATGACATACGTATCCAAGAGTATCTGAAAGACAAGGAGGATGCCAACGTAATGCTTCAATCCAAATATGCTGATTCATATTGGAACTACTACTTCTTTGTGGATATACCTGTTGCGAATGAACAAATGATGCAGAGCAGCAAAGGACATGGCTAAACCATATTGGTTGGCAGGCTGATGGTTACATTAAGAATCCTGATAAAGGCTATTCTCAACTGAAATGTTTATTTTGTCGCAAGCAGCTATGTAAATCAAACTCAGAGGAGTACCATTCCCTCTATAATAAGCGATAGGTTTTTCTTTCTTTACATCTAAAGAGTCATTATTATCCGCTACTTGCGGTACAGATAGCCCATCTGACAGAATCTGGACTGCCTTCATTACACAAGGATCGTCTTGATTGATGAATTCCAAGTATTCTTCCATCGTCTTGCAGTTGTAGATAATATTACCATAGATGTTGCGTTCGAATAGATTCCGGCTCTTGTTGAGCATTAAGTTGCGGCGCTTCAAACTGTGTTGGTCTCCGAATTGCGCAAATTTCTCTAAAAGATTCTGGCGGCGGAGAAATGCCTCGAGTTGTGAAGCTGTTTTGAAGGAATTCAGTTTCTCTCGATTCTGGTCAGTATATGCAAAAGCGAACTGACGTAGAAGCCCTGTGAAAAGTGCTTCTCGATAATAAGATGTGACGGAAGTTGTATCTTCAGGAATAAAGATGTCAGGCATGATTCCACCTCCTCCATATACAGTTCGGCCAATAGTGGTTTTATATTCTTCTCCTGTCTGATGAATACTGTCAACACTAAAGAACTCGCCACGCTCGTAGCGAGCCAACAGTTCATTCTCATATTCCTCACCATGTCCTTTCTCATAAGGCTTCTGAATGCAGCGTCCACTAGGGGTATAGTATCGGGCGATGGTAAGGCGAACCACACTTCCGTCGCGGAAATTCATTTGTTGCTGGACTAGACCCTTACCAAAGGATCGCCGTCCGATGATTGTGCCTCGATCATTATCCTGGATTGCGCCAGCAAAGATTTCACTGGCTGATGCAGCTCCCTCATCCATAAGGACAACTATGGGAAGTCTTTGGAAACTGCCTCTTCCATCTGAACGGAATTCTTCGCGTGGTGACTTCCGCCCTTCCGTGTAGACTATCAGTCGATTCTTGGGTAAGAATTCGTTTACCATCTGAATGGCGATGTGCATATAGCCACCACGATTACCTCGAAGGTCAACAATAAGGTTTTCCATTCCTTGCACATTAAGCTTTGCCAAAGCAACAAGCATCTCTGCATAGGTTTGCTCTCCAAAGTTCTTTACGCGGATGTATGCAGTATTGTTGTTGATCATATAACTGGCATCAATACTGATAACGGGAATATCTCCACGAACTACGGTGTAGAAGAGAGTTTCTGGAGTACCATGACGACGAATTCCCAGCTTTACCTTGGAGTTCTTTTCTCCTTTGAGATGCCTCATGACCTCATCACTTCCCATTCCCACCAAATTGTTTGTGTCGGCAGTAATGATACGATCGCCTGCCAGAATCCCCACCTTCTCTGCAGGACCACCTTTAATGACAGACATCACGTTGACAGTATCTTTCTCCATCACAAACTGGACACCAATGCCAGAGAATGAACCTTTTAAGTCTTCGGACACCTGCTGGGCATCAGCTGCAGAGATATAACTGCTATGAGGATCCAGTTCGCTGAGAATCTGAGGCATGGCATCCTCCACTAAGGAACTCATGTCTACGGTATCCACATAATTATTGTCAATTAATTGGAGGAGGTAGTTCAGCTTGTTGGATCCTGTATTGATGATACTTAGACGATTTCCACTGAAGTGATTGGCGTAGAAGGTACCAATGAGGATACCTACAATGACACATAATGCCAAGAGAAGTGGAGCAAAACGTGATTTCATATTATGGATGATGGGTTTTAAAGTTCTTCAATAGGTAATAAAACAACACTTATGCCAGCCCTCTTCAGTAGGTCAATTCCATCAGAAAGTCGATACTCTCTGGCATAAACAACTCTCTGGATTCCAGCTTGGATGATGAGCTTTGAACATTCAATGCATGGGGAATCTGTCACATAAAGTGTAGCTCCATCTGAGTTGTTGTTGGAGCGTGCTATCTTAGTGATAGCATTTGCCTCTGCATGGAGCACATAAGGCTTGGTGACGTTGTTCTCATCCTCACAGATGTTCTCGAATCCACTGGGCGTGCCATTGTAGCCATCGCTGATGATCATCTTGTTCTTGACAATCAAGGCACCTACCTGACGGCGGATGCAATAACTGTTTTCACTCCAGATAGTGGCCATCCGAAGGTAGCGTCTGTCTAATATACTATTATCTTTCATACACTGATTCCATTTCTTTTGAGTAAAGCATCAATGGTGGGTTCCTGGCCACGGAATTTGTAGTATAGTTCCATGGGAGGACGAGTGCCACCACGCGAGAGGACCTCATCGCGGAAACCTTGAGCTGTTTCGCGGTTGAAAATTCCTTTTTGCTGGAAGAGACTGAATGCATCAGCATCCAGAACTTCAGCCCATTTGTAGCTGTAGTATCCTGCTGCATATCCTCCGCTCATGATGTGGCCAAATTGTACGCTCATGCAGGTGTCGGGAAGTTGAGGGAAGAGTTGAGCGGATGCCATTGCTTCCTTCTCAAACTGCAATATGTCACTGGTAAGTTCTTCTGTAAGCGTGTAATAGGCCATGTCAAGCAGTCCCAGGCTAACTTGGCGTACACATGAGTATCCGCACAGGAAATTCCTGCTGTCGCGAATTCGCTGAATAAGTTCAGGCGGTATGGGCTCTCCTGTCTTATAATGTCTGGCAAATGTGTTGAGGAAATCTGGTTCCACAGCATAATTCTCCATAAATTGACTGGGAAGTTCCACAAAATCCCAATAAACATTAGTGCAGGAGAGGCTTTCGTAGTGTACGCGAGAAAAGATACCGTGAAGGGCATGGCCGAATTCGTGGAGAAACGTTTCAACTTCTCCTAAAGTGAGTAGGGCGGGTTTTTCCTTGGTAGGTTTGGTCAGATTCATAACAAGGCTGACGTGTGGCCGATGATCCACGCCTTGTTCATCAATGTATTGCTCTTTGTAACTCGTCATCCATGCACCGCTCTGTTTGTTGTTCCGCGGGTGGAAGTCTACATAGAGAACAGCTAGGAAAGATTCGTTTTCATCGTAGACCTCATACGCTTCCACATCGGGATGATATACAGGAATGTCGGAACATGACTTAAATGTGATACCATAGAGTCTTGTGGCCAAACCAAATACCCCCATGATGACTCGCGACAATTCAAAATAGGGGCGCAGCATTTCTGCATCTATATTGAAGAGCTGCATCTTCAGTTTGTGGCTATAATAAGCAAAGTCCCAAGGCTGAAGCATAAAATCAGGTCCTTCCATCTTTCGTGCTATCTCCTGAATTAGAGCAACTTCTTTCTCAGCCTGTGGTTTGTATGCATTCAGCAGCTGGTGCAGAAGCCGATAAACATTCTCCTTTTTCTCAGCGCATCGATGAGTAAGCACATAATCAGCATGACAGTTGAATCCAAGAAGCTGGGCTATTTGGCGTCGGAGATTCACGATCTGTCGGGTAATTTCTTTGTTGTCGAATTCATCTCCATGACATGATATCGTATTGTGAGCCATATACATCTTCCGCCTCAGTTCTCGATTCTTTGCGTACTGCATGAAGGGAATGTAGCTTGGAGCATGGAGAGTGAATATCCATCCGTCAAGACCTTTTTCCTTAGCAGCCAATGCTCCAGCCTCTAATGATGATTCTGGTAATCCCTCCATGTCTTTCTCATCATTTAAATGTAGCAGGAACGCATTGGTGTCCTTCAAGTTGTTTTGGTTGAACTGAAGTGTCAACTGGGCCAACTTCATCCGTAGCTCGCTGAATGTTTTTTTGTCGTCAGATGATAAGCAGGCACCATTTTGAAGGAAGCCTTCGTATACTCGATCCAGTAGCATACTTTCCTCTTCATTCAGTTCACGGGGATTATCATGCACAGCACTTACTTTCTTCCACAGATTCTCGTTGAGTAAGATTCGATTACTGTGTTCGGTTAGGATGGGTGACATCTTTTGGGCCAGTTCGTCGAGTTCGTCGCAGGTGTTGCAACTGATTTGGTTGAAGAAGATGTTGCTTGCCAGACTCAAAAGTTCATCCGTGCGAGGAGCGATTACATTATCAAATGTTGGTTCCTCAGGATTATCTATGATGGATTGAATTGCAGCATTCTCCTGCCTCATTCCCTCCATCATAGCTGGTTCATAGTCCTCGATATGGATTTCGGAGAATGGGATTGTATTGTGGGGCGTTCTGAATTCTTTTGATAATAGGATGTTCATAGTTTATCCAAATCAGGAATAATGATTTGACAGCGTTTCATCTCTATCAATCCTTGTTCTTCCATTTTGTTCAGTTCATTCGAGGTTGTCAAACGTGTTTCAGCACATAGCGTGGCAATGTCCTGAAGTCTGGCGATGAGGGTGATTTCTCCTCGCTGATCCATCGTGTGTCGACGTATGAGGTGAACAAATTTGTCATGAAAGTTGTCAAGTGGAGTCTTTAGATTCAATTGCTCAAGTTTCTTGACTTGGGATGCCATCAGATTCAGGTAATTGATACGGAAGATATCTTCCCTGATGAGTGTATGTGTCACATCAGTCTTGGGGATACTTAGCATCATGCATTGTCCCATAGGAGAATAACTGAACGTGTAGAGACAATGCAGCCCGAATAGGGATTCTGGTTCGATGGCAAATGGATGATTTACCTCTTGGCATACTTCGTATCTACCTTCCGGATCTTTGAAACTGCGGATTAGGCTTCCTTCAATGAGGAAATCCAGAGAACTGCAAACTGTATTTTGTTTGATGAAGGTTCCCTGTGATTGCTGACGCGAAGATATGTTCAGTTGAACTCTTTCTTCCAATCTCGCCAGATTCATTCCATTAATTCCCTGAAATAGTCTGATTCCAGTCAACATCTGATACATTTCATGTATGTCCATGATTCGCTTGTTTTATTCTGTGAAAAATTGTTTTAATGAAGGTGTATACCATACTTTATTCTCTCCCTTTTCATCGGAATAGATGAAATAGGCTTGTAGCTCCGGATGAAATGAAAGCACTTCCTTGGCCTTTTCCAATCCTAATACCATGAAACTTGTCGCATAGCCATCGGCCATTGCACATGAAGGTGCCAGTACGGTACTGCTTAGGATGCTGTGCTGTACTGGATAACCCGTTTTAGGGTCAATTGTGTGAGCAATCCTTTTTCCCTCATGGAGGTAATAATTCCTATAGTTTCCGCTGGTCGCCATCGCGCAGTCACTCATAGCTAGTATCACTTGCAGCTCATTGCCACCTTGTATGGAATCCTCTTCTGGACTGTTGATGCCTATGTGCCAAAGCTCATTCTTAGGATTGGTGCCCGATGTGATAACTTCTCCACCAATTTCTATCATGAAATTGCGGATTCCCTTTTTCTGGAACAATCGTGCCACCCAATCCACACCAAATCCTTTAGCTACTGCGCTGAAGTCGATTATCATATTGGGATCTGCTTTCACTAGTCGGTTCCCTTCCACTGTGAGTTTGTCCCATCCTACGAGACCTCTCAGGCTGTCCACCATTGCGCTGTCGGGAAAAGTGTTGCTTTTGAAGCCGAACCCCCATGCATTAACCAGAGGAGCCACGGTGACATCAAAGGCTCCATCTGTTTCTTTGCTGATGGTTTTGCTCAATTGGAGGACGTGAAGTAGGAGAGAGTCTGTCAAGTCGGATTCGCCAGAGTTTATCTTTGAAATTGTGCTTGCAGGGTTAAACATGGAAAGGCTAGCATCCACCTGATTCAGCGCAGCAAGTATCTCATCGTTGATATCTTCCTTGTACTGGTATGTAGAGTGGTAGATAGTGCCAAAGATGGCGCCCTCGTTACGCTGAAACGGAATATCTGCAGGGTGTTTCTCTGAGAGAGCAATCCATACAGTGCCGAGTATCAGCAGTATCAGCAAGGGAATATGCCATAAGCGGAATCTGGATTTCTGTTCCATCAGTTCAAGTGCTCAATTAATGTTTTTATTCCTATTATTATCAGAATGGTACCTCCTGCGATTTCTACAGGCCAGTTTGTCTTTTTGCCAAGACTGATTCCCAAACCTAATCCTACGATAGATAGTAGAAAAGAGCATATTGCAATGATTGCAATTGGGAAGAGTATGTTGGTGTAATCATAAACGCCATCCAGACAAGCGAAGGAGATTCCTATCGCAAATGCGTCAATGCTGGTTGCGATGGCCATCGCCATGATGTTTCTGTAACTCAGCAGATTGATTCTTTTCTCTTCTTTCGGATGGAATCCGTCCCATATCATCTGTCCGCCCAGATATGCAAGCAGGATGAAAGCAATCCAGTGGTCAACGGGTTTCAGGTAGTCGCTGAAGAAATTGATGCCCCAGAAGCCCAACAACGTCATTCCTCCTTGGAATAAGCCAAAGCACAATGCCATGACAATCATGCGGTCATGCACAAAACGTCGAGTGGTGATTCCAGTCGTCATGCATACCGCAAAGCAATCAATTGCCAGGGCTAAACCTATGAGCCAAATTTCCAGTGTACTCATTTCCGTTTTTTTGATTTAGCGGTTTTTCCCACATCGAATGTCAAGTCTATGGTGCCTCCCCAGCCTGTGCCACCATTCTTGCCGAATCCGGGGACATACCATGGCTCTCCCCTCTCTTTGCCTGTTTGATGTATTCTTCCCTTGTAGCGAAGTTTCCATCCGAAACGGACGATGCTCCAGATTTTCGTCTCTACGCCCAGCACCAGTTCTATCCATTGTGTGTTGGAATGTGTGGTAATGTTCAGCGGACGTTGCATGTTCCAGTAAGGGTCTGTAAAGTCTGGGTTCTTGAAATCGAAATCAAAGGAAGTGAAGGCATATCTTATACCAGCAAAGAACCTGTTGCCACTCATTTTTTTGTTGAAGTTATAATCCATTCCCACACGGAAATAGGGCGCCGTAGTGGAGAACGAGTTGTTGTTGTCGCCTCCTTCCCGCTTACAGTCACCAATTCCCATTTCGAAGATGGGGAAGTATTTCTCCTTGAAGTCCAGACGGCATGCAGCTTCCATGTTGGCGAATCTCGAGTTTGTGACCTTCATGAAAAGTCCGCACAGATCTGCTGAGACAGCCACGCCTGCCAGCAAAGGAATCTTCTCCTTGGGAGCAAGGGCCTCCTGTACCTCCTCTACGACATCTGCTTCCTGAGCGAAAGTCGCGAGAGGCATCAGCCAAATCAGCAGCAGGCTAACGGATATGAATCTGCAGGTTCTCAACTTGGTCGTAGTTTACTATAGGGTTTGTTATGGTGATGTCGTCCATGAAATTATGGGTGCAGCGAACTGCAGTAATCGCATGGAACATCTTGCTGGGGCAGTCGGGGGACTCAAAGTGAGGGATGTTTTCTTTCTCCACATAGACAGTGTCCACCAAAAGGTATGTCTCGCCACATACCTCAAATATCAGCGTGTCGGCATCGAGCCAGTAGCTCATCGGTATGCTTGCTGAGCTGGCCCCTATTTCCTGGTTCACCAGAACAGAATCAGTTCCACACGCATAAACATTCAGAGTGTCGAGAAGCGATATGGATGTTCCGTTGCTGTAGAATCCATAGGAGCATGCCACGTTGTTCATCAGGGTGCAGTCTGCGGAGTCGCATGCCGAGATGACGAGGATGCAGAGGACAACGGATATATGGCAAAATCGTCTCATGCTGATAGGCTTAGAATTCTTTCTCTATCTGGTAGTTGTTTCTCTCAGGAGCATTGCGGCTTACCAGTTCACCTAGGAATCCAGCCACGAAGAGCTGTGTGCCCAGAATCATCATCGTCAGCGCGATGTAGAAATATGGATTGTTGGTTACGAGGGGATAGGATTGCCCGCTATGCAGATGATACAGTTTCGTGCCGCCTACTACCAAAATGGCAATGAAACCCAACAGGAACATCAAGCTTCCAATGAATCCAAACACATGCATTGGCTTGAGCCCGAAGTTGTTGAGGAACCAGAGCGTCAGCAAATCCAGGTATCCATTGACAAACCTGTTCCATCCCATAAACTTTGATTTGCCAAACTTCCTTGCCTGGTGATGCACTCTCTTTTCGCCTATCTTCGTGAAACCTGCGTTCTTTGCCAGGAAGGGGATGTATCGATGCATCTCTCCGTAGACCTCGATGTTCTTCACAACATCCTTTCGGTATGCCTTCAATCCACAGTTGAAATCATGCAGGTTGTGTATGCCGCTTACGGCACGAGCTGTCGCGTTGAAGAGTTTCGTGGGGATGGTTTTCGAGAGAGGGTCGCCCTTGCTGCGGTTCATCTTGTATCCGCTGACCAGATCGTATCCGTCCTCTTTTATCATTCGGTACAGTTCAGGAATCTCGTTGGGGGAATCCTGCAAGTCTGCATCCATCGTGATAACCACATCGCCCGCTGCTTTGGCAAAGCCGCAATAAAGGGCAGGACTCTTTCCATAGTTGCGACGGAACTTGATGCCGCGCACCACTTCAGGGTTCTCATCGCGCAGTTGCTCAATCACTTGCCAGGAATGATCTGTGCTTCCATCATTGACAAATATCACCTCATAAGTCAGATTATGCTCTGTCATTACGCGCTTTATCCATTCAAATAGCTCGCGAAGTGATTCTTCCTCGTTGAAGAGTGGTATGATAACGGAAATATTCATGTCCTTTGATTCGTTGGTTTTATTCAGTTTGTCGTACTTTCCCTCTATAGGCAAGCATGCCGCCAAAGATGGCAAACAGCATGGATATCGTAAGATTGATAGTCATCATCTGCACGATAATGTCTGATATGGACATCCCTTGGATCATCTCGATGACATCTTCCGGCTTTTGACCGGCAAGGTATTGCTCAAATAATATGCGGTATTCCTCTTGGGCAAACATGTTGGAAAGCGAATCTGCCAGATGGCCGTTGTCGAAGAAGTGGAAATACAGGGCTTGCACTCCTGTCGTGATCAATCCTGCATAGATGCAGATGGTAAAGCACATCCAGCAGCATTGCAACAGGCTCATGTCGGAGATGATGTAGCGATAGTTCTTCACCTGACGCACCAGAGCAAAGAAGGAGAGAAGGGCCATGATGTTTCCTAGGTGTCCCAATAACATGTGGTCAAAACTACGCATCGAGCAGACAAAGCTGACAATCCACATCAGACCTATCCATAGGCCGAAATGTGACGCATAGGCTCTGGCTTGACGGTAGTCGAAGGGGTTCTCGCTCATTGTTTGTTTATGATGTAACGCCAACAAAGTTATGAAATTTCATTCAATTAACTCTCATGTTCTGGTGAAAATACTTTTAAATAAAAAAAACTTGTCCTAAAATTTGGCGATACCAGATGTATTTACTAAATTTGCGGCGCTAAAAACGGGAAAGTCCTGTACGGCTAGCTCCCTTGGAATCCCCCAGGGCTTGATCGCAGCAAGGGTACTTGGTTGTAGCAGCGCGATACAGTAAGCTTTCCCACCCGCCTCTTTAGCTCAGTTGGCCAGAGCACGTGATTTGTAATCTCGGGGTCGTTGGTTCGAATCCGACAAGAGGCTCGAATGATAAGCGATAAGCATTATAATCGAGAGATCTTCAATAAACTGCAAGTTCTGGTGACGAGCAGAGACGTTGAAGGTCTTTTTGTTTATCTCACCTCGCTCAGCAATGCCGAATTCCGCACGGCTGGTTATCTTTTGGGGGAGCGGATTTTGTTTGATGCCGACAAAGAAACCTTTTGGATTTTTTTTGACAAACTTGTCACTTGGAATTCCAAGGCATTCCTCGTTACTTTGCTAAAATCCCTTTCCCAAAGACTCGATGCAGACCTCTCTCTCTACGATGATGGTTTTCAGGAATTCTGCCGTGCAATATCCTCTAATCCCATTGATGTGCAGAAAACGCTTCTTCGTTTGATTCCCATTCAGCACGAGGTTGCCCAGATCAAACATCTCTTCCGCCTTTTGGGAGTGGATCAGCCCTCTGACTGGATTCCGTATCTGTTGAAAAATTCCAACATGCCGTGTTCCTTCCTTTTGTTTAACTCCCTTCGTTATGTGGAACACGACCGCCCTTATCTGATTCGTCTGACCAACTTCCTTATCAAGAAAGGAGACGGACTCAGTTTCAATCTTGCCAGTTTGGTGAAGTCATATTTTGGGTTGACAGAAGTGAAAGGCACCTTCTCGCTTAATTTGAAACCATACGAGTTGGCTCGTATCGAGCTAAGTTACGAAGCTTTCTGCGACGCGATGAAATTCTGACAGAACGAAAGCTTTGTGGCATTTCATCGTGAACGACGGCAAAACATAGAAAATGACGGAACGAGAGAGCTGTAAAAAGACAACGTGTTGAAAGGGGAGGAAGAACGTGTTGTGTTTGCAGTTTCAACGTGTTGTGTCTGCGGTTTCAACGTGTTGTGTTTTTTGAGTCAACTCTTTCCAATGCCAGGCTATAATTATCAATTCTTCCCTCATGAAATATAGGCAGAAATGATGCTGCTGCCTCAGTATTGTCAGTATTGTGATTATAGTCCTTCGAAAAAATTCAAGAAAAATTGTTTCTTTATTCTTTTTTCCTTAATTTTGTAACGTGATGTAAGTACAATGTGACTTTGAAAAGAGGATAATGCTAATGTTGAAGTTCTTCAATGTTACTCAAGATATTGTTCGTTCAAGATTGGATACTTTCCGAAGAAAGTTTCCCAACTTGGGTATTATCCTTGTCGCTGCTTTACTGTTGGAGCTGATATCCGCAGTACAGTATTGGTATACACGCGGTTTGCTGGCTCAAGAGCTAGAGCATCATGCCGAAAGTGAGCTGCGACTGAAGGCAGTCATAGTCAAGGGGATTCTAAATGCTATTGAGACTTCCCTGCGCGATCATGCCTATGACGCCCGTCACCACTTGGCTGACCACGAATCGTTGTACCCAGTGGCTGGTCGCCTTGTGCGTGCTCACCCCAATATTATGAGTGGAGGCATCGCCTTCAAACCTTACTATTACTCAACGGACGAACGTCTGTACGAACCTTTTGCTTTGTGTCGTGGCGACTCGATAAGTTTCATGCAACTTGCGGATGCCGATCACGATTACACACAGATGGAATTCTACGTGCAGGCGCTAGCGCAGGGTGATGTCTACTGGAGCGCCCCATACATTGATGAGAAGGGAGGACTGGGACTGATCACTACCGTCTCGATGCCTCTGGATGATGCTGACGGGCAGACGGTGGCAGTTTTAGGAGCCGACGTAAGCCTGAATTGGCTAGGCGACACACTTAACAACCGCCACATGTATCCCTCTTCATTTGATATCCTGTTGACTGAAAGCGGCCGCCTTATAGCAGGTCCGCATGAGAAGGGGACGGATTTGAATACAGTAGTGGCTCTGATCAACGACAGCACAAAGGCTCGCCAGCTTAGCCAGACAGGACGCACTACGGTGCTGGATATGGATGATGCCAAGAATGGCGATGCTACTATCTTTTATGCCAACATGAAGGGCGAACCTCATTGGCAGATTGCTGTAGTATATTATGACCATGAGGTATACGGTAAGCTGAATCGAATGCGTTGGAATATCTTGTTGCTCTCTTTGTTGGGTTTGCTCCTGCTGGGATACATTATATATCGATCGGCAGGAAGCTTTCGTCGCTTGAAGCAAGCCGATATGGAAAAAGAGCGCATCAATGGAGAACTGCGCATTGCACGCAATATCCAGAAAGACATGCTCCCTGAGCACTTTCCTCCTTTCCCTGAACGCCACGATCTTGACCTCTATGGTATGCTCGAACCGGCTAAAGAGGTAGGAGGCGATCTTTTTGACTTTCTTGTCCGTGACGAGAAGCTATTCTTCTGTATTGGTGACGTTTCAGGCAAAGGAGTTCCGTCAGCGCTTGTTATGGCTGTGACACATGCCTTCTTCCGTTCAGCATCCGCCCATGAGACGAATCCTGCGCGCATCATGAAGGCACTGAACGGAGCCTCCTGTGCAGGCAATGAGTCGAACATGTTCGTCACGCTGTTTGTGGGCGTCCTCGACTTGCCTACAGGACGTTTGAAATATTGCAACGCTGGTCATGACCGCCCCTTCGTATTGGAGGGAGGCAGTGCCCGCGAACTGCCAGTCAAGGCAAACATTCCCATTGGCCTCTTTGATGACTTCGTCTATCAGGCCCAGGAAGAAATGTTGACATCTGGTGCAATGCTGTTTCTTTATACTGACGGACTTACTGAGGCACGTGATCCACAGCGTGCTTTCTTTGGAGAAAAAAGGTTGAAAGATATTCTCGATAATTATGCCACCACGAAGCTGACGGCTGAGCAACTGCTGAAGAACATGAACGATTGTGTTCGTCAGTTCGTTAGTGGGGCAGAACAAAGTGACGACCTGACGATGCTGGCCGTACATTATATGCCAAAGAAGGAGGACACTCTTCTGCACGAATCAATCACCTTAAAGAATGATATCAGCGAGATAACAGCTCTCAGCCGTTTCGTGAAAGCTTTCACAGAAAGCATCGGCATGAAGAAAAGCGAGGCATCGAACCTGAGACTTGCCATCGAAGAAGCGGTGGTGAACGTAATCACTTATGCCTATCCTCGAGAAACTGAGGGAACTGTGACGGTGGAAGCTGATGTCCGCACATCCACAGAAGAGGATCAATGCCTCTATATTAGAATCATGGACAATGGTGTGCCATTTGATCCTACTGAGGCAGCAGAGGTTGACACGAGTCTTTCGGCAGAAGAACGTCCCATTGGTGGGCTGGGTATCCACCTCATGCGTGAGCTGATGGACAGCCTCAACTATGAACGAGAAGACGGCCTCAACATTTTGACTCTCAAGAAAAAACTAAAAGATAATCCAATAAAATTCAACAACAATGAAAACAACAATCCATGAACAGGATGAGCGCATCGTGGCCGTCCTGGAAGGTGAACTCGACACAGCGGCAGCACAGGATGTAGAGAATGCCCTGAAGCCTTTGTTCGTCGATGATAAGCGTGACATTCTCCTTGATTGCGCCCAGCTGGATTACATTGCATCCAGTGGCCTGCGCATCCTCGTCAGCCTGCTTAAAAATGCGAAAGCCAACGGACGTAAAGTGACTCTCAAAGATGTCAACGATGATATCAAGAATGTGTTTAAACTGACAGGCTTCCTCACTCTCTTTGATTTTGAATAACATCAACAAACAGGCGCATGCTTATTGATAGTATGCCTTCAACACCATTTCTCCCCATGAAGTCTAACCAAGCTTTTCTGTATATCAGTTGTTTCGTGGTTTTTGCCCTGTGTCCGATGCGACCCTTGGCGCAGACCTCAGAAACCATTAATGCTGACAGCGTCTCCAAGAAGAACCAATTGACACTCGACGCACAATTCTTATCTCGTGGAGAGTTGCGTTTAGGAGGGTTGCCCGAAAACGAGCTGGACGATGATTTCGCAGCTTTCTTTATGGAACGTACTCGTTTAATCGCAGGTTACTCGCGCCCTTATCTGGATGCCAAGATATCGTTCCAGCACTCAGGTGTATGGGGACAAGCTGGCAAAGGTTCAATGAACCTCTATGAGACATGGGTTCAGTTGAATGCTAAAAACGGAATGTTCGCGAGACTGGGAAGGCAGGAGCTTTCGTATGATGACGAACGTATCATAGGCAGTAACGATTGGGCAATGGCTGCCGCCTCGCATGACGTGGGAAAGTTTGGATATGAAGGCCATGGGCATAAGGCACACCTTATCTTGGGTTTCAATCAGAATGCTGAGAACACCAACGGCGGAACGTTCTATGCAAATGGCGCACAGCCCTACAAGTCGATGCAGACACTTTGGTATCACTACGATGTGCCACACACGAAGTTGGGAGCCTCACTCATATTCATGAATCTGGGTACTCAGGATGTGACGTATCGCGTGACGCGTTTCCAACAGTTGGCTGGACTCTATGCCCGGTACAATCCGAATCGTTGGCTGTTGGAAGGTTCTTATTACCGTCAGTTCGGCCGTAGCGATGTCAATATGCCCATCGAGGCTTGGATGGCCAGCGGCAAGGTACGGTATAAGATTACGAATGCCCTGCGCCTCATGACGGGTTACGATTATCTCAGTGGTGATGAATTCTATTATGTTCGTGGACAAGGTCAGATTGGCTTGGTACACCGCAAGAAGCAGAAGGGTTTCAGTACCCTCTACGGATCTAATCATCAGTTCTATGGTGCTATGGATTTCTTCTATATCAGTGCCTTCATTGATGGTTTCTCGCCAGGTTTACAGAACATTTATGCTGGCGTTGATTTCTCGCCTATAAAAAAAGTGAGCACGAGTGCTGCATACCATTATTTGGCTACGACCGTTAATTTGAAAGGCTTGGACCGTGCATTGGGTCATGAATTGGAACTTTTGGCCACTTACAGTTTCATGCACGACGCTAAACTCTCGGCAGGATATTCTCTGATGGTGGGCTCCAATACCATGAAAGCCCTCAAGCGTGCCTCTGACAACGGACGCCTGCAATGGATATGGCTTTCGTTGAACATCACTCCACACCTCTTCACGACAAAATGGTGAGTACATTACAATTGAATAAACTCAATTAAGCAAATAACACGAATATATGAAAACCTCTTCTCCCTTACTTCAATCGCAATATGGCCTCTATGTTGAATGTGTCCATCATATTGGAGAGGTCTATTACAATTTACCTTATATTTATATATTAGACCGCAATCTCAATGCTGATCATTTGCGTGAAGCTATAGAAATGGCTGTAGCAGCTCATCCCACACTTTTCACTCGCATAAGTACTGATGAAAACGGTGAACCTATTCAGACAGTCGATGACGAAGAAACCTTTACCCTTACCATAGAAGACATTGATGATATTGACCAAGTTCAGTCGCAGTTGGTGAAACCCTTCAATATTTATGAAGACCGTTTGTTCCGAATCCGTCTGTTCAGGACTCCTGTCAATTACTATCTCTTCATTGACTACCATCATCTTATTGCTGACGGAACATCGATGAACCTTATGCTGAATGAGATAGACCGAGCCTATTGTGGTGAAGTTCTTGAACAGGAGCAACGTACGCTGGCTCAACAAGTGCAGATAGAACGTGAGATTAGACAGACAGAGGCATTTGAGGAAGGGAAACGCTGGTATGCTCAGCATTTTGATTGTGCCGATACCTTCACACAACTTCTTCCTGACCTTGAAGGTACAGAACGTCTTGAAGATAGTCTCGTGCGCGTTTTATGTGTTCCGATGGAGCGCGTCGATGACTTCTGCCACCGTACAGGCATCTTCCGTAGCACGCTCTTCACGGCTTCCTACGCTTACCTCCTTGCTAAATACAACAATGAGCAGGAGTCGCTTTTCACCACTGTTTTCAATGGACGCAAAGACAAATCGCTTAGCCATACCGTTGGTATGTTTGTAAAGACGCTTCCTGTATATGCCAAGTTTACACCAGATACTAGCGTCCTCGATTATCTTCGTTCAGCACAGGAGCAGATGAGCGGTTGCCGCGATCACGACGCATACAGTTATGGTGACATGGTCAGTGACCTTGGTCTTCAGAGCAATTCAATGTTTGCATGGCATGGGATGCTTTTTGCCAACGAACAGATGGGTGGTCTCCCTATGCGGACTGTACGCATTGGTAACAGTACCCTCGATGCTTCTCTTTATCTGAAAGCTTTCATTCACGATGGTTCTTACTATGTCAAGGCTGAATACAAAGCGAATGAGTATTCTGCTGCCCTCATCGCTCAGTTCCTTGAGAGCTATGAGGCGATTGTGGAGGGTTTTCTTACCCAAACATTCCTGCATGATATAGATATCGCTACTGATACACAGAAGCAGACTCTCGATAATTTCAATCAAACCGATGTTGACTATGACGACACGCAAACCATCGTGTCTCTTTTCCGTCGACAGGCTGCTGCCACACCAGGAAACCTTGCTGTTGTCTACAAGGACAAGCGATACACCTATGCTGAAGTTGACGAGATAAGTGACCGCATAGCTGCTTTCATTATCTCAAAAGGTTTAGGTACAGAAGATGTCGTCTCCGTACTTATTCCGCGTTGTGAGTGGATGGCTATAGTATCGATGGGAATTCTCAAGGCAGGTTGTGCCTATCAGCCCCTTGACCCGAGTTATCCGAAGGAACGTTTGAATTTCATGATGAAAGATGCTGGTGCCCGTTTGTTGATTGCTGACAAAGAGTTGCGTCCTCTGGTTGACGAATACGAGGGAGAGGTACTGCCAATTGAAAATGGAGACTTGATGATAGGGAATGATCGACTATACAGTCAACCATCAATTTCACCAAACAACCTGTTCATTCTGCTCTACACTTCTGGTTCTACGGGCATTCCTAAGGGATGTCAACTTACACATGCCAATCTCGTCGCATTCTGTGACTGGTATCAACGTTTCTATGGTCTGCAAGCCGAGCATCGTGTGGCAGCGTATGCAAGCTATGGTTTCGATGCCTGCATGATGGACCTATATCCAACTCTGACGTGTGGTGCATGCGTATATATTGTGCCTGAGGAATTGAGACTTGATCTTGTGGCTTTGAACGACTATTTTGAGCAGAATGGTATCACGCATTCGTTTATGACTACACAGGTGGGCTATCAGTTTGCTACAAGCATCGATAACCACTCCTTGCATTATCTGTCCACAGGGGGAGAAAAGCTCGCATCCCTTACGCCACCTGTGAATTATAATTTCTATAATGTCTACGGTCCTACGGAATGCACTGTCTTTATTACAGCCTATCACGTTGACCGCAAAATGAAGGAGATTCCCATCGGCCGTTCTCTTGACAATCTCCGGCTATATATTGTTGACCCACAGGGACACCGCATGCCTGTAGGTGCAGCAGGAGAATTGTGGGTCAGTGGACCGCAGGTCAGTCGTGGATACCTCAACCGTCCTGAAAAGACGGCTGAAGTCTACATAACAAATCCATTCCTTAATGAATATGACACAGAATCAGACTGCAGGAAATATGCCCGTATTTATCGAACTGGCGACATCGTTCGATATCTGCCTACGGGTGATATCCAATTCGTAGGGCGCCGTGACGGACAGGTCAAGATTCGAGGTTTCCGTATTGAACTGAAGGAAGTAGAGGGTGTCATCCGCGAGTTCCCTGGTATTAAGGATGCGACTGTGCAAGCTTTCGACGATGAGGGCGGTGGCAAGTTTATTGCAGCATATATTGTTAGTGATGAGGCTATCGATATAGATGCTCTCAATCAGTTTATTCTCGATGAAAAGCCTCCTTATATGGTACCAGCTGTCACCATGCAGATTGATGCCATTCCCTTAAATCAAAACCAGAAGGTGAACAAACGTGCCCTCCCTAAGCCAGAGAAGAAAGTTGCCGTCATTGAAGAGAATAACGCTCCCATGAATGTGCTTGAAGAGGAACTTCATGAACTTATTGCTAACATCGTCAATACAAAGGACTTCGGCATTACTACAATACTTGGCTATGCAGGATTGACTTCTATCTCAGCCATTAAACTGGCTGTTCAGGTGAACAAACGCTATGGTGTGACACTTGATTCGAAGACACTCGTCAAGACTGGTACGCTTCAGAGTATTGAAAACGCAATCCTGTCGTCCTTCCTTTGCCACAAGGATGATTCAACAGGAAATATTTCTCCTCAAGGGAAGACTGATGCTAGGCAAGCTCTGGCAGGGAATGGTGGAGAACCTTTGCTGTTTGTACCCTTGTCTTATGCTCAAACGGGTGTATACTTCGAATGTTTGAAAGATCCCACATCCACTATTTACAACATTCCGTATCTTCTTTCTTATCCCTCAGATATTGAAGCGGAGCGATTGGCTGCAGTTGTGAAGCAAGTTGTGGAGAGTCATCCGGAAATGCACGTGCATTTCACCACAGAGGGTGACCAGATTGTACAGACTACTGAAGGTGCAGTAGCTGTTGAAGTTCCCATTACTGGGATGACAGAACAGCAGCTTGCTCTCTACAAGAACGATTTTGTAAGGCCTTTCAACCTGCAGAAAGCACCCCTTTATCGTTTGGAGGTTGTGTCAACAGAGATTGGAACCTATCTTCTGCTTGATGTTCACCACCTCATCTTTGATGGCGGCTCCGCAGATCTGCTTATCCATCAGATAAATGGTGCGCTAGAAGGTCTTCCCATTGAGCGTGAGTCCTACACCTATCTGAATTTTGTTGCAGACCAACAGGCTGCAGAGGAAACGGATGCTTTCCGTGTCGCCCAGCAGTTCTTTGCAGAGCGTTTGCAGACATGTGAGGGCGCCAGTGAGATACCTGCTGACATGCCTAAAACTGACCAGCAAGGTTTTATCGGTGAAGTTGTCTGCAAGCCCGACTTTGATCACATTGCTGCGTTCTGCCGACAGCAGGAAATTACGCCTGCTCATCTTTTCCTGGCAGCCACAGCTTATGTTGTTTCGCGTTACACTAACAATCGTGACGTTTATCTCTGTACTGTCAGCAGTGGCCGATCCAACCTGAAGATAGCTGATACAGTAGGAATGTTTGTCAACACATTAGCTCTCGGGCTAAGTATCAATGATGTAAGTGTAATCGATTTCTTGCGTCAAACAAGTGAGACTTTCGACCAGACACTCTGTCATGAGGACTATCCTTTTGCTCGCATTGCTACCGATTATGGTTTCCGACCTGCCATCGCTTACGCATATCAGGTGGGTGTTCTCTCAGATTATACAGTTGGAGGCAAACCTGTTGGTCAGGAGTTGTTGGAACTGAATGTGCCCAAGTTCAAGATTAATATCAAGATTGAATCACGAGGTGTGGTCGTGCAATACGATGATTCACTTTATAGTGCCCGCCTTGGTCAGGCTTTAGCAGAAAGTATTGTTGCTGTTGCTGAACGGATGGTGACCCAGTCTCAGGCTCGAGTCAGAACTCTTTCCATTGTCAGCGATAATCAGGAGAAAGAACTTGCAAGTCTGCGTCAGACAGCTACTGGCAATGCTCCATTCCAATTCTTCCATGAATGTATTCATCATTTTGCTGAACAGCAACCAGAAAAAGAAGCATTGGTTGCCATCGATGCTACCTATACCTATAGCCAGATGGATCAACTTACTGACCGTATTGCATTTGCTTTGCGCAGTCGAGGTGTTGCCGCTAGGGATCGTGTAGCACTCCTTCTTCCTCGTACCAGTCGCTTGATTCTCTCGCTTTTCGGTGTGCTGAAAGCTGGTGCCGCATATATACCCTGTGATCCTGAGTATCCAGCCGACCGCGTTCGGCTCATCTTGGAGGACAGCGAGGCACGATTTATCATCACTACGGCTGACCGTCTTGATAGCGTACCTGCTGATAAGGCAATTGATGTAGAGACACTGATTGCTCAGGAGACGAAAGTTCCCCTCACTAACGATGAGATTACTCCCGATGATCTTGCCTATTTGATATATACGTCAGGTTCCACAGGACGGCCGAAGGGCGTAATGCTTCGTCACGAAGGTATTTGTAACTATCTCTACGGTCATCCTGCCAATGTGTTTGCCAACGCTGTGTTTACCGATGCTGATCGCATTCTTAGTGTCACTACAATCTCTTTTGATGCTGCTCTGCAGGATATAGGTATGGCTTACTTCAATGGCAAGACTCTTGTTGTTGCGACTGAGGAACAGGCTAACAACCCACTTGATTTAGCTCATCTCATAAAACAGCAGAATATCAATATGGTTTCAGGAACGCCTTCGCGTTGGCAAACATGGCTCACTAGCGACGACTTTTGTCAAGCCATCTCGAAAGTGAGAATCTGTCGTGCAGGAGGAGAGAAGTTCTCTGACCAATTACTTGCTCAAATGCGTAGTGTGACAAATGCGCGTATCTTTAATTGTTATGGTCCTACAGAAATTACTGTTGCCTCGAACAATAAGGAACTGACACATGCAGAGATGGTCACCGTAGGTCGGCCACAGCTGAACGTGTGCGAGTTTGTTGTTGATAGCGATGGCAATGAACTGCCTGTTGGTGTAGTAGGAGAGTTGTATATCGGTGGTCGTGGTGTAGCGCGCGGTTACAACAATCTTGACGAAATGACTCGTGAGCGTTTCATTGACTACCATGGCACTCGTATCTACCGTTCAGGTGACTATGCTCGCTGGTTGCCCGATGGCGATGTGGTCATTCTTGGTCGCACAGACCATCAAATCAAGCTACGAGGGTTGCGCATAGAACTGGGTGAGATAGAGAATGTCATGCTGAAGGTAAAAGGTATTGAGAAAGTTGTCATCCTCATTCGCAAGTTGGGCGGCAAGGAGCATTTGTGTGCATATTACACAGCTGACCATGAGATTGCACCAGATGCTTTGAAAGCTGAAATATCGAAGAGTCTTACGCAATACATGGTGCCCACTGCCTATTTACAATTGTCATCCATGCCTATGACGCCCAACGGCAAGACAGATGTCAAGGCACTTCCTGAACCGCAGTTGGCTGTCACATCAGCTTATGAGGCACCCGCCAATGCTACAGAGCGTACCTTCTGCGACATTTTTGCTGATATCTTGCAGATGGATAAGGTTGGGGCCACAGACAACTTCTTTGAATTGGGTGGAACTTCACTTGTTGTCACACGCGTCATCATCGAGGCCGACAAGGCTAATCTGCATGTGGCCTATGGCGATGTTTTTGCCAATCCTACTCCGCGTGCCTTGGCTCGCTTAATCACAGGAGAGGATGGTAGCAATGAGCCTGATGAAGTAAATTCTTTTGACTATACGTCCATCAACAATACACTTGCTGCAAATACACTTACTGCTTTCCGTAGTGGTGAAAGACAATCGTTGGGCAACGTGTTATTGACAGGTGCCACAGGGTATTTGGGCATTCATATCCTGCGCGAGCTTATAGATTCTGATGCATCGCACATCTATTGCCTTGTGCGTGGTAAGACAGAAGAAGCCGCAGAGCGTCGCCTGCGCACTCTTCTTTATTACTATTTCGCTGATTCTTTCAAGGATTACTTCGGATCACGCCTGCACATTGTGCTTGGTGATGTCACCAGTGACTTTGCAGAAGGACTTTCGATTGATACCGTCATCAACTGTGCTGCGGTCGTTAAACATTTCAGCGAGGGAACTGAGATTGAAGACGTGAACATTGGTGGCGCAAAACGTTGCGTTGAGTATTGCTTGCGTACAGGTGCAAGGCTTGTTCATATCTCAACAGCTAGCACTCGCGGACTCTGGGCAGGTGAGACGAAAGAGGATGTCTTCACAGAACAGCGTCTCTATATGGGCCAGTATCTTGGCAATAAGTACATCTATTCCAAGTTTATGGCTGAGCGTTTGATTCTGGATGCCGTTGCCTTGCATGGCTTGAGTGCAAAGATTATGCGTGTAGGTAATCTCGCCGCTCGTTCTACCGATGGCGAGTTCCAAGCCAACTTCTCGACCAACTCGTTCATGGGGCGTATCAAAGTGTACAACATGCTTGGCTGCTGCCCGTATGCTATGCGCAACAAACGTGTGGAGTTCTCGCCCATCAATGAAGTGGCTGCGGCTATTCTCTTGTTGGCTACTACGCCGAAAGCTTGCTGTGTCTTCCATCCTTACAATATCCATACTCAGTTCCTGGGAGATGTACTCCAAGGGCTAACCAACGTTGGAGAAAAACTGAAGACGGGCAATCAAGGTGCAAACATGGGTGTTCGTTTCGTGGAACAAGAGGAGTTCTCTGCTGTCATGGAAGAGGCCAAGAGTGATCCCCAGAAGGCTCGTCAGATGTCAAGTCTTCTTGCCTATCAGGATATGGCTCACGGTCAGAAGACTACAGATGTTGCACGTGACAATGACTACACGACACAAGTTCTCTATCGTCTGGGCTTTGCGTGGTCGCCTACGTCATGGGATTATGTTGAACGTATGCTTACCGCTATCGGTGGTTTCGGATTCTTTGAATAATCGATGAAAACTTCATTCTACAGCTATCTTTGGGCATACATCTTCGTCGCTTTGTCGGGTTGTCTTGGCAATGTTGTCGATGGCATCATCGTTGGCAACCTGATAAGCGAAGATGGTGTCAGTGCCATCAATCTTTCGAAACCTGTTGTGCAGTTCATCTTCACTTTACATTTGCTCATTAACGCTGGTGCGGGTATGCTCGTTGGTTATGCGCTGGGCAAGAAAGATTCAGTTGAAGCACGACGTATGTTCACACGTTCCCTTGGACTTAGTGCTGGCATAGGTGTCCTCATTACTATCTTTGGTGGTCTGCTTTTCACTTCGGAATTAGCGCACATGCTATGCAGCAACGATCAGCTTCGTCCGATGGCTTTCGACTATATGCGGATTCTTTTGCTTGGTGCGCCAGCATACATCCTCATGTGGGGTCTCTCCACGATGGTAGGTGTTGATGGGAGCCCACGCCTCGTTTCCTTGGCTGTGATTATCGACAATGCTCTTAACCTATGTTTGGACGTGGTCTTCATACAGCTTTTGGGTTGGGGCATCGCTGGTTCGTCGGCAGCCACTATCGCAGGTCATGTTGTAGGCATTGCCATCCTTCTCAGTCATTGGCGGTTGCCATCAAACCGTAGGCTTGTTCCACTTCTTAACATCGATGGAATATTGTCCTCATGGCGTCGCATCCTCTCCCAGGGTGCGCCCCTTGCACTTGCTTCCATTTGCTTGACATTACTTTTGCTTTCAGCCAACTCCATTGTGCTGTCTACTGCTGGTCGTTTGGGCATCTTTGTCTTTGCTGTGTGCATGAATCTGCTTCAGCTCTATAATCTCTTTCTATCTGGTACATGCCAGACTCTGCAGTCGTTGGGTGCCGTTTATGTGGGTAAGGCCGACGATATAGGATTCCGTGATCTGCTCCGGCGTGCCTTCCGCTTTATCACAATCTCAATGGCTGCGACGTGTGTAGTTGTGTGGATATTCCCCTCGTTTATAGCCCAGCTTTTTGGTGCCACAGACGAGGCGATGATTGCTGAGACGAGTCGTGCATTTCGCATCTTCTCCCTCAGTTTCGTTCCTTTCTGCTACATATATGTGCTGATGATTGTCTACAAGCTCTATGGCCAACACCGCATGGCGTTGTTCATATCGTTAGCCCTCTCGCTGACCGTTATTCCAGTGTTGTGGGTTGTCTCTCAATGGGCTCCCCATTACTTGTGGTACAGCTACCTTTGGGCCTATATCCTCGAGGCATTGGCTATAGGTCTCATTCATTATTTTTGTCATATAAAACTTAAACTACAAATCAATTTATAATTTCTTACGACTTATGATTAACCGAAATCTTTTGACTGTATTCCTATGTGTGGTTGCGACATGTCTTAGTGCCAGTCGTCCAATGAAGGCTCCTTCTGGCGGTAAGGCTATCAGCGATGAACTTATTGGTATTTTCTTCGAGGACATCAGCTCTGCAGCCGATGGTGGACTTTATGCCGACCTCGTGCAGAACGGTTCGTTTGAGTACAATCCAACGGAGCGTGATGGATGGGGTGCAGGCACAGCTTGGCGCCTGATTCGTCCTGGTCATTCTCTGGGTTATCTGGAAACGCGAATGGATGCGCCTCTCCATCCCAATAATCCCAACTATATGCGCCTGCATGTGGAACGCGTTGGCCATTACTATGACTTCGATGGCTGGACAGGTTTCGGCATCCAGAATGATGGCTTTGACGGTTTCTGCCTTCAGGCTGGTGCAAAGTATGATTTCAAGGCTTTCCTGCGCAACGTTGAGGGAGTTGCCAAGCAGGTACGTGTGGCGCTCGTTGAGCCGCAAGGGTGGGGGAAGTCTCCCAAATTGTTGGCTGATGCCACGTTTAATGTCGATGGAAAGCAATGGAAAGAGCATACAGCGGTTCTGACACCTTCCGAGGCTTCCAAAAACGCATTGCTCCACATCCTCGTACTCAACGTGGGCAGTGTTGACATCGATGCCGTATCACTCATGCCTGCAGACACTTACAATGGTCATGGACTTCGCAAGGATCTCGCTCAGGCATTGGCAGACCTGAAGCCTAAGTTCATGCGCTTCCCTGGAGGCTGTGTTGTTCATGGAGGTGGCGACGGATTCTGGAACACATATCGTTGGAAAACGACTCTTGGACCTCGTCATGAGCGTCGCCCGCTCAAGAACACTTGGGGCTACCATCAGTCAATGGGACTTGGTTACTACGAGTACTTCCAGTTCTGCGAGGACGTAGGCATGCAGCCTGTACCCATCTTGCCATGTGGCGTGTCCTGTCAGGGCACCAATGGAGGCTGGGGTATGCGCGGACAGGCACAAGACGTGGTACCCATGAGCGAAATGGACGAATGGGTACAGGATGCGCTCGATCTCATTGATTGGGCGAATGGCGATCCAGCCACCAACAAGTGGGCTAAGATGCGTGCAGAGGCAGGCCATCCGGCTCCTTTTGGATTGAAGTACCTTGGACTTGGCAACGAAGAAAAGATTTCTCCTGAATTTGAGGAGCGTTTCCGCTATATATACAAAAAGGTAATGGAAGCCCATCCTGAGATTGTTATTGTGGGCACGGCAGGTCCTGGCTCACATGCGGGAAATCCTGACTACGAGAATGGATGGCGCTTGGCCGATGAGTTGGGCATGCCCATCATGGACGAGCACTACTATGAACCGCGCGACTACTTCCTGCGCAGCCGTCAGTACGACAGCTATCCACGCGACCGCAAGACAAAGGTCTATCTGGGTGAATATGCTTCTAAGGACAAGAAACTCATCGATGCTCTCGCAGAGGGACTTTACCTGTTGCATGTGGAGCGCAATGGCGATGTTGTCTGCATGACTTCCTATGCTCCACTCTTTGCACGCAAAGAGGCTACAAACTGGAATCCTGACCTCATCTACTTCGACAACGAACGTCCCATACTTACATGCAGTTATTATGTTCAGCAGATGTTCGGGCAGTCGGCTGGACAGTATTATTACGGCGACTGTGTCCATTTCGAAGGTGATGCCAAAAACGTGGAACAGCCGCAGGAGGGAGTTCACTACGGCCAGTCAGTGGTCCTCAACGTCAAAGAGCGTCGTCTTTTCGTCAAGCTTTGCAACGCAGGAGCTGAAACCAAGCGAGCCAACATCAATCTTTCGCGTTTCAAGCTGAAGGACATGGCAAAGAAAACCGTTCTTTCAGGCAATCCTGACGACGAAAACAATTTCGAGGCTCAACCCATCGCTCCCCAGCGCTCTGACGTTAAGGCCCAGCGACGATTCACCCTCGATGTGGCTCCCTATAGTTTCGTCATGCTCGAGTACGAGCTGTAGGATTGTATGTCACGCCTTCCACGAAGAGATTGATCCTGTTCTATGGATATTCATTAAGTGGTTTAGGTAATAGGTTCTGCGTCAATTTAGGTGGTGAATAAAGGTTGGAGAATCTTACCTAACACGTTGATTTATAAAATGATTTTGATATACAATAATTGTATAAATTAACCTACATTTTTGCTTGATGAATAAAAGAAACAAGAAAGGAAT
>JAFRTJ010000015.1 GCA_017427185.1 Bacteroidaceae bacterium | reverse complement strand
TAATAATTTATTATTATATAATATATAATATAAAGGTAAATCTTCTTTGTGTTGGAGTCTTCTATTCATTTTGATTTTTGCAAATGAAACAGTGAAACAGTGAAACAGTGAAACGGTCTTGCTCACTGTATGGAGTAGTGATTTTTCATCATACTTTTCCGAGTGAAGAAAAGCCGTTTTTGGGCTTCTTTGTCTCTTGGGCGGTGGAAAAATGCAGAAAAACTTCTCCAAGGAGAAACAATTGCACCTGAAATTTGGAGATGTCGAGGAAAATGTGTATCTTTGTACCAAGAAAGTCAAAAAATAACATTAAGGTACAAATGAGTAGAATGAAAGTGTTTTTGGGGGCAATCCTCGTGCTGATGCCCATGCTGGCTGCAGGACAGACGGCCGAGATGGTGAGACCATCCGCCATTGCTGCTACCGGCAAGAATTACGTGAACAACCGTGCGCCTCTGCGTCCTAACGTATTCCTGAAGCTGCCTGCAGGCGCTGTGACTCCCCGCGGATGGGTAGGCGAGATGCTGCAGCGTCAGAGGGACGGCTTGACGGGTCATCTGGGTGAGATCAGCGATTGGCTCGACAAGGAAGGTAACGCTTGGCTCGAGAGCGGCGGGTCGCACGGCTGGGAGGAGGTTCCCTATTGGCTTCGCGGCTACAGCAACATGGCTTACGTGTTGGGCGAGAAGGCTCTGCTCGACGAGTCGAAGTTCTGGATTGAGGCCATCATCAAGAGCGCTCAGCCCGATGGCTACTTTGGTCCTGTGAACGAGAAGAAGGACGGGCGTCGCGAGCTGTGGGCCAATATGCTGGCGCTGCAGATCCTGCAGGACTACTACGAGTACAGCGGTGACGAGCGTGTGCTGAGCGTGATGAAGGGTTACTTCCAGTGGCAGCTGAACTATCCTGAGGAGAAGTTCCTGCGCGACTACTGGGAGAACAGCCGTGGCGGCGACAACCTGCTGAGCGTCATCTGGCTCTACAACCGCACAGGCGACAGTTTCCTGCTGGACCTGATGAAGAAAGTGCATCGCTGTACTGCCAACTGGATGCTGGAGAGCGGTCTGCCCAACTGGCACAACGTGAACGTGGCAGAGTGTTTCCGCGAGCCTGCTGAGTACTGGCTTGTCTCAGGCGACGAGAAGGCGCTGAGGGCAACCAACAACGACTACGACCTGATTCGCCGCATCTATGGGCAGGTGCCTGGCGGCATGTTTGGAGCCGACGAGAATGCGCGCCACGGATACATCGACCCGCGTCAGGGCACAGAGACCTGCGGCTTCGTGGAGCAGATGCTTTCCGATGAGATACTGATGGCGATGACGGGCGACCTGAAGTGGATAGAGAACCTCGAGGATGTGGCCTTCAACAGCTATCCTGCCTCGATGACAGAGGACCTGCGTGCGCTGCGCTACCTGACTTGCCCCAACATGGTGCAGTCCGACAGCAACAACCATGCTCCTGGCGTGGACAATGGCGGTCCCTTCTTCTGCATGAATCCCTTCAGCAGCCGTTGCTGTCAGCACAACCACTCGATGGGATGGCCCTACTACGCTGAGAATCTGGTGCTGGCAAGTGCCGATGGTGGCGCTGCCGTGCTGACATATTCGGATTGCGAGGCACGCGTGAAGGTGGCAGACGGACAAGAGGTCATCCTCGACGAGGCAACCCATTATCCCTTCAGCGAGGATATCCTGATTACCATCCGTGGCCTGAAGAAGAACACCACCCTGAGTTTCCCCCTCTATCTGCGCATCCCCTCGTGGACGCCAGGGGCTCACGTGGAAGTCAACGGCAAGACCGTCGACTGCCAGGTGAAGAAAGGTTTGCTTCGCCTGAGAAACGAGTGGAAGAACGGCGACCAGGTGAAACTCTATTTCCCCATGTGCCTGAGCAAGCGCGTCTGGGCATTGAACAAGAACAGCGTCAGCGTGGATTACGGCCCTCTGACCCTGAGCCTGAGAATCCAGGAGCGCTACGAGAAGAAGGACAGCAAGTCCACAGCCATTGGCGATTCCCATTGGCAGAAGAATGCTGACGCCAGCCTGTGGCCCACCTTCGAGATCTATGCCGCCAGCCCCTGGAACTATGCCCTCGTCCCCAACCTGAAGAGCATGAAGGTGGAGAAGCTGGAATGGCCAGAGGACAACTACCCCTTCAGTCTGGAATCCGTTCCCCTGCGCGTAAAGGCAAAAGGTGCCCAAGTCTCCAGCTGGGGCATGGACGCGACAGGCTTGTGCCAGATTCTGCCTGACGCAAGAGCTCCTCGCGGCAAGGTGGAGGACATCACACTCATCCCCATGGGTGCTGCCCGCCTGAGAATCACCGCATTCCCACCTTACAACTACAATGTAAAGAAAAATTCAAAATAAATATTCACCTAAAAAACGAATCGAGAAATTCGAGATTACAAGATGAGAAAACTATTTTCAGCCGCACTCTTAGCCGTGACAATCATGGCAAGTGCCCAGACGCCAGAGTTCTTCAAGCCCTACAAGAGCACCGACCTGCGTCTTCCCTCAGTTCCCCTGATTGTGAATGACCCCTACTTCAGCATCTGGTCACCCTTCGACCAACTGACTGACGGTACCACTCGCCACTGGACCGACGACGAGAAGCCTCTGCTGGGTCTCCTTCGCGTGGATGGCACCACCTACCGCTTCTTGGGCGCTCCTCAGGAGTACACCCTGAGCGCTATCGCTCCCATGACAGACGAAGAGATCTGGGAAGGCGAGTTCACACGCGAGAAGCCTGCCGACGGTTGGGCAAAGGAGAATTTCGATGCCAGCAAGTGGGAGAAGAAGCGTGCCGCTTTCGGCTCACGCGACCTGGAGAACGTCAATACCATCTGGGATGCCCAGAACAGCGACATCTACGTGCGCCGCACCATAGAGCTGACAGCCGACCAACTCAACGAGGATCTCTATCTGAAGTACTCTCACGATGATGTGTTCGAGCTCTTTGTCAATGGCACCAGCGTAGCCAAGACAGGCGAGACCTGGGTGAATGGCGTCGTGCTGCATGTGGATGGCAAGATCAAGAACCTTTTCCACGAAGGCAAGAACGTGATCGCTGCCCACTGCCACAACACCACTGGAGGTGCCTACACGGATTACGGCCTCTACAAGAACGTGCGCCCCAAGATGGACGACATGAAGGTGGCACAGCAGAAGAGCGTGGATGTGCTGGCTACCAATACCTACTACACGATGGAGTGCGGCCCAGTGGAACTCGATCTGGTCTTCACCGCCCCCATGCTGATCGATGACTACGACCTGATTTCCGTCCCCATCAACTACATCTCTTATCAGGTGCGTTCCACAGATGGCCAGAAGCACGACGTGCAGCTCTACCTCGAGGCAACTCCCATGCAGGGTATTGACCGCGTCTCTCAGGCTACTGTGACCAGCCTGGGCATGGAAGAAGGTGTGCGTTACGTGCGTACAGGTTCTGTCGAGCAGCCCATTCTGGCAAGGAAAGGCGACGGCATCCGCATCGATTGGGGCTACTTCTACATGCCAGCCATCAACGGACAGGTGGGTATGGGTCCCCAGACAGAAATCGAGACCGCCTTCATGCGCAACGGAAACATCAGACTGCAGGGCCAGCGCAATGGAAACATGCAGCGTCCTGCCGGACAGCGTGGCTTTGGCTTCAATCGCGAGATCATTGCCCGCAAGGCATCCGATTGGCCCGCCCTGGCTTACGTGCACAACTTTGGCAGCGTAGAGACCGCCAGCAGCTTCACCATGCTTGGCTATGACGAGATACAGGACATCGAGTACATGTACAACCGCTACAAAGGCTACTGGGCACACGATGGAAAGGTTAGCATCTTCAATGCCTTCAAGAACCTGCAGAGCCGCTACAGCAGCATCATGGCACGCTGCCGCGCCTTCGACAAGCAAATCTATGAGGATGGCGAGGAATCAGGCGGCAAGGAGTATGCTGAGGTGCTGAGTGCATCGTACCGTCACGTGATGGCTGCCCACAAGCTCTTCGAGGACAAGGACGGCAACCTGTTGTGGTTCTCGAAGGAGAACAACTCGAACGGTTGCGTCAATACTGTCGACCTGACCTATCCAGAGGCTCCTCTGGTTCTCGTCTACAATCCTGAGCTGCAGAAGGCCATGATGACCAGTATCTTCGACTACAGCAAGAGCGGACGCTGGACCAAACCTTTCGCAGCACATGACCTGGGAACCTATCCCATCGCAAACGGTCAGGTGTATGGCGGCGACATGCCTCTCGAGGAGGCTGGCAATATGCTGACGCTGGCTGCCATGCTCTGCAAGCTCGATGGCAATGCTTCCTACGTAGAGCCTTACTGGGACATCGTAACCACCTGGGCTGACTACCTGGTGGAGAATGGGCAAGACCCTGAGAACCAGCTCTGTACTGACGATTTCGCAGGTCACTGGGCACACAACTGCAACCTCTCTCTGAAGGCAATCTGTGGTGTGGCTGGCTACAGCGAGATGGCTCGTCTGCGTGGCGATGTAGAGGTGGCTGACAGGTATTTGGCTAAGGCGAAGGAGATGGCCAAGAAATGGGAGGAGATGGCACTCGAGGGTGACCACTACCGTTTGGCTTTCGACCGCAAGAACACGTGGAGCCAGAAGTACAACATGGTATGGGACAAGCTGTGGAAGCTGGGTCTCTTCTCAGACAAGGTCTACGAGCGTGAGATCAAATACTACCTGAAGGTTCAGAACAAGTATGGCTTGCCTCTGGATTGCCGCAAGGACTACACCAAATCCGACTGGATCATGTGGACGGCAGCTATGGCACCTGACCAGGAGACCTTCCAGAAGTTTGTGACTCCTCTTTGGAAGTACATCAATGAGACCAAGTCTCGTGTTCCCATCAGCGACTGGAGCGACACCAAGACTGCCAACATGGTAGGCTTCAAGGCTCGCAGCGTCATTGGCGGCTACTGGATGAGAGTCCTGGCCGACAAGCTCGACTGATGACTGAATCGCAGTAAGGAAAAAAGTGAGAACATTTCAGGAAGTAATGAAAAAGTATTCTTCTTATCTGTTGCTGGCTGTCATGCTGCTGGCAGGATGCCAGGAGGAAGAGCAAGCCTTCTTCCGTCCGCATGCCACCACAGACCTGCGTCTGCCTGCTGTGCCCCTTGTGGTCAACGATCCCTATTTCTCAGTATGGTCAACCTATGACCAACTGACCGATGGGCCCACCCGTCATTGGACAGAACACGAGAAACCTTTGCTGGGCCTTCTGCGTGTGGATGGCACCGTTTACCGTTTCCTGGGCGCTCAGCAGGAGTTCATCCTGAGTTCCATCGCCCCTATGGCTGACGAGGAACAATGGGAAGGACTGGCTGCCTACGAAGTGCAGGGCAACGGCTGGCAGGCGGAAGACTATGCTGCAACAGGATGGGCCAGGCAGAAGGCTGCATGGGGCTCTACAGATCATCGATACGTCAAAACCCGTTGGTCGTGTGAGCCAGGAGACGTCTATATCCGTCGCGATGTGGAGCTTACTGCCAACCAACTGCAGGAGGACCTTTATCTGAAGTATTCCCACGATGATGTGTTTGAACTCTACATCAACGGAACGGAGGTGGTGAACACAGGTTTCACGTGGGTTGACAACGTGGTACTGCATCTCAATGACTCCCTGAAAAGCCTGTTCCACGAGGGCCGCAATGTCATCGCTGCCCATTGCCATAACACGATAGGCAGCCAGTACGCTGATTTCGGATTGTACAAGAACGTGCGACCCAAGGGCGTGATAGCAGAGCCTGCAGTCCAAAAGAGTGTGGATGTGCTGGCTACCAACACCTACTACACCTTTGCCTGCGGACCAGTGGAACTCGATGTGGTCTTCACAGCTCCCATGCTGATAGACGATTACGACCTTCTCTCTGTGCCTGTGAACTACATCTCCTATCAGGTGCGTTCCACGGATGGAAAGAAGCATGACGTGCAGTTCTATCTGGGTGCGACTCCCTTGCAAAGTGTGAACCATGAGTTCCAGCCTACGGTCAGCAGCATTGGAGAGCAAGAGGACATGAGGTATGTGCGAACTGGTACCATCGAGCAACCCATTCTTGCCAAAAGCGACGATGACATCTGCATCGACTGGGGTTACTTCTATCTGCCTGCCATCAATGGCGAGGTGGCACTGACACAAGGAGGCGAGGCTGAGATTCTCTTTGCTGAGACAGGAACCTTACCTGCGGCAGACACCACTATCGTGGCACGTTCGCCAGGTGAGATGCCCACGTTGGCCTACACCAGCAACCTGGGTAAGGTGAAGACTGCCAACAGTTATGTCATCGTAGGCTATGACGAAGTGTGGGACATCGAATATATGTACAAGCACTATAAGGCATACTGGGCTCACAATGGTCAGAAATCCATCTTCCAGGCTTTCCGTCGCATGAATGAAGAATATTCAGGCATCATGAGAAGGTGTCGCCAACTGGACGCTCGTATTTATAAAGACGGTATGGCTGCAGGAGGAAAAGAGTATGCTGAGCTCCTGAGTGGCTCCTATCGTCATGTCATCGCTGCCCACAAGCTGTTCCTGGATGATGAGGGAAATCTGCTTTGGTTCTCGAAGGAGAATGACTCCAACGGCTGCGTGAACACCGTTGATGTCACCTATCCTTCTGTGCCGCTGTTCCTTCTCTATAATCCAGAGCTTGTGAAAGGCATGCTCACCAGTATCTTCAACTACAGCCAGAAAGGGTGTTGGACACGTCCCTATCCCTCGCATGACCTGGGTACCTATCCCTTGGCGAACGGACGTTTCAATGGAGATCAGGGCATGCCTGTCGAGGAAGCTGGCAACATGTTGATACTGAGTGCTGTACTGTGCGAGATGGATGGGAACACAGACTATGTGGAACCATATTGGGACCTGCTCACCACATGGGTGCAGTACCTCCAGAACTATGGAGTAGATCCTGAGGATCAGCTTTGTACGGACGACTTCACAGGCAGGTTGGCACACAACTGCAACCTCTCTGTCAAATCCACTTTGGGCATCATGGGCTATAGCAAACTGCTGGCTTTGCGTGGAGACAAGCAAGGGGCAGCAGAGTATGAGGTGCTGGCTCGAAAGATGGCGAAGGAATGGGAGGAGAAGGCTCGCGATGGCGACCATTATCGTCTGGCCTTTGACCGTCCTGGCACGTGGAGCCAGAAGTACAACATGATTTGGGATAAGCTGTGGGGCACACATCTCTTCTCTGACGAGGTGGTAAAGACGGAGCTGGACTATTACCTGACGAAGCAGAACAAATACGGATTGCCACTCGACTGTCGTGCTGACTTTACCAAGAGCGACTGGGTGATGTGGACTGCTGCGATGTCTCCTGACATGGAAACTTTCCGTCGCTTCCTCATCCCTCTCTACGATTATGTCAATGAGTCAGACAGCCGCGTTCCTATCAGCGACTGGCATGATACGAAGACAGGCAGTCGCGTCCGCTTCAAGGCTCGCAGCGTCATTGGAGGGTACTGGATGAAAGTGCTGGCCGACAAGCTGGAGAAATAAGAAAGAAACAAAGAATGCCCCTCTGTCTTGCAAGGATAGGGGGGCAGAACTTTTTGTGTGGCAGGATGTCAGGCGTCTTTATGCCTCTGTTCAGCAGATGAATTTTCGTATGGCTTTCGCCACTCCATCCTGGTCGACAGAATCTGTCACATAATCGGCCTGAGACTTCACGTATTCGTTGGCATTCCCCATCGCCACCCCTAAAGCAACGTGTTGCAGCATCTCTATGTCGTTCCCCCCATCGCCAAAGGCCATCGTCTCTTCCAAGCGGATTCCCAGATGCTGGATGACTGCGTCAATGCCTGTAGCCTTGCTGTTTCCGCTGGCGATGACGTCAGCAAAGGAAGGATGCCATCGATGGGCAGCGCAGTGAGGGAGCACGTCATGCATCAGCTGAGGCTCCTCCTTCTCTGTGAAGAAGGCAATGATTTCCAGCACATCCATCTTCAGGGCTTCCTCAGCGGGTGCCATCTCGAGAAGGGGCACCTGCAAGGCTTCGTAGACCTTGAGTGATTCCTCGTTGTGGCAAGTCAGGAAGGCACGTTCAGGCGAAGTGAAGGCAACGGGCATCTTGTGCTTCTGACAGAATGCCACCATCCTGTGCAGGTCTTCCTGGTCAATGGACTTCTTGCAGATTGTCTCGCCATTGCGCAGCATGCAATGTGCTCCTGTGAAAGAGATGATGCCATCGTACTCCATTTCTCCCAGGTTGTCGATAAAGGGCAGGGGACGACCTGTCGCGATGAAGGCTTGAATGCCTCGTTGGCGCACCTCGTGTACTGCCTCGAGGGTGGATGCTGGGATTCCGTGCTCCTGCATGGAAACCAGCGTACCATCGATGTCAAAAAAGATTGCTTTTATGTTCATGTGTTGATTCTTCCTTACGTTCATGAGAAAGCCTCCACTTCGACGGAATAATGGCCATAGACGTATTCCAGCACCAAACGTCCGTATTTGCCTTGATCTGTCATCAGTTGGGCCACCATCCCCATCGTCATTCGCCAGTTGATTTCGATGCAGGGGCAGACACCCTGCTGGCATAGCATCATGTCGATACCTACAGGGCCACGATAGTTGAAATGCGTAAGATACTGTGTCCACCATTGACGTATTTCCATCAGCGTTTGAGGGGGAACATACTGCATGAGCCATTGCAGCTTCTGTCCCTCAGGAGCTACCCAGTTGCCTAGATAAGCTCCTGCCTCGTTGGTGTAGAAGAGCGAGAGACCACGATATTCCACGCCGCCTTTCCCATCGAGCCAGAATTCCAGCGCGAAGTCGCACAAGCGTTGCAGGAACTCCTCCACGATGACACTGCCCTGCTGGCGCAGGACGTTCTGGCACCATCCCTCCAGGTTTTGTGCATCGCTCGTCATCAGTCCTCGTCCGCTGCTGCTCCAGGGAGATTTCAGCAGAGCTTTGGGGTATTGGCTGATCGCCTGATGGATTTCCTCCAAACATGAGCAGACCTGCGAATGACCGCACAGATGATCGCCAGCCACTCCGTCAGCTCTCATCTGATTCAAGGCTTCCACAGCTGTCTGACGGCTCGAGAGCTGGCGTATCTGCTTCATCTCTTCCTGGGTGGGAAGAAACTCGTCTGTCACACCCGCTTGACGCAATTGGTGGATGAGAGCAGGACTCCACCCCCAAGGAAGGATCTCGTCGCCAGGATGCAGCTCCAGGGGTTGCTTGCCGTCCCACACGATGTCTTCCTCCTCAGCCCACCATTGAGGCAGCCAGTAAAGTTCGTCTCTCATCTGCCGTATGATGGCAGGTGGAGTGTAGCCTGGTTGGCCATCAGCCAGCGCCATATCATTCTCTGGATTGAAAATGTAGACTTTCATGCTGCAAAGGTACGTATTTTATTTTGTGGTTAAGCAAAAAAGCTGTAAATTTGTCAGAAGAAACCAAAACCGATTCAATGAAAGCTAAAATAGATTGCTTTATTCCTTGGCAAAGCGATGAACAGGTTGCCACAACTCTGCAGCAGTTGCGCCAAGATGATAATGTCGAAGAGATTCATTTTCTCAAAGAGGATGGACCTGGTAACACGCAGACTTTGCAATGGATTGCCCAGCGTGCCCAAGCCGACTATGTATTGCTCTACACGAAATACGATACCCTGCAGCTGGGTTATCATGCCTTGACGCGTCTTTTGACGATTGCCCAGGACAGTGACTCCCTGATGCTTTATGCAGATCATTACATCGTGACGCCCGATGGAACACGTTCTCCCATGCCTTTGATTGACTGCCAGCTGGGTTCTGTGCGCGATGACTTCCAGCTGGGTTCTGTTCTTCTCCTGCGCACCAGCGTCTTACGAGAATATGTGGCTCAGGAGAACCTGCATTCCTATCACTATGCAGCTCTCTATGACCTTCGCCTTTTCATCAGTCGTCGCTGCCTTCCTCTTCATGTGGATGAGTTTTTGTATACGGAGGTGGAACAGGATACCCGTCTGAGTGGTCAGAAACAGTTTGACTATGTGGACCCTCGCAACCGTTCCCGCCAACTGGAGATGGAGCGTGCCTGCACTCGTCATCTGAGAGCTATCAATGCTTATCTGCATGGCGATGAATACGATGAGGTGAAGTTGCAGGAAGGGGAGTTTCCAGTAGAGGCTACCGTTGTGATTCCTGTCAGGAATAGAGTCAGGACCATCGAGGATGCTATCCGTAGTGTCTTGGAACAGCAGACCAACTTCCCCTTCAACCTGATGGTGGTCGACAATGGAAGTACGGATGGAACCACAGAGGCCATCGATAAGTTCAGCAATGATTCACGCGTGATCCACATCCTTCCTGATCGTGATGATTTGGGGATAGGAGGATGCTGGAACTTGGCTGTGCACCATCCGCAGGTAGGACGTTTCGTAGTGCAACTCGACAGCGATGACCTTTACAGCAGCCCTCAGACTCTTCAGCGTATGGTAGATGCCTTCTACGAACAGGGAGCGGCTATGGTGATAGGTTCTTACAGGATGTGTAACTTCCAGTTAGAGACTCTGCCGCCTGGGTTGATTGATCATAAGGAGTGGACTCTGATGAACGGTCGCAACAATGCACTTCGCATCAATGGATTGGGTGCTCCACGTGCTTTCTTCACTCCTGTGTTGCTGGAGCACCAGATCCCCAACACCAGCTATGGCGAGGATTATGCTCTTGGCCTGATGATCAGTCGCCGCTATCGCATAGGGCGTATCTTCGATGAGGTTTATCTGTGCCGCAGATGGGAAGGCAACAGCGACGCCGCTCTCACCCAGGATAAGATTAACAAGAACAATACTTACAAGGATCATCTGCGCACGCTGGAGATCTTGGCTCGTCAGCAGTTGAACAAGCAATGGCAACGTGTGGTGGACGAAACGGAGGTCGAGGATTTTTTTCAGCATGAGATGGCGCAGTGGCCAGAGGCTGCTGAGCGCTATCAAGCCTTGAAGGAAAGAGTACAGACGCGTGAGTTGCCCTTAGGAGAAACCGCTCTGGTGGCGCAATGGAATCCAGCTCGCATGGTCAGCACAGGTGCCAAGACGGATGCCAAATCCATCAGCGAGCGGCCTTGTTTTCTGTGCAATCACAACAGGCCACCCCAACAGGGAGCGCTGATGACAGAAAAGCATTACCAGATTCTGGTGAATCCGTTCCCCATCCTTCCTGAGCACTTTACGATTCCTGCCAGAAGGCATTCTCCCCAAAGTGTGTACAGCCATTTCGCCACCATGCGAAGGTTGGCATGGAATATGCCCAATCATATCGTCTTCTACAATGGCCCTCAGTGTGGTGCATCCTGTCCTGATCACATGCATCTGCAGGCAGGAAGTAGAGGCTTGGTTCCCTTGGAGCGCGACTGGACCATCTACGAGAACGACTTGGAGAAACTGTATCCCTTAACGGGTGCTGAGACTGCCAACATGGAGGAATCTGGCAATGTTGGAGACCGTTGCGGACTTTATCTGCTGAAGAGTTTTGTGTGTCCAGTCTTTGTGATACGCAGTCTGCCCAGCGAGTCAGACAGTATCTTGTGTCAGCGCCTCTATAAGGCACTTCCTGTGGTGGAGGGAGAGACGGAGCCACGAATGAATCTCATCTGTTGGCGTCAGGAAAATGGAGTGGGCAAGCCTGATGAGATTGTCACTTTGCTCTTCCCTCGATCGAAGCATCGTCCTGATTGTTATTACGCAGAAGGAGAGGAACAGCTGATGATCAGCCCTGGAGCATTGGATATGGGCGGCTTGCTGATTACTCCACGTGAAGAGGATTTCCGACGTATCACAGCTGAATGGGCTTCCGATATTCTGAAGGAAGTGACTCTGTCGCTTGAGCAGTTGGAGCCTGTGATAGCTCAAGTCACAGACAATCCTGTCAGCAAATGCAGCGAAGACTCCCCCAAGAAGGAATCCTTGGAAATGATGGGGAATGAGCCTCAGGTCAGCGTGGGCATCATGTCGTCCCCAAGCATCAGGTTCACTATCTGTGGAAAATATGTTGCCAAAGGGGAGTCTGTCTGCGGAGAGCAGTTCGTGGAAATCCAGGAGGGAGGCATCAAATGGAACGACAGCATCTACCGCGAATTGACTTTCCGTCCAGAAGGGGAAGGTTCCTCTTTTACCCTGCATGATGTTACCATTGGGGTGAAGTTCCATTGGGAACGTCAGGAATCTGAGACTTTCACAGGTACGTTGCGCTTTGTGGTCGATGAGGATAAGATTGTGACCATCAATCAGCTGCCCATAGATGCGTATCTGACCAGCGTGATAGGAAGCGAGATGAAGGATACCTGTAGCCTGGAGTTCCTCAAAGCGTCAGCTGTGATAAGCCGCAGCTGGCTTTTGGCTCAGATGGAGAAGCGCAGACAAAAGAGTGAGAGCAACCAAAACTTTTTCCCCTTCACACGCACGAATTCTGAATTGATCCGTTGGCAGGATCGAGAGGACCACACAATCTTTGATGTCTGTGCAGATGATCATTGTCAGCGCTATCAAGGCATCACTCGCGCCACGAACCCTCGAGTTGCTGAGGCCATACGGTCCACTCGAGGCCTGGTACTTACCTGCGAGGGCGAGATCTGCGATGCGCGTTTCAGCAAATGCTGTGGTGGTCAGACCAATGAATATCAGTATTGCTGGGAGAACAAGGAGTTCCCTTACCTGAAGAGTGTCCACGATCCCTATTGCAACACAAGTGATGAGCAAGTCCTTCGCCAGGTGTTGAATGACTATGATTTGGAGACGCACGACTTCTATCGCTGGACGGTGGACCTGACCCAGGAGGAGCTGAAACAGCTGCTTGCAGACCACTTGAAGATGGAGTTTGGCGACATCCTGGATCTGCTGCCTTTGGAGAAAGGGCCTGGAGGTCATATCAGCAAGCTGAAGATTGTGGGAACAGAGTGTACCTTCACTATCGGCAAAGAGCTGGAAATCCGCAAGGCTTTGAGCAAGACGCATCTCAAGAGTAGTGCCTTCGAGGTCGAACGGCTCGACGTGAGGGATGGCGTGCCAGCCACGTTCCGCTTGCATGGCTCAGGTTGGGGACATGGAGTGGGGATGTGCCAGATAGGAGCTGCCGTCATGGGACAGCAGGGATACTCCTACGAGGAGATTCTGCGTCAGTACTATCAAAACATTCAAATCCAGAAACTGTACGAATAACATCCGGATTTCAACGTGTTGACTTCGCAGGAAGAACACGTTGTCTTCGCAGGAAGAACGTGTTGTCTTTGCAGGAAGAACGTGTTGTCTTTTCCCTTTCAACACGTTCTTTTGCTCAGTACCATCGTGTGGTTCAATCTGTTCACTCAATGAGTTAAGACAGCAAAAGGCCAGCGCCCCAGTTGCTGCTCAGGCTCAGGCGGAGTCCTCCGTCTCGGCAAAAAAAGAACAGGATTCTTTGTTTTGCTCTCGACTTTTCGTAATTTTGTCCCCAGAACCCAAATGATTCATTCGTAAGATGAGAAACATATTCAAGATTTGGTTGCTTTTATTGCCTGTCTTCGCTCTCCAGGCATGTGTAGAGAAAGACAGGCAGGAGAGAGAAGTGATCCATCAGGCAGAGCTGCTTATGCAGGAGCAGCCCGACAGCGCATTACATTTGCTGCAAACCCTCCAGCGGCATTCCCTTACGGGCGAGACACTTGCCCGCTATGCGCTCATCCACTCCATCGCTCAGGACAAGAGCGGCTTGGATGTCACCAGCGATTCCCTGCTCCGCATCGCCTACGACTACTATTGCAGGCATCCTGAGGATTCCCTCTATGCCCGCAGCCAGTACTATATGGGATTGTATTTGTTTTTGACAGAGCAACCGGACAGTTCCTACAATTGTCTGCTAAGAGCCAAAACAGTTTCCGAGGCTGACAAAGACTATTATACCGCTTATCTGGCAACAGACAGAATGCGCAAAATAGCGGAGAACTCTGATACTACCCTATGCCTCAACCTTTCAAAGGAAGCATACCAGCTTTACTTAAAGCAGGGGGCTGACAACCCTGTCAACGAGGTTTACCTGTTGATTGGTATTGGCGACAGTTATTCCAGATGTGGAGATAAGGATTCCACCTTATATTATTATGATCTGGCGCTTAACAAGGCCCAATCGGCAGGCGACTCAATCGCCATAGCTTCTGTTCTCCAGAACATATCCAACCATTATCGATTCAATAGGCAATACAAAGAAGCATTAGACTATGCCCAACGAGCACTAAACTATCGAGGGTACTTGGATAAGAGGCTTGCAACATTGCTGGCGCGATGTTGCATGGAGAATGCCGAATACGATAAGGCGCGGCAGTACATAAACGCATTGCCTCCTTCTGACTCTAAAGAGAACCAACTGGTGAAGTTAGGCTTGCAGCACGGGCTCAGTGCCAAAACAGGGGATGCCGATGCTGCCCAGGAGTATTTCCATGCGGCCTGTAATGTGGCAGCAGACATGTACCTTTCCACTCAGAAAGACAAGCTGGAACTGTACCGAAAGAATCTCCACGAGGCGTTGGAGCGTCAACGGGCAGAACACCAGAGGACGGTTTTGTATATCTGTCTTGGCTTATCCTTTGCCTTGCTGACACTTCTCTCCCTGCTGTTCATCAACCACAAGAAGAATGCAAGAAGAGAACAGGAACATCTTCTGCAACAACATCAGTTAAAGCTTGACTACGAAAAGCAAATAGCGAAGGAAAGGCTTGACTACAAAGACAGTCAGATATCCATGATGAGGAGTCTGATAATGGAAAGATGCCATTTCCGCCAAAGTATCGAAGAGCAGAAGAAAAGTGGAAAACACATTACCCTCACCCCTGAGGATTGGACAGAGATT
>JAFRTJ010000014.1 GCA_017427185.1 Bacteroidaceae bacterium | reverse complement strand
GTTTCAATCCACGCCCCTACGAGAGGGGCGACTTGCGATACCTTCTTGGCCGTGCTGAGCGATTTGGGTTTCAATCCACGCCCCTACGAGAGGGGCGACGAGGCTTCTTGGTTTGGCTGGCTTCACGTTCTTGTTTCAATCCACGCCCCTACGAGAGGGGCGACCTGACGAAGTTGCTCGTCGAGGCACGGGACTCGATGTTTCAATCCACGCCCCTACGAGAGGGGCGACTGGCCCACCAGCTTGTCATTGCCTGGGTTCTGATGTTTCAATCCACGCCCCTACGAGAGGGGCGACTTCCGGCATACTCGTCTCTATATTGTCTGCGAAGTTTCAATCCACGCCCCTACGAGAGGGGCGACTTGCGATACCTTCTTGGCCGTGCTGAGCGATTTGGGTTTCAATCCACGCCCCTACGAGAGGGGCGACCAAAGGCCACCAGCGACGCATTGGCACAACTGGGTTTCAATCCACGCCCCTACGAGAGGGGCGACGTCACACGGACATCGTGGTGACCGCCACCAAGCAGGTTTCAATCCACGCCCCTACGAGAGGGGCGACAAGAGTAAACCCCCGACACTATTTTACCCGATATATGTTTCAATCCACGCCCCTACGAGAGGGGCGACTTGGTTAAGTCGCTGCAAGAGAAACTGGCAACAAGCGTTTCAATCCACGCCCCTACGAGAGGGGCGACCCACTGCCACAAAACGCCACCCTGAGCGTTATTAGTTTCAATCCACGCCCCTACGAGAGGGGCGACCCCTGGTAGACAAACTAAACCTCAAACCCGAAGAGTTTCAATCCACGCCCCTACGAGAGGGGCGACGAAAGAAGAAGGAGACGATCTGCCATTTTAACGCGTTTCAATCCACGCCCCTACGAGAGGGGCGACAACTGTTCAGGCACTCCCCAGCCGTTGACTGGCAGTTTCAATCCACGCCCCTACGAGAGGGGCGACCTAACGATGGTGCGTGTGCCCCAACCTCCGAAGCTGTTTCAATCCACGCCCCTACGAGAGGGGCGACGGTCGTTAGTGGCGAATACCATTACCAGCATAGAGGGTTTCAATCCACGCCCCTACGAGAGGGGCGACTATCCAGCAGGCCTAACGGCTTGACTGAGGCTTGTTTCAATCCACGCCCCTACGAGAGGGGCGACCAAATATGGGAGAAGATCTACATTCTCACGCACGTTTCAATCCACGCCCCTACGAGAGGGGCGACTATTAGTCTGTAATCTATTGATATACAGATATATTTATTACTCTTATCGCGGATCTCTTTAACAAGAAAGAGAAACGATGCGAATAATTCGGCATATCATTTATAACTCCTTGATATATAGATAACGCGAAAGAAATGCATTTTATTGCATAGCTTATAGTTCGCTTTCATATAATTAATTCTTCTGTGGGGTCATAGGAGGTTATCTTTCCTAATGTTTCAATCTTCCTTTGCCAATTGCCCCCAAGAAAATAAAAGCGAATACTGTCTTTTTCATCATCAATGATTGAAGATATAATACTTTTCAATCTTACGAGTTGTGCTTCCGTAAGCAAGCATTCAAATACGGAGTTCTGAACACGTTGCCCATAGTTGACACACTCTTTAGCGACCTTACGCAATCGTTTCTCACCAGCCTTGGTGGTTGTATTAACATCGTATGTTATCAGTATCAACATAGCTTTATCTCATTAAGAACACAGGGTAATCGTCCAAATCTTCACGAAGATAACGTGTCAAAAGCATAGCCTGTGCGTATGGCAGTAACCCTATGGGGATTTTCTCTTTCAGGTAGGGATGTTCTATAATTTCTTTCTTCCGTTTCTGCCAAGTGGAAAGGAGTTCTTTCCTGCAATCGTCCGTCATCACAAAACTCTCATCACCCTGACGAATAAAGTCCTTTTTGGTAACCTGCTTACGATTAATCATCGAGAGCACCAGCCTGTCGCCAAGATATGCCCTTAGTTCTTCCATCATGTCTAAAGCCAACGATGTCCGACCAGGTCTTATAGTATGCATAAAGCCCACGTAAGGATCTAATCCAACCGACTCCAATGCGGCAGCCACATCATTTGCAATGAGTGTATAAACGAAAGACAGCATAGCGTTCACCTCATCCTTGGGAGGCCTTCGGCTGCGACCATTGAAAGGAAAATCTTCTTTCTGATGGAGTATCAAATGGTCAAAAACTCCAAAGTAGGCATTGGCGGCATGTCCCTCCTCGCCACGCAAAATGTCCATATTCTCAACCTGCTCGATGCGCTTTCTTCGCCAGTCCAATTGTCTGATGACACTTTCCACCTCTTCGTTGGCTCCATTGTCACGGATATAGCGTTGAAGGATGTTGCGAGTGTTGAAAACTTTTCCTGTGATGAAGAGTTTGGCCATATGAACCGCTTCGTTCTCATCCTCAGACAAGGAGTATTGTTTTTTCCGCAGTAACACATTTCCACGTGTGGCTCCTTGAACTCTACATATAAAACGTCCCTGCGGGGTCATGAAGGAAAGCGACACGTTGTTGTCCATACAGAGTTTCATTAGTCCCGGACTGGCTCCCATATAGCCAAACGTCACGATACTCTCAACATTCATGATGGGAATGCGGAACAGTTCTTCCTTGTCCACTGAGACCACTACATTCAATCCATCTTTTGACAGATAGGCTTCTGGCGTCGTGACGTACAGAGTGTTAAGCAGTTTCCTCATCTAATGTCTTCTTTAGGTAATACACGACAGATGTCTTTTTTGTCAGTTCTGGAGCACAAATGTCTATCAGAGAACAACTTCGGCAGCCTCGTTTCTCTTCGGCCGCAGGTGTGAAGCCACTTTCAAACGTTTTGTGCATGGCTTCGCTCAATTCGTATGTCAATTGGCGTAGATGTTCGTCTATTGTCACCGCTTCCCTGCGGCGGGTCTCATGGTAGAAGAGTGCTGCTTCAGGAATATGTATGCCGTACATCTCTTCAAGACAGATGACCTGTGCGGCCAATTGCACTTCGTCTCGTTCATCAGGTTTACGATGACCGCGTTTGTATTCAATGGGATAAGGTTTCCAAAATCCAGGATAACGAGGATGCGTGATAGCATCTGTAGGAACATCTGAAGGCAGTAATTCGATAGCATCAGTAATTCCATACAACCCCAAAGTTTGTGAAGCTATATGTACAGCCCGCAAAGTGATGACATCTCCATTCTTTTGCCTGTAGGCAGGATTATCCACATTCTTGTGCAGCAGCTCTCCTTCAGCGGTAAGCCGGTTGTCGTTCCATTGCTGTTCGATATGTATCAATGCCCATTGCCGGGGACAGAACATATAGTGCTGAATCCCCGACAACATGAGCATTTGGTCCTCTTCGTACATCACGGTCTAATCAGGTTTATCTGGATCATTTTCTTCAAACGGCAATGCGCCCAGATATTTATCAAAGTCGCTTTGGAACAGACGATCCTGCACGATGCGATATTTTTCAAATTCGGTTTCGGCATGAAACACAGCCTCTTCATGGGTTACGCTTCCTGCATGATTCAACAAGGGACGTTCGTCACTACTCAGATAAGCATCAATACGCTTGGCCCAGTCTTCCATCGTCATAGGGATATGGCGCTTGGCACGGCTCTCGGCAAAATCAAGCACAGCGGTTACGATATGCCCCATATCTTCGAGCTCCATCTCATTTAGATAGTTCTTGGCGATAGAAACATCCGTCTTTACTATTTTGCCATCAGGCGCATTCTCCCAGGTAGTTAGGCCCATGTGCTCTTTTTCGGCATCAGCCCGCTCCATGATGAGTTCCGCTGCCGTGTGCTGATGCACAGCATAGTGCATCTTGTTTTGAATGCGCTTGAAAAACAGCCGTGTGGTAGGAGCATCTTTGTTATAGTCCATGCTGGTGGCATAGATATCTGTGAGTTTTTGGTAAAAGCGACGTTCTGAGAGACGAATCTCACGAATCTCTGCCAGCAAGTGTTCAAAATAGTCTTCACCTAAAAACGACCCATTCTCCATGCGCTTTTTGTCGAGCACGTAGCCGCGGATGGCATACTCTCGAAGGACGCTCGTGGCCCACTGGCGGAACTGGGTAGCACGGATGCTATTGACACGATAGCCCACGCTGATGATAGCGTCGAGATTGTAGAATTGAAGTGTTCTATTGACATCTCGATTTCCTTCGCGTCGAACTACCGAGATTTTTTCGGTAGTTGACTCTTTTTTCAGTTCTCCTGTGTCATAGATATTTCCCAGATGAACACCTATATTATCTGGCGTACAATCGAACAATACCCCCATGGCCTTCTGGGTGCACCATACAGTTTTATCCTTATAGTACACCTCAACACCCTGTTCTTTACCTTCTATCTGGAAAATCAGGAACTCTGCCGTGCTGTTTCTTATTTCAAATCTCTTAGGCATAAATAATTAAATCATTTCTTCGATGGTTACACCTGTAGGAAGTTTGTCTTTCTCTATTTTATGCACCTTGTAGTCTTCAAACTTGCGAGGTGCGCCATCACATACCTTTTCAATCTTTACTAAATCGAAAAGCTTATTGGCAGGTGCATTTCCCAACACCGATTCATGTTTGAAAACAATGAGTTTTTGCGCACTCATCAGTCCACGTGCAGCAGAGCGATCGACGTCGAACATGTTCTTCAGCGCATCCCAAAACAGCGAAAGGTCTTCTTCTGTGAAGCCTGTCTGCTTGGCAAGGTTGGCAGAGATGAAGCCGTGACATACATATAGGCCGTAGGGAACTGTTGCTTTGCGTCCCATGGTGCGGTTGTCACCTCCTTGTTTTTCTGCCTCTTTTTCGGTAGCGACTGCCATACGAGTAATGGAATGTTCCATCGCAGCAATAGGATCTATAGAACGAGCAAAAGTAAACTGAATAGGGCCTCTTACCTGTCCTGCATTCTTTCCTGTTGACATGACTGCTCCAAAGGTTCGAATATCAAAATACTTCTTGCACATTACATCTCGCGCCGCAGAAGTTTTGTCTGTAGCGTTCTTAACGCTCTCTTCCTCGTGAGCAGCATCAATAAGCGTATTTAAGACTGCTTTTTCTTTGATAAAAATGTCATAGCCGTCTGCACTACCTTTAGCCACCTGCACATAGTTGCGAACTTTGCGTTTCAGGCAAACGTCTGTTACAAGTCCCTTACCTGTTTCCGCATCCACACGTGGCAGATTGCCAGCATCGGGATCACCATTGGGGTTACCATCCTGTACATCAAAGATGTAAATGAAATCGATTCTGTTTTTTAATTCTGACATAGTTGTATTGTTTTAATTGTTATTATTCATTATTGTTGTCTTCATTCTTCGTAAAGAAGTCTTGGCGTTGGTGATAATAGCCGATAAAGAAACGGCCTTGGTCTTGCAAATCCAATTGGGCTTTAAAACCATCAGCATCAATCTTACTGATAATCTCTTGCTTCAGTTTCTCAAAGTAGATTTTACGGCCTTCATTTTTCAAATTCTCCACATGATGATTGGAGAGATTAAGAATGGTTGAGAATACTGCAGCAGGTGTTGAACTTGCGGAGTTCATGTAGCGTTCACGAATGGAATGCTGATTGTTTGCTTCCTCTTGAATCTTATCAAGCACAGCAAACAGACGGCCACAGAGGTAGCCTTGGTTAGTGTTGTCTTTGTCTAACATAACTTCTATTTTTTGATTACTATTTGTTCTATTTAAGTATGCCTTGAGTATAGCAGCACGAGTGATATGTATTGCATTCTTATCCTTATCACTTGACTCTGCACGGATGCGGCGGATACAAGAAGCGAAAAGCGGTTGGGGGTAAGGAAGACCTTGGAAAATGCTCTTCACTACGGCATCTGGCAGATTGGGCGTAACGTCTGACACCTTGCCACCAAGCGTAACAGTGCTAAGGATGTTGCGGAGACTCATGTATGGTTTCTTCTCCAATCGTGTATCCACAACTTCCATGTCGTTAAAGTGCTTGCATATTGTGCCTGCAAATTCCTTTAAAGGAACCTCTGCCCAATAAACGACAGCAATTCGTGCAGCATTTGGTGCAAGACCAAGGATATAGAATGTGTCATCAGAGGTCGTTTTTATAAAACCTTTATAGATGGCCTCGAACACCTTGCGAACCTGTTCAATATTCCTATTTGGATCATCTTCTTGCTCTGTAAAACCAAACATGTTGAAGATACTTTCCTCTGCTTGCTTACCTGCCTCGTCATTTTTAGATGCCCAAAACACAAACGTACGTGAGCCAACCATGAACTTATTACGCGAGTTGGACTCCAGCAAATGGTTAAGTGCTGTAGTATAAGCGAACTCTTCATCTTCACTTATAGGCGCATTCCCGCCTTTTGATTTTCCATAAGAATCATACCCAGAACTAACTTGAAAAGACACTAATTTAGCTGTGGCTTGGCTTCCAGGAATCATCGTTGCGGTTGTCGACTCAACTGCATTTCCTCTTTTCCCAGATACAAGACAAATCTGGCCAGAGGTGGAAAGTTGCTCTTCTTCGATATTCAATAACACAGTCTTCTCTGCTACTATTTTTGTATCACCGTCAATAAGAAATGAAAATGTCGAATACTTCTTATTCAGGTTCTTCTCGATTTCAGGCCAAAGAGGATCTCCCTTCATTTGTTCAAGTATTACAGCCTGTTCTTGCTCATAAAACTTGTTTACAGCAACAATATCTTCATCTCCTTGATGCAAGTCACAAATACTTTTAACCTTATCTTTAAATGTTTGATATTGAGCCATAACATCGCCCTTGTCGGAATAGCCAAAAACATATCCACTATTATCGTAAAGGTAATTGGCTACCAAAGCACTCGTTCTTCCCACATGTTTTTTCACAAGAAACCTTTGGGCTTGCTTCTTGTCAATTCTTCTGTCTTCGAATCTCAGAAAATGACCTTCTTTATCAATAACAATAAGAAATCCTATTTCCTTTAATTCCATCCCTTTTTGTGGCAATTCGCCACAACGATGGTAATAGTCATATAACGCCTGTAGTATCATCTCAGCACCTCCTCACTGTCTTTAGTTGGAACAATAATCACTCCATTCTCCATCTGGGCACGATAAAACATGGCAGGGGGATTCTTCAAGTTCTGCTCAAAGTCCATATCATAGAGCATAATACCCAGGTCGCGGCTCTCGCTGATAGGCGCATCAAAGACATCTTTTTCCGGATCTACCTGTTTGAACGAGGCAGAGCACTCACGCGTGCCAAGATACGGCTGATTGAAGCATTGTCCCTTGCTGGCACGACGTTCAAACATAGCATTGTATTTGGCAGGATTCTCATCGGGATGAGCTGTTTCGTCAAACAAGGAAAGCTGTTCGCCTTTGCGCTTACGCACAGGTATAAACTCAAGCTTTGCCCAGATACGATAACGCACATCTTTCAGACAGAGCGTATTCTTCTGTTGGCGCTTATCCTCAATAAAGATAGGATTCTTTGATGCCGTTGCACCTACCTCGTTTCTCCTAACAGAAGTCCACTTGATGGGATTTAGCACCTCAATCTTTGTGACCTGCCAGTGAATTGCTGGCTTCCAAAAGATAGCCTCAAAGATGGCACGTGCTGCAGATGGCGTGATGACATCATAGCTCACACGCTCCACTTTCAGTTCTGGACGAGTAAAGCAGGCCATTGGCCCCCATACTTCCAAACAAAATTCCTTATCTGTATATTCCATTGTTTATATAATGAATGTTTCTTCTAACCATTGATTATCGATTGTCAAGCCAGTATCCGCGTTGTAGAAACTGGGATTGGTAACCGCATATATATTCTCGAAAGGCTCCTCTATCGCTCCCATACTTTGCAACTTCTCAAAGTCACGTTTTCGGATGTTGACGCTGTAGGGCGCCAGCCTCTTCATAAGGTCATAGGAGGGGCCTTGCGAGATAAGTTGCTCGTATAGCTTCATGCTATCTTTCCAATTGATGATGACAGATGTGGTTTGATCGTCAATCAGATGGAACTGTCGAGCAGCTTCTTCAAACTCACATGCCGGTTTATATAACAATTCTTGCATTTGCTTGCTATCAAAGTTATCCACTCGAGAATGGAGTTGCCTAAAATAGCAAGACATCGCCTCGGGAGCAAACCAGTCATGCTGCTGCCCCATATTCAAACGAGCATTGTTGGTTTGAGTGATAAAGCCGGGTGGCAGGGGATGCTCCTTACCCAAACTGAATACATAGGTAGTACAGATGCCCAGTTTTCCTTCTCGATTACAACGACCTGCTGCCTGGAGAATAGAATCCAATCCCGCTTCTTGACGAAATACTACTGGGAAATCAATATCCACACCAGCTTCAATCAATTGCGTGGCAATAACTCGAAGAGGTTGCCCATCCTGCAACTTTAATGCAGTTTTTATGTGTTCGATTGTGTCAGCAACATGAGTTGGGCACATCATGCGAGACAAATGCAGGCAGATGCCTTCCTTTGGTAATCTGCCATAAAGTTCCTTAGCATCGCGACGCGTATTTACAATGCACAACACCTGTTGATGTTTGCTCAACTCCTCTACAATATCGTCATAACTCTTTGCCCCATCCATGAACTTTAGTGCTACACGTCGTAACATATCATGTAAATCATTGCCATCAGGAATAATCTCATGAACAGATGATAAAGCATCAAAACTGGCTTTAGGATTGGCACCTTCTATCCGCCCGCTCAAAATGGGTTGGCTGGCAGTTGTGAAGAGAACAGACGCACCAAATACTCGTTGAAGCGTATTAAGGGTATCAACAATAGGTCGATAGAAATCCAAAGGCAATGTCTGAACTTCATCCAGGATAACGACACTCTTGGCAATGTTGTGTAACTTGCGACAATCTGAACGCTTATTGCTGAACAAGGATTCAAAGAACTGAACGTTAGTGGTTACAATGATAGGATAATCCCAGTTCTCAGTAGCCAACAGCAAACGTTCACCCAGCTCCTCATCCTTTATATCATCAGGATTCATATTGGAATGATGTTCCAGTACATTATCTTCGCCAAATATACGCTTTAGAGTAGCAGCCGTCTGCACGATAATACTGGTATAAGGTATAGCGATGATGATGCGTTGCAGATGATTCTTTACAGCATGATGTAAAGCCCAAAGAACTGATGCCAGCGTTTTTCCACCACCTGTCGGAACTATCAGACTGTAAAAGCCACCTTCACTCTGACTCTCTCTAACACATTGCTCTTGCACATAGTTACGAATACGATTAACTTCACTATTTGGCGCATTAGCTTTCAATTCTTGCAGATGGTTTTCCATCATCTTCAGAAGCTCTGACATCGTTGCATGACTACCACGCAACTTAGCTTGCTCAGGATTCATGAAAGCCTCGGTATCAAGACTATCTGCATCAACCAAGCAAGAGAAGAGCATGCGTACGATGTGATGCAAATCAAAACGTTCTAGCCTAGCAAGTTTTGGAAACTGATAAGAAATAGGTTCATCGATAGTCACATCTTGAGGAATGTCACGCTTTGTTTCCTCAATATAGTCACAATAATCATAAAGACCGCGATGATGCCCTGCAATAGGCTGCGCTATCAATGGAGCAATCTGAGGATATTGTTTCAGAGCAATAACAGCCCCTACATAAGAATGATTTGGACCTGTTTTTATATTGGCATATTCCTCATTATACCCAGTAACGCCCTGAATATACTTTTGCCATTCCACCTGCTCTTTGCCCTTATCATGAAGTAATCCCATGACTTTGCCAATATCACCAAAGCCAAAAGACGATGCAAACGAAGTCGTTAATTCAGCCACACCAACATTATGTGCGTCTGTCGACTGACACCTCCATTCGGTGGTTGTTCCCTCCGATTTAGCGATATGTGAATACATCATAGGGCCTAATTGTTATGATAACTGGCGCAAAGATAGTGAATGCTTGTTGCAAATTATGTTGCAAGCTCATGTTTTTTTTAGATTTTTCTCACATTTTTTGATATCTTCTTGCTGCTTTTAGATGTTCCGCTCGTATTCTTTCTCTCAGTGAATCTGGAGACAGAACTTCAATTTTATCACCCATGGAGAGCAGTTCTGCAATGAAGTCAACAGATGGTCGTATGTAATATGTATAGTCGGTATAATCATCGCCTTCATTCTTTATTTCTTGTGAATGATGCAGCGGAAGGTCGCGAATATATTTACGCATATCTCCGAATGCTCGGATTACAATTCGCTGAGGTTTTTCTTTCTCGTCGATGAAGATTCCATACGAATCCATAAAGATATCATCTGCACTAAAATCTGCGGGTAGAGCAAAAGACTTATCTGTGATGCGAGGATTGCTGATTCTGTCAAAAGCAAATGGTTTAAAGGTGATTTCAGTATCTTGAGGATTGTAGTCAATAACATACCATCGTTGACGAAATAGCTTGATGCAGCAAGGAGTAATAAAACGTTCCTTGGGTTCTGTGTCTTTATGTTTCTTGTAGAGGAATGAAACTTGATGTTGTTGTTTCATGGCATCAATGAATAGACTTAAAGTTTTTTCTTCTGTAGGAATGTTTTCAAGTAAAATCCTGTCTTGTAATGATATGCTTTCACCAACTATGTTACTGACCGTTAACGCAGATAGCATCCATCGTTGAATAGAGTTGTCACGTAATATCTTGGGATTGTTGATGTAATACTGATTGGTTCGTCGGTCACATTCAATATCAATGCCGAATGTGTCAACCAGCGCAGTTTTATAACGAATGAAAGTGTGGCGACTCATCTCTACACCACCACTCATCTCAGTCTTCACCCATCTTTTATTAATATCCTCTAATGATATGGGGCCTTTTTCAAAAATAGTATCTAAAAGCCAAACGTGTTGTCGGATCAAATTGTGAATTTTCATATTACAATTAGGATTAAAGTTCTTTTTTTAGCCACAAATATACAATATATTTTTGGCTTACAAAATAATAGTAGGATAATTACAAGGTTTGCCAGTAATTTCGTCCGAGATATCCCTCCTGATTTCACATCACTCCACCATTTTGGCTTTTTAGCTATCCAATCAAAACACTTGGAAAATATGGTTTCACCTTACACCATTTAATTCTTTTGTTTCCTTACTCTCATTACCCCACGAGTGGAGCCGTTGAACCACTCGCGTGGGGCAAAAAATCAACACTTTGAAACACCAAACACAACACGTTGAAACTGCCGACACAACACGTTGTGTTTTCGGTCACGACGGGCGGGCTCATCTTCGATCCAAGATGGTGGAAAATTGAATGTCCGTTCCATTGGTCTCCTGTTCTTCACGGTTGCGGGCAAGTTTCTAGCCGTAGTAGTCCACAAACTCCTGTCCAGCGGATCTCCTTTCAAAAATGGAATTCAGGTACTGCTGATCTTCCTCGGAAAAAGATATCTGGAATTTCTTCACACGCGCGACTATTACTCTGCACGCTTTCTTCTTTTCCTTATATTATAAAGGGGTGCAGGGGGAAATTTCCTTTTCTTCTTTCAGTTTTTGCAGCTCCTTTTCTACGGCTCTGAGGGGAAATAAGGAAAGGGGGAAAAAGTGAAAAGGTAAAAAGGTAAAAAGGTTAAGCCGAATGTTTACGACAACGAGGACGATGACGATAACCGCTAACCCATAACCGTTAACCCATAACCACTAACCGCTTTAAAAAGGAACATAACAACCGAAATTTCAGCTAGGATGCATATTGCTCGTTTTTTTGATGTTAAATCAGCCAGAGGTATTGCATATCTCAATAAAAATGAGTATCTTTGCAACAGAAATAAACTATCTATCACATGGAAACAAATACTTCGATTCTTCAACGGTTTTACAGCATACTTTTTGCTGCGATACTCCTGATGGCTGGTTCGAGTGCCGAGGCTCAGATAAAGCTGACCTGCATCGATGGTACCAACATGAATTCCCTCTATGGCGAGGGATGTGAGAAACTGGTTGACGGGCAGCCTGGAACCAAATGGTGTCAGGTCTTCAGCGGCAGCAACACGCCCTACGTCATTTTCCGTGCTTCCGAGGCTCTCGTGCCAAAGAACTATTACCTGCTCACCGCAGGTGATGCCAGCAGGTTCCCTGAGCGCAACTGGCGCACGTGGTACATCTATGGAGCCAACTTCGAGAACGACGACGAGGCTACCAAGGATGCGAACGGATGGGTGCTGGTCGACCAGAAACTGAACGTGGGCACGGACATGCTTCCCGCCAAGAGTCTGACGATGGCGGACTTCACCTGCTCAGAAGACAACACGACCGCCTACAAATACTACAAGATTGAGGTGAAGGCCATCATGACACTCAAGGAGGGTGACCACATGCAGATGGCTGAGTTCTCCTTTGGAAACAGCGAACAATCGGAAACATTCTCATTCACTGCCTTAAGCACCAGCACCTACAACGGTGACGTGGAGCACAACGAGGGAGCCTTCGCCCTGGTGGACGGAATAACTACCACCAAGTGGGTTTTCAATCAGTTGCCCAGTTGGATGGTATTCAAGTCAAACAGTCCCCTAGCGCCCACCTTCTATTCGATGGTAACGGGCAATGACACTCATCAATACCCTGGACGCAACTGGCATGACTGGCAAATCTATGGCGGCAACTTCGCCAGCGATGCCGACGCTCAGGCGGATGCCGAGGGATGGGTGCTTATCGACAACAAGACAGACATCGGCACGGACATCCTGCCCCCCGACAACTACAAGGAAGCCATCCTGGATGTGTCTGAAGGAGTTTCCACTGCCTTCAAGTATTTCAAGGTTGTCGTGACGACCAACATGGGACAGACTTACTCGCAGATGTCTGAGCTGACACTGGGCACAGCCAGCGATTTCGAAGCCAAGAAGAAGAGTTATCTCGACGACTACAAAGCCTATGACCTGAGCATTACTGCCTATAAGCCCTACAAGGATGCCTACAACGAGGCTGTCTCCATCCTGCAGGCAGCGGCAAACTGCACCCAGATACGCGATGCCATGAACACGTTGGAAGAGGCGAAGACCAACATCACCCAGTCTGCCCTCGTCTACCAGAGCTATGCCAACTCCGTGTCCATCGCTCGCGGATTCTACGAGAACGGACAACTGAGTGGCGAAGGCATGAAAGTCATCGGCGACTATCTGAACACCAACGCTGGGCCAAGCAGCCAATACCCCAATGGAACCTTCCCCTACATCATGGAGCAACAGGCATTGAGCGATGACGCCATAAACGACGAGACTGCCTTCCTGAGTGAGCTGATCGAGAAATACGCCAACAACCTGACTGAGGGAGCCATCGAAACCACCTATCAGGTGCTCGACGCCACAGAAGGCTATGCCTCCACCGAGGATGCGTCTGCCCTGTTCGACGGCGACTCGTCCACAAAGTGGTGCCACAACCACAAGGGAGGTCTCTCCTACGTTGTCTTCAAGGCAGAGGAGCCCATCACACCTTCCTACTATCGTCTGGTGACAGCCAATGACACGAAGAGCTTCCCTGGCAGGAACTGGAAGACGTATAAAATCTATGGAGGCAATTTCCCTGACCCAGACCATGCTACCAGAGAAGCTGACGGATGGGTGCTGCTCGACGACAAGAAGGACGTGGGCAAAGACCAGATTCCTGCCGACAATTTCGCTGAGGCCTATCTCTACCTGTCCCAGCCCTCGAATACGCCCTATGAATACTTTAAGATAGAGATTACCGAAAGTGTAAGCGGCAGCATCATGCAAATGTCTGAGTTCTCGTTTGCCAACAATGCCAACCTCTTCATGCTCAGGCAGGAATACTACGAAGAGTTTGCTGACTTCAACCTGACCGACATCATCGCGCAACAGGCACTCATCGACCAGTACACCAAATCACTCGAGAGCATGCTCCAATGCACCACAGTTACCTATCTGACCGCATTGCGCAACACGCTGACCACACTCCAAGGGAACATCGAGAAGTCTGCTGAGCGCTATGCAGAATACGAGACCTACATCGAGGACATCATCTACGAATACCTCGACGATCTGCGCTCTGCCGATCCCACGATGGCAGCCTACTTCGACTACAACACGGAAACTGCTCCTGGCGAGACCTTCACCCTGGGTTCCTATACGTACATCATGAACCACCGTGAGCCGAGCGCCACCCAACTGGCCAACGAGATAAACTTCTGGAAAAACTACATCGCGGCTCTCTCCAAGGGTGGCTTCGTGGTCATCACGGGCAACGGAGCATGGAACAGCAACGAGAACTGGACCAAACTGGTGGACCGCAACCCGGACACCAAGTGGGGAACTGACATCCCTGACAGGGGAGCCTACATCATCTTCAAAACCATAAAAGCCATCCAGCCTTTCTTCTTCTCGCTCACGACGGGCGACGACACGAAAAGATACAATGGACGCAACTGGGCGGACTGGAAAATCTATGGCGGAAACTTCGCTGAGAATGCCCTTGCCACACGCGATGCCCAGGGATGGGAACTGATGGACAGCCACGAGGCAGTGGGCGATGATGTGCTGCCAGCAGAAAACAAGCAGACCGTTTACTTCGCCTTCACAGAACCTGTGGAGAAGGAGTACAAATACTTCCTCGTCGAAGTTACCAAAGCTTTCGATGGCACACAGATGCAGATGGCTGAAATGACATTCGGCACGAAGGAAGATTTCGAGAAACTGCGTGACGAGTTCTGCGACAAGGCGTTGGAGTTCGACCTCGATGTGGTTGCAGAGAAGAGCCTGCTCGATGAATACGAGATCCAAACGTTGAATCTCACGGAATGCGAGGACATGGTGGCTCTCGCTCAGAACTACAGCCTGTTAGGTTCGCTGCAGGACCGTATCCGAGAAAGCATGCAGGCCTATGCAGCCTACAACGAGACAGCCGATGAAATCAAGGAATACGTTGGCAGCAACACACTCGAGACGTGCGAGGCACTGGACAGACTCATGGCCTATCTCACTGGTGGCGAGAAGCCAGGCGACACGTTCCCCAACGGCTCCTTCAAACATGTCTACGAGACAGGAAGCCTGAATCGCGATGAAGTCCTTGAGGAGACGGACTACATGAAAGAACTGTGGGTAGCTGCCATGAAACAAAGCTACACCCCAGGCACGGAAATCACTCCACTCGTGGAAAACGCTGACTTTGCTCAAGGCACCTATCTCGAGGGCAACACCATCGTGTCCTTCACAGGATGGGAAGGCACGGGCTACACATTCGGACGCAACGATGCTGGAGTATTCGCCGCTGAGAACGCACGACAGCAATGTGACATCCACCAGACCATCACAGGACTGAAGAATGGCATCTACGAACTGCGCATGAATGCCGTTTGCCGTCCCTGTGGTGATGTCCTCAGCAAGAACTATGCCGCACAGATCTATGCCAACGATAATGTCGTGTATGTTCAGTCGGCCATCGAGGACATGATTCCTGTGGAGGATGCTGTGGATGGTGTGAACTGCCACACTTCAGGCACCTATAGCGACAAGGCCATCTTGGATGAGGTCACAGGCGACACCATCGGTTTCGTCCCCTGGGGCGTGGCAGGTTCTGCCTGTGCCTTCAGCGCAGGACGTTATGAGAATGTCATCTGCACGAACGTCACCGACGGTACGCTGACCATCGGCATCAAGGATCCTGGCACTACCTCCCCCGACGATGACTGGATGGCCTTTGGCAACGCACGGCTCATCTATCACGGAACGCTGGATTCCTCAGACTTTATCGTGGGCATCAACAACGCACTGGGGTGCTGCAAGGAACGTGCCCGCTCCCTGATCGAGTGGGAAAGCTCACTCGACGGCAGGGAATACAAGCAGAAACCCAACTATGCCCAGACCGACCGGAAAGCGCTGGAAGATATGGTAATGTCTCCCTCCATACTGTCTCTCAGACCACCGAGGGAAATGTACGAGATGGTGGAGGAACTCAGCAGCATCTTCAAGCGTATCTACGAGACGAAGCCTGCCTACATCACGCTCTTCGAGGGCGAACAGAAGGTGTATGACAAGTGGGGCGCACGATACAGCATCATGAACGGGGAAGAGCAAAAGGCCTTTGAAAACGCCATTGAGACCATCGAGACAGGATTGCTCGAGGGTGAATACTCAGCCAACGAAGCTCTGAAGGCTAAGGCTGACCTCTACGCACGCTATCCCGACTATCTGGAGCGAAGCGAACAGCTTGACCAAAGCAGTTCTGTAATGGCCAACGAGACAGCACCCTTCGAATACGACATCACCATCAGTGGAACGATGCCCTACATGGCGCTGAGCGGCCTCTACGAAGACCTTGCTGAGGACCAGACCGTGCTGACATTCGAATACACGGCTCCAGAGACAATCAAGGAAGGAAGCATCTACACGGACACCGACATCACTCACCTCATTACCTACAAAGACCTGGAGGCCACAGCAGACTGGAAGAAGGTTTACATCGACTTCACCACTCCCTGCATAGAATGGGGTTGGGGCGATGCCTCCAGTACCATCCGATGGGCCATGACGACAGCCAGCAGCCAACAGCTCAAGGCACGTCATTTCCAGATGATTACACCTGCTCAGATGCAGGCCGAAGGAGGCTCCTTCACTGGTACCGGCATCGAAATGGTTCAAAGCTCAGAATCCAAGGTTCAGGGCAATGGCGTATATGACTTGATGGGACGTAAGATCAATCAGGGTTTGAAGAGCCTTCCCAAAGGCATATACATCGTGAACGGGAAAAAGGTGATGGTTAAGTGAACGAAGAGTTTGTTGCCAGAATCCATTAAGTAAGGAGAGATTATTTATACGTTTGCAGAAATAACCGCCATAAAAGAATACAACTATGACCCAGAGAAGTAAACTTTGGACCATCCTGATGACCATCCTATTTGGCCTGACGATGATTGCATGTAGCGAGAGTAACAACGATGAGCCCGACGGGCCAGATGGACCCACCCCAACTCCAACCAATCCAGACATACCCAAGCTCACGGAGGAAGAGGCCAGTGTCAGTCTTGCAGAACTCATGGTGCGATGCATGGTGCTTGGCGCTGATCCGAAGGCTGAATGCAATGAATTCGGCCGCCTTTGGGAGCTGATGGAGACCATCTACCACCAGCCCGAGACGCGTGGCGTGTGGTCGGGATCCATCAGCACATTCAAGTTCAAGCAGGCCCTCGACAATTCCCGCGTGCTCTATCGTGCCGCCTTGTTGGGGGGAATGGTGAATTCGGACCAATACGGACCAGAAGCCCGACGGACCATCTGGCGCGACATCATGGATGCACCTCCATACGGCGAGGGTCTCAGCAAACAGTTCCTGCCCGACGAGTACCGCGTAGGCTGCGACGATTTCTGGAAGTCCTTCTCGCTTGGTGAGTTCGACGATGCCGCAGTATTCATCTACACCGCCGTGACAAGCCACTTCGCCGACAGCCATAAGACGTCCACCCAGGTGGTGGCAGAGTATCTGTACGACAACAACCAGCGCGAGATTGACCTCATGCTCACGGCTGCCGCACCCATCATAAAGGAGGGATGCAACGTGGTCTTTGCCGCAGGCGACGACCTGGTCAGCTGGGGACAGACGGCCTACGACTTCACCGAGAAGAACGGCAAGGTGGTGCTGCAGGCATGCAAGTGGAACCTGACATCGGAGGCATACGTCGATGCCATGAATACCAACCTGAAACTTCTCATCAACGGGCTGGAGGAAGACTTCTTCCAGGCGGGCGATCTGGCAGGCGTGCTGTCTGACTTCACTACCGACCAAATCAAGGCCTTCAACAAGGCTGTGCAGGAGGCCATCGACAGAGCATACGGCGCCACGCTCAGCCCCGAGGACGTCACTTGGTTCGTCTCGCAGGTGCAGGACATCGTCGGTGTCAAGAGGGAGCCGACCTTCCTGAACCAGGCCTACTTCTGCTCCGACGACATGTCGCAGCTCACCATCGAGGCCACGCAGGGACATTCCTACCAGTTCTACTACACCGACCGTCACGGCAACGTGCTGATGGAGGGAAAGTGCGCTGTGGACAACAAGTACATCTCCGTCAGTGTTGACGAGACGAGCCTCGACCGCAGCTGCGACCTCCTGCCAAGCGAGGGGCCGACGCATGGCGTCGTGACGATACCCTATAATATAGTGAGCGAGTCCACGCTCGCACTGTGGTGGAGGAGCAACAATCCCAAGTCGAAGTACTTCACCATCATGAACGACGAACTCACCGAGGCGCTCTTCGACGAACTGACGCTGAACATGTTCGTTACGGGCAAGATGAAGGACGGATCGGAAACAGAGGTGCTACGCGCCACGAAAAGCAACGGAGCAGTCTTCGGCAAGGACGACATCTCCACCTACTACTACGGTGACGGCCTTTGGGTCCGCGGCGCGAAGGACTTCAAGACCTCAAGTGGCACCACCATCCGCCACAAAATCGAATTCATGCTCGAGAGCAACAACATCTTCGACCTCTCAAATGCTCAGCGCTTCAGCTACTCTTACACCGAAAACGACAAGAACGGAAAGACGCTGAACTGGTGGGGCGTCTTCTCGCCTGTCATCCCGCTCGATCAGGACAATCAGGAGAAAGCCGTCTGGCTGGCAGAGGAAAGTAAGGGAAACATGAGGGTGACCAACCTCACTTGCCGCGAGAACTACAAGACCGTCTGCAATCAGTATGTGTCCAACCCAGGCACCAACCGCATCGAGATCAACGTGCAGAAGGGCAAGACGCCTGCGCAACTCGAGGTGTCGCCAAAGCTCCTGGAGTTTGAGGCCGAGGGCGGAGAGCAGAGCATTACGGTGAAGAAAGGATATTTCCAGTATTGTAACTGCAGTCTCGAAGAAGAATGGCCTATGTCTGGCAGAACCATGAGTGCCTATTACGATAACGACACCACAATAATCGTATCCATCCCTAAGAACACATCTACCCAGGAACGCACCACCAATCTCATCATCCGGGCAGCAAACAAAGCTTTCTATGATTTGGATCTAGAAAAGGACGTTTATGAAGAGGTGAAGGTACTCATCCGACAGAAAGGAGTTAAAAGGAACACAGAAAAAGTGGACTTTATCTACTTTAGTAATAAACTACGCTTCATAAATGAGCAGGGACAAATCACCGAAAGAGGAAGGAGTCAACTTGGTGGTAATGCCTGGGAAACTCTCGCTTTTGGCATTCGAGATGGAGAAGATGACCCACGGGAAGATAATTACTATTACATCAAAGGAAAAATCACTACGGAACATGTGGGAAAAGGTATTCATGTCTCTGCCGTTAGGACTCTTACTAATTCTACAGAGGAAATCAACCAAACTATTTCCTTCACCATCCCAGATCTTACAGGAAACGAGTTCTCTGAAATTACTAATTTGAGCGTAAAAGTAATAGATACAAGAAGTGATCCACAGTATCCCACGCCTGAAATATTAGAAGTGACGGCAACCAGCGTACCCTGTACTGGCACATATTCTGATCATGGTTATTGGCAAGCCAAATACACTACAGAAGGGGAGAATACCTTTACGGTAAATAACTTCCAATCATGGGTAGGTAACCCCTGGTCGTGGGCACCAATCAACGATAATTATATCGGAATTGACATTGACTTCAAAAAGTAAACGTGCCTCGCTTACCTAATCATTCCTCGTAAGGCATAAAATAACAAAAGACGTGTCCTTCTGGCGACAAGGGCACGTTCTTTGTTTATGGTTATTCAAGCTCGTCTAAATCAGAAGGATGAGATTGGTTCTTGAAACTGCTTCCGCAGAGAGTGACAACCTTGTAATCCTTTTCACTTTATGATCTCACTGATAGGCTTACGATTCTTCTCCCTCAGTTCGTCTGCCGGATAGCCAAGAGGGATGAGGACAGCAGCTTCCTCGTTGTCTGAAAGTTCGAAGAGAGACTTGCATAGCTTGACATCGAAGTTACATACCCAACAGGTGCCGACTCCTTGCTCCACTGCTGCAAGACAAAGATGCTCGACGGCAATAGCGATGTCGATATCGCCATGATGCTTGCCATCTGAGCGCACCCACTCTTCGTCATGCAGAATGGAAGCGATGATGATGACGGGTGCTGTAGTAAACCACTCGCGGCTGTAGCACTGGCAAAGTTTCTTCCTGCCCTCCTCGCTACTGACGATGCGGAATCTCCAGGGTTGTCTGTTCACAGCCGAAGGAGCCAGACGCACACATTCCATGATATAGTCCAGCTTCCCCTGCTCGACTGGTTTAGACTGATAATTCCTACAGCTATACCTTCTCTTCACTAATTCCAAGAATTCCATACCCTTTTGTTTTTCTTCTTATTCACAACTTTCGATGCGGAGTTTCATCATGCCTGCGGGAACACGAACTTCCACGACGTCACCTGCCTTTTTGTTCAGCAACGCCTGAGCGATGGGCGATTTAATGGAAAGTTTACCCTCACGCAAGTCGGCTTCGTGGGGACTGACAATGATATAATTCATTTTAGTATTGTTGGTCAGATTCGTTATCTCCACCTTACTCAGTAGCCTGACACCCTCACCTCTGAGTCTTGACGTATCGATAACTCGAGCGAACTCCAGCACTTTCTGCTTGAAACGTATCCTTCCAAGCAACTTTGCCTGTTCGCGTTTGGCAGCGTGGTACTCGAAATTCTCGCTGAGATCACCCTTGTCACGAGCTTCTGCGATGGCGTCTTTCACCTTGGGCAACTCCACGCTCTCCAACTGATGTAGTTCTGCCACGAGCTTATCGTAGCCTTCCTGAGACATGTATTCCATATTGCATCCTTACTTATTATCCATCATGAAAGGGGACTTCCAATCGGATTGACTGATAATATAATGGATAATCACCACATTATTGCCAGCCGTTATTCTGATGCAAAGATAGCAATTATGTTTTCAATAAGACAAACTTTTCAGCACTTTTCTTCGTGTGCCCGACTCTTTTTCACATCTCCAGGTTGTTGATTGAAGAGGTTCATTCTTCAGAATCAGATTGGAGTATCACTTGGGATGTATTCCACCTTGTGGTCCTTGATGCTGAGGATTTTGTACCAATTGTGGGGAATGACATAGGCTCCAATGATTTCATCGATGACAAGGATGTAGAGGCAGCCATCCTGATAAGACAGGCTGCTGTGCAGGCTCTTGTGGCGATAGGGGCGCTTGGTGCTGTAAGGGTAAAGTTCCTTGTTGTTCCTCTCTATTTCAAAGAAGTCAGAACCATAGTTCAGGTGGAACAGCATGTTGGGATGATTCCTAACGTACTCGTATTTCGCCATGAACTTTAAATCACTCAACACGCTTTTTGCCTTGGATTTGGGGACGACATACAGGTGGCCTTTGGTTTTGCTGGTGTTCGTGCGCTCCTCATCATACATCCATCTGTTGAAGTTCTGCGGACCGGCCTTGTAGTCTTCCTCTGTAAGGTCGTAGGATACCTCGTAAACCTTTACGCTGTCGGTCGTTTCGACGGTTTGCTTGATGAACTTCGTGATGGGGCGGTCATCGTAGGGCTCTGCCTTTCCCCCTTCCTCGCGGACAATGTGCTCCACGGTAATGAAGATGTGCTCCTTGTCTCCCTCATAATGCAGGGTCGCAGCTCTGGCTGCCTTGAAAAGGGCGTGGTAGCTGTCCTTGCCATATAGTTCGAGCCGTTCGCCCTCTAAGAGGTCCAGTGCCAAAGCGTAAACGATGCTGTCCTTGTCCAATACATGATTCTCCTTGTGGTAGCATTGGCGGGCCATGGAGCAGCCCCATCTGAAGGCACGCAGGCAGGAATCCCCTGCTTCGATGGCTCCTTCCTGGTGCAGCGCACCTTTGGCAATATTGATGGAATAGTAGGCAGCCTTCATCGAAATGCTGTCTCCATCGTATTGCTCACATTTTGCGACATCCTTCTCTTCTTGCTTGTCGAGGAATTGTATCAGGTTCTCGATGGGGTCTTTGCCTGGTCGTTTATTATCTAAGCGGCTCGTACAGGAGGCTATCATGCTGCAAAGCAACAGGAATAATATGCTACGTTTCATTGTTTCGTTGTTTAAGAATTAATGGTTTATGATAGGTATAAGACGTCTTCACATTTTCTTTATTCTTTCATCTCTGCAATCGCCATTTGCAGTTGCTGCCCGCTTTGCTCAATCTCTCTGACAGTCTCTTCGAAGGTGGGGAAGGATTGCGTCATGGAAAGCATGGTTTGATAGTCTTGACGTGCAGGGTAGATGTCTGCTTCCTCTGGGCAATTGGTTTTCGAAGGCATGAAAAGGAACAGCCCCACGGCAATTACCGCCGCTATGCCGGCTACCCAAGGAAGGAAATGTCTCTGCTTTGTCTTCTCCCAAACGGAGGGAAGCCTTTTCTTGTCAATTCCATCCATCTGCCCGTTCAGCCGAGCCATGAAGTCCTCTTCGCTACTCATCTCAGGATGGTAGGAATGGAATATGTCATAAAGTTCCTGGTCTATCATAGTTCTTCTTTTAACCTTTTAACTTTTCAATTATTCACCTTTTAACCTTTTCACCTTTTAACCTTTCCCTTAGGTGCGTTCTCCCTCTCGACAGGATTGCTTTGACCGTCCCTTCGCTCGCGTTCATGATGGCCGCGGTTTCTTTGATAGGACGGTCTTCCATGTAAAAGAGCAGCACGGCAGTTCGTTCGCCAGGCGTCAAGCCATCGATGGCGCGATAAAGGTCTTGGTAGTCGAAGGTTTCGTCGGAGTGAGAAGCAGACGATATGCTGTAAGCTTTCTCAATGTTTAGCGTGTCGGCACGAACCGAATCCTTTCGCTGATGGTCAGCCAGACAATTGCATGCAATCCTGTAAAGCCAACGTGAGAAGCCGCCGTTGTCCTCGAAACCAGCCGATGCCGTGTATGCTTTGAGCAAAGCCTCCTGAGCGATGTCGTCTGCCTCCTGACTGTCGCCGCTGCATGCAGCCAACAGGAATCGACGTAAGCCCGGCAGTTCTTTACGGACGAGAAAGGTGAATTGTTCGCGGTTCATTGATGCTTTTGCACAAAGGCGCGCTCCTTAATGCGCGGTTCATTGATGACTTGTTCTATTAGATAAACGTTTGAACCGGTCAAAAGGTTGCGTGGAGGCTCACTTTTTCTGCAGCCAGTATTGCCGTTCCTGCTCCGACATCTTCTCGATAGCATAGCGAAGAGCTGTCCTGGGCATCTCGTGGGCATGCAGGTTAAGGAAGTCTCGCAGCATATCCATGCTTATTCTCTTCCCCAGTTCACGCAACATCCAGCCGACTGCTTTGTGCATGAGGTCGTGCGGATGAAGGAGATGCATCTCGGCATAACGGAGGCACCACGACGGGTCGCTCAGTTGTGTCGTCTTCCATGTGCAGACCATACTCATGCGCTGCCTCCATAGGTTGTCGCTTTTGGCGAGGTCGTCGAGAAGCGCTATCTTGTAATCCCTGTCGCCAAGGAATGTTGGCAAGAGCAACCAATGCCCCAGAATCTTGTGGACAGAGAGGTCAACGAGGTCCCAATTGTTCGCCCTGTCGGCATGTTCGAGATACATTATTAATATATTATCACGGGCACGAATGGCATCCTCGTCATTTGTGAGACGTCTGGTCACAAGGCTCTCGAACTTGGCAACAAGGATAAGAAGTCCGCAAAGGCGTACCTCGTGCCATCGGTTCATCAGCAGTACTGGGACTTCTTCCAAGGGAAAGTCCCTCCAGACGGCTTTGACAACCTCCCTCGTCTGCGGCACTTTCAGGCCGAGGAACTCGTCACCTTCGCCGTACTCGTCTTTGCCGGTCTTGAAGAAACGCATCAGGATCTCCCTTTGCTTCTCGTTGCGAAGCGATTCCAGATATGCGATAACGTCCTCTGCCATCAGGCTCGTTTTATCAAGAGTCAGCCCTGCAAGTATCGCTGCTCTATGACGTTCCAGTCAACAATCTGCCAAAGCGCGGCGAGATGATCGGGCCGACGATTCTGGTAATCAAGGTAGTAGGCATGTTCCCAAACATCAAAGGTCAGCAAGGGCTTCAAGCCTTTCTGCACGGGATTGGCGGCATTTGGCTCTTGCGTGATGACGAGTTTGCCGTCCTTATCTGCCGAAAGCCAAACCCAACCAGAACCGAAGAGGGTCGCTCCTTTCTTCTGGAACTCGTCCTTGAAGGCCTCGAACGAACCATAATCGCGAACGATTGCCTCAGCCAAAGCACCTGTCGGCTCATTCCCTTCCTTCAAGGCAGAAAACTGCCCGAAGTAAAGTTCATGGTTCAGTATCTGCCCAGCATTGTTCAGGATGCCACCAGCAGCCTGGCATACAATCTCCTCCAATGTTGCCTCTTCGAAACCGCTGCCTGGCAACAATGCGTTTAAATTATTTACGTACGCCGCAAGATGCTTTCCGTGATGGAAACCTAATGTGGTGCGACTAATCACTGGCTCTAAAGCATCTGCTGCATAAGGCAATGCCATCAATGTAAACTTTTCCATACCCAAACAAAATATTGAATTGTGACGACAAAGTTACAAATAATTCTATATCTTTGCAGCAAAAGAGCAAGAAAAAGATAACCCTATGAGTAACAAAAAACAAATTCAGCGCATCTCCGAGATGGAGGAACGGTTCGACCGTGCATCAGCTGCCATGAAACTATTCTCTTCTGAACTTGACAAGTTTGAAACAATGCTGGAGGACGTACTCATGCTGGACAAATACTATGGCAGTGGTAATTGGTGGCAGGATAAGACTGACGATGAGGCAGGACGACTGCCCGCAGATTTGAAGCGTGGGGTACTTTCTGAGGATGCCATTTGGGACCTTCTCGTAGAGTGCGGTCAACTGAACGACCAAATAATGAGTGCTATCGAGTGGAAAATCGAAAGGACACGGAGTGAAGAAGGTGTGACGGAAGAAGAATGAAAGTTATTGTAGCCATCGATTCATTTAAGGGATGTCTGACATCAGTGGAGGCGAACCTTGCTGCAACAGAGGGTGTTCATGCAAGGATACCTAACGCGGAGGTTGTGCAGATTCCTGTCAGCGATGGTGGCGAAGGATGGCTGGTGGCTTTTCAGAGAGTCCTAGGCGGTAGAGTTATAGAGCACAACGTGCAAGATCCGCTGATGCGGCCTATCAAGGCACAGTATTTGATAAAAGGTGAGACTGCTGTGATCGAAATTGCCAAGGCCAGCGGACTGACACTACTCACACCTGAAGAACGAAATCCTCTGGAGACCACAAGTTATGGTACAGGGCAACTCGTCATGGATGCAATACGACGAGGATGCAAGCACATCGTCCTGGGACTTGGCGGCAGTGCTACCAGCGACTGCGGCATTGGTATGCTTCGTGCCATCATCGACAGTTATACCATAGGGCGAAACTGTGAAAGGTCTCGCTTGGATAACCAAACCCTGACGAACTTCGATGCAATAATCAAAGATAGCACATGGAACGAAATTCGTAGCCTCAACGATGTCCGCATCACCATTGCAACTGATGTAACCAATCCTCTTTGTGGCAAGAATGGAGCCGCTTATGTTTTTGCTCCTCAAAAGGGAGCCACTCCAGAAATGGTGTTTGCTCTTGAGTCCCGTGCCAAACAGTTTGCAGAGGCATCCGCACAACATCTCGGCTACGACCGCCAGAATGTTCCAGGAGCAGGAGCCGCTGGAGGACTAGGCTATGCTTTCCTGCAATACCTGAATGCAGATTGCCGATCAGGTATTGACCTCCTTCTCGAAACCGTAGATTTCGATAATCTTTTGAAAGGAACCGACCTCGTCATTACGGGCGAAGGATCAGCTGACCGGCAGACACTAATGGGGAAACTGCCTTATGGCATACTGCAACGAGCCAAAGCACATCATGTACCCGTTATCCTAATAGCTGGCCACATCAATAATCATCAGGAACTGCTCGATGCGGGCTTTTCACAAGTGGAATGCATCAACACTTGGAAAAGCAAGAACAACCCAAGTCTATTGGATAACAAAGTCATGTCGTTTGAAACATCTGGCTTATCCATGGAAGAAGCCATGAAGCCAGAAACGGCAAAGAAGAACATATCAAAGACGATTGTATCATTATTTTCCGATAAATACTATGGCAAGCAACAAGGACTTCGTGCAATACATCGCTGACCAGTGTGAAGGAGCTGGCGAGATAACTTTCAGAAAGATGTTCGGCGATTATGGCATTTATTGCAATGGGAAGATATTCGGTCTCATCTGCGATGACAGGTTTTACCTGAAACCCACAGAAGCAGGACGTTCTTTGCTCAGGAGCGTCGACCTGCGACCACCCTACGAGGGAGCAAAGGATTATTTCTATATCGAAGACATTGACGATCACGATTACCTTTCAAAACTTGTGCGCGAAACCTGCAAGGTTCTTCCTGCCCCCAAACAAAAGAAAAGCCTCCCATAGTGGAAGGGGCGTATTTGTGATTCACGAATAGGCAGAGGCAGGAATTAAGGTTTCCGCTTCTGATACTCCTTAATTCGTTTGGCAAACTTCAGATCTTTCTTCTTATGAGGATTAGGTACGTATTCCAAGTATTCAGGAATGTCCTGCCCCAAGTCTATTATGTGGCCTTCCTCTCCTGCCCCATGCTTCACGATAAGCAGCGAGTCATAAAGCTGATGTCCATAGACTTCGTAAGCAGCTAAAACGAGAGAGTCCTCTTTCACCTCCACCGTCTGGTAATAACGGCTCGAGATGCCAAACTTGTCAAAACGCTTGTCGAACCGTATGCGGTAATTCTTAGGTGAGCAATGACTCACGGTATAGACGGGTGTAGTCTTGCAAATCAATTTTTTATCGATGTTTGTCATGCGGGCATAAGCATGCTCGTGACCCTGCAACACCAAGTCCACTCCATACTTTCTGATCAGTCCATCAAAAACCCACCGCTGCACCAAATTATTCCATCCTTTCAACGAGTAAAGCGGATGATGAAGCACCAGTATCTTCCAACGAGCCTGACTCTCCTGCAAACGTTTCTCCAACCATCGCCGTTGAGTGAGCAGATAGGGTAATTCGCGATTAGAGTCGAGCAGGAAAAACTCGGCAGAACCATAACGTAGCGAATAGACTTGGTTGCGTCCCACTTCTGAATCCAAAAAGTAGGAAAAGACAAGAGTGAAGCGTCGTTCCAGACGGCGAACAAGTCCTTTCAGATAGTCGTGGTTGCCCGTCACCGTTAGCAAAGGCATAGCTTGTGCCACGCTATCCACATCACGAAATGTCTCTGTCCAGTACTGGTCAGCAGGGCGCTCCGTCAAATCTCCTCCACACACCAGGAACTCACTCTGCGGATGCCGCGCCAATGCTTCACGCAAGAAACGATTCGCCTGACCGTAGAGTGTGTCCTGCACGTCGCCCACGTAGAGAAAAGAAAAACTGCTTCGACCCACAGGATAGGTCTGAAAATGATACCATGACGAGGCGAGTGTGTCGGTGACTGCACGGTAGGCATATCGGCAATCGGACTTGAGATTGCGAAGTCGAGCCACATAATAGACTGCACGTCCGCATCGAGATTGGAACACTTCACCCTGTGCCTCAACGCGCATCGTGTCGCTATCAGTTAAAGATACAAGTTCCACATACGAAGGTTTCACTACGCTGTCACACTGCCAACTGACGTTGCGATTCTCTTCTTTTTCATCTCCGAACGTCAACAGCACACGATCAGGACAGGATAGTGCTGTATAGGGTTCTTCTGGTGGATTGCCGAACCATACCTTCCAACGCTTTATCACCCAAATCATCAGCACTACAAGTACGAGCAGTGGGACCAAATATTTCAGGACAAAAGTAAAATGCCTTCTCATTGTGCTGCAAAATTACAACATTTTTGAGATATGTGAAATAATCTTCTTACCTTTGTGCATGAACTGACAAAAAACAAGATGAAAAAGGTCTTCATTTTCATGTATGCTGTGGCCATCACCTTATAAGTGTTTTTTTTTATAGGGCAGAACGGGGATGTCATCTTCGTTGACGGTGAACGCTGGGAACTTTTAGGGGAACCTGTTTATGCAGATTCAGTTCTTGCAAAACGCCTGAAAGCTGTACTTCCGAAGGGCAGGTCATGGTCATCAGCTAACTGGAAAGGCTACACGGGTTATTGGAGCATCAAAAAAGATGTCCTTTATCTTGACAGCATTCAGATAGGATTCTACGACAAGGAGACGAAAAAGACTCATTACGAGAGCATTCCTGATGGCGATATGCTGCATGTGTTTAAGGAGCATTACAAAAGAGGTCGGATAAAGGCTGGTTGGTACACAGGTAAAATCAGAATAGCACATGGCGGACTTTTATATTATGAGCACATGGGCTTTGCGAGGAATTATGAACACGAGCAGGTTTTGAGTCTCTCCCGTGGAAAGGTCTTTGACAGGAAAGTAAGTTCCAATAGACTAGTCTGCGATGGCTTTGCATTTAATAATAGAAACCACACTACGTTATCGGAAGTCTTCTCGCATTCCAAGAAGTATCCTGAGCTGGCGAAAGTCCACAAAGGATTCACTTTCATGGTAAAGGATATTCGTGTCGACTCTTTGGGAAACCTTATTGATTGTAATGTGGGCCTGGGTAGGAACATGGAGAACAAGAAACTGGAGGAGGAGATAAAAGCAGCCTTGAAGACCATACACCCATGGCGGACGATATTCTTAGATGGAGAATATACAACCCCTCTAGGAAAGAGAGGGTCTATCATGGTTCCTTTTTCCCTGATAAAGTCTTCGGAACAAGATGAAGACGAAACGCTGGCACGACATAGCATCTATGTGTCCGTGGAGGGCGATGATTCAGCAGAAGGTACGAAGGACGCACCTGTCAGGACTTTCGAGAGGGCACAGATGCTGGCTCGCGAAGCAAAGGGTCCTGTCAGGGTATGGTTTGGCAATGGGACATATTACCTGACTCGGACTATCGTGTTCGACAGTCATGACAATCACGTTGTTTATTGTTCACAAAACCCTCAAGGAGCTGTGATAAGTGGTGGATCGAGGCTGAGTTTGAAGTGGAGGGAGGAGAAGAATGGAATCTGGTCGGCACAAACGGATAGTCTGTTGACGATAGACCAACTGTTTGTGAACGGCAAGTGCAAACGGATGGCACGATACCCTAACATTTCGCAAGACAAAGAGGCCAATGTCTTTGATCGATGGCGACTCAACGAGGCAGGAGATGAGAAGAAAGATGACGCACTAAATGAGGACAGGATAGCCAGATGGCAAAATCCTGCTGGAGGCTACATCCACGCCATGCATGAATATCTGTGGGGCGATATGCACTGGATTATTAAAGGGAAGGAAAACGGCATCCTCAACACAGAAGGAGGATGGCAGAACAATCGCCCTTCAAGGATGCATCCCCACTTCCGCATCGTGGAGAATATACGGGAAGAACTGGACGAGCCAGGTGAGTGGTACTATGACCAAAAGACTTGCGTGCTGTACTACATGCCAGAGGAAGAGGATCTGGAGAATGCTGAGATAGAGGTGGCGGGACTGAAATGTCTGATGGCTTTCGACGGGAATAGAAAAGATGTGGTGCGTGACGTGACGATTGAAGGTTTCACGTTCAGGCACACGGCACGAACGTTCATGGAAAACAAGGAACGACTGCTTCGCTCCGACTGGACGATATATCGCGGCGGTGCTGTCACCCTAAAGAATACTGAGGACTGCCGTATCAGGAATTGCGACTTTGATCAACTGGGTGGAAACGCCTTGTTCATAGATTGCTACAACCGTGACTTCAGCATAAGTGGATGTTACATTCACGATTGCGGAGCAAGCGGTATTGCTTTCGTGGGGGACACGGAAAGCGTCAGGAATCCCATGTTTGACTATGGACAGAAAGCGAGCGAGGTGAAGGACTTCGAGAAGGGACCTAAAACAGACAATTATCCAACCCATTGCTTGGTGGAGGATTGTCTCATCACACGGACGGGCAGAACAGAGAAACAAACGGCAGGAGTACAGATTTCGATGTCGTTTGGAATAAGAGTGAACCACTGCACGATCTGCAATGTTCCACGAGCTGGAATAAACATCAGCGAAGGCACATTCGGAGGCCACGTCATCGAGAACTGCGACGTATTCAACACAGTATTGGAAACAGGTGACCACGGAAGTTTCAACTCGTGGGGACGAGACAGATACTGGAGCCCAAGTGTAAAGGAGACGTCGGAAAGTGTGGCAGCACATCCAGGAAGAGAGAACTTGGACATGCTGGCAAGAAATGAGCTGCGCCACAACCGTTGGAAGTGCGACCACGGATGGGATGTTGATTTGGACGATGGCTCTTCAAACTATCTGATACAGGATAATCTGTTGCTAGGCGGAGGATTGAAGCTGAGAGAGGGTTACCATCGTAAGGTGGTGAACAACATCATCGAGGGAAACACACTTCATCTGCACGTCTGGTATGCCAACAGCGGGGATGTCATTATGCACAATATCATAGGGAAAGCCTATGCTACCATTGGGATGAATCAGGCCATGAAAGCCGACGAGAAATGGGGCGACTGCATTGACCGGAATTTCTTTGTTGGGATGGAAGCCGTACCTGATGCTTATGTGGCAAACGGATGCGACTCTTCTTCGTTGAGCGGCGACGTATCGAATGCGCCGGCTATTGGTTTCCGCAACTTCAGTTCAGACGATTTCGGAGTGATGTCTGAAAGGCTGAAAGCCCTTGCCCCCACTCCACCTCTGTCTGCGATGAACGTGAAGGAGGATGCCAAGGAAGTACAGGGCGAGACAATGGAAACAGATGGAGTTGAGTGGACCCACGTTACGGGCAATGCCATGTCGGCATTTGGAGGAGATTTCCAGATGCATGGCTTTGCCGTCTCCTATGATTTGGAGCATCTGTCAGAACTGGCCAAGCGCCTGAAGCGATTGGGTATCCTGCCTGGCGACCTGCTGATAAATATCAACGCAACGGAACTTAAGGACTTCGAGACCTTGCAGAAAGAATTGCGTCAGGATATACATTCAGCCAAACTGATTAGAGAACAGAAAACAATAATGTTGGAATGATGATTGCTCTGCTTTGGAATCTTCTGGTCTTGTACCTCGCTTATACATTATGCCGCCTAGCTTTTCTGTTTACCAACTGGACGCTTTATTCTGGCACACTCACCTGGAGCCATGCTATGGAACTATTCCGTGCTGGCCTCATCTTCGACACGACGGCCATTCTCTATCTAAACATTCCCATCATCCTGCTCATGCTTTTTCCCCTCCATTGGAAAGAATGTCCAGGTTACTATCGTCTTGTGAGGGTACTCTATGTCTTGCTGAACTTCATTGGGATTGGTGCGAATCTTATCGATTGCGTCTACTTTCCATTCACAGGCAAGCGCACTACGGCTTCCATCTTCCAAGAGTTCAGCCACGAAGGAGCAGGCAGTTTGGGAAGCATCCTGATGGGGCAGGCTCTTCGCCATTGGTACCTGGTTTTGCTGGCAGCGATGCTTGCATGGATGCTATGGATGCTGTTCCGCCCTCGTCCGCAACGAGTGAACACCCCAGCACGCATCGTGACGTATTACCTTCGTGTCATTCCTGTCTTCCTGCTGGCAATCCCTTTATGTGTCGTTGGAATGCGAGGCGGTGTGGGGAAGTCAACACGTCCCATCACACTCAGCAACGCCAATGAGTTTGCCACTCGACCTGCGGAAACAGGCATTATCCTGAATACTCCCTTCTCCATCCTGCGCACGATTGGGAAAACGCCATTCCAAGTTCCTCACTACATGAGCGATGAGGAGGCAGCAAGACTCTTCTCGCCCCTGCATGAAGTTCCTGCTCAAGAAGCCAAGGATGACAGGAAAGAGTTCCGTCCCTTAAACGTTGTGGTCTTCATCCTGGAGAGTTTCAGCAAGCAGCACTTCGGCTTCTACAACCGCACCCTTCGCGACGGCACCTATCAAGGTTTCACTCCTTTCCTGGATTCGATCTGCACGCATGCTGCCCTGACTTGGCGCTATTCCTACGCCAACGGGCGAAAGAGCATCGAGGGCATGCCTTCCGTCCTCTCCTCGCTACCCAATTTTGTGGAGCCGCTGTTCCTTACCTCCGCCTCTCTCAACCACATGTCTGGCTTGGCTCGAGAGCTGGGCGAGCAGAAAGGATACACCACAGCTTTCTTCCACGGCGCGCAGAACAGTTCGATGGGATTCCATGCGTTTGCTCGCGCAACTGGTTTCCAGCAATACTTTGGTCGCACGGAGTACAATGATGATCCGCTGACCAACGGCGACGGAGACTTTGATGGCACCTGGGCCATCTGGGACGAGGAGTTCCTTCAATTCTTTGCCCGCCGCATGAGTGAGATGAAGGAACCCTTCATGACAGCAGTCTTCACCGCCTCCTCGCACGATCCCTTTGCCCTACCCGACCGCTACCGTGGGGTCTTCCCACAGGGCGAGAGCCCCCTGCAGGAATGTGTCGCCTATACGGACTACGCGTTGCGCCGTTTCTTCGAAACAGCCAGAAAGGAACCTTGGTTTGAAAATACCCTCTTCGTCCTGACGGCAGACCATACGAGCCAACAGCTCGATCCCTTCTACACCACCTCATTGGGCAACTTCTGTGTGCCCATCATCTTCTACGCTCCAAGCGACAGCACCCTGCACGGCTACGAGGAGGAACGTGTGGTGGAACAGGTCGACATCATGCCTACCGTGCTTTCCTATCTCCACTACGACCAGCCCTACATCGCCTTTGGTCAGGATATGCTCAACTCAGATTCTGCTTCATCCTTCGCCCTCCATTGGCTCCCAGAAATGGGAGGATATGAATACGTGCGAGGTCCATACGCCATCCGTTTCGACGGCCAACGTGTCACTTCAGCCTATGCCTATCGCACGGACTCCCTGCTGAACCACGACATCCTCGAATCTCTTCCTGCCGATACCCTGCAACTCATGCAGCAACATGTAGAATCCATCATCCAGCAATACATGCAACGAATGACGGAAGACCGCCTCGTAACGGGAAGGTGAGCAGGTCGCCACACATAAACAGAAGAAAACCTAACGCACCAGATGAAAGTCAAGATTACAGCCATTCGCCAGACGGTCTACACGGATCTGATGGAAAAATACGAGAATCCGATTGAACACACCTGTGATGTCAGGGAGGGCCAAGAGTGGATTTCTATCGATGGAAAACGTCCTGAGGGATTGTGCCCCTCTGCGTGGGAGTCGATGAGACCTTTTGTGGAGTCGCTCGCCAGAGGTGAAGGCAACTTCTACGACGGCTGGATGAAGAACCCCATGAGCGCAATGATCAGCTGCAACGACGGGTTCCGTCCGTTCAGCTTTTACATTACCCTGCTGGAAGAAAAACGTTCCTGAGGCTCCTCCCACCTGTTGATGTAGGAGGAAGAAGCAGTTGTTTTTGCGAGTCCGACGTGTGCGGACTCCCAGTCCGTCAGGTTCGGACTCCCAGTCCGACGCGTTCGGACTGACCATTCCACGTTTCCCCTGCCAGCAGGCTTCATCTTCCTCCATTTGGAGGCAGCAGAAAAGATTGTCCTCAGGAAAGGCTCAAAATAATTTGGTTTTTCGTACTTTTTTCCGTAAATTTGTGGCATCAAAAGTTACAAAACACATCAGCCATGACAGAACAAGAGATATTCAGGATGAAAGCCGAGGATGGCTATGCGGTGTGCCACGCGGAGCTTTGCCCCAGGAAAGAGCATTGCCTGCGCTGGAAAGTGGGTCAGCAGCTACCTGACAACATGAGTACCTACCATTGTGTGAATCTTCATTTCGAGAATGTGGCTACTGAGGATTGTCCCCTCTATCGCAATGCGGAGAAGGTGATGATGGCTAAAGGGATGACCCGCATCTTCATCGACGAAATGCCCAAACGTGTGGAGCCGTTCGTACGAAAGAAACTCATCGCCAGCCACAACCGCACCTATTATTTCGAGTACCGCAATGGCTCGCGCCTCATTCCGCCTTCCATGCAGGAGGAAGTGCGGAACCTGTTCCGTGAGGCAGGCTGGGACGGAGAGGTCTCATTTGATGGCTATGTGGAGGATTATGAATGGTAGACGCAAAAAGAACACGAATATGATTGACCAGATTATCGATTACAACAAGAGTTTCGTGGCTCAGAAGGGCTACGAGAAGTACATAACGGACAAGTATCCCAACAAACGGCTGGCGGTGCTGTCGTGTATGGACACGCGCCTGACAGAGTTGCTGCCTGCGGCACTTGGTTTGAAGAACGGCGACGCGAAGATTATCAAGAATGCTGGAGGATTGGTCATCTCCCCCTTTGACTCAGCTATGCGCAGCCTGATCGTAGGCATCTATGAGCTGGGCGTAGAGGAAATCATGGTGGTGGCGCACTCAAATTGCGGAGCCTGCCACATGAGCTTCGACCACTTCCATCACGAGATGATTGCCAGAGGAATTGGAGACGAGACGCTCGACACCATCCAGAAATGTGGGATAGACCTGCATCATTGGCTGGAAGGATTCAAGGATACGCCTGAATCTGTGCGCAGGACCGTCGAGACCATCAAGACTCATCCGCTCGTCCCAAAGGATACGGTGGTACGCGGATTCATTATCGACTCTGAAACGGGAGCATTGGAAGAGGTAAGATAACTGCTCGTGAGACTATCGCCTCCTCTTTCAAAAGTAGAATAACCAACAATAAAAGAAAGAATAAAAAGTATGAAAGCAAAATGTGAGAATTGCAAGCTGAGAGCAAATTACGACAAGAATCCCAAGTCGCTCATGGGTAGGTTCTGGCGATGGCACATCAACTTCTGTCCTGGTTGGAAAGGTTATTTTACCAGCCTGAACGACGAGAAGAAGGCTGAGTTAAGGGAAAAGTACAACTTCACAAAGTATTGAATGATTCATGCTGAGAAAACAGGAATAAACAATCTGGAGGGAAAGCTCCTGGAATCAGAAGGAGTCAACGTGCAGGGAAAAGTGTGCTGTCTGTTTCTTCGACAGAAGACAAGCATCTGCCCGTCCCATTCCCAGAGTCAATAAAATTCGATTAATCTCAAACAAAAACATTATGAATGATTCGATAAAAAAAGATCAGAGCAAGTCTGACTGCTCAGCCAAAGGAAATGATGCCGGCAGAAAGTGCAAGGTATTACTGATTAACGGCAGTCCTCGCAAGAATGGCAACACATTCCTTGCCCTGAGCGAAGCTGCGAAGAGACTGGAGAAACACGGCATTGAGACAGAGATTGTACAGATTGGAGTAAAGCCCGTCCGTGGTTGTATCGCCTGTGGACAATGCAAGGCAAAGCAGCTTGGCCGGTGTGTCTTTGACGATGATATCTGCAACAGAATCTCTGAAAAGCTGAACGGCGTCGACGGCCTCATTGTTGGCTCACCCGTTTATTACGGTCAGCCGAACGGTTCAGTCCTCTCACTTATTCAGCGCATGTTTTTCTCAGCAGGTGAGAAGGTGGTCAACAAACCAGCCGCTGCCGTTTGCGTATGCCGTCGTGGAGGTTCCACCGCCGCTTTCCAAACCATGAACATGCCTTTCCAGATGATGAACATGCCAGTCGTGACCTCACAATATTGGAATATCGTCTATGGGAGGGACGAGGGACAGGCCGCTCTCGATACAGAAGGAATGCAGACCATGAGGACAATGGCTGACAACATGGCCTGGTTGTTGAGAAAGATTCATGCTGACGGATCACCTGATTATCCTGAACGTGAGCCTTGGAACCCCATGAACTTCATAAGATAAGCATATGGACGGAAAGAATCTTCTACACATTATCCTTTTCTACCTCCTCTTTACCAACATGATAGCTTTCTTCATGTTTGGCATCGACAAATGGAAGGCCAAACACGACAAATGGCGTACGAGAGAGGCTGGGTTGCTGATGATAGCACTTCTGGGAGGCAGTATCGGAGCCTGGCTGGGAATGAGAGTCTGGCATCACAAGACGTTGCACAAGAAGTTCAAATACGGCATACCGCTGATTTTGGCTGCCCAGATCATTGCAGCTATCCTGATACTGATAATTTGAGAAGAAGACGAAAGGGATAAGCTCATGAATATCATAGAGCAATATCTGGAGAAACCATATTGGGTGATAGACATTCTACCCCAACAAGTCCCTGCAAACGGCAGAGGTCAGTACTTCAAGATTGAGAAATACTGGAGGATGCAACCACAATTCGATTTGCTTTGCCAGAAGTTCAGCAACCTGTTGATTAAGCTGAACTGCTACTATGATATTTCAGTTCATTTCGATGAAGAATGGACCGTGAATCCTTTTCCTGATCAAATAAAAGAATGGATGTCATCAGGGAAAACTGTCTATGTGCTGCTGGAGTCTGGAAATGCAATGATTGGGTTTAATGGTGACGACCATTACATAACCTTATATCATCCTGACATGAAGCTGTTGGAACTCATCATTCCTTTGGCAAATGCTGAAGGATTATTCGCATGGAAGCCTGACGGCATCGTGTAGAATGAGGCGAAGAGGGCAATGAAGTCTTTACCAGTTTACAATCTCCGCATCGCCAAAGTTCTCGTAGCCATTGATGATGACGCGGTCGCCAGCATTGAGCCCACTGATGACTTCATAATGCTCCACGTTCTGACGCCCTAATTTGATGGGGACACGACGGGCTTGATGTCCATTTCCCTCCACCCGCATGATCCATTGTCCACCCGTTTGCGAATAGAAGCTTCCACGAGGAATAATAATGCGGCGTTCAGGCTTGCCCAGTTCTATTTGCAGCCGCAACGTCTGGCCAATTGAAAAATTTTGAGTTGAGGAAGTAGAGTTATGAGAAGGTTTTGCCTTTAGCTCCACGGCAAAGCTATGATCCTGTACTTGAGGCGTAGTATGGCTGACCTCAAAGGCATAGCGATGTCCCTTCAAGACTGCGGTGGCAGCTAACCCTGTCTGAACCCGATCGATGTAATATTCGTTCAGGCGGGCTGTTATCTTATAGTCTGTGAGCACACCTATTTCGCCCACTTGTTCCCCTATCGACACTTGCGCGCCAATGGTGGCGTTGAGGTTGCCAATCTGTCCGTCGGTAGGAGCCAAGATGACAAGAGCATCACGACGACGATTACTGTTGCCCAGCTTTTGTGCCTCCATTGCCATCTGTTGCTTTATGAGTTGCCGGCCTATCACATTCAGCACAGAGTCTTGATGCAGGCTCTCGATATTCAGTAAAGTGCGTTGGCGATCGTAATCATATTCATCCTTTGCCATCTTTAACTGCGCCTGACTCTTCACTCCCATTCGAGCTTCTTCCTCTGCCAGTTCAAAGTTCTGCTCCATCTTCTTCAACTCGAAGTTAGCCTGCAGCGCCTGACTTCGCAACGTTATGCTTTTTTGCTGCATCTCAACGAGTTGCTGGCGATGCTGCATCTGCTGCAAGTCGTAGTTCTGTTGCTCAACCGCCATCTCCTCCAACACTTTCGGGTTCGACAGGACAAGGATAGTGTCTCCTCGTTTCAACACGTCACCGTTGTGACAGCATATGCGTTCCACAGTGCCACTTTCCGCAGCATTCACCCGCATACTTGTTGACGGCACGACCATTCCATTCACATCAATGTACTCCAAGAATTCCCCCTCCGTGACCTCTGCTATCTGTTCATCGACTATTTCCACTTGCAACGTTCGAGGTCCCAATTGCAGAATCACGGCATAAACAATCAGCGCAACGAGTACTGTTCCGCCTATCAGATAGAAGCGGTACTTTATGTACCAGGGGCGCTTTGGTAACTGTATGTCCATTTAAATATTTGTTGTCAATTAGCGGTTAACGAATTAGCAGTTTGCGAGTTGCCTAAGGTCAGACTCCTTAACCCATAGTACAGACTCCAATAAGTCTGCAGGGCACCGATAAAAGCCCGTTGAGCATTGTCCTTCTCGCTGATGCTCGTATTCAATTCCAACAACGAGGTTCGTCCTTGCAAGTAGAGCCATCGTGCCACCTCGTAGCGACGCAATGCTGTTTCACGTGTTCGATAGGCGATTCTCACACGATAGGCCTGCAAGTTATACTGCCTCACCATCTTCTGCACATTCAACCGGAAGTCCTGCAATGCCTGTTCACTTTGCGTTTGTGTCAACTCCAATCTGGAACGAGCCACGCGCACCTGTCCTTTGCCACGTCCCCAATCCAGCAGAGGCAGCGATAGCGAGAAGTTTACATACTGCTGGTTCAGCGGCTGAGTATAGGCTTCCTTTAATGTCGTGCCCTTTTGCGAGAGACCAAACTGCATATAAAGGTCAGCTTTCAAGCCACGACTTGCCTTGGCTGACGACAAAGCACTCTCGCTCTCCACAATATTCAGTTGCAATCGTTCTGGGTCAGGATTGTTTGCCAAAGCCAGCGCAAGAGCTTCATCTGCATCCACCACATCGTTGCAGATAAGCGTATCAGGCACCACTGTCAACGTCACATCTTCCTTGATGCCAAGGTAGGAACGTAGTGCCTGCATGGCATCCTCCACATCTGCTTCAGCATTCAAACGATCTGTCTCTTCGGTGAGCATGCCAACCTCTAACTGCAGCATCTCGTTCTCCGTAATGCTGCCCCGCTCATAGCGGTGGCGAGCATAACGGAGTAAGGTGTCGCTGACGGCATAGTTCTGCTGCGCAATCACTAAATTCGTTTGTGCTGAGGCCAGCATGAAGAAATAACTACTCGTACGCGAGGCCACCAGTTCCATTGTCTCCGCATACTGCTTGCGGGCAATGCTATGGCGCAGCGGCTCCGTGCGCCTCGCCCACCGCAGACTGTTGTAACCAAAGAGATTCTGCTGGTAACCAATGGAGAACGGCACACTACTATAGCCATGCGTACGCTGCTCGAATTCATCCAGACGCTGAAGGTTGTTGCGAAGGAAAAGTGTGCCTCCAGTCAACACGACGTTCTGGCTAATGTTCAGCGACAAATCTGTATTCAACTGGTTTTGCCGCACAAAAACATTGGTACCATCGGGCTGCGTTATGCTGCTTATCTGACGGTTCAATGAGGGCGAACTAGTCAAGGAAACTGTAGGCAAATAATTGGCACGGAAGTTCCTGTAACTCCATTCCGCTGCCTCCAGCGAATGTCGTGCGACCAATGCATCGCTCGATTGTCGCTGTGCCAATGCAATAGCATCGCTGAGCGTCAGCTCGAGAGAGTCAGGGAACAATTCAGCAAAACCTTGCAGCCTTGTCGCCGTTAATAACACTATGACCAGCCAGATTCTCATAAACTTATAATTCTACTTCAGCAACCACCTGACCGTCGGATAGATTGATGATGCGCTGGGCGTATGAGGCATCACGCTGCGAGTGAGTGACCATAACGATGGTGGCACCTTCGTCGTGAAGCTGGCTGAGCAGATCCATCACCTCGCGCCCGTTCTTCGAGTCGAGGTTACCTGTGGGCTCGTCAGCAAGGATGAGCTTGGGACGGGAAACTACGGCCCGGGCTATGGCGACACGCTGCTGCTGTCCGCCGCTGAGCTGTCGCGGGAAGTGCTTGGCGCGGTGGCTGATGTCCATACGCCGCATGGCTTCCTCTACCCGTTTACGTCGCTCAGCCTTCGGCATCCTCATATAGAGCAGCGGCAGTTCGATGTTCTCTTCCACGCTGAGGTCATCGATGAGGTTGAAACTCTGGAAGACGAAGCCGATGAGTCCCTTGCGCAGTCGGTCTCGCTCGGGTTCGCTGAGCGGTGTCACATCCTGTCCGCCAAGCAGGTATTGTCCGCCTGTAGGGGCATCCAGGAGTCCTAGGATGTTCAGCAATGTTGATTTACCGCAGCCGCTGGGGCCCATGATGGCGACAAATTCGCCTTCGTTAATCTCGATGTTTACGCCGTTCAGGGCGATAGTGCGCACCTCTTCTGTTGTAAATGCGCGCTGGAGGTTTGTTGTCTTGATCATCTTTTCATTTACCATTTAATTATTTACCATTTAATCATTTTCTATTTATCATTTATTTCCCTTCTCCCCTCGGGGAGGCTGAGTTGGGGTTCTTATTGTTCTTTCAACACTTCATACGGCCTTATTCTTGTTGCCTTCCATACTTGTTGCCAGAGCGTGAGGGCGCAGAGCAGCAGGACGATGGCGATGCTCACGAGCGGAATCCACCAGGCAATTGTGGCGTGGATAGTATAGTAGCGGGTAATCAGCTGATGCAGTCCGATGAGTGAGACAGGAATGCTGACGGCAGCAGCTACAGCCAATATAATAAGGTAGCGGCGCGAGAGCAGCAGAGCAATGTCCAGGAACGTAGCGCCGTTCACCTTGCGGAGTGCTATCTCGCGGTAGCGGCGGCGCACATCGAACATCATCAGGCCGAGAACGCCCAGACACGTCACGGCAATCGCCAAGAACGAGAAGGTGAAGAATATGCGAGCTGTTCGACGGTCCTCTTCATACATGGCCTTCACTTCGTCGCTGAACCAATGGTAGTCCAGGTCGTTCTTTCCAAAGACTTCCTTCTCCACCTTCTTCAGGAACTTCACGGCCTCGCGTTCGTGGCCGGGCTCTATGCGAACCAGCGTCCGCTGCTCCGAAGAACCGATATAATAGACAGGCTGTTGGATGTCGTATTTGTCCTTATCGTAGGTGAACATAATAGCCGGCTGCGGTTCTGACAATTTCTTGGGGTGGAAGTCTTTCACGATGCCCACTATCTGATAGGTGGGATATTCATCCTGCTCCAACCCTACGAAGGTGTAGAGAAAATAGTTAAATGGAATTTCCTCGGTACGCCAGTTCTTCAGTCCCAATCGCTTCAGGGCCGTCTCGTTGATGATACAATGATATGGGGCTTGGCTATCCAGCGAATCGCATAAGCAGCGTCCCTCCAACATCTCCAGCCCCAGCACGTTTATCACGTGCTCGTTTATCCCCATCAACTCCATCTCTGTGCCTCCCTCGCTTGTAACGTGGAAGCTATTATTCTTGAACTCCTTGTCAACACAGAAGTCAATCACATAAGGATATTCTTGCATGCGCTGCCTGAAGAGCATCTTGTCGCTTAGTTCATTACTGCGGGGCTTACCAGAGTACATGTCCGTCGTAAAAGGCAGACAGGAAATGATGTTCTCCGTCTGATAGCCAGGGTCGGAGGTCATCATAGCGTGGAGTTGTCGCATCATGTAGATGCTGACGGTGATAAGGGTCATTGAGATGAAGAACTGTAAGCCTACCACCAGCCCCTCCCCAAGGGAGGAGTGCCCTGAGCGGTTAGGAATCATGGAGGAAATCAAGGGTAAGCCAAAGACTATTGCTACAGTCAGCGCCACGTCGAACTTCCGCTGCGCCAAAACCTCTATATTATAATAGGTGGCGAGCAGCGGCTCCATAAGCTCCACGACGGTCCATACACCTATCATCGTGAGTAAGGCGAGCATGAATGTCTCGGCATAGAGCTGGCAGAAGATATCCCATCGTGAGGCCCCGAAGATGCGTCGCACCGCCATCTCGTGGTTGCGTGTGTGCCACATGACAGCATAGAGGTTCAGGAAGTTGAAGACGCCCACCAAGAAGAGCAAGACGGCTACGGCAAAGAGCATCCACAGATGGCTGGGTGAGCTGGGCTTGTTCACCGAAGGCCAGTCATTATTGAAGATGAAATCAAAGCGTCGTGATTGGAATGGTTCAAGCTCATATTGACCGAGAATCTCTTTCTCTCTCCAATCATCAAAGATTTTCTTCTTGGTCTGTTGCTTGTTGAACTGCTCCCTGCTCCATCCCTCTTTCAATTTTACAAAGCTAACGGCTAAGGTGTTGTTGAACCAACCTTCCCTGTTGCTGTTATTGACCAGATCGAAATGGTAGGTGGACTTCGTGCTGGGTTCGCGGAAGACGCCCGTCACCGTATGGAGGTCGTTATCCATAGTGAACGTACGGCCCACAGCGCTTTCGCCTGGGAAGAGCTTGCGTGCCAGGCTTTGGCTGATGATGGCATTGCCGTAGGCTTTAAGGTCCAGTGTGCCCTCGGCCGCCTGCAAGGGGAAGACCCGTACGAAATCGCTGTCGGCGCTGATGGCGTTGACGGTGAAGGTCTTTTCGTCTTCCAGCTTCACGGTGAGCAGGCTGCGCAGATATACCTCTGTGACAGCTTCCAAACCGTCTATTTCGCTGAGGGGCATTTGCTGCTGCACTCCCAAATCACGGAAGCTTCCACTATAAGTCGGATTCCCCGAGTTTTCGTCATCCCACATGGCTAACGATACTTGGCAGATGCGCTCACGTTCTGGCATCCACGAATCGATGGTCCATTCCTGATGCAGGTAGCGGGCGATGATGACGGTGCCGCTGAGGGAGATGATAAGGCCCAGCAGGGAGAGGGCGGTGTAGCCCTTCATGCGGGAGATGATGCGAAATGCTTGTTTCATATTAGTTTTCCTTTAATACTTCATAGGGTTTGATTCTTGTTGCCTTCCATACTTGCTGCCAGAGCGTGAGGGCACAGAGCAGCAGAACGATGAGGATACTCACGAGCGGAATCCACCAGGCGATAGTGGCGTGGATGGTATAGTAGCGCGTTATCAGTTGGTGCAGGCCGATGAGCGAGACGGGAATGCTGACGGTAGCGGCTACAGCCAATATAATAAGGTAGCGGCGCGAGAGCAGCAAGGCGATGTCTAAGAACGTGGCACCATTCACTTTGCGCAAGGCAATCTCGCGGTAGCGGCGGCGCACGTCGAACATCATCAGGCCGAGCACTCCCAGGCACGTCACGGCAATGGCCAGCAGCGAGAAGGTGAAGAAGATGCGTGCCGTGCGACGGTCCTCGCGGTAGAGTTCGTCCTTCTGGTCGGAGAGCCAGTTGTATTCCAAATCTTCCGTGCCCCACACTTCCTTGTTCATCTGGCGCAGGTACTTTATTGCATCCTCCTCGCAGCCCGAAGCAATACTCAGTAGCAGGTCATCGGGCAGGAAGTCCATTGTCTGGCTGTCCCAGTTCAGGGTTGGGAAGAAGATGATGGGAGGCTGTGGCTCTGAGAGGCGACCGGGATGGAAGTCCTTCACGATGCCTACCACGTTGTAGGGCGGATTCTCTGAGCAATCCTCATTGGCTGACGTCCACCATCGTTCCGGTAGCTGCACCTTTGCGCTTCGCCAGTCCTTCAGTCCCAAGTGTCGTACTGCTGTTTCATTGAGCAGGCAATTGTATGAGTAGCCGTCCAAGGTATCGTTTAATTCTCTTCCTTCCAGCAATGTCAGCCCGAACATCTCCATCGTATTATGGCACATTTCCTTGCACACAAGCTTATGCCCCTCTATTTCCATCAGTTCACCAGCATTTATCATGTCGGGGTCCTCGATGACGCTTTGGATGTAGGGACATTCCCTCAACTTCTTCAAGACAGCCATAGCCTTTTCTCCTCTGCTATTATCGACAATGTATATGTTCCCGTTGTCATCCTTCCTGATGCGGTTGTAGTCTTCCCTGGGCTTGGGAACGATGTGGAGTATGCCTTCTGTCCTGTAGCCTGGGTCTCCGTCCATCATCAGGTGCAACTGACGCATCATGTAGATGCTGACGGTGATAAGGGTGATGGATATGAAGTATTGGAGGAACAGGAACCCAGCGGCCCCCCAGGACTCACCCCCGTGCCCCTCCCTTGTTGGGAGGGGAGTGAAGCTGGATATGAGTGGCAGGCCGAAGACAATAAACAATGTGAGCCCAACATCGAACGTCCGCTGCGGCAAGACCTCTATATTATAATAGGTGGTGAGCAGCGGCTCCATAAGCTCCACGACGGTCCATACGCCTATCATCGTGAGCAAAGCGAGCAGGAACGTCTCGGCATAGAGCTGACAGAAGATGTCCCACCGCGAGGCTCCGAAGATGCGACGCACTTGCAGCTCGTGGCGTCGATGACTACGCATCACGGCATACAGATTCAGGAAGTTGAAGATGCCAACGAGGAAGAGCAGGACTGCTACAACGAAGAGCATCCACAGGTACTGAGGGCTGCTGCACGGGCTTAGCGAAGGAATGGTTCGGTATTCCTGTCCATAACTTTCAACCAGCCTTCTCAAGTTTCCCGTATAGGGCACAAGCAAGAAATGGAACTCTGGATTCTGGCCTCCCCATGAATTCTTGGGCTGCCGCTCGTTATACGCCTCCATGCTTGCGCCCTCTGCCAGCTTTATCATCGTAAAGTTAAGGGCATTGCCAACCCACCAGTCCCTTCGTGCATAGTTGGCGACATCGAAGTGGACGGTGCTCTTGCCCGATGGCCGACGGAACACGCCCACGATGGTATGCAATATGTTCTCGTCGCCCATCTTCATGGTCTTCCCCACAGCACTCTCGCCAGGGAAGTGGCGACGGGCGAAGTCATCACTTACTATGGCCTGCCCTTCTGTACGCAGCACCAGCGTGCCCTCCAAAGCCTGCAGCGGAAAAACGTCAACGAAACTGCTGTCAACACTGATAGTGGGCGCGGTGATGGTTTCGTCATTATCCAATATGATGTAGGAGCCATTCTCAAGCAGATGGACATCCGAGAAGGCTTCCACGTCGCTCTGCCCCAAAGTAGGCGACACGAAGCCCTTTGTATTGTTGGGATTCCAAGCCAAACCAGGCGTTGGCTCATCCCCCAAAATGCCATTGACATAGCGTTGGCACAAGATGAACGTCCTGTCGTGGTCTGGCATCCAATGGTCGATGGTCCACTCCTGATAGAGGTAGCGACTGATGATGACGGTGCCGCTAAGCGAGATGATGAGACCCAGCAGGGAGAGGGCTGTATAGCCCTTCATGCGGGAAATAATTCGAAAAGCCTGTTTCATATTAGTTTTCCTTTAATACTTCGTAGGGTTTGATTCTTGTTGCTTTCCATACTTGTTGCCAGAGCGTCAGGGCGCAGAGCAGCAGCACGATGGCAATGCTCACGAGTGGAATCCACCAGGCGATAGTGGCATGGATGGTGTAGTAGCGCGTAATCAGCTGGTGCAAACCGATGAGTGAGACAGGAATGCTGACGGCAGCAGCTACAGCCAATATAATAAGGTAGCGGCGCGAGAGCAGCAAGGCGATGTCGAGGAAGGTGGCGCCATTGACCTTACGGAGTGCTATCTCGCGGTAGCGACGGCGCACGTCGAACATCATCAGGCCGAGGACTCCCAAACAGGTTACGGCAATCGCCAGGAACGAGAAGGTGAAGAAAATGCGGGCTGTGCGACGGTCCTCGCGGTATTGGTTTTTCAGGTCGTCGCTGAGCCGACGTACTTTCATTTCTCCCATATCAAAGAGTTCTTTCTTCGTTTCTATGATGAACTGGCGAGCATCCTCCTCGCAGCCGGGCTCCGTCTCCACCAAGTATTCAAAGGAAGTCCATGGGGAGTGGAAATCCAAGTTCTCATTATAGATAAAGAACGCACCTTTTATCGGGTCGGACATGCGGCCGGGATGGAAGTCCTTCATGATGCCCACGATGTCGAAGCCGACAGTCACGTCCTCGTTGTTGTCTATTACGAGGCTTTTGCTCAGGGGAACCTTCTCTGTGTGCCAGTTTTTGATGCCCAACTGCTTGAGTGCCGTCTCGTTCAGGATGCAATGGGCTGCCCCCCTGTCGAGCGAGTCGCAGAACATGCGCCCTTCCTTCATGCTGAGACCTGTCATCTCGAATTGGTTGGGTGAAATATGTGTACAATGAAGTTCCACGCTGTTTCCGTTCATCTCAACCGGGATTTCTCCCAAAAGGGCATCTCTTCGGAAGAGCAGGAAGTCAATGCTATTGTCGATGCGACGAATATAGGAACTCTCGGCCAGTCGATTTAGCATGACGGCTTTTGTATCGATTACATTTTTCCACCATTCATTAGCATCCTCCACACTGTTGAAGGACATACCATTCATAGTGTCCCATTGACCGGGGAATGCCAGCAGATGCTCCGTCCTGTAGCCTGGGTCGGTGTCCATCATGAAATGCAATTGCCGCATCAGATAAAGACTTACGGTGATGAGGGTGATGGAGATGAAGTATTGGAGGCCTACCCCAAGCCCCTCCCAAGAGGAGGGGAGTCTCTTTGGGATTAGGCCTACTATGAGCGGTAAGCCTAATAGGATTATAAGCGTCAGCCCCACATCGAATTTCCGCCTGGGCAGTACGTCTATATGATAATAGGTAGCGAGCAATGGCTCCGTCAGTTCAACCACCGTCCAAACGCCAATCATGGTGAGGATGGCGAGCAGGAACGTCTCGGCATAGAGCTGGCAGAAGATGTCCCAGCGCGATGCACCGAAGATGCGACGCACTTGCAGCTCGTGGCGGCGATGCGAACGCATGACCGCATAGAGGTTCAGGAAATTGAAGATGCCCACCAGGAAGAGCAGGATACTTACAATGAGGAGCATCCACATGTGAGTTGAGGGGCAGATGTCCGATATGCTGGGCACCTTGTCAAAGATGTTCAGCACCTTTTCGTAAGCCGTGCGACCGTAGGGGATAAGACGGAAGGTTTCCTTGTACTGCTCCCATACCTCTATGGGCTTTTGCACGGAGTTAAAGTCTTCCATGTGGGCGCCCTTGTTCAGGCGGACGATGGCGAACGAGGTGATGACGGCGTCGGTTACCCTGTAACTGTTTACCGCCAGATCGAACTTCAGAAGGCTTTTGGTGCTTGGCTGGCGGAATATGCCAACGATACGATAGATAATGTTGCGATTGAAAGCGAGTGTCTTCCCTACAGCACTCTCGCCTGAGAAGATACGGTTTGCCAGTTCTTCGCTGATGATGGCATCTTCCGGCGTCTTTATCTGTAGTGTTCCCTCGAGAGGTTGCAACGGATATATCTGGCAGAACATCGTATCCACATATATGGCATTGACATTATACAACTCCTTCTCTTCGGTCTGAAGCGGAGCAGGCTCAATGCGCAGATGAACGTCTGTCCAGCTCTCCACAGCGCTGCTCGTCTGCTGTGGCCGAGGCTTCTTGTCACGGTCAGAAATCTGCCCTGTATTGGGGTAGAATTGTCCGTCCCCTATCTCCCGTGCCAGGATATAAGTCCTGTCCAGGTCCGGCATCCAATGGTCCACGGTCCACTCCTGGTGCAGGTAGCGGGCGATGATGACCGTGCCGCTGAGACTGATGATGAGGCCCAGCAACGAGAGGGCTGTGTAGCCCTTCATGCGGGAGATAAGTCGGAATGCTTGTTTCATGTTCTTTTTGTTGACAAGTTGATACATCTTTATTATTAGCAAGAACCGTGCCAAAACAGCAAAGCACTGATTCATTGCAAGATATGATATCTGGCAAATTCGTGGTAATGTGCGGAAACACTCAACGATGTGCGGAAAAGCACGGCTTTTACAGCTTGATGGTAAAAGTTGTGCCTTTGCCTTCTTCACTCTCCACATGAATACTGCCTCCATGCTTGAGTATAATCTGCCGGCATAAACTGAGGCCGATACCTGTGCCAGTGGACTTGGTTGTGTAGAAAGGAATAAAAGCATGGTCAAGAACATCGGGCGACATACCACAACCATTGTCCCGCACCTGTAGCTCACCCTCCTTGTTGATAATGACTTGTACCTTTTTGGCTCCACTCTCGTAGGCATTCTTAATGAGGTTGATGAGGACTTGCTCTATTTGAGAGCGGTCGGCCTTTATTTGGTGCTCGATGGAGGAGCCATCGAGCACGGTGACAACTTTCGGGAAGAGAGCTTTTATGTGGTCGAAGAGGTCTGAGATGGGGAAGGTTGTTCGCTCAGGAGCCTTGATACGCGTCAGCTGGCGGTAACTTTCCACGAAATCGAGGAGCGAGTGGCAACGGCGGTTGATGACGGCAAAAGCTTCGTTCTCGTCGGTTAAGGTCTCGCTGATGGAGATGATAGGCGTCAGGGAGTTCATGATTTCGTGGGTGAGCACACGGATAAGCTGTTGCCACGCTTCCATCTCCTGCCGCTGCATCAGCATAGATACATCTTTCAGCGCGACCACAAGCCGACGTTGGCCATCGATGCGCAAAAGTACAGTAGAGAGGGCACAGCCGTCTACCACCTCTGCATGTTCGGCGATGGCTTGTAGGACAGAGGCTGGAAGGAATGGTCCTGAGACCAACCCCTTCGCTGTATGATTCATCCAGTCGATACGCCCATCAGTGGAGCAGACAAAGAGAGCGGTATCGACATTCTCTGTCAACTGTCGCAGGTATTGCAGCTGGCGCTCCGATTCAGCCAGTCGTGTGTGCAACTTCTCGTTCTCCTTCTCCGTTTCGCGGTAGGCATAGAGCAGGCGTTCGATGCGGCCATAGAGCGAGACACACAGCCATAGTGCTGCCACGCCAAGAACGACGGACGGCCAAAGCAAGCGAGTGTGGATGCTGAGGGCCAAGATCGCCATCAAGCCGACAACTCCTATTATATATAATATGTATGTCTTCATTTGTTTAGTTTTCTGTAAAGTGCAAACCTCGTGATGCCCAGCAACTCTGCAGCGCGAGTAACGTTGCCACCAGCGATCTGCATGGCCCGTTCGATAGCTTCCTGTTCCAGACGCTCCAGATTCAACGTCTGTGTCTGCGATGCACGACGCGTAGAATCATTCAACACAAAGTCTTGCGCACAGAGCACAGTCCCCTTGGCAAGGAGCACAGCACGTTCTATGGTGTGCATCAGTTCGCGCACATTACCTGGCCATGTGTGACGCAACAATCGCTGACGGGCATCTCGATTGAGTGTTGCAACCTTCTTATTGTATTTATGTGCGTACACGGTAAGGAAGTGCTCAGCCAGCAGAATAATGTCCTCGCCTCGCTCGCGCAATGGCGGTATAGTAATCTCTATGGTGTTGATTCGATAGAACAAATCTTCACGGAAACGTCCTTCGGCTACCTCCGTATGGATATCGGCATTCGTCGCACAGAGATATCGCACGTCGATGGGTGTCATCTGTGTACTGCCGAGACGAGAAATCTCACGACGCTCCAATGCTGCCAACAACTTCGCCTGCAAAGATAATGGCAAGTTGCCGATTTCATCGAGAAACAGCGTACCGCCGTTGGCAGTCTCCATCCGTCCAGCCTTTGCTTTACGAGCATCGGTAAACGCCCCTTTCTCGTAGCCGAAGAGCTCACTCTCGAACAACAGTTCTGGCACGCTGCCAAGATCAATGCTGACAAAAGGGTTTGAGGCACGGGCTGACAGGGCAGCAATCTGGCGAGCAATGACATCCTTGCCTGTACCATTCTCGCCAAGAATCAACACATTGGCATCCGTCGATGCCACTTGTGCTACCGTCTGCAACACGCGCTGCATGACAGGACTTTCTCCGATAATCACTGGTGCCGCTATGGCTCCGAAAGGCGATGCCACTACCTCCATACGCTGTTCCAACAATCGCCTCTTACGCCGCTCGCGGCTAAGTTCGATGCCAGCAAAAAGGGTTGCTAAAAGTTTTGAGTTATTCCAAGGTTTGGTGATGAAATCCGTGGCTCCACTCTTCATCGCACGCACGGCTTTATCTGTATCAGCGTAGGCCGTCATGAGGATAACTACCGCCTGCGCATCATGGTGGAGTATATGCTCCAGCCACTCGAAGCCTTCCTCACCACTGATAGCATCGCGCCTGAAATTCATGTCCAGCAACACGACATCAGGTTGCAACAGATCGTAAAGCCTGTCTATCTGTTCAGGGTTTTTCGTTACGCGAACATCCTCTACCAACGGCTTCAGAAGCAAATTGAGTGCAAACAAGATGTCCTCATTGTCGTCAACCACCAATATTTTCCCTTTTTGTTCCATGATTATCTTTATGAATTGTTTCCGGTCACAAAGATAAGCAGATTCTTTTTAGAATCTTTTTCCCTCACCAACAAATTTTATGCGAGTGCACAAAGAGAAGCAATTTTGTGCGAAGACGCACGAGGATGTGCGATTACGCACGTCGTCAGAACTTTCCATTTGTTATGTTTCACACCATACTTATTTAGAAAGGCACCTCAGAAAACCATAAACAAAAACTATAAAGGAATGGGATTTCATGAAACCGCTTTAACGCAGATTAACATAGTTGCATTTAGTATTCCAATTACTTTTATCTATCTTTGTGGGGAAAACTTCGGATTATGGCAAATATCAACAAGCATACACAACCTACTTCCAAAACGCCAAGTGGGAGTATATAACAAATTCCTAATAAAGACAAGAGATCCATTATGAAAACTTTCAAATCAAATGCGTGGCTGCTGCCACAACCTGTGCTGATTATCGGCACATACGACAAAGATGGTAAACCCAATGCTATGAACGCAGCCTGGGGCGGCCAATGGGACATGCACGAAATCATCATATCGCTCGGGTCGCATCAGACGACAGACAACCTTGCCATGAATCCTGAGTTCACGGTCACGTTTGCTACTGTTGAAACAATGGTTGCCTCTGATTATGTTGGCATAGTGAGCGGCAGAAACACACCAGAAAAGATGGAGCGGACAGGCTGGACTGTCGAAAAGGCTCCGAACGTAAATGCTCCTGTGTTCAAGGAGTTTCCAATGACACTTGAGTGTCGTATGAAACAAAAGATTGACGAATCAGAAACCGGCTATTATCTCGTAGCAGAAATCGTGAATATTCTATGTGACGAGAATTTTTTAGCAGAGGATGGTAAGCCCGATGTGGAGAAAATGAATTTGATTACTTTTGACCCCATCCATCACACTTATATTCAGGTTGGCAAGACCATCGGCAAGGCATTCGCTGACGGCAAGCAACTGAAATGACATTACACAAAACCTCAAATGACCTAGACAGCGAAAAGACCAATATCTGAAGTCGGTGCAGGAAAAAAAACTTCGAATGGATATGAACAGCGAGCCCAAACCTGTATTGCATATAAAAACGTTCCACAAATTGACCACGGACGAACTCTACGAACTCCTGAGGGTGCGTAGCGAGGTGTTTGTGGTCGAGCAGAACTGCGTCTATCAGGATATGGATGGCGATGACCAGAACTCCATTCATCTATGGGTGACGAAGGGAGAGAGGATTGTCGCTCTGGCTCGTGTGTGTCCTGCAGGAACTCACATGAAGGAGATTTCCATCGGAAGAGTCATTACCACCAAACGAGGCAAAGGCTACGGCAAGCAGATCATGCTCCACGCCATTGATGCAGCCATTGAACATTTCGATGCAAAGTGCATTGATATTGAAGCGCAGGAGTATGCCCGAGGATTCTATGAAAGCGTTGGATTCCAGCAGTCATCCGACACCTTCATGCTCGATGGAATTCCTCATATTAAAATGACTTGGAAAAAATAGCAGGCTGATAAATCATTTTACGTCATGAGCAAAACTACCTGCCTTCTCAAGTCCCTTATGCCTATACTTTCGGCTGTATATGGCTTTGTTGTCATTTATGTAACAGCTCTGCCTGTATCTGGCGATAATCCGACTTTTGTTGGCGAATTCTTGACTTGGCTGATTACCATAGCAGCCATCGCTCTGACGCTGTTCCTCGTGTATCGTGTCGAACCGAAAGTGTTTCCTGCCGCAGGACAATTTCCACTGAAGTTGCCCAAAATTGGCGTCATTGTCGGGTTGCTAATGATAGCACCTCTATGGCTTGTTGTTGAGGAGTATATCGTATATGGCGTTACGTCGCTGGTTTCCACCATACAACTGAAACCGCTGACCTACACCACTGCAGAGTTGCAGGAAGACCTTTTATCAAGCGTACATGCCGTGTTGCTGGCGCCTATACTCGAAGAACTGTGTTTCAGACAGATGGCCATTTCCCCCTTCCGTCGTCGTGGCGCACAGATTGTTGCCTGTGTGGTGATGGCTATCTTGTTTGGAATACTCCATGTGCGTAACTTCCCTGGTGCTTTCATCAGTGCCATGTTCTACGGGTTTGCATTTATCTGGTCGAGAAACATTTTGTATAGCGTAACACTCCACGCAGGAAGCAATCTTGCGGCAACGCTCCTTGCTGTTTACTGTTGGCTGGGATTAGGCGAGATGCAGATGACGAGAACGCCAGTCATTATCCTGCCCGATATGAAGGTAATCATCGTAAGCTTGTTTTTAGCCCTTGCAGGAGTTCTTTTACTAAAAAAGAAACGACAACAACCAATTTATGAAAATAAAAAACAGACCCAATCCCAATGAGACTTTTCCGAATCCGAAGATTCCAAGCCTCTGTTTCATCAAGAACGTGGTGAAGAACCCGCGTATCATCATCGGCGATTATACGTACTACGATGATGTGGATGGTGCTGACCAGTTCGAGAAGCATGTCACTCATTTCTACGATTTCATAGGCGACCGGCTGATTATTGGCAAATTCTGCGCTATTGCCAAAGGTATAGAATTTGTCATGAATGGAGCCAACCATAGGATGGACGGCGTGACAACTTATCCATTTTATGTCATTGGGGGTGATTGGGGAAGTGCCATTGCACCAGTGAAAGACGAATTGCCTCTGAAGGGTGATACCGTTGTGGGCAATGACGTCTGGATTGGTCAGAATGTTACCATTATGCCAGGCGTTCATATCGGTGATGGAGCCATTATCGGAACCAACTCTGTGGTGGCCTCAGATATTCCGCCTTACGCTGTTGCGGTAGGGAATCCCTGCCGAGTTACCAGGATGCGTTTTGATGACGAAATCATCGCTTATCTGCTGCAACTGAAATGGTGGGATTGGGATATAGAGAAGATTGAGGCAAATTTCAAAGCCTTGACAAGTGGTGATTTGTCATTAATCAAAGAGATTAAAGATTAGTTTTACATATGGTAATACTGATAACAGGTGCTTCACATACAGGCAAAACGCTTCTTGCACAGCGTATACTTGAGAAATATAAGTATCCATATCTGTCTATAGATCACTTGAAAATGGGTATGATCCGAAGCGGTAAGACTAATCTTACCCCAGAAGACGATGATGCCCTTACGGATGAGCTTTGGCCGATTGTGCGTGAAATGATAAAGACTGCAATAGAGAATCGTCAGAATCTCATAGTAGAAGGTGGCTATATCCCTTTCAATTGGAGG
>JAFRTJ010000077.1 GCA_017427185.1 Bacteroidaceae bacterium | reverse complement strand
GAAGGCTACGAGTGGACTGAAGAAGACTCTTGGGACGCGCTGACAGATGGTATGTATGGCGAAATGCCAAGTAATCCTCTGGAGTATGATGCAATGATGGATGCTTTAGGATTCTAAATTTGTGTAAGAATGGAAAAGGAATTTAAGGAAATGATCGCAAAAGAATTGGAGCAGTTCCATTGCTCCATTCTTTTGGACGAAGTAAAGGAGAATGTACGCAAGTTAAAGGCGTATGGTGTTGATGAGGCTGAGATTGTAGCAGCGATGAACGAAGAAGAACTGTTCCCGCAACTGATTGTGACGGAGGATTACAAGATCGTGTTGGCTGCAGAAGAGCCAGTAGAGGTGGAGATGGAACCTCTGGTAAAGGCGGTATATCTACTTTTCCTCTCACATCCTGAGGGTATCGTTCTGAAATGCCTCCCTGATTATCGTAAGGAATTGACCAGCTTTTACCTGTTACTAAGACCTTACGGACTTACAGATAGGGTAAAGAAGAGCATTGTAGATGTTACCAATCCTACGCAGAACTCTATCAATGAGAAGTGTACCCGGATTCGCAAGCTTTTTGCCTCCATTCTCCCCAAGAGTGTAGCCAGATACTATGCCATATCAGGCAAGCGAGGAGAAGCCAAGAAGATTGATCTGGTTCGAGCTAATGTAATCTGGAAATGTAAATTACCAAATTCACAAGGCTTGTGATGGAAAAACATTTCTGAAAACTGAAATATTCTTTTAATTTTGCAACTGTTATGGGAACAGGTATGACAATTATAGTAACGCTGATAATTCTTTTCGTCATTCAGTATATTAATGAGAAAAGAGAAGTGGAGAAAGATTATGACCGCTTTGTGCATGAAGCGATGAATAAACCGAGGGAAGAAAAACCTGATGGTAATGAGTTTAATGATAATAACTCAATATGTTTGGATGATAGAACAACCACAGGGTTAGTCCTAGCAACGTTGCGCAGTATTGGGTGTGATCCGGAGATAGAGGAACACGACAATAATAATTGGGTAGGCTTTGAGTATCAAGGAGAACATTTTAATATTCAATGTAGTGATGACTGTCGTTTAATAACCATCTATGATAATTGGTGGTATCAAATATCAATATACAGTGACATAGAGGAAATTGCTGAGCTTCACAAAATTATCAACTTGGTTAATCAATATGCCAGTTGCACACTGGTCTATACAGCCAATAAGGAGATTGAGCAAATTGGAGTACATAGTAAGAAAGAAATATTATTCCGAAAGGAGATACCAAATATAGATAAGTATCTTATTGCTACTCTCATGAATTTTTTCAAAGTTCAAAGGCTTGTATTGGCAGAATTGGAAAAGTGCAGCGTAACGGAGAATAATTAAACAATATAAGACGTAAAGATATGAAAAAGTTTATATTTGTCATTATAGCATTTGTAATATGCTTGATTGCAGTGGGGACTCTCTGGAATCAGGATGTTCGGAAAGAACAAGGGTGTGGGAAATACCAAGATGAATTGGCAAAAAAGACAGCCAAGATAAATGAACTGGAGGATTCTATCAGAAATATGCAAGCCAAAATTGATTTCTATGATGAAGCTGTCAATTGGTTAAGGGGTGTAGATGATGAAGAACTGGAAAGAGCCATCAGACTGATCCGTAGTTTCCCCAAAGATACCCCATTACCATAAATTTCCCTTCGCAAGCCTTGCGGAGATTTGGAAGTGTGGGGATAGTTTTGTAATTTTGCAAACGAATCAAATTATTGCTGTTATGGGTGAAGATACGATACCGTTTTTTGAGAATGAGATCAAGGATACGATGCAGGGCATCATCAAAGTTGTAGGCGTTGGTGGTGGCGGCTGCAACGCTGTGCGAAATATGTATAATGAGGGGGTGGAGGGTGTGACCTATGCCGTCTGTAATACGGATAGCCAGTCGCTGTCTCGTTCTCCTGTGCCAGTGAAGATCCTTTTGGGAAAGTCTGGTCTGGGTGCTGGTGGTAATCCTGAGAAGGGACGCGATGAGGCAGAGACGAACATCAACGACATCATCAAACTGCTGTCTGATGGTACAAAGATGGTGTTTGTAACGGCGGGTATGGGTGGTGGTACTGGTACTGGTGCCGCTCCTGTGGTGGCTGGTGTTGCCAAGGATATGGGTATATTAACGATAGGTGTTGTGACAATCCCCTTTAATTTCGAGAAGAAGCGTAAGATCATTAAGGCGTTGAAGGGTGTTGAGGAACTCCGTAAGAATGTGGATGCGCTGCTGATTGTGAATAATGAAAGGCTCTGCGATGTGTATGCTGATGCCGATATCTCGATGAAGGAGGCTTTTCTGAGGGCAGATAATATCCTGATGGATGCCGTGAAAGGGATCTCAGAACTGATTACGCTTCCCAGTGACGGAGGTATCAAGAGTGACTTCCGTGATGTGGAAACCACCATGAAAGATGGAGGAGGCGCTATCATGGCGATGGGGCGTGCCAGCGGCGAACATCGTGTAGAAAAAGCGATTCTGAATGCACTCGACTCACCCTTGCTCTATGGCAATGACATCGGCAAGGCCAAGCGTATCCTCTTTAATATCTATGCCAGTGACGAATATCCCATCTTTGTAAAGGAACTGCAGGAGATTGACGATTTCTTTGATCAGTTGGATCCTAATATCGATGTGATTTGGGGTACTGCTACGGATGATAACTTGGGTGAGGATGCCAAAGTGACGATTCTGGCTACAGGTATGGAAGAGAAACTGGAGGATGAGATACCGGCAAACGCCTTTCGCAATGAAGATGATTACTATGAGGAGGTGATCAAGAAACTCTATAAGCCAATCATTAAACCGACGATGGCAAAGGTTATTACCCAACAGCCTCTGCCTTTTGAGGTGGAGCCTGCCCCGGAGCCCGAACCTGCTGTAGTCCCAGAGCCAGAAGAAGAGAAAGAACCTACGATCCTTGATAAGTGGAAGGTGTGGTTGAACAATCTGATGAGTGTAGTGACGGAATGAATGAACTGCTGACACCAGAGGAGCGGGCACAGGAGGTGAAAAGACTCGTGGGCCAGTTGCAGGCAGAGGGTAGGACAGACCTTTTGCTGCATGCCATTGGCGTGCCCCTGCTCGAAGAACTGAGGATTGAGGCTGCCAAGGGGCGTCTGAGTCGTCTGGTGATTACGAAGGATTACCGTTTCATCTTGGAGGATTATCAGAAAGAGGTGGAACTGCAGCCCGTTCACAAGGCTGTGTATCTGTTGTTCCTGGCGCATCCCGAGGGGATTGAGTTCAAGCGTCTGGCAGATTATAGGGATGAGTTGCTGCGTTATTATATGGCGACGGGAAAGATGTTGGATAAGGAGAAGGTGATAGATAGTGTGGATCATCTGGTTAATCCGCTGGATAACGCCATCAATGAGAAGTGTTCCCGCATCAAAAAAGTGTTCCTCAGTATGATGGATGAATATAGCGCCAGTTATTATTTCATCAGCAGTCACACGCAGAAGCATATCCTTGGCTCCAGCCGAATCTGGTACGAACGTCTGAAAGTCATCACCCTCCCGCGGGAACTGGTGATTTGGAAGTAAAGCCTTTTTATGGCTCAGGGGGTGATAGCGGTTCGCTGGCCATCATGGATTCATACTCATAGGCAGGGGAATCCTGATGCACCACCTGTAGGATAGGGGCATCAAGAGCCTTCTCTATGGATACCAGAGTGTCAATCGTGAAATTGTGAGTACCACGCATCCACTTGCTGATTTCTGCCTCTTTCTTGCCTAATAATGAAGCCAGATCTTTCTGTTTGAGTCCCTTTGCTACGAGTATCTCGTGAATACGATCTACGATTTGGAACGAAAGATCCACATTCTGGCGGATTAATGGATTTACCTGCATCCGCCTTGCCTCAATAATACTACTTCTCTTCATCTCTCGAAAAGTTTAAATTACCAATGATTTCCTTGTCAACCAAAACCAACGAACCGTCTTTTATTCGTGATGATATGAAACGGCTCGTATCAATCAGAAGTTTAACATAGGGAGCAAGCGACTCGCTTTCCTGCCAAGTAGCGGCATCCTTGACTCCTCCATTTCCAAACACCAATATCTTGTCAGACAATCTAAGACAGTAAAGACGGACTTTATTGCCAATATCTATAGGAATGACTCCTACACCATCTCCATAACGCCCTTCAGGACGGAAATACCTTTCGAGAGCCCCCTTCTCTGCAATTTTATCCATCCATGAGATAATGACATCAATCTCTTTGTCGTATTCGCATCCGATGGGGAACTTGTCAAAGAAGGCTTCGAGTTCTGTCAGTTCTTTGCCGTCAAGGTGTATGCTGTAGAAGTTGACGTTCTCGTATTCTTCTACAAGCTCTATAGAGTAATGCTGTTTTGTTGCCATACAGATATTCGTTCTTAACTTTTAAGTTATCTCGCTGCAAAGATAAAAACAAATTTT
>JAFRTJ010000013.1 GCA_017427185.1 Bacteroidaceae bacterium | reverse complement strand
TAGGGGCGTGGATTGAAACATCAGAACCCAGGCAATGACAAGCTGGTGGGCCAGTCGCCCCTCTCGTAGGGGCGTGGATTGAAACCTTAATATTTCTACCTATTTTATATCTAATTTAGTCGCCCCTCTCGTAGGGGCGTGGATTGAAACATTAAATCTTTCAGTGAAATGCACCGCTGTGCAGTCGCCCCTCTCGTAGGGGCGTGGATTGAAACGCAATGCGCGACCCAAAGGGGAAAACACCAGAAGAGTCGCCCCTCTCGTAGGGGCGTGGATTGAAACAAGGCTGGCGAACCTCGCAGCGAGGAAATGAAACGGTCGCCCCTCTCGTAGGGGCGTGGATTGAAACGCAAACTCAACCAGTTGAATTGAAAAAGGCATCCTGGTCGCCCCTCTCGTAGGGGCGTGGATTGAAACATCGGCCTTGCATGGATGGCATTCATGGCCTTCGGTCGCCCCTCTCGTAGGGGCGTGGATTGAAACCAAAATGGAAAATATCACATCGTAAAACACAACACGTGTCGCCCCTCTCGTAGGGGCGTGGATTGAAACTATTTGGCTTGACAAAGATGGCGACATTTGTTGCGGTCGCCCCTCTCGTAGGGGCGTGGATTGAAACGTGAGAAATGCAGAGACGAAGGTATTGAACCGCCAAGTCGCCCCTCTCGTAGGGGCGTGGATTGAAACCTTGGCGGGAGCACCAATGTGCTGGCACATACTGGTCGCCCCTCTCGTAGGGGCGTGGATTGAAACACGAATAAAACCATAAAATTCCGCGAGTAAACCGTCGCCCCTCTCGTAGGGGCGTGGATTGAAACGGACAGCATCTGCTCAGGAAATATCCAAGGGCAAGTCGCCCCTCTCGTAGGGGCGTGGATTGAAACTTGTGCCGCTGTTACCCGTTGCCGCCGGTGTTTAGTCGCCCCTCTCGTAGGGGCGTGGATTGAAACTCTGTTGCTGAATCTCGCGCTCCAGTGCGTCGATGTCGCCCCTCTCGTAGGGGCGTGGATTGAAACAGAACTGTTGCGCATCGTATGGGACAAATACAACAAGTCGCCCCTCTCGTAGGGGCGTGGATTGAAACGGTTCTACCACGATGCTCGGAACGGGAGTCAATGGTCGCCCCTCTCGTAGGGGCGTGGATTGAAACTTGACAAGATATTCCTCAATGTCTCTGCTTATCTGGTCGCCCCTCTCGTAGGGGCGTGGATTCTCACAATAAGGATTATTCCGTTGTGAAAACATTCAGGTTGCCCTCGTCCTTTAACGGGGGCTTTTTGTTTTGACAGCAAGGCGGAGTTCCTGATTTTTCAAATAGAGAATAAGGAACAGGGTATAGAAATGATGTATGCTGAAGAAATTGTATTAGCACGGACGCTATCAACTCAAAAGTACCCTACACTCTACACCGAGGGCTCTTAATGAGTTCTGAACCAGTGGGATATGAAGGTGTAGGGCGGGTGTAGGTTCATTAAACACTCTACACCCGTGTTTCTTTCTGAAAGTCAGTGTGTTAGGGGTGTGCGGTGTAGGGTGTAGGGCAAAATGCAGTTGGATTGCAACAACATTACATCTGGCAACATGATGTGGCTTGTGAACCCTCTTTGCTTTGTAGGAGGTGGAGCAACATACATCTTCCTGAGGGTTTCACGATAAACAAACAGAAAGGATGGAAAGGTGAAAGTGTTTCCTTCGGATTTGTCAGTCCAGCTTGAGCGGTCTTCTCATAAATATTTGGTTCGTTTAAGTCCTTTAGAATTCCAAAACTTACGAAACGTGAATAAACACAGCGCAACAGAACGGGGATTCCAGAGTGGCTCAGGATTCAGTCTACTCACTGATCACGGTCTCCATCCATCTCAAGTCGTAATGGTCGGTTTTCTCAGTGGGAATACCGCTGTTGACAATATTGGTTTCGTGGACATCGTAGGAAACAATATGACCAGCGGCATCGTACTGATGATAATACGCATAGGTGGTGGTGATCAGCTGGACGGGCAGGGATGACCGGATGATGTTGTTGTACTCGCAGCGGAGTATCTGATGAGCTGGGAGAATGCCGAAAAAGCCTGTGCGGAATAGAGTTACGTCGATTCCGAGGGATTCCGAGGGGATGAACTGGAAGGGCGTTTCGCCATAGGAATATGTTGATGTGGTCGTGATGGTAAGTATGTTGTCAGCGCTAGAATGCTTTTTCATCACGATATCATCGTCTTTCCATGTGAGGAAGATGGTGTCGGGGCTATTGGTTTGTGGGTTACTGATGATGTGAATCAAATGGCCTTGCTTGTCGTAATCGTACGCGGTTTCCGTGGTCATGCTCCTGTTGGAGCTGTGTCTAAGGAAGGTGATGCGTCCAGCCTCGTCGAGGGTGTAAGTGAAGTGAGCCGTTTCCGTAGTACCTTCCTGCTTTGTCTCTATGATTTGTCTCTCAGCATAGGTGATGTCGGTAGATGAGATGTTGTTTTGAGAGGCATCCGTGACAAGTATGTGAATGCATCTTCCTTGTGCGTCGTATTCGTAGGAAGTATGGCTGGTAAGCGTTGTTGAGCCATCGGGGAAATAGTCGCGTGAGACGAGCATCGACTTCGTTATTGGTGGCACTTCAGGTTCGTCGTAGTCAGCGCACGAGGTAAGCACAGCCGCTGTGCCGCAAAGGGTCAGGATGGCAGGAATGATTGGTTGGAAACGGAGTTTCATAATGCTGTATGTTTTAAAGTTATTTTTCTTTGTTGTAATCTTCTTCTGACATGGGCTCACACATTGCCCAGATAAACGTTCTTCAGCCCTTCGTCATAGGCAATTTGCTGAGCCTGTTCCAAGATATGTATTGGGGTGGGGGGAAGATGCTGCATCTTATATCGGGGAAAGAAACGGCTGAAATGGAGAGGCGCTTCTGAAAGGCCATTGCCGGCAATCCATTGACACATGTGGCGAATCATTTCCATGTCGTCGTTGATGCCAGGAATGACGAGATTGGTCAGTTCAATCCATACGCCGGCATCCCGCATCGCCAGAATGGTGTCGAGCACCGTGGAGAGATGGCCTCCACTGACGCGCTGGTAAATGTCGTCGCTGAAGGATTTCAGATCGATGTTGCGGCATCGAGGTAAGGCAGCAGGTCGGCAAGCGGTTCTGGACAGACGTACCCTGCTGAGACGAGGATGTTCCAGAGACCTGCCCTGCGTGCGAGCCGGGCGGTATCCGTGATGTACTCAAGGTAAGTAAGCGGCTCGGTATAGGTGTAGGCAATGCCTGGGCACTTGTGTTTCAGACAAAGGGCAACGACGTCTTCAGGTTGCAGCTCGTAGTGGTCAACTTCATCGGGCGCTGCTTGTGATATGTCGTGGTTCTGGCAGTTCAGGCAGCGGAAATTGCATCCTGTGCAGGCGATGGAGAGGCAGGTGGTGCCAGGATGGAAGTGGTAAAGTGGTTTCTTCTCAATGGGGTCGATGGCGATGGCGCAAGGTCGTGCGTATACCTTGCTGACGAGCTTTCCATGATGGTTGCGGCGGCTGCGGCAGATACCTGTTTTCCCATCGGCAATACGGCAGTGATGAGGACAAAGGAGGCATTGCACCTTTTCGTCCTCTAACCGCTGATAGTATTTGCATTCAACTGCTGCCATTGCTCAATCTGTACAGAAGGATGTCTATTTCCCGAATTTCTTGTTCTTCTCGATGGTCCATCCTTGTCGTTTCGACAACTGGCATTTCTTGCCTCTGAACATCTTGGCGGCTTGCTTGTCACCCTTCAACTGCCATTGAAGCCAGGCCAGAGCTACCACAGAGAACTCGCCACCATGAGGCTCGCGATAGGTGCCTCCATGACCTACGGGGAAGTTGGCGGCACAGGCTGGCACATGGCTGATGCGGTGGAAGTCATCCATGCCGTTGCCGTAAGCTATGTCCTCCTTACCTCCCAGGATGTAGATGACAGGTGTGTGAATCTCCTGCAGTTTCTCTTTAGGTGGCATGGGCATACCGCCTACGGCCTGATGGGCATTCTGCTGATTGAAGAGGCCGCTGTTGCACACCATCAATGTTTTGATGCGCGGGTCGGCACAGTTGTAGAGCGACTGCAGACCACCGCACGACATGCCTGCCACGCAGATGTTCTTCACATCAATCTTCTGGTAATAGGGCGAGCTGGGGTCTGCGTTCTGGGCTTCCACCCAATCCATTGATTCTATTTGTTGCTCAGTGGTTGACATCGGACCTTGGTAAGGCTTTTCTTCCATGGGGATGTGGCCTGTGGCGACAACAATGAACCCATGACTGGCAATCTCATTGAGGAACTTGAAGTGCTCCCAGGGAGAGTTGGTGCATGCACCGTTTCCCCAAACAAGTACGGGAAGCGGATGCTTGTCGCTGAAGACTGACAGATCTTGTGGCACGAAGATGGTATGTGCCCATAACGTTGGCTCCTGCTTCATCACAGCTTTATAAATTCCCGTGCCGCCATCCTCAACGATGCGTTGCTTGGGTTGGCTGTTGATGTCCTCTACCCCGTAGGATTGCGAGAAGGTGCAGAGCGTTGAAGTTGTAAGTGTCAGTGAAAGAAGAAAAGTCTTGATACGTTTCATATTTTTACTTTATTTGAGTTCCGATATGCGATATTTGTGGGAATGATTGTATGTTGTCAGAACACGATGGCCTCGTAGACATAAAGCTCTGCATCCCGCCAGCCATTCCAGCCGAGTCCTGCTTTGTCGCGAGAACAATGTCCAACGAATTCCTCTTTTGTCCAGTTCACCTCATCTGCAACCTGTGGCAGGAAGGTTCCGCTGCGATATCCTTTGCGTATATAGATGCCATGACGATGCAGTTGAAACTCATCGAGACTTTGGATGCGGCGCATGGGGGTAAGGACGGAAATCTCGATGTCGATGTCATCAAGCTCTTCGCGCCGAAGAGGCGTAAATCGTGGATCTTCAAAAGCAGCGGCACGCGCCATCTCTGCCACAATCTCAGGCAGGGGGAAATCCTCACCGAAATGTCCAATGCAGCCACGTAACTGCCCGTGCTTGTGAAGTGAGACGAAAGCTCCACAATTCCTGTTCAGTGTTGGGAACTCAGTGGCGAGGGTAGGGTCGAGCCTTTTGCCGTCCAACGAGTCCTTGATGCTCTGGAGAGCTATCCCTTTGAGAATCTTTTTCTCTTGGTCGGAGAGGGTGAAGTCTTCGTCGGATTGCTGCTTGCGAAGGATGGCGAAAGAGTGATAGCCTACCACTCGACTATGGTCGTGGCTATCGATGTCGCCTGAATTCTGGTACATCAGATGCTTCACTTCATAATGCTCATCGAGCATCAGCATCAAAGTTAGGATGGCAAACTCACCACAGGCACTCGTGGCCAGGTTATCCTTCTCACTACGAGCATTGAGTTCGATGGCAGCAAGAAATTGCTCAACGTCACCACTTGCAATGGCTTCGCCTGTTCTGGCATCTACTTCGCAGGCATCTTCATACGAGGGATAGTGAGAGAAGTCGCTGCTGATGACAAAGAGATTGTCGTCGTTGAAATAAGGTTTCAGCACCTCTGCCATTCGTCGTAGGTGAGCGAAGTCGTTGGTGGAGATGATGATGGGAACGATGGGAGGAACATTGCCCAGTCTTCGCTGCAGGAAAGGAAGTTGTACCTCTAAGCAATGCTCGCGGTCGTGGGCCTTTTTCTGATAAAAGAACAGGCTGTCAGCCTCTCTCAGTTGTCTTGTCGTTTCGCGGTCCACTTTCACTTTACCCAGTGGGGTGGCATAAAAGTCAGCCTCGCTGTTGACAGAAGCGCCATCAAGCCATTCGTGATGACTGGGGCCAAGCAGAAATATACGTTGATAGTGTTTTTGAGGATTGAGAGTTGCGTAAGCCGAAGCAGCCACATTGCCTGAGTAGTAGTACCCGGCATGAGGCACAATGAGTGCCGCTACATTATTGTATGTGGCACTGCCGTCATGAAGAGCCAAAAAGCTGTCAACCTCATGGCTTAGCTGCTGAGGATTGCCCTCATAGAAGCGGTTGGCCTGGGTCGCAGGTCTTACTATCGGATTGTGTATTTCTTCTGTGCGCATGTTCATCATTATGATTATTGCGATTATTGCTGTTATGCCCATTGTTGTGACTATCCTTTTCCTCGTAGGCATCATGTGCCCCTAAGAATTGGTAAGGAATGCTACAAATATACGCATAAATATTTGTAATTGGAGCAATTTCTCTGTTTTTTGCATCAAATATCATGAAAGGATGTTTCCATAAGATAAAAAAACATCCTGATAGGGAAGTTTCTGTCAGGATGTCTGTGCCAATCCTTATTCTTCGTCAAAGAATGAGCCTGTAGGCATCACAGCGTTTTCGGCCACACAGCAGTTGTAGCGTTCGCGGCTACGACGTTCGCAGGCAAACATCGCGCGTGTGCCCTCGACGTCCTGACGGAATTCCAGATGCTCATCGATGGCGAAGGAGTGAGCCATGCTTTCAACGTCGAGGTTGTCGGTGCCGATCAACGTGAATGTCCAGTGTTGCTTCTTCAGTTTCTCAATCATTGTGCGAATCATCTTGAGTGTCCATTCTACAGAACTGTTTTCCTCGCCATCGGTAATGACTGTCACCAGCACATTGTCTTCGTCAGTTACCTGTGCATTCATCTTAGAGATGGCCATGCCCATCGCATCGTAGAGGGGAGTGCCGCCACCTGGACGGTAAGCTTTCCATTCGAGGTTACGGGTGCGCAAGGCGGGTGTGTTGTCGTAGTGCCATGTGGTATGGCTGGTGTCAAAGGTGATGAGGCTGATGCGTTGCTCTTGGTCAGGGAATTTCTTTTGCATCCGTCGTACGGTCTGAAGGGTTTCGTTCATGCCTGTGAAGGCCTGCTTGCGGATGATGGACATCGAACCACTCTCATCGACGATAATCAAGTTGAACACGCGCTTTGTTTTCTGATCTTCATTCTTCTTTGTCATAATTGTAATTTTTTAAATAGGTGAAACTTCATTTGACTCCTTCGAAATCGTTTTCTGAACAGGACACTTTCGTATGTTCTCAGTTCATCACGATTCTAACGATGTCTTTTATTCCTTTAAAGAAGAATTTTGAAAAAAATTAAGCAGGATATGGAATTTTTTGTAATTTCGCATTAAAATCACACAGAAATGCATTATCAACGACTATCTGATAAGGAAATAATAAAAGGCTTCCGCAAAGGCAATGCGGCGATTATCCGTGAGTTTTTCTATGGATATTGCATGGTGGGCTATAACATATTCGACCAGCGATATCAATTGCGAAGCAAGGAGAATCTGGACTTCATGTCGCTGGCTCACCAGTATGCACTTTACCTGATGGAACATGACTGGAAACCACTGGAGGATCATTCGTCCAATGTAAGTCTCCGCACTTGGCTGATCAATGGCTTCCGCTATGTGGTACTTGATGCGTTGAAATGGTACCACAAAGAGTATGGAAACATCACGTTTGAGGACTATTTGATGTCGTTTGACGTAACCAGCAATCTACGCTTACAGTTCAACCGATTGGTGGAAGACGTATGCGATCATGTACCATTGAGTCGTCAGGACAGACTCATCATCAACATGTTGTTGGTTCAGGGATTCAAGGGAAAGGAGATTGCAGCTGAGATTGGCATGACTCCATCGGCTGTCTCTCAGAGATACAAACAGCTGAAAGAACACATCATCATTCCGTATTTCAAGAAGAACTTCGATATGGATCTGGATATGCCAGAGGTAATGGATGAATGGGCTGTTGCCTATGACGGCATGTCAACGTATGAGTCACCAAAGGCTGCTCCCATATCTTGTGGTACCGGAATGGATTATTCAAATGTAAGGAACATGAAACAGAAGAGAACAACACCAGAGTTTATTACGGAACTGCAGCCGGGTGAGATTTTTGTGTTCGGCAGCAATCTAAAGGGCATGCATGGTGGAGGTGCAGCCTACATAGCCTACCGCAGGTTTGGGGCCATTATGGGACAGGGAGTAGGACTGCAGGGCCAGAGTTATGGAATTCCGACAATGCAGGGTGGGGTAGAAACCATCCGTCCGTATGTGGATGAGTTCATCGAGTTTGCCAAGCAGCATCCAGACCTCACGTTCCTCGTTACTCGTATCGGATGTGGGATCGCAGGATTCACTGACGAGGAAATATCTCCGCTGTTCGAGAAGGCTCACGATGTAGCAAACATCGTGTTGCCCTATGGATGGTAACTATTGTGTTTTCCTCAGGAACTCGCTAATCTGTTCAAGCGACTGCCGTTGCTCATCGGGTTTGAAACCATGACCAGCATTGGGGATGACATGGAGGCGGGCATCCTTGTAGGTCTTGACGGCACGACGTGAGTCTTCCATCGAAACGATGGGATCTTTGTCGCCTTGTATGATCAATACGGGGTGCTTGAATTTCTTGATAGTCTTGAACACGTCTATCTTGCGTGCTTCAAGGAAGAAGTTGCGTCCCAAGGGTACATCCCATAGTCTGGTGGTATCAGGAATTTCAGCCTCTGTGGGGTAACGCTCGTTCCAATTGTCTGGGATACAAAGGGCTGGGAAAACCAATATCGCAGAACGGATGTCATTGGGCATACTGGCTGCTGTCATAGCTGAGACCAGACCGCCTTGACTCTCACCGATGAGCACGATATTGTTGGCATCCACATCAGGTTGATTCTTAAAGTAACGGACAATGGCCTGCAAGTCACGTACCTCATCATGAATGGACATGTTCATCGTGTTGTTGTCGCTTCGACTATAGAGGGAACCGCAAGGGAAGTCGAAGGCATACACTTGATATCCCAATTTGTTGAGCGTTTCGAAATAAGAGTATCCAGAATAATGTGTGCCGTTGAAACCGTGGGCAATGATGGCGACAGGTTGCTGACTACCCGTCTGACGAGGCTTGCTGATAATGCCGAAAATATGGCGCTCCTTATTCTTAATCCAAAGGCTCATGAAGTTTCTGCTGGCACGTTTCATCACATCCACTAGTGCTGAGCTGACCCATTTGTTGTCATGCGCACCCTCGTCGACATGCATCGAGCAGAAGATGCCATTTTCACGAAGTGCCTTTACGAAATCCATGTTGGCTTCGAGAGTGAAGTCCTGATCTCCCACAGCCACTTTCCAGTCTACCTTCTGCCATGCTTTCTGTTCCTCGTCTGTGCCACGACTGATGCGAAGGATGGGATTGTTGGCATCAACGAGACGCTGCCGCCATGCTGCAGAAGGGTCCTTCTTCAGGAAGTCGAGTTGCTGGGCACGCAGGTAGCCGCTGATGTCGTAAACCATCGCAAACATCTCAGGATGATGCACGCCATAAACCGTAGCAGCACCGCCACCCATCGAGAATCCTGCAATGGCACGTCCTCCCTTGTCTGTACGTACACGATAATTGTTTTCTATGAAAGGAACCAGTTCCTGAAAGAAATAGTCTTCGTATTTCCAATCTGGTGTCCCATCGGCTTGCGGGGCTGCATTGAAGTACATCATGTTCTGCTGATTGCCTTCTGGACATACCACAACCATATCTTCAATGGCACCGCAGTTTGCCAGACTATCTGCCACCTGCGAGAGATGATTCCAACGCTCCCAGTCGGTATGAGCTCCCCCACCACCATGCATGAGATACAGCACAGGGTACCGCCGCAGAGAATCTCTGTCGTAGCTGCCTGGGAGATAGATACTATATTCGCGCTCTGTGATGCCTTTCAGCATTCGGCACGGCATCTTTGCAGAAAAGAGTCTGCCAGGTTGCTGATTGACCTCCTTGGCATTCAACACTCCTGTTCCGACAAATGCGTTACAGCTAACCATTAGGGTCAGAATTGCAAACAGTTTCTTCATGTCTTTATCTTCTTTAAACAGCGCCTTGTTTTTTTACAAACAATTTGGGAGAGATCTTTCTGAATCTCTCCCAAATATGATTAAATCTTAGTTTGGAATGTTATCACCTCATTTAATTCTATCCAGGTATTTTTCAATCTCCTTATCTGAAACCTTACTGAATTTCATTGAATACTTCACACCATCATCTGAATAGCTAAACGTCATAGTCTTTCCGCTAATGCTGAAGTCGGCTACCTCTTCTTCGCCGTCCTCATCATATTCACTTCTTGTGATCAACTTTTTGCCGTTAATCCTGTATGTGCCGCGATCGATATCAACCATGGGATTTGTGAAGTATGGATTATCTTTCATCAGTTCTGCAAATACTTTGTTGTAAGTCACTACAGAAGCGGTAACATATGTTTCATTATTCTTGAATTGAATCAGAACTTCAGCTTTGTCGACATATTCAATTTCTTCTTCATCAAAAACTTCATATAGCAAATTAGAAGGAAGATTGGCTTTCCAAGTACCAACAATGTCATTACCGCCGCCAGAGGGTCCATCCTCCTCGTCGTCGCCACAAGCAGTCAAACTAAGGGTCGTCATGGCCATCAGCATAGCCACCATCAGATAATAAATCTTTTTCATAATTTTAATTTGTATTGAATGTTAATAAAATGTGTATCGCATTTGGCACAAATATCGGTGACAAAAATACATTAAGTTTTGTTAATTTCCAAAATATTATAGAAAAAATGAAAGAACAAATAAAAAAATAAGTTGAGACGGTTCAAAAGGGGTCAAAAGTGGGCTTCTAAAACGCGACGTGTTGTGTGTGCCAACGCAACGTGTTGCTTTTTCTCTCGTCCCATCATTTCTTGACGACTTTCTTTTCTTTTGAGACAACGATACCCCGATAGCCTTTGCTGACACGCCTTCCCTGGAGATCATAATGTACCTTGTCGCTTGCTTCAGGGGATGTGTCCTTCGCCTCGTTGATTCCAGTCTGGTCTCCAATGGTGAAGGTTCCTTTTGCGAATTTCGAACCGACTCTGCGTCCGTCCACAGCTTGTACTCCCCATTCGTAGATACCATCAGGCAGCGTGTAGGTAATGGAAGTGACGCATCCCAGTTTGCCGAAATCCTCACATTTGCGCAGTCCTTCGTTCTCGCCCTCGATGTATGCACGCGGGCAGCCAAACATTTGGCCTTCCTTGTTCTTGAAGTATAGCTCGTAAGTCGTACTTTGAGGAGCACCATCGGCTGGAATCCATGAAAGGAAGACCTTGTTTCCATCCACTTGAGCGTTTGTAGCACGAGGTTGGTTAGGGAGTTCTGTATCGGCTTCTTCGGATTTGGTCACTCGCAAGGTGCGTCCTGTGTTGTTGTCTGTTACAAAAGTGTTGTTGTTGCATAGTCCCGTATTGACAAGGTCTTTGCGTCCGTCTCCATCCCAGTCAACAAGGCATGAGGCTGATTCTGACCCTCCTGCCCAGCGGATGGTGCGTTGGAATGCCTGTCCTGCTCCCTGCGTATTGTTGAGCCAGATGTAGCCAGTCTCTGTGTTCTCTGATGGGCACCAGCCCTCGTATATGATGTCTATCAGGCCGTCTCCATTCCAGTCGTAGGCTTGCGCACCTCCTGACACGCTGTTTTGGTTGCGTATGTCGAGGCGGTCGAATTCATTCGTAGACATTGGGGAGAAATGGCCTGTGCCATCGTTCAGCACAACGAATGTGTGATCCCAATAATACCAGAAGTAACCGCCAGGACCTTGCAGGAAGATGTCGAGGAATCCGTCGCCATTGTAGTCGGCAATGGCGACACCGCCATTAGAAACTGAGGGATTCTGCTTTTCGTCGTTTCCTTCTCCCAAAGATTGTGCAAAGTAGGTTCGTGTGAACTCTGTGCCGTTGCCGTTGTTGAGGTAAACTTCGGTATAACGTTCCCAGTCAGCTCCATAATTCTGTCTCTCGCGATTGTCTGAGGAGACAAGGATGTCGGGGTGCCCGTCGTTGTTGAAGTCTGCAGCAAATACCATACCCGTGATGAAGTTGCGGCTTGTGTATGGTTTGCCGTCTTTCTTGTCAACCTCAGGATCCGTGATTCCGTTGTCGAAATAAATGGGTTTAAGCAGAATCCTGTTGCTCTTGACTCCCTGATTGAGTAACACGACGGTTGGCGAGGATTGGTGTCCGATTCCGACAATGTCGAGCAGACCATCGTTGTTGAAATCAGCCACATCGCCCGACATGATGTCTGCGAGGCTTGTTATGGGACCTGTGTAGTTTTTGGGCAGTCCGTTTTTGGAGTCGATGAATACGGGGGCCAGTTTCGTAAAGGTCCCATCGCCTTTACCCAAATAGACGCCATCGGATTGGTTTCCCGTCTGCTCGAACATGACGAGGTCCATCGTGCCATCTCCATTGATGTCAACGGGAGAGAAGGATGGGCGGTCGGCAATATTGAAAGGCGATTTCCTTTCCTTCCATGTTCCATCGCCATCGGGTTCCAGGATGACACTGTGGCGCGGAGTCTCGGTTCCATATTTGAACCATGCTCCGATAAGGAGTTCCTGGCGTGCGTCATTCTTCATGTCTATGGGTACAATGTTTGCATACTGGTATCCCCAATCGTGAGTGACAAAGGATGGTTTCAGAGACACATCCTTATGGAATTCGTCGTAATCTTCGTTGTGGAGCCACACTTTCATCTTGCTTCCTTGACGATTCTCCCATGCATAATAGGGTATCATTTTTAAAGTTGCATTGCTGTTGCCAGCCAGAATCATGCGTACTCCGTCCAAGATGGTGGTAAAAGACCTCACGGCAAAGGAGGTTTTGGAGGTGACGACGAAGTTTTCCAGGACCGTTGGGCTATTGTCTGCCAATTCTGCACAATACACTATAGGTCCTCGCTGTATTGCACGACAACCCAAGTCCTCAGTCACGTGTGGATCGGCTTCCACTTTCTCAACAGGCATGTCGAGTTTCAGTTCAATCTTTGTCTCGCCATTCATCTGGAGGACAGCATAGCCTTGCTCGACAGGTGCTGCCACAGAGGTCTCTCCTAACGTGATGGTATAGCTTTTGCACCACCCAGGTATGCGCAGACGAACTTTTTTTCCAGCGAGGGGCTTGTCGAACGTGATGCTGACAGTTCCGTCCCAGGGATACTCGGTCTTCAAGTTCACTTTCAACGGTAAAATGCCGATGCTCATGTTTGCTTCGTTGCCAATATACAGGTTCACCCAAAGCTCATCCTCACTGGTACCATAGATATAGCTTCCCATTGAAGGAAGGAAACGCGACAAGTTGCTTGGGCAGCAGGCTGTGCCGTACCATGCCTGTCGATGATGATTGCCCGCGCTCTCGAGGGGATTCACATAGAAGAATCGGTCGCCTGCCAGATTGATGCCAGCCAGCAGAGCATTATAAAGCGTTCGCTCCAGTACGTCAACATACTTTCCATCACCAGTAAGGAGGTTCATGCGGTGATTCCACAACACCATTCCCACAGATGCACAGGTTTCACAATAGGCAGAAACGTTGGGAAGATCATAATCTCGCGTAAAACCTTCGTTTGCTGCAGACGAGCCTATGCCGCCTGTTACATACATGTTACAGTCGACAGTGTTGTGCCATAAAGCATCTAGGGCATTCATGTAGTCGACGTTGTCAAGGTACGAAGCTACGTCGGCCATTCCACAGAACAGATACATCGCCCTTACTGCATGTCCGCCAATCTTGCGCAAATCCTTCACAGGAACAGCATCTTGGTAATAAGTTTTGTTCCAATTGCTGTTCCTTCCATTGCTGCCGTAGCCATGTCCGCGCTCTTCAAGCAGCCAGTAGGCAAAATCAAGGTATTTTTGTTCGCTGGTTATCTCGTAGAGTTTTACTAAAGCAAGTTCTATTTCCTCATGGCCAGCTACCCAGTGTCGCTTTCCTTTCCCAAAAACAGTCATCATGTGGTCAGCAAAACGTTGGCCGATGTCGAGTAGCTTCCTTTTACCCGTAGCTTTATAGTAAGCCACACCTGCTTCTATCAGATGGCCTGCACAGTACATTTCGTGCTTGTCCATGTCTTTCCACCTTTTCTCCGTGGTTAGAGTGAAATAAGTGTTCAGGTATCCATCCTCCAGTTGGGCAGCACCAATGATATCTATCCACTCGTCCAACTTGTTTTCGAGGGCTGGATTGGGATTTACAATCAACGAATATGCCATGCCTTCCATTGCTTTGTAGACATCGCTATCATCGTAGAAGATGCCTGAATGGCTTCCACTTTTTGCGGCAGCATTCCTGAAATTGTTGAGACGTCCTGTCTGGTGCTCTATCTGGTCAATACATACGGGTAGAGTTGCTGATGAATGTCTCTCCAATCGGAGTGACCAGAATTTGTCGTTTATCCTCACATGTGAAAAGTCTACTTGATTCACTTTTCTCGTGTTGCTTATTCCATTTCCCCATGCCATCAAGGGGATGAAGGTAATTAGCAACTCAAACAGTCTTTTGGTCATTGGTCATTTTCTTTTTTATGATGAAAGGTGGGGGAATTATTCTTATACTTTTATTCACTTCTTTAGTTAACGATCGAGGGAGGTTGGAGTACCCATAGTGTGTCGTCAGGACGTGCTTCATCTGTACGATATGGTTCTGACAACTATGCAGGGGCGTTCATTGTACCATTATGGTAGCTATTGCCATCCGAAACATTCTTTTCATTGTATAAATTATGATGTCATTTCAACGTTTTACGTTTGCAAAGATACAAAATTATCTCATTACGACACAAAAAAAAACGTTGACATTCCCAAAGATATCAGACATATGGCAATCATCTTCCCTGAAGGATGAATGAATCAATGTTTCTTGTCAAAAAAGAGTTGGTTTAAGAAGATTTAAGAGCAAAAAGATGGTAATGTCAAATATTTTCTTTTTCTTTGCATTCAAATTAAATAAAGACGATAAACCACAAGAAACAATGAAACAGAAAGTAACAATCCTAATGACGCTGCTCCTGACGATATTCGGCACGATTGGCACGCAGGCACAAGTGATGAAGGCTGCTGACCTGGAGAAATATGCCAAGGAACGTTATGGCGACAAGTGGATAGATGCAGCCAAGAATCTGGCCTCAGATTTGACACTCGATAAAAACGAGAGTCTTACTTACCAGCAAGTGATTGAGGCGCCAGGGAAGACAAAACAACAGCTTTATCTGACTTTGAACTACTGGGCTACTGCCACCTTCAAGGACAAACAGGCTATTACACTTAACGACAAGGATGCTGGTAGCATTATCATCACGTCTACCATTCCCAACATTGCCCAGCATACAGGAACGCTCAACAAATACTCTGTGAGCATCACCCCCGTGATACGTATTGATATTAAGGAGGAAAAGGTTCGTGTGACTTTTACCGTGCAGAGCTATGACATCTTGGCTGATATCAGCGGTGGATGGATCAGTCTGGTGGATTCTGACGAAAGGACTTTCGGAGATTCGAAACGCAAGAAGGACGACAAGACCAATGCCTTCCTCTACGACGAGCAATGGGAGATAGCCCACCATTATCCATTCGTGGAAAAGGATTCCAAGAAGCGGACCTGTGCGAAGGCTCTCGTCATGACTCATGCGTACTCTAATGCCATCATGGACAAAGCTGAGGAGGCTGTTAAGAATGGTATTGTAGGCAATGAAGACGATGACTGGTAAAGAGAACTAATTGAGATATTGATATAAAAAAATCCTTAACATAAAATCACCCAAAATGAGAAAGACATTTATTCGCATTATTACCTGTATTATGATAGTGATGGCTTGGAGCGGATGTAAGAATGGCGATAAACTGCCATATCAGAACGAGTCGCTGTCCATTGAAAAGCGTGTTGACGACCTGCTGGATCGCCTTACTGTGAATGAGAAAATCGATTTGATGCGGGCTACCTCGCCAGCCAATGAACGTCTGGGATTCCCCAAATACTATCATGGCAATGAGGCATTGCATGGTGTGGTTCGTCCAGGTCGTTTCACCGTGTTTCCTCAGGCTATTGGCTTGGCAGCCATGTGGGATACTGAGTTGATGCAGAATATCTCAACTGTTATCAGCGATGAGGCACGTGCCAGATGGAACGAATTGGAACAAGGAGCTAATCAGAAAGAACAGTTCAGCGACTTGCTGACATTCTGGTCACCCACTATCAATATGGCTCGTGATCCTCGATGGGGCCGCACGCCTGAAACGTATGGAGAAGATCCTTTCCTTACTGGAGAAATGGGAACAGCTTTCGTCAAGGGATTGCAGGGTAACGACAAACGATATCTAAAAGTTGTGTCCACTCCCAAGCACTTTGCCTGCAACAACATTGAATCCAATCGTTTCGAGGCAAATGCTGATATTTCAGAGAAGCAGTTGCGCGAATACTATTTGCCTGCTTACGAGGCTTGTGTACGTCGTGGTGGTGCGGCCTCTATCATGTCAGCTTACAATTCCATCAACGGCATACCCTGTACTGCCAATCCATGGCTTCTCACTAAATTGCTGCGTGACGAATGGGGCTTTAAGGGCTATGTGGTTTCGGACTGTGGAGGTGTACATCTGATTCAGTCAGGTCATCACTTTGTGAGAGAAAAGTTGACAGCTGCCACATTGGCTCTGAAGGCTGGACTTGATTTGGAATGTGGAGACGATTGCTACATTGAGCCCCTGCAGAAAGCATACGAACTGGGCATGGTGTCTGACGAAGACATCAATCGTGCTGCTCGCCGTATCTTGACAGCCAGGATGAGGTTAGGCTTCTTTGATGCTCCTGAGAGCTGTCCCTATTCAAAAATCTCGCCTGACGTAATCGGCTCCAGTGAGCATCAGCAGATGGCTCTGCAGGCTGCACGCGAAGCTATTGTGCTCCTGAAGAATGAAGGCAATATCCTGCCGCTGGACAACAAGAAGATTCACTCGCTGGCTGTGGTGGGCGTGAATGCTGCCGACTGCGTATTTGGCGATTATAGCGGTATACCTGCTTCAAACCCAGTTTCTGTGCTTGAAGGTATCAAGACTTTAGCTGGCAAGGACATTGAAGTAAAGTATGCTCCCTGGAAATCGGCTCGTGCGGACAAGGAAGTGGTGGCTCCTGAGTTCTTCCCTGAAGGGTTGACGGCTGAATATTTCGATAGTGATAACATGGAAGGTACCCCTACTGTCAGAAAAGAGGAATGGATCAACTTTGAGCCTTCCAATCAGGCACCTGATCCTTTCGTACCCACAGCACCATACTGCATTCGCTGGACTGGCAAGTTGCGTCCGCCAGTAACGGGAAACTATGTTATTCGTTTTGAGGCAGAGAGAGGTGGCCGATTGTATCTTGACGGGCAGAAGGTGACAGACGTTTGGGAGAGCCATCATGATGGATGCGATACAGTGGCCATACGTTTGGAGGGTGGTCGTGATTACAACCTGAAGGCTGAGTTCCAGAATATCAGAGACTACTCGTTGGCCCGACTTAGTTGGAAAATCCCGACACCAGCTACCAACGAAAGATTAGCCCTCTACGGTAGAGCTGGTGAATTGGCCAAAGAGTGCGATGCTGTAGTGGCTGTGATGGGGATTAACCGTACCATCGAACGTGAAGGCAAGGATCGCGATGAGATAACTCTGCCAGCTGATCAGCAGGAGTTCCTGCAAGAACTTGTCAAGGTAAATCCCAACATCATTTTGGTACTGGTTGCAGGGAGCTCTCTGTCTTTGAATTGGGAACAGGAAAACTTACCAGCCATCGTCAATGCTTGGTATCCTGGCGAGAAGGGCGGTACGGCAGTGGCAGAGGTTCTGTTTGGTCAGTATAACCCTGCGGGCCGTCTCCCCTTAACGTTCTATAGAAGTATGAGGGACTTGCCTCCCTTCAACGATTATGATATAACAAAACGTACCTACAAATATTTTGAGAAAGAAGTACTCTATCCCTTTGGCTATGGACTGAGTTACACACAGTTTAAGTATTCTGGACTGAATGTTGAGGATAAGGGAGAGAACGTTGATGTAACGTTCACTTTAGAGAATACTGGTGAGTGCGATGGCGATGAGGTAGCTCAGGTATATACGCGTCTTTCCGAATACGAGGGGAAAGCTCCGCTGAAGGAGTTGCGCGGATTCAAGCGTGTCCACCTCAAGCGTGGTGAGAGCAAAGAAGTGACCATCCATCTGCGCCGCGAAGACTTGCGCTATTGGAGTGAGTCAAATAAACAGTTCGTCGTTCCCCAGGGACTGCCCAAGGTAATGGTGGGAGCTTCATCAGCCGATATCAGGTTGGAGAAATAAGACATCCATTCATTAAATAAAAAGCACCGTGCCAATTATGTCGGCATGGTGCTTTTTTGTATGAGGGGAATCATGTTTCTTCTATTTTCCCTCGTACCACTTCTTCAGCACGTCGAAGGCAAGTTTTTTCTCACCCTGATCGCTGATGAGTCCCTTGCGGTTGTAATAGTCCTGAATGCCGGTGAGTACACGACGGGGTGAACGGAAGTCCTTTAGAATCCAGGGTGTGGTACCGGCCAAGCCGTCAATCTTGTCAAGCATCGCTGTGTTCTCCCGATAGAGGTTCTCTTGGAATTCTTCTGTCCATCGCTGGTTCTTTTCACCATGAAGTCCAGCTCTGGCACCGCCACCGAACTCGCTGATAATAACAGGCTTGTTGTAAGGAATCTCCCACGTCATCTTGGGCGCATCGTTCACATCGCGATACCAACCTATGTACTGATTGAATGACACTACATCAACGTACTTGTTCATGTTGTCCTGTAGTTTGTTGTGATAGTTCGACGCTCCTGTCACCTCCATTGCCATCGAGATGAGGCGCGTTGAATCTTGTGAACGGGCATAAGTGGCCAGGCGACCTAAGAACTGGTCGCGTTCGGGCGAATGAGGTGTTTCGTTGGCAATGGACCAGATGATGACGTTTGCTCGGTTGTGGTCGCGGGCAATCATGTCATGCAACTGAGCCTCAGCATTCTGGTAAGTGGCAAAGTTCTTCCACGCGATGGTCCAATAGACAGGAATCTCCGACCACACCATTATGCCCATACGCTCTGCTTCGCGTACAGCATACTCGTTGTGAGGATAATGGGCCAGTCGCACGAAGTTGCAACCCAGTTCCTTTGCCCACGAGAGCAATGTGTGTGCATCTTCCGTGCAGTTGGCACGTCCGCCGCCATAAGGTTTCTCCTCGTGGATGCTGATGCCTTTCAGGAAAATGGGTTCACCGTTGAGCAGGATCTGCTTTCCTCGTGTCTCAATCTTGCGGAAGCCTATCTCGTCGGTAATGGTTTCTCCATTCATTGTGATTTCCACCTTGTATAGTTTTGGATTATTGGGGCACCACAGCTGTGGTTTTGCCTTCATAAAGGTGGTGGCTGTGCCGTTGTCAGACGTCGTGATGTTTTTTTCCAGTTTCAGTTCTGGAATGCGCAAGGTCACCTTTTGACCAGCCTCTGCTTTGTTCAACTTGACAGTAAATCCCAATTGCCGTCCCTCAAGGCTGAGCAGTTGCAGAGAATAGTTCTCCACGTATGTGGCTGGAACATCGACGAGTAGCACGTCACGCGTGATGCCGCCGTAGTTCCACCAGTCAAATATCTGTGTAGGCACATCTTCTGCATGACGTTTGTTGTCGACCTTTACGATGACGAAGTTCTCACCCTCCTTCAGTTGGTCAGTTACGTCGAAGTTGAAAGGAGTGAAGCCGCCGATATGGTGTCCCATATGGCGTCCGTTCACATAGACGTGAGCATCGTAGTTGACAGCTCCGAAGTAGAGCAGTTTGCGTCGACCTTCTTTCAAAGCTGACTTTTCGACATTGAACTTCCTGTAGAACCAGACGGTACCTTCGTAGAAAAACAATCGTTCGTCGCGTGTGTTCCAATCAGATGGCACAGGCATCTCTTCAGCTTTGTCGAAATCATACTCGATCAGGTCTTCTGGCCGTTGTGGTTTCGCGTTGCGGAAGAATCCGTTCTGTGTGGGGTTCATGCGGTAGTCGTAATAGCCTTCTTCCTGCACGTCAACGATGTAGTGCCATTTGCCGTTGAGCGACGAGATGTTCCGGCCAAGGATATTGCCGACTTGCGGCACCTGTTGTGCTTGTATGGTGAGCAGCGATGCTGCTATCAGCACGAGTGAAGTAAATCTCTTTTTCATCTTTTCTTGATAATTTCTCTATAGGTCAATTTTTTGTGAGTGCATGCAACGTGTTGCGGAAGGGCAAGGGAAGCATGGATGATTCTGTCATAGGCTTATGGGTGTCGTATCGTTCTGAGATCGAAGATGCCGCCAGCCATATTGTGGTTATGGGCATTAAACTTCACAGTGATGTGAGTCTTGCCTTTGGTCAGTTCTTCTGGGATTTCCACTTCTTCGTAATAAAGTGGTTTCTCCACACCCTCTATGGGATGGCGATGGTCGAAGGTGTGGATGGTCCGTCCGTCCACTTGCAGATCGAAGAGACGTTCTCCTGCATCGTCCTGGCGAAAACGTACAGCAATCGCCATCGGTTTATCGGGCAGACAACGCATCTGATACATGAAGAAGCCGCCGTCAACAGCATGGCGCCAAGGCTGGCCAAAGTCTTCGCCTGTACTGGAGAAATAGGATTCCATACGATGCTCACGCTCTGAATCCCTGTCTGTTACCTTTACTTGGTCTACCTGCAAGCGCTCGAAACGTGCCAGTTGTTCAGGCTTGGGCGAGAATGTTCCCAAATTCCCATAACCAACGGACTGGATGGAGTCCAGCTGAGCTTGCGTGTCCACACGAGGGAAATAGACTTCGTAGCGGTCGAAGAGCAGGCGAGTGAAGGGAATCAGAGAGATTGGCTCAGTCTTTCCTGGCTGTTGGCAGAGAAGGACGAGGCTGTCACCCTTGGCACGCTGAATCGATTTCTTTATGGTTGCAAGAGATCCCACCAGAGTTGTTATCTCGTTCTGGGGGAGAGTCTTTCCTGCCACAGTATTGACGCTGATGAAATCGTGATGTGTCAGCCCATGATTGTCTATCTTCTGCGCCATCACCATCGCGCCGTACTGGATAGAGACATATTGGTTGAATCTTTTGAGTGGCTGCACATCGAGCACAGGTTTGAACGAGAGGTCTATGCGGTCGCCTTCCTGCCAGTCACGTTTGAGCACGATGTATTGGCTTCCTGGTTTTCCCTTCTGCAAGGTGTATCGATGGTTCTTTCCATTCACCTTGACTCGCATGCTGCCCTGTTCCACCCAATAAGGGCATCGCACCGCCAGCGCAATATGTCCGCCCCGCTCCACAATCAGGACGGATTTGTCCGTGTCAGGATATGATGTCTTTTGCTCAAGGGCAAAGTTTCTTTCTTTCCATTCGAGGCTTGAGGGCACAAACATGTTCACGAAGAGAGTGTCCGCCTGATAGGCATAAACCATCTTGGCAAGCTTTGCAGGAGCCTGCAAGCCTGTGCCCACGCAGCACCAGAAACAGCCGTAGGGGTCAGCATAGACCTTGTATTGCCCAGGTCGCATCGAGGTGTAGTAGCAGCTCATACCTGTCTCAGGATCGAAATTCCCCAAAATGTGATTCAGCAGGACACGCTCATAGTAATCCACGCGACTCATGTCGCCATCCCATTGGTAGAGAGCTTCTGTGAGCCGCATCATGTTGACTGAGTTGCACGATTCAGGTCCTCCAGCAGCTTCTACCTTTTCTATATATTTGTCCTCTGAAAAGAAATGTTCGCCGCAACTGTTTCCTCCGTTTACCCAAGTATGGTTCTTCAGCACGATGTCCCAGAAGAGATGGGCTGCGTCCAACATCCGTTGGTCTCCGTTGGCCCTTCCTACAGCGACAAAGCCCGTGAACTTGGGAATCTGGGTATTGGCGTGCCAGCCCTGCAGGATGTCTTTTCCCTGCGAGAGCGGGACCCACATGTCCTCGTCGTTAAGTCGTTCAGCCCATCTGAGATAACGTTCCTCGCCTGTGAGGCGATAGACGTCGATATAGGATTCATTGATGCTTCCATGCTCGCAGACGAGTAGTTTCTGCATGGCATCGTGGTCGAGTTTGTCGATGATACTTTTTCCAAACCAGTCAGCCAAACGTGTCAGCACAATGCTTGCCTCGTCGATACCGCAAAGCGTATAGGCATCATAGAGGCCAAGCATCAGTTTGTTCATCACATAGACAGGTTCCCATGTGTTGTTGATCATGGGGTTCGTGGTCTTGAAATTGCCTGCCGCCACATCCTCGAAAACGTGCCGTCCGATGCGTGTGGCAGCCACGTAGCCGTCGCCTCCAGCATCCTGAGCCTCGCGCAAGCCGTGAATGCTGTAGCGCAGACGTTCCAGGATGGCAGGATCGCCCGTTGTCTGGTACATCATCGACATGCCTGAGAGGTAGAAGCCCATGATATGTCCCGCCAGCGACCACTCGTCGTGGATGACGGATTCCCATTGCGGATAGGGCTGAGCCAGCGGTGTGAGACCAGCCTCGCGACGGAACCAAGACAGCAGGCGGTCTGGTTCGAGCGTCAGCAGGTACTTGTGCGAGAGTTCCTGTATAGTCTTCATCTGCCCGCTGGTAATGTGGACATCAGAGAGTTCGAACAGGTTGACTTTCGAGCCCTCAAGTGGTTTCGATAAGGGCTTGACAGGTTGGCTCCCTATGGCTGCCGCATAAGAGATTCCCCACAATGCCAAAACAGCTGTGCTGCGGACGTGCCTTTTCATATACAAAGACAAGGCTTTGCAAAAGGTTCTTCTCTTTTTCGTGGATTCGATATTGTGTTCGTGCATCGTGGTAATGTGTTTCTTTTTGGGGTGGTAAAGTTAATAAAAAACTTTTTTCCATGAAAGCATAAAGTTAATTTTCTGATGTTGGCTGCCAGAATAAAAGCGAGAATCCATCGCAAAGAGCAGATTGGAGAGGAAAAGGTAAAAGTTGCGGAATGGCAGCCCTTATTTTCCATCGGAAAACTCAACGTGTTGAAATGCGGAAGACAACGTGTTGATTTGGCCGATTCAACACGTTGTGATTGCGATGTCGACGAGAGGCTTTCTCGAGCAGGAAAAGCAGGAGGGTGGGGAAGGAGAAGGAAGTCCACCTGATGCTTTCATTTTTATCCAGCAGATGTTTTCTTTTTGTGCTATTTTTTTGTACTTTTGTGACCTGTATTCCATGTTGAACGAAGAAATCGCCTAAAGGAATGAGAAGGAAATGCGAATTGTTACTGGGTTGCCTCCTAATGTCTTGCTTGCAGCCATTGAAAGCAAGGGATGGTGTGCCGTTTGAGCAGATCAAAGTGTCTGAGAACCATCGATTCCTGACGCATCAGGAAGGGAAGCCTTTTTTCTATCTGGGCGATACGGCGTGGGAATTGTTTCACAGGCTCAATCGTGAGGAGGCGAGGAGCTATCTGCAAGACCGGGCAAAGAAGGGATTCACTGTGATTCAGGCTGTTGCTGTCGCTGAGCTGGATGGCATCAGTACAGGCAATGCCTACGGACACTTGCCCTTCCTTGACCAGAATCCTGAGAAGCCAGCTGTCAAAGAAGGAGTTGAGAATGATTACTGGGACCATGTGGATTTCATCGTTCACGAATCGAACAGGCTGGGACTTGTCGTTGGAATGTTGCCTACATGGGGACGGTATTGGCATGATGGGGAGAAGCCAGTCTTCAATCCACAGAATGCAGAGCATTATGGGCATTGGTTGGCTGAGCGATACAAAGACGCCAATCTCATTTGGATCTTAGGTGGTGACCGCAACTCTGACCGTGACCAGGATAAAGCCGTGATTAGAGCGATGGCGAAGGGCTTGAGGAAGGGCGATGGCGGTCGTCATCTCATCACTTATCATCCAGGCGGAGGATCAGGCTCAGCCAATTATTTCCACAAGGATGAATGGCTGGATTTCAATATGCGAGAGAATGGTCACAACAATGACTGGTTCATGTACAGCAAGACCTACGAAGATTATCAGCGGGAGCCAGCAAAGCCTGTGATGGACGGGGAGCCCATCTACGAGGACCATCCCATTGCTTTCAATCCTGATGAACGTGGGCATTCGATAGCAGCAGACTGCCGCAGGGCACTCTACTGGGATCTCTTTTGGGGTGCCTGTGGTCACACGTATGGGCATCATAGTGTATGGCAGATGTACGACCACAAAAAACGTCAGCCCATCAACCGTCCGCTGATGGACTGGCAGGATGCCATACAACAACCTGGTGCCAGCCAAATGATTCACGCCAAGCGGCTCCTTCTTTCCCGTCCTTACTTCACCCGTATCCCTGCATCTGACAAAGTGCTCCTTCCTCATGAGTTTCAGAGTGCAGTCCCAGGTGCGGGCAGTTATCGTTTTGTGGCTACTGCGGACACGGATGGGACTTATATCATGGTCTATGCGCCAGTAGGGCGTTCTTTTACTGTGAATACATCTTTCATAAAAGGAGAAAAACTGAAAGTTTGGTGGTTCAATCCACGTACAGGCAAAGCCAAGAATGGCGGCAAGATGAGGAACGGTCAGCAAATGACCTTCCTTTCTCCTACTCCAGGGGAGCTGACGGATTGGGTGCTGGTGATAGATGATGCCGCTAAAGGCTATCCGGCTCCAGGAAGCAAAGAATGGAAGCTAAGGGAGTGAAAGCGGAGGTAAGCAGATGCTTCCTGTCTGACATGTGGGGACAGGATTGAAAACGTCTTTGCAGCCAAGATCCATGAATTCATAAATTGGCGCCAGCAAACAGATTCTTTTGTCCATAAGTTTGTTTTTTTTCTTTAAAATCGACTTTTCACTTTTGTTTTATTGTTAAAATAACGCCTTGCTTTTGTCGTTTTCCATGAAAAAAACATTATCTTTGCATCAAGTTTGATTCGGCATCAGTCGCTTCGAAAGCTCTTGTTGCTTGGAGCGAGAAAAAGTGTAAAAAAGAAAAACTATCCAGCTATGAGAAAAATAATTTTAACAATCCTGTTGATGGTAGGAGTGTTTGCGGCTTGGGCCGACAGTTATTCCTACCTGACTTTTGAAACGACGGAAGGAGCCAAAGTTTCAGTTCCCACGTCTGGGCTGACATTGACCGTCAGTGGAACCACTTTGAAGGTGGGTACGCAATCATTCGTTCTCTCCAACCTGAGAAAGATGTATTTCTCTGCGACAGACGAGACGACAGGCATCGATGCTCCTGCTTTTGACGCATGGGACGAGGCGACGGAAATCTATGATCTTCAAGGCCATAGGCTTACTAAGAGCCAACTGAGGAAGGGAGCTTACATTATCAAGACGAGGAAAGGAACCTGTAAAATCGTTGTAAGATGAAGAAGATGCATGTCCTTTTAGCTCTTTTCCTGACGCTTGCGGCTGAGGCGCAGACATTGAGCGTAACGGTGGGGAATGTGACTTATCAGTTTCCTGCCAGTCAGACAGGCGATATGATTTATGCAGACGGCGCGATGCTGACCATCATGGATAAGGTCTTCAGCCTCAGCGAGATTGCAAGCATGAAGGTGGACGACAGCATCGTGGCGGACAATACAGTCAACGTGAGCTACAGCGGAACGTCTGCCAGCGTGACCATCAGCGGCAACGTGGCTCAGTACCTGACCGTTTCCCAAAGTGGGGCTCACGTTTCGATCAGCCAGAGCGATAATGTTGCAGAGGAGATAACCTATGTGTTGAGCGGCACGTCGACTGACGGAGAGTTCAGCATATCAGGCAGTTGGAAGACCACCATCGAGCTGAACGGGCTCAACCTGACAAACAAGACACCCGTATACAGCGGCTCTGCCATCAACATCGCCAACTCGAAGCGTATCCAGATCGTAGCCAGGAAAGATACGGAGAACACACTTTCCGACTGTGCCAGCGGCTCCCAAAAGGCTTGCCTCTATGCCAAAGGACAGCTTCAGTTGCAAGGTAATGGCACGCTGAATGTGGTGGGAAATGCCAAGCATGGAATCAAAAGCGCCTCGTATGTGTCCATTAAAAACCTGACGCTGAACATCACGTCAGCTGCCAGCGATGGCATCAACTGCGAGGAGTACATGCAAATGAAGAGCGGAACCCTGACGATTGGCAATGTGGGAGATGACTGCATCCAGTGTGATTTGGGCAGTACCAGCTCGACAGGCGAAACCATCGACCACGAGGATGAAGACACAGGAAACGTTTATTTCGAAGGTGGAACGCTGAATGTTGCTGCTACGGCGGCTGCCGCCAAATGTGTCAAGGCTGCTGGCGACATTCGTGTGAGCGATGGAACTCTCGTGTTGTATGCTATGGGAGCCATTGATCTGACGGACCCCACTGACGCTTCTACCACAGCTGGCTTTAAGGCCGATGGTAACTTCGTCCAACATGGGGGGAACGTCTATATCTATGTGACTGGAAATGCAGGACGTGGCATCACTGTGGATGGAACCCTGACAACGGCGGCAGACAATACGGGCTCTCTGTATGTGGAAAACAAAGGAGCCATCAGCTCAAGCAGTAGCGGAACCAGTTCTTCATCAGCCTATTTCTATACTGCCCAAGGATTGAAGGCAGGAAACGTGCAGTTGAATGGTGGCACCGTTGAGGTTGTGACGACTGGTGCTGCCAGTAAAGGCATCAAGGCCGACGAGGGCAATATGAGCATCGCAGGCGGTTCCATCACGGTGAGCGTGCAGGGAACAGGAGCCGTCAATTACTCCAAGAAAGATGCGAAAGGCTGTGCCGCCTTGAATGCTGACGGCAACCTGCTCATCAGCGGAGGAGTCGTTACCCTGAAGAGTACTGGTTCAGGCGGGAAATGTATCAATGTGGATGGAACATTGACCATCGAGGATGGAACTCTCTCAGCCATCGCGACAGGTTCCAGATTCAGTTCAGGCAGCTATTCCACCTCAGCGAAAGCAGTCAAATGTGCAGGCGCGATGCTCATCAGCGGCGGTTCTGTTGTTGCTTCTGCCAGTTCCCATGAAGCCATTGAATCCAAGAGTACGCTGGATATAACGGGTGGCTACGTCTATGCCAACAGCAGCGACGATGCCATCAATTCAGCCAGCCACATGACGATCTCAGGTGGCTACGTGATGGGCAACAGCACAGGGAATGACGGGCTTGACGCCAACGGCAACCTTTACATTAAAGGAGGCAACGTGGTGGCCGTGTCAGCCAGGAGCCCTGAAGTAGCACTCGATGCCAATACCGAAAAGGGATATGCGCTCTATCTTTCAGGCGGAAACGTGATGGCCATTGGTGGATTGGAGCGTGGCGCCACTATCTCCAATGGGACAGCATACCAGGCTTCCTCGTACAGCAAAGGTGCGTGGTATGGCCTTTTCAGCGGAGACGGTTCACTCGCATTCGCTGTCAAGGTGCCTTCAAACAGTTCGATGGGTACTCCTATGGTTGTCTATACGACAGGGACAGCTGTGCTGAAATCAGGCGTGACAGGTAGCGGGACCAGTTTCTGGAGCGAGAATGGCTACAGCAATTGCAGCGGAGGCTCTACGGTAACGTTATCTTCCTACTCAAGCGGCAGCAGCGGTGGAGGGCCTGGAGGTCATGGAGGTCACGGCGGCTGGTGAAATTCCGTAGGGAAGAACGTGTTGGAACTGCAGTCCGAACTCGACGGACTGGGAGTCCGAACGCGTCGGACTGCGAGTCCGTACCAGTCGGACTCTCCCACACATTGTGTTGTATCCTGCCTGACAACACTTTCTCCTGCCGGGAAGAAAATGAAGCCAGGGATGGAGCGACTGCAGGGGCGACGAGAAACTTCCTTACGAGGGAAGTCGCTCGTGCAGTTCGATTGATTCTTGCAATCAGCCTTTCTTCACAGTAAGCAACATGAATAGGATGCTGAGAACACATGCCGCCAGGAGAAGGATGAAGGTCCAGTTCCATCCAGCACTCTGTGCTACGTATCCGATAACGCTGTTTGCGAGGATCGCTGTGCCAAAGAAATAGCCAAAGAAACCTGTGAGTCCAGCAGCCGTCCCAGCTGCATTCTTGGGAGCCAGGTCGAGGGCTTGTACTCCAATGAGCATGACGGGGCCGTAGATGAAGAATCCTATGCCAATGAGGCTCAGGATGACGATGTTGATGTTAGGCGTTTCCAGCGAAGATGCGTACCAATAGAGGCCGATGAAGAGGGCGACGAAGAGCATGAAGATAATGGTGGGCATAGCTCGACGGCCTTGAAACATCTTGTCGCTCACGATGCCGCAGATGATGGTGCCAGGTATGGCTGCGTACTCGTAGGCGAAATAAGCCCAGCCGGCTGAAGTGAGGTCAACTCCTTTGTCGCTGAGCAGGGTGGGAGCCCAATCGAGACAGCCATAGCGGACCATATAGACAAAAGCATTGGAAATAGCTATGAACCAGAGGTATTTGTTGGGGAGAACGTACTTGAAGAAGATGTCGCGAACAGGAAGCACTTCTTCTGCCTTTTCGGAATAGCCTTCTGGATAGTCATTGCGCCACTTTTCGACAGAGGGGAGACCACAGCTTTGTGGAGTATCGCGCAGCAGACAGTAGGCGATGAGGGCGATGAGGATGGCTGTGGCGGCAGGGAAGAGATAGGTTCCTGCCAGGAAATAGAGATTCTCGTGGGTTCCGTAGAACCAGCTGCCAAACCATACGGCGCCATAGGTCGCCATAGGTCCGACGAGACCTCCTCCCACGTTGTGTGCACAGTTCCAAATGGACATCATAGTGCCTCGCTCTTTTTGGGAGAACCAATGCGTCATCACGCGTCCGCAGGGAGGCCAGCCCATACCGTTGAACCAACCAACGAGGAAGTTGAGGACGCCCATAAGGATGATGGCGAGGGACGTGCGCTCAGGGTGATTCAAAAGGTCGAGGCCCGTGATGGGAACCACCATGAATGCCATCGTGATGGCTGCCAGGATGAGCCCCAATGGCAGGAACTTTCGCACATCGCTGCGGTCTGAAATGGATCCCATGAGGAACTTGCTGAGGGCATAAGCGACTGCATTCATGCCAAGAACAGTACCCAGTTCTCCCTTGGTGATACCAAACTGCTCGAGCATTGGGATGGCCATCGTGAAGTTCTTGCGTACGATGTAGAAAGCCGCGTATCCGATGAAGGCACCCGTGAAGACTTGAAGACGCAGTCGACGGTATTTGGCGTCTGCTGCAGGGCCACTCTCCTCAGCCTTGAAGGCGGGAGGTGCCAGGAATCCTTTTCTCAATTCGTTATTCATAGCATTTGAATGTGGAACGTATGTTCGTGTTAGACTTCGTGTTGCGATGGAATGTGACAAACCAGTCGTCAAGTTTTTACAAAATTATGTATTTTATGTCATTCGAAGGGGACTTTGTGTGAATTAAGTGTGGGATGAATGAAGAATTTTAAAAAAAAGACATTTTGTTTTTGCCAGTTTGAGAAAAAGTCGTACCTTTGCACGCCGATTATTATCAAAAGGGGCGAAATGTGCCTCTGTTGCACGTGTGAATAGTCCGTTCTTTGGCCAGGCGGATGGTTCGTGAATCGTGTGAGAAAGAACTTAGTAGAATAACAAAAACAAACGAACAAAGAATGGATACTTTGAGTTACAAGACCATCTCTGCCAACAAGGCAACTGTCAAGAAGGAGTGGGTTGTAGTAGACGCTACAGACCAGATTCTTGGTCGTATGGGCAGCAAGGTGGCAAAACTGTTGAGAGGTAAATACAAGCCTGAGTTTACTCCTCATGTAGACTGTGGCGATAACGTGATCATCATCAACGCTGAAAAAATCCGGCTTACAGGTAAGAAGATGACCGATCGAATTTATTATTCTTATTCTGGTTATCCTGGTGGTCAGAAGCAGGCTACTCCTGCCAGTATTCTGGCTAAGCCCAATGGCGCAGAGAAGTTGATCCGCAGGGTTGTGAAGGGTATGCTCCCCAAGACAAAGCTGGGCGCAAAGATTCTGAACAATCTCTACATTTACGAAGGTGGCGAGCATCAGCAAGAGGCTCAGCAACCCAAGGCAATTGATATTAATCTCCTTAAATAATAAACGATGGAAGTAGTAAATGCATTAGGTCGCCGCAAGAGCGCCATCGCTCGCATTTATGTTAGCGAGGGAACAGGTAAGATTACCATCAACAAGAGAGACTTGACCGAATACTTTCCCAGCACAATACTGCAGTATGTAGTAAAGCAACCTCTGAACACTTTGGATGTTGTTGAGAAGTATGACATTAAGGCGAACCTGCAAGGTGGTGGTTATACTGGTCAATCTCAGGCTCTGCGTTTGGCAATCGCCCGCGCATTGGTGAAGATCAACGCTGAGGACAAGAAGGCCCTGCGTGCAGAAGGCTTCATGACCCGTGATAGTCGTGAGGTTGAGCGTAAGAAGCCCGGTCGTCCCAAGGCACGTCGTCGTTTCCAGTTCAGCAAGCGTTAATATACAGAATTGCTGTCTTCTGCATTACACCTTATATTATATATTATTATGTTATTGCAGAGACATCTGGAAAGAATCGGCAAAAAGTTTAGTATCTAAACCCTTTAGACTTCGGCTATCAGAGAGATGAACGACGAATTACCAGAGGGTTGGTTCTAATCAGAAAGAATACAAAAAGAAAGTAAACAAACAAACAAAAACAAAAATGTCAAGAACAAATTTTGATACACTGTTGGAGGCTGGATGTCATTTCGGCCACCTGAAGAGAAAGTGGAATCCCGCTATGGCTCCCTACATTTTCATGGAGCGCAATGGTATTCATATCCTGGACCTGCACAAGACTGTCGCAAAGCTTGACGAGGCTGCAGAGGCTATGAAGCAGATTGCAAAGAGCGGCAAGAAGATCCTCTTTGTTGCTACTAAGAAGCAAGCAAAGCAGATTGTGGCTGACAAGGCAACTTCTGTGAACATGCCTTACGTAATCGAGCGTTGGCCCGGCGGTATGCTGACCAACTTCCCCACTATCCGTAAGGCCGTGAAGAAAATGGCCAATATTGATAAACTGACTGCTGATGGTACTTTTGGTAACCTGAGTAAGCGTGAGATTCTGCAGATTACTCGTCAGCGTGCTAAGTTGGAGAAGAACCTGGGCTCTATTGCAGACTTGACTCGTCTGCCTGCAGCTCTTTTCGTTGTTGACGTACTCAAGGAACAGATTTCTGTTCGCGAGGCTAACCGCTTGGGTATCCCCGTATTCGGTATTGTTGACACCAACTCTAATCCTGACAATATCGACTTCGTAATTCCTGCTAACGATGATGCCAGCAAGAGCATTGAGGTTATTCTGGATGTTTGCTGTGCTGCAATTGCAGAGGGAATAGAAGAGCGCAAGGCAGAGAAAGTGGATGCAGAGGCTGCTGCTGAGCAAGAAGACCAACCTGTAAAGAGAGGTCGCCGCAGCGGTAAGGCTCGTGAGGATGAGGAAGTTGCTGCGACTCCTGCAGAAGAAGAGGCTTTTGAGGCTCCTGCAGAAGAGGCTGAAGAAGCTGAAGCAGAGTAATATTATTATACATTATTAAAAACAACTTATCTCTTATGACTGGACTCCGAAGGGTAATCTGCTTTCTGAGCCGGTCTGGGGAGAACAAAAAAATACTTGTACGATATGGACGTTACAATGACTGATATTAAGAAACTCCGTGACATGACTGGAGCTGGTTTGGCAGACTGCAAGAAAGCTTTGGCTGAGTCCGAGAATTTCGATGGTGCTATCGCATACCTTCGTGAGAAGGGTAAGGCTGTTGCTGCAAAGCGTAGTGATCGTGAGGCTTCTGAAGGTTGCGTTTTGGTGAAGGCAGAGAATGGATTCGGTGCTATCATTGCATTGAAGTGCGAGACTGACTTCGTGGCCAACAACGCAGATTTCATTGCTTTGACAAAGCAGATCCTGGATGCTGCTATTGCTGCTAAGGCAAAGACTTTGGACGAGGTGAAGGCTTTGACTCTGGATGGCGTTACAATCGCAGATGCAGTAGTTAACCGTAGTGGTATCACAGGTGAGAAGATGGAATTGGATGGCTATAATGTTATCGAGGCAGAGAACATTTATACCTACAACCACATGAATCGCAACGGTCTGTGCACCATGGTAGCTTTGAATAAGGATGTGGATCCTTCTGTAGGCAAGAATGTTGCCATGCAGATTGCTAGTGCAGCTCCTGTTGCTATTGATGAGACAGGTGTTCCCCAGTCTGTAAAGGACAATGAAATTGCAGTTGCTGTTGAGAAGACTAAGGCAGAGCAGATTCAGAAGGCTGTGGAAGCAGCTTTGAAGAAAGCCGGCATCAACCCCGCTCACGTAGACAGCGAGGATCACATGGAGAGCAACATGACGAAAGGTTGGATTACCGCTGAGGATGTTGCTAAGGCAAAAGAAATCATTGCAACCGTATCTGCTGAGAAGGCTCAGAATCTGAACGAGAGCATGATTCAGAACATCGCTAAGGGTCGTCTGAACAAGTTCTTGAAAGAGAACTGCTTGTTGAGCCAGGAATATATCTGGGACAAGAATTTCACAGTTGCTTCTTATTTGCAGTCTGTTGACAAGGATTTGACAGTCGTTGATTTTAAGCGTTTTACTCTTCGCTCAGAATAATTAAGGCTTACAGATAGACAAATTAATAGAAAAAAGTGGATCAAGAAATTGGTTCACTTTTTTCGTTACCATTCATTTTAGATTGTAATCTTGCATTATCTTGGTCCTAAAAGACGACTTCTTTTGCCCTCGACTTTTCACAGCTATTGCTTCTTGGAAGTTGTTGATACCCGGAAATGAAAAGAAAAACAAGTTTTCCTTTTGTTTTCCTGTCGTTTTTACGTAACTTTGGACCGGTTTTTAAAGGAAATGAAGATATTTGGCATAGGAATGAACTATGCAGAGCACAATAAAGAGCTCCATGGTTCGTTATATAAACCAGAGGCACCTGTGATTTTCACCAAGGCTGACTCTGCGCTACTGAGCGGTGGGAAACCTTTTTTCATTCCCTCGTATACTCAGCGGTGTGACTACGAGACGGAGTTGGTGGTCCGCATCAGTCATTTGGGCAGAAGCATCCCAGAGCGGTTTGCTTATCGCTACTACCAAGAGGTGACGGTCGGGATTGATTTCACAGCACGTGATATCCAGAGTAGCTTGCGCCAAAAGGGACTTCCCTGGGATTTGTGTAAAGGGTTCGATGGGAGTGCGGTGATAGGTGATTTCGTTCCTTTGGACCAATTGGGTGACGTGCAGAATCTACATTTCCATCTGGAGTTGAATGGAGAGACTGTACAGCGAGGATTCACAGGTGATATGCTTTACAAAGTGGATGAACTGGTAAGCTATATTAGCCATTTTTTCACTTTGAAGACAGGTGACCTGATTTATACAGGAACGCCAGTAGGTGTGGGACCTGTCCATATCGATGACCACCTGGTGGGCTATCTAGAGGGCAAGAAAGTGATGGAATTTAATGTGAAATAGAAACTGATGTGCGCCACGAGAGAATAATGTAGAGAAAATACTGCGATGAAGAGATATATAATATGCATACTGATACTCTTGATGATTCTTCCTTTTGGGGGAAAGGTCTGGGCATCAGAAGAAGCAGAGAAGGCAATGTCAACATTCACGACTCTTGATTGGACGGAGTTGCGGATAGATTCAGTGTTGCCTATCTATACAGAAGTGGTTCCATTGGAGACAGACTATCGATTCTATGACTATGTTGTTTTGTTGGAATATCCTGAGTATGTTTCCCTCAGCAAAGCTGAAGAAAAAGTTGTGGATCAGTTCAAGGATAAAGTAAGTGAAAACATCAAGATCGATACTCATGTGGGTGTGGACCGACGGCAAGGGGTGCTGGACATTTCCTTTATTCCTATTATAAAGAAAGAAGGAACATATAAAAAGCTCCTTAGCTGTCGTATTACTATTCAAGCCAATCCCAAAGGAATAGGGCCTCGTAAGATTCCTGCCAACTTATCATCGCGCTATGCTGAGCATTCAGTTCTGAGTACAGGAACTTGGGTAAAGATAAGTATTACCGAGGATGGAATTTATAGCCTGACTCGCAGCAGTTTGCGGAAGATGGGATTCTCGAACCCTGATAAGGTTCACCTTTATGGCTATGGTGGTTATCGTCAAAACGAATTGATAAATGCCGATAAAGACTTTGATGACTTGGAGGAAATTCCTCTTTACAAACAAGGTGACAATTTGCTTTTTTGGGGAAATGGCCTAACCTATTGGGCAGGTAACACTCGTGTCGTGAACTATTATGCCAACAGGGCTTGTTATTTCCTGACAGAAGGGGATACCAATACTGAAATAAAGACAATTCCTCAATCTGAAGGGAAAGCTGATACAGTCTATGCGACTTTCCCTTCACATGTCCTTTACGAGAAAGATGAGTATGCATGGTATTGGGGAGGAAGAGAACTTTATGAAAACATTAACTATGGTAGCAGTAATTCTCATAGTTACAAATTGACCACCTCCAATTCGGCAGGAAAAGAACTGCTGACCATCAGTTTCTCTGCTGGAGCCAGCACGACAACTGAGTTGCAAGCAAACGTGAATGGAACTGACTTGAACGGAACTATGTCGATGTCTGCTCTTGGGAAATATACCTATGCTACTGTGGCTACGCGTACGTACGATGTCAGTAATTTGGCAAAGGAAAACGAATGGACCATTCGCCTGACCAGTACTTCTGGCAATGATGCTCGTTTGGATTATCTGTCTCTTCATTATGACAGGAAGATAGCTCCCACCAATGAGGAAGGTTTTGTCGCTTTTTCTCAGACAGGCAGCAAAACCTCAGGATTTGATATTATCTGCGACCCCTCCAATACCAAGGTGATGAGAGTGGGACAACGTGGAGATCCAGCTGTATTGATAAGTGGTACTGCCAAGGATGGCAATATCTTGAGTGTTACCGTAGATGACCCCACTCGTCGTTATGTGGCTTTCGATGTAACTCATAGTTTTCCCGAACCGACCTATGTGGGTCCTATCGAGAATCAGGATTTGCATTCTTTGGATAGTGTGGATATGGTTATCATCATTCCTACGAGTGGCAAAATGAGGCAGCAGGCACAACGTTTGGCGGCAGCACATCTCTATTATGATAGTCTGCGTGTAGCTGTTGTTCGTGCCGACCAGATTTATAACGAATTCAGTAGTGGAACACCAGACGCTACTGCTTATCGCCGTCTGATGAAGATGCTTTATGATCGTGCTGAGACCGAGGCTGATGCTCCCCGTTATTTGCTTCTGATGGGTGATGCTGCATGGGATAACCGCATGGTGAGTACAGCTTGGCGCAACTACAATCCCGATGACTATCTGCTTTGCTACGAGAGCGAAAACAGCTATAGTGATACTCGTTGCTATGTGATGGAAGATTATTTTGGATTGCTCGACGATGGCGAAGGTGGTAAAGTGCTTCGTGACAAGACAGATCTCGGAGTGGGCCGTTTCCCCGTAGTATCTGCTTCAGAGGCAAAAGTCATGGTGGATAAGACCATCAATTATATGAGTCGCCAGTATGCTGGAAGTTGGAAGAATGTGGTCTGCATGATGGGTGATGATGGTGATAACAACGAGCACATGAAGTATTGCGATGATGTGGCGAAACGTATCCAGTCGGATAACCCAGAGATTGAAATCCGTAAGGTCATGTGGGATGCTTACACCCGTGTAAGCTCTGCTCGCAGTAACACTTATCCCGAGGTGGAAGCCCTGTTGGCTAAGCAGATGAAAGAAGGTGCGTTGGTAATGAACTATACTGGACATGCCAGCACTTATACCTTGTCTCATGAGTTCGTGTTGAATCTGGAGGATTTCGAAAACTTTCAGAGTAACAATCTTCCCCTGTGGGTTACGGCAGCATGCGACGTGATGCCTTTCGATGGTCAGTCCGCCAACATAGGTGAGACTGCTGTACTGAATGCCAAGGGTTCTGCTGTAGCCTTTTACGGCACTACACGTACAGTATATGCCAGTCAGAACTTGTCCATGAACCGTTTCTTCATGAAATATCTTTTTGGAGTGGATAGTCAGGGCATCCGTTATCGGTTAGGTGATGCAATCCGTTTGGCCAAGAGAGATATTATAACAGATGGCTTTGAATCCGGATACGAGGAGAACAAACTTCATTATGCTTTGCTTGGCGATCCTGCTTTGGTGATGGGTGCTCCCTTGCAACGTGTTGTGTTGGACAGTATCAACGGTCAAGCTGTCTCCAATGAGAATCCTATCGGATTGAAAGCAGGCAGCAAAGTGAAAATGAGTGGACATATCGAGGACAGTGAAGGCAACCTGATTCCTGATTTCCAAGGAGTTCTTTCTGCTCGAGTATATGACAGCGAGGAGACGGTGACGTGCAAAAACAATGCAAAAGCTTCCGCCGCCTATACTTTCATGAATCGCGAGGATGTTCTCTATAATGCTCAAGACAGTATCTTGGCAGGTAAGTTTGAACTGACGTTTACCATTCCAGTAGACATCAATTATAGCGATGAGAAAGGCCGCATCGTCTTTTATGCCATCAACGACGATAAGACCATTGAGGCAAATGGATACAACGAGAATTTCATTCTGGGAGGGGTAAGCGATGAACTTGATACCGATTCCATAGCTCCCTTCATCTATGCATTCCTCAACAATGAGGACTTTCAGGATGGCGATGAAGTGAATCCTGAACCTTACTTTGTTGCTTTGCTGCAAGATGAGAGTGGAGTAAACGTAAGCGGAAATGGAATTGGTCATGACCTGATACTTTGTGTGGACGGAAAGGCTGACCGAACCTATAATTTGAATGAAAATTATGTGGTTGATTTCGGAAACTCTACCCGTGGAGTCGTTACTTATACTATCCCAACTTTGGAAGCAGGACCACACTCGCTTACCTTCCGTGCTTGGGATGTGCTGAACAATTCGAGCTCCATCTCAATGAATTTTGTGGTGAATTCGGGTATGAAACCTGAGATTCTGCAGCTGACAGCCAGTCCCAATCCTGCAGTCACCAATACCAACTTCCTGATTTCTTATGACCGTCCTGGCTCGGAATGTACTTTCACCATTGAGGTTTTCGATTTCATGGGACATAAATTGTGGTCTCAGAGCGAGATGGGCAGCAGTAGTGGGCTTTATGTGATACCCTGGAATTTGACAACAGGCTCAGGCGGCAGGATAGGTACAGGCATCTATTTGTATCGCTGTACCTTACAGTGTGGTGAGAGTAAAGAAGTATCAAAAACTCAAAAAATCATTGTCTTGAACAATAAATAGAGCTTTTGAGAGTTTATATAGTATATGAATACAAGATTTTTTCATAGGATAATTTTCCTGATGGGTTTTCTCGTGATGGGAGCCTTAGCAGCAAAATCGCAGGATAAAAAGAACATGTTTAACCCTGTGAATACCAGTGTGACTTCTCTTTCCATTGCTCCTGATGCTCGTGCAGGTGCTATGGGTGATGTGGGAGGTGCCACAGAGGCAGATGTGAATTCTCAGTATTGGAACCCTGCAAAGTATCCATTCAATATAGGTCGGGCAGGTGTCGCTATCAGTTATACTCCTTGGTTGCGCAAGTTGGTCAACGATATCAATCTTGCCAACATGACAGGTTTCTATCGTATTGGCGACTATTCTGCTTTTAGTGCATCGTTGCGTTTCTTCAGTTTAGGCGAGGTGTTTGTGAGCGATATGGATGACATGACCATCAACCCTTACGAGATGGCTATTGATGCCGGCTACAGCCGTATGCTGAGTGAATGCTTCTCAATGGGTGTAAACATGCGTTTTATCTACTCTGATATCAAATACGATTATACTGCTGAGAGTAGTGCAGGAAAAGCTTTTGCCGCCGATATCGCCCTCTATCGTTTAGGCTATTTTATGGCAGGTAATCGCGAGTGCAGTTTTGGATGGGGTCTGAATATCAGTAACATTGGTTCCAAGATTTCGTACGGAGGTGATGACAATTCCGAATTCATTCCTACTAATTTGCGTTTGGGTCTGAATTTCACCGTTCCTTTCAACGAATACAACAAGTTTAGTGTGGCTGCTGATGTCAACAAGATGTTGGTTCCCACTTATCCCAAGCAGGAAACTGACGAGCCAGATAACGACTACGAGGATCGTGTGCAGCGTGACTATTATGACATTTCGCCCATCGCTGGTATCTTCAAGAGCTTCTATGATGCCCCTAATGGATTCAAGGAGGAGATGCAGGAGATTCAATGGAGTTTGGGTGCTGAGTATACTTACAATGATCGTTTCATGTTGCGTGGAGGTTATCACCACGAGGCTGCCAATAAGGGTAACCGTAAGTATTTCACGGTAGGAGCAGGTTTCCACATGAGTGTGTTCTCTGTGGATGCTGCTTATGTGTTCAGTACCAGCCAAACCAATCCTTTGGATCAGACCATGCGTTTTACTCTTGGCTTTGACTTGGATGGCATCAAGGACTTGTTCAGTACGAGGAGGAGATAACAAGCATCAAGGATTCCGATGCCATATCAGATCCTTTTTAGGAAGAGCAGCGAAAGTATAGATCAGTCTTTTTGTATCAGCACAACTGCGTAGGCCGACATACCTTCTTCTCGTCCTGTGAAACCTAGTTTTTCGGTTGTGGTGGCTTTGATGCTGATATCCTCTGCGTCAATGCCTATCACGTCAGCCATACATTGCTGCATCTGAGGGATAAAAGGGTTCAGCTTTGGACGTTCTGCACAGATAGTGGCATCGATATTGCCAACCTGATATCCTTTGCTTTCAATCAGTTCCACTGTTTTCCTGAGCAGAATCTTGCTGTCGATGTTGAGGTATTGATTGCTGTTGTCTGGAAAGTGATAACCGATGTCTCGCATGTTGGCTGCACCCAACAGAGCATCGCAGATAGCATGTATCAACACATCGGCATCGCTATGTCCATCCAGTCCTAATGAATGCTCCACTTTAATGCCTCCAAGCCAAAGGTCGCGACCTTCCACCAAGCGATGGACATCGTACCCCATTCCTACTCTTATTCTCATCGTTTCTGTTATCTTTGTTTGATGGATATTACACGTACAGCTTGTTCTCCTTGCCATTCGCCTGCAAAGATTCCACTCTCGGATGTGAAGAAGGCTCCGTAGCCCCAACGCTGGTCGTTGCCGAATTCTCCGAACCAGAAATCTCCATTAGGGTAATAGTAGATTCCGTAACCGTGACGTTTTCCCAGATAAGTCTCACCCACATACTGTTCTCCGTTGGGATATCCGATAGTTTCAAAACGATAGGCATTGATGTCTTCATCCACAGGTGTATCTTTCTCTTTGCCTCGTAGGATATATTCAATGTCTCCTCCCGTCATGTTGTAGGCAACATGGTATTCAGGAGCTCCCACGATGGAAATCCGGTTGGCAAGGGTGATACCGAAGAGAAGCTTGTTCTCGCGAAACTTACCTATTACACGGGAGCCATCGAGGTTGATAAGCATACCATAACCATATAGCTGGTTCAGGTTATCCACTTGACCCACATATTGCCCAAAAGCCGTGTCAATGACTTTGCTTTTGTATTTGCCTATCTGGTCCAAAAAGATCTGCTCGTAGGCACTGGGCGCAATCTCGTACTTCTCGATGGGAGTGATTTGAGCAGAACAATAAAGTGAGCAAACTGCCAAAATGGTGAAAAACAATTCCTTTTTCATTGATAGTACCCTTTCTTTTTAATTTCTTTCCATACAGCGGGATGAAGGTCTTCACCCATATAGGTTCCCGCCTTTATCTTTTCTCGAATGGTTGTGCTGCTGATGTCCAGCAATGGTGTGTTGGCGATAAGAATGTTTGCAGGCACGTCATTCAGTTCGTAGCCTGGACGAGGATAGATGATGACGCGATGCCTCTCTAAGATTTCATCATGATGGTACCATTGGGAAAAGCGTTCCCAGTTGTCGGCTCCGATGACTAATACAAAATCCCGTTCAGGGTATTCCTCACGCAGGTGCTCGAGGGTGACAATCATGTAGGAGGGTCGAGGCAATCTCATCTCAATGTCACATACGGCAAGATGTGCCTTTCCTTTGATGGCGAGGCGAGTCAAGTGCAGACGGTCCTTGTCGCGAAGCAGCTCATCATTTACCTTGAAGGGGTTTTGGGGTGAGACAAGAAACCACAATTCGTCCACCAGGCCCTGTTTTACCAGAGCCTTCCCAAGCGTGGTGTGCCCTTTGTGGATGGGATTGAAACTTCCTCCGTAGATTCCTGTCACTACCTTCATTCCTGTTTGTTTTTATTTCCCCAGAAACTCGTTTATCAGCCGTAAAGCCTCAGCTTCAGCATCCTCCAGTATGTCGTTCACCACAATATGGTCGAATCGAGGTGCAAAAGACAGTTCGTATTCAGCCTTGGCTACGCGTTTCTCTATCTGCTCCATGTCATCTGTGCCACGATTGATCAGGCGTCGGCGAAGCTCCTCGATGGATGGAGGCTGGATGAAGAGGCTCATGGCTTGGTCTCCATAGAACTCCTTGATGTTGCATCCTCCCTTCACATCCACATCGAAGACTACATTCTGTCCTGCCTCCAACTGGCGTTCCACCTGTTCCTTCAGGGTTCCATAGAAACGATCCTGATAAACTTCCTCATACTCCAGGAACTCGCCGTTCTGAATTTTCTGGCGGAACTCATCGGGAGAGAGGAAGAAATATTCCACTCCGTTCTGTTCTGTTCCACGAGGAGGACGGCTTGTGGCGCTGATACTGAATGCCAGCTTCAGTTCTGGGTGCTCATTCATCAGCCATTGTATGATGGTACTTTTCCCGCTTCCAGAGGGAGCAGAGAAAATCAGCAGACTTCCTCTCTTCTTTTCTGGAGAGGGATGAGATGCCTCTTCTTGTGTCTTCTTCCTTGCCATTTTTTGTTTTGTTCGAGTTAAATTAACGTGTTCTTACCAAAGAAAGAACGTGTTCTTACGAGAGAGTCAACGTGTTCTTATCCCCAAAAGAACGTGTTCTTACCAGAGGAAGAACGTGTTCACATTACATTCAGAACCTGTTCCTTGATTTGCTCCAACTCGTCCTTCATTCTTACGACGATGTTCTGCATCTCAGCTTGGTTGCTTTTACTTCCTGTGGTGTTGATCTCACGTCCCATCTCCTGAGCGATGAAACCAAGTTTTTTCCCTTGTCCATGACCGTTCTCCATTGTCTCTTGGAAATAGCGAAGATGGTTGGCGAGTCGTTGCTTCTCCTCGTTGATGTCCAATTTCTCGATGTAGTAGATCATTTCCTGCTCCAGGCGGTTGCGGTCATATTCCACTTCAGGAATGGAGCTCAGGCTGTCTATGATGCGTTGGCGAATCTTCTCGGTACGTTCTTTCTCGTATGGCTCGATGCTGTCCAGCAGCTTTGCGATGTTGTCCAGTTTCTCTTGGAATTTCTTTTGCAGGGCATTACCTTCCTGTTTGCGGAATTCCACTAATTGCTGGATGGCTTGTTCGACTACGCTGTAAGCCACATTCCATTCCTCTTCGCTAAGTTCTTGCGCATCGCTTTTGGAGAGAACATCGGGCATACGCATCAGGGTGTTCCACCAATCGTTTGGCTCTGGTAAATCATATTTTGCCACTATGTCCTTGATCTGCCGATAATAATTATCTACCAGAGCATCATTGATGGGAGTGGCAACTTGGTCGGTTGTCGGCTCAACCCACAGGTTGAATTCCACCTTTCCACGCTCGAGTGCTTTGGATATCAACCCTCTGATTTCCATGTCCTTCTCGCGGTAGATGGGAGCCAAACGTGTCGACAGGTCCAGCGCTTTGCTGTTGAGCGACTTTACCTCTGCTGTAATCTTTTTTCCCTGGTATTCGGTCGAGGCTTTACCGTAACCAGTCATAGATTGAATCATAATTTTAACAACAATTTTGTGCAAAAGTAGCAAAATAATAGCAGAAAATTGTAACTTTGTGCCAAAATAAAGAAAAAAAACTGGATGGCCTGTATTCTGCATATTGAAACCAGCACTCATGTGTGTTCTGTTGCCGTGAGCCAAGATGGTGCCTTGCTTTTCCACGAAGAGGACATGGAAGGCCCCAGCCATAGCGTCAAGTGTGGGGTTTTTGTCGAGGAAGCCCTTTCCTTTGCGGAGAGTCATGCCATTCCCTTGGATGCTGTCGCAATCAGTAAGGGTCCAGGCAGTTACACGGGGTTGCGGATTGGTGTTTCGATGGCTAAGGGAGTCTGCTATGGCCGTCGAGTCCCTCTGATTGCAGTTCCTACGTTGCAGGTTCTGTGCGTGCCTCTTCTGCTTTATCATGAGGAGCTGGAGGAGAATGCTTTGCTTGTTCCTATGATAGATGCTCGCCGGATGGAGGTTTACTCCGTGGTGCTGGATCGTGCTTTGCATGAGATCCGTCCTACGCAGGCCGATATTGTGGAGGAAGGGAGCTATCAGGAGTATCTGGAGCGTGGCCCAGTTTATTTCTTTGGTGACGGAGCAGCAAAATGTGAGTCGAAGATACAGCATCCCAATGCACATTTTATTCCGAATATTAATCCTTTGGCTAAATATATGCATCCTTTGGCCGAGCAATCATTCCTGCGTGGCGATTTTCAGGATGTGGCATATTTTGAGCCTTATTATCTGAAAGAGTTTGTGGCAACACATCCTAAAAAACTATTTTAAATATAAATGCAATACAATACACAGAGAGAACACTTGGTAATGCCCGAGTATGGAAGGGGAATCCAGAATATGGTCGATGTGGCTGTTTCCATTCCTGAGAGAGAGAGTCGACAGCGTTGTGCAGAAACCATCATCGCCATCATGGCGCGTATTCAACAGGGACAAGACCAGCAACCTGATTTCGAGCAGAAACTTTGGAATCATCTGGCCCGCATGTCCCACTATAAGCTGGATATTGATTATCCCGTGGAGATTGTCCCTGAGGAACAGGCCTTTGCTCATGCTGCTCCCTTGCATTATCCCATGAAGCATATACGGCGCAAGCATTATGGCTATCAGGTGGAGAACGCGTTGAAATATGCCATGCAGCTTCCTGAGGGCGAAGAGCGCGATGCTTTGGTCGGCATGATAGCCAATCAGATGAAGCAGAACCTTTATAATTGGAATCGTGATTCAATGGATGACAATCTGGTGGCTCAAGATTTGGCCCGTTATACCGACGGCCAGATTCGTCTGGATCTCTCCACTTTCCAGTTTGCTTCCGTCCAGACTTCCAATCATCCTGTTCCTGCCAAGAAGTCCAAGAAGAAAAAGTAGTCTTTCCACTTCCTGCCTTACTCTCTCAGTTATGTCATCATTCATCATCGAAGGCAATCATCGTTTGTCTGGAGATATCACGCCTCAGGGCGCAAAGAACGAGGCTCTTCAGGTGCTTTGTGCAACCCTGTTGACAGAGGAGCCTGTCACCATCCATAATCTTCCGGATATTGCAGATGTCAATAACCAGATTAGTCTGCTGGAGAAGTTGGGCGTGAAGGTTACCCGATGTGAAAAGGGAACCTGCACTTTCCAAGCGGATGAGGTGAACATGGATGTTTTGGAGAGCGATGATTTCTTGCAATGTTGTTCTCGTCTGCGCGGAAGCATAATGTTTGTGGGACCTTTAGTGGCCCGATTCGGAAAAACGATGGTTACCAAGCCAGGAGGCGACCAAATCGGTCGGCGTCGACTCGACACTCATTTCTTGGGAATGCAGAAACTTGGAGCAGAGTTCCAATACGATGCCTCTCGTGAAATCTTCACTATCCAGGCAAAGCGCTTGCAGGGAACCACGATGCTTCTCGACGAGGCTTCTGTTACTGGTACTGCCAACATCATCATGGCTGCTGTTCTTGCCCAAGGTGTCACAACCATCTATAATGCGGCTTGCGAGCCTTATATCCAGCAACTTTGTCATCTGCTGAATCATATGGGCGCCCAAATCAGCGGCATCGCCAGCAATCTCCTGACGATTCAGGGAGTGGACAGCCTGCATGGGGCGGAGCACACCATTCTGCCCGACATGATAGAGGTGGGATCATTTATCGGCATGGGAGCGATGGTAGGTAATGGCATACGCATCCGTGGTGTTCAGTATGACCAGTTGGGTATTATCCCCAGCACTTTCAACCGTTTGGGAATCCGGATAGATCGTGAGGGTGACGACCTGATCATACCTCCCCATGATCACTACGAGATAGAGTCTTTCATAGACGGTTCTTTCATGACGATATCCGATGCTCCTTGGCCAGGATTGACCCCCGACTTGCTTAGCGTCTTGCTTGTGGTGAGCACGCAAGCGAAGGGAGCTGTTCTCATCCATCAGAAGATGTTCGAGAGCCGCCTCTTCTTCGTGGACAAGCTCATCGATATGGGTGCTCAGGTGATACTGTGTGACCCTCATCGTGCCGTTGTGGTGGGACACGACCATCAGTTGAAGCTGCGTGCTGGCCGAATGACGAGCCCCGACATCCGTGCAGGTATTGCTCTGCTCATCGCAGCCATGAGCGCAGAAGGCGTAAGCCAGATTGACAATATCGGCCAGATAGATCGTGGATATGAGAACATAGAAGGCCGACTGAATGCTTTGGGAGCTCATATAACCCGTGTGGAATAATGATAGAGGAAAGTTCAGTTTATAAGATAGGTGTTCTGACACGAACACATGGTGTGCGTGGGGAGATATCCTTCACCTTCAGCGATGATGTGTGGGATCGGGTCGATGCGGATTACCTGGTCTTGCTGATCGATGGAATACTGGTGCCCTTTTTCCTCGAGGAATACCGCTTCCGTTCAGACAGCGTGGCTCTGTTGAAATTCTTGGGCTACGACTCTGCAGAGACGGTTCAGGAGCTCTGTGGCGTCGAAGTGTATTTCCCTTACGAGCTCACTCCTCAGCCGGATGAGAATGACGAGTACACATGGCGTTACTTTACTGGTTTCCGTATAGTGGACACCAAGATAGGAGATGTGGGAGTGATAGATAGTGTGGATGACTCCACAGCCAACATCCTTTTCCAAGTGGGCGACCTTCTTGTTCCTGCTGCTGCTCCCTTCATTCGTGAGGTGGATCATCAGAAGCGGATTATCACGATGGAATTGCCCGAAGGTTTAATAGAATTATGAAGAAGAAAATTTGTGTTTTAGGTTCCACTGGCAGTATCGGCACTCAAGCCCTGCAGGTGATTGAGGAGCATAGCGACCTCTTTGAGGCTTATGTGTTGACGGCAAACAAGCAGGCAGACTTGCTCATTCAGCAAGCCCGCAGATTCCGTCCCTCTGCTGTAGTGATAGCCGACGAGTCCCGTTATCAGTATGTCAGCGATGCTCTTTCCGACCTCGACATTCAGGTCTATGCTGGCGATGAGGCTCTTTGGCAGGTGACTCAGATGGAGCCCATCGATATCGTGCTGGTCGCCTTGGTCGGATTCTCAGGACTGCGGCCCACCATCAGTGCCATTCAGGCTCACAAGATGATTGCTTTGGCAAACAAGGAAACGCTTGTCGTAGCTGGCGAACTGGTTACCCGCCTGTGTGTGGAGAATCACGTTCCCATTCTCCCTGTGGATAGCGAGCATAGTGCCATCTTCCAGAGTCTGATGGGCGAGCAGAGTCCCATCGAGAAGATTATCCTGACGGCAAGCGGAGGCCCTTTCCGCACTTTCACCCCAGAGCAGTTGGAGAAGGTGACTCCTGCGATGGCCCTCAAGCATCCCAATTGGGATATGGGAGCTAAAATCACGATCGATTCCGCCAGCATGATGAACAAGGGATTCGAGGTCATCGAGGCCCGTTGGCTTTTCGACGTGTCGCCTGAGCAGATTCAGGTGGTGGTGCATCCCCAAAGCATTATTCATAGTGCGGTTCAGTTCCAGGATGGGGCAGTGAAGGCTCAGCTTGGTTGTCCAGACATGCGTGTGCCCATCCAGCTGGCTCTCTCGTATCCCGTTCGCCTCCAAAGCGATTTCCCGCGTCTGGATTGGTGGGACATGAAGGATCTCACTTTTGAGCGTCCTGATATCGAGAAGTTCCGCTGCTTGCAGATGGCATACGAGGCCATTCGTCTGGGCGGTAATGCTGCTTGTGTGGTCAATGCTGCGAACGAGGTGGTTAATCTTGCTTTCCGTCAGGAGCGGTGTACTTTCCTCCAGATGGCGGACATCATCGAGGCCACCCTCCAGCATGTACCTCATGTGGATCAGCCTTCCCTGGAGGATTATCTTGAGTGTGATGGCGAGAGTAGGATTGTTGCAAGTGAGTTCTTGCAGAAAGGTTAATGGATTTTGTTTTAAGGAAAAGATATGAATGTAGTTTTGATAAAAGCCCTGCAGCTGCTTTGCTGCCTTAGTTTCTTGGTGTTGTTGCACGAGGGGGGACACTTTGGTTTCTCCAAACTCTTCCGTGTTCGTGTGGAGAAGTTCTATATGTTTTTCAATCCCTGGTTCCATCTGTTCAGTACCCGCGACAAGTGGTTTACCCGTCTTTTCCCTTTCTTCAAGGACAACGAGACGGAGTATGGCATCGGATGGGTTCCCTTGGGGGGATACGTCAAGATTGCCGGTATGGTGGACGAGAGCATGGATACGGAGCAGATGAAACAGCCTGCCAAACCTGATGAGTTCCGCTCGCAGGCGGTTTGGAAGCGTTTCTTCATCATGGTGGGTGGTGTCCTGATGAACCTGCTGACAGCATGGGTCATCTATAGTGCCATCATGCTGGCCTGGGGACGTGATTATCTTCCCATGCAGGACATCAAGCATGGATTCCAGTTCAACGAGCACGCTCAGTCGCTTGGATTCCGTAACGGAGACATCCCCATTGCAGCGGACGGGAAGACAATCAAGGAGTGGAGCACCAGCGTGTTGCGTACCCTGAGTAATGCTGAGCAGATAACCGTTTTGCGTGATGGCAAGCAGGTGACAATCCCTTTGCAGGAGAAACTCAATCTTCTGCACATGCTTGAGGAGAACCCAGCCTTCATGACCGCATACATTCCTACGGTCATCGATTCTGTCCTGCCTACTGGAGCGATGGGCAGAGCGGGTGTCCGCAAGGGAGACTACCTCGTGGCTGTGGATGGTACGGATATCCAGACGTGGGCTGATTTCGACAGTCTCATGCTTCGTCGCTCCGATGTCCTCTCGATGGAAGGTTGCACCCATGCGGACAGCATGCGTCTCCGCCAGATGGATGTCGTTTTCAGGAGCGCGGATGGAGCTCGACAGGATACCGCCCGGATTCAACTCGACGAGAACTACATGCTGGGAATCGTCAAGGCAAGTCCTTTCAGTTTCTACACGTCGAAGCATCAGGATTACAGTCTCCTCTCCTGCATCCCCGCTGGCCTGCAGTACGGCTGGCGTATCCTTTGCGGCTATGTCAACGACCTGAAATACGTGGCAAGTGCCGACGGAGCGAAGTCGGTGGGTTCTTTCATCACGATAGGGAGCATCTTCCCAAGTGTATGGGATTGGCAGCAGTTTTGGATGCTGACGGCTTTCATCAGTATCATCCTTGCCGTCATGAACATCCTGCCTATTCCAGGACTTGATGGAGGACACATCGCCATTCTGGCCTATGAGGCCATTACGGGACATGAGCCTTCCGATAAATTCATGGAGTGGGCTGAGCGCATCGGCCTGTTTATCCTGTTGGCTCTGATGGTTCTTGCCCTCAGCAACGATGTCATGCGATTCATTTTGTAGTTTTTCCCCTTTAGAGAATTTGATTCACCATGCCCAAATACCAATCTTCTATACTGAAAGTCGCATTTGCGGCCCTGTTCCTCTCCGCTTGTGCCAGCAAGCCTGATCCAGAGATGGAGGGACAGCGTATGCTCGATGAGGCTCGTCGCGAGCTTAGCCAGAAGAATTTTGCAGCCGCCCGCGATACCATCATGATGCTTCGTCTCCGTTGCCCTAAGGCGTTGTATGCCCGTCGCCAAGCACTTGTCCTGCTCGACAGCATCGAGTTGCTGGGTGCGGCAGACAGTCTCTCGCGTGCCAATGGCGAGGAATGGGAGCGTCTGGACGTCAAGCACAAATTCTTCCAGCGAAAGCTCCAGGAGGACCTCTTGCAGAACAAGTTCGAGAAATAGGATGTTATGAGGCATCTGACAGATCAGGATTTGGCACAGCTGTTGGACAGAGACATCTTCCATCAGATTGGCTCGGCAGCCGATGAACTTGGCTTGGAATGCTATCTGGTGGGAGGCTATGTGCGCGATCTCTTCCTCGACCGTCCCAGCAAGGATATAGACTGCGTGGTGGTGGACCGCCGTGAGGCAGAGGAAGGTGCATCCGCAGAGAAAGAGGGACCAGGCATCCGTTTGGCAAAGAGCTTGAGAAAGCGTCTTGGAAAAGGTTCAAATGTAAATATTTTTCGGAACTTTGGGACAGCCCAACTGAAGTATCATTCTCAGGAAATCGAGTTCGTGGGAGCCCGCCGCGAGAGCTACAGTCGCGATTCGCGCAAGCCTATCGTGGAGGATGGCACCCTCGAGGACGATCTCGACCGAAGGGATTTCACCATCAACGCGTTGGCCGTTTGCCTCAACCACAAGCATCTGGATGCGTTCCCTGAAGACGATCTTTATTTCGGAAAGCTCATCGACCGTTTCGATGGGCTTCTGGACATGGAGGACCGCCTCATAGCCACTCCGCTGGACCCTGACGTGACCTTCTCCGACGACCCCTTGCGCATGATGCGCTGCATCCGCTTTGCCACCCAGCTCCGTTTCCAGATCGAGGACGAGACTCAGGCGGCGCTGGATCGCAATGCAGAGCGTATCCGCATCATCTCCCAGGAACGCATCATCGATGAGCTCAACAAAATCATGATGTCTGCTGCCCCCAGTATCGGTTTCGTCGAACTGAGCCGTTGCGGCTTGCTGCCCATCATCTTCCCAGAGCTCGCTGCGCTGGAGGGCGTCGAGGTGCGCAACGGGCGTGCCCATAAGGACAATTTCTATCATACCCTGGAAGTGCTGGACAACGTGGCCGGCACGACCGACCCAGCCGCCTCCCTGTGGCTCCGCTGGGCTGCCTTGCTCCACGATATAGGAAAGCCCAGGAGCAAGCGGTGGGAGAATGGAGTGGGGTGGACCTTCCACAGCCATGACTATCTGGGAGTGAGGATGATACCCTCCATCTTCCGGCGCATGAAACTCCCGATGGATGAGCGCATGAACTATGTCCAGAAGCTTGTGGGGCTCCACATGCGGCCCATCGTGATTGCCGACCAGGAAGTGACGGACAGTGCCGTCCGCCGTCTGCTTTTCGAGGCAGGCGAGGACATCGATGACCTGATGATCCTTTGCGAGGCCGACATAACGAGCAAGAACCAGCAGCGCAAGCGCCGTTTCCTGGACAACTTCCAGATTGTTCGCCAGAAGCTCAAGGACTTGCAGGCTCGCGACAACTACCGTACGTGGAAAAACCCCATTTCGGGCGAGGAAATCATGGCCACCTTCGGCTTGCAGCCTTGCCGAGAGATTGGCGTCCTCAAGCAGAAGGTGAAGGACGCCATTTGGGACAGCCTGATCCCCAACGACCATGAATCCGCTCGCCAGTACATGATGCAGAAGGCAGAGGAAATGGGGCTGAAACCAGTTCAGAACTGAGTCCCTTTCTCTTCGGACTGCTTTCTGCCGCCAGGTTTTGCCTTCAGCGCGAGAAAGCCCCGCAGAGCGCCTCTTTTCGCTGCGGGTGATGGAGTGTACGCCAAAGGCGTTTCGGGCGATTCTATGGCGAATGGGAGGGGTTTTTAGAGGAGTTCTGGCTTTTCGTGGTAAGAGTATCATCTTTGCAAGGCTTTACAGATGAAGACATACCTTTGCACCGCAAACTCTGAATATGATTGAACAGCTTTCCGCGGAGCCTATTCAACAAAAACAAGGGTTTAGAGAGAATCGTTCAACTTTTTAGGGGAAGACTGTTGCACTGTTGCACTGTTGCAAATCAAGATGGAAAGAATGATGCTGCAAGGAGAAATTGACTTTATATTTTATATTATATAATACTATAGTATTATATAATATAAAATATAAAAAATACACCTACATACTCTGCAACTAAATTGAAAATCGAAATGCAACAGTGCAACAGTGCAACAGTGTGCGGAATACATCAAGAACCGCCCTCTCAGTCCCCCTCCCCATAAAAACATGTAAAAACAACTTGAATCCCGTGTCGGAAAGAGGAAGTCGACGTGTTAAAGAGTCGATTTCGACGAGTCTCATCCTCGTGTCCAACAAGTTGGGGTAACGGAAATTTCTAAATTTTTATGCGTTATATTTGTAAGGATTTTTCAAATACTCCCATCATCTTTCTTACTATCTTTTTGTTCCAAATAGTGCGCGAAGATGCGGGCAGCGCTCTCCACTTTGGCGGCACAGGGACGAGACTTGTAGTACTCGGCGGTACGTTCAGAGGCCTGATAGTTGCCACGAACGACCTTGCCGTTGAGTCCGAGGAGATCAGCGCAAATCAGGGAGCCATTCTCTTCCTCGCTCTCATGGAGGAGCTCCTGGACGACCTTATAGCAAGCGGACTTGCCCTGACGGTCAGAGCCTTCTGTCTGTCCGCAATCCATTCCGACCAGAATGACGATTCCCGACACGGCGCCGCACATCATGCGCAAGCGTCCCACTCCGCCTCCGAACCCTGCACTGACACGCTTGGCCTGCTCGTCGCTGAACCCGTAGAGGTCGGCAAAGGCGGCCACCACACTCTGGCAACAGCCGTAGCCCTGCATGAAATTGTCCACGGCTCGCCTCACCCTTTCTTCGTATTTGCTTTCCATCTTCTGATAACTGAATTTTGGGTGCAAAATTAAACAAAATTTTTCTCAATAGTATTTTTCTGTTTCTAGGCTGCTAGTTAAAAAACAATAAATGTGGAAAGGTAAGGGACTGGTTGCTTTTGTGGCAAATGAAAAAAGTTGTTACTTTGCAAAGACATTGGTCGTGAAAACGTATGACATTCATATTAAAGTTGTAAGAAGAAGGAATGATTGGGATGAAAAGAAATATTATGCGTTGTTTCGCATGGGGACTGATTTTGTTGTGTTTGACGTGCATGAGTTGCGACCCTGACGAGATGAAGGGCGCTGATCTGGGTGTGGGCGATGCTCTGCCCACTTTTTCCGTGAAGATGAATGATGGGACTTCTGTCGCCACGTCTGACCTTAAGGGACGTCCGTCTGTCATTGTTTTCTTTGCCACAACCTGTCCTGATTGCCAGAAAGAGCTTCCAGAGGTGCAGTGTCTATGGGATTCGGTTGACCGTACAGCAATACCTGTTCTTCTCATCGCTCGCGCACAGGGGCAGGCAGAAATTGAGCGCTATTGGCAGTCGAAGAGTTTCTCTATGACCTACTCCCCACAGGCAGACCGTTCGATCTACAATCTATTTGCCACCTCGCTCATTCCCCGCATTTACATCTGCGACCGTAATGGCATCATCCGTTACATTCATACCGATGATGTCCTGCCAACGTGTGAAACCTTGCTGACAGAATTGCAAACAATCAAATAGGGCTCAGGCCCACGAAGGTAGGTAGGGAGTTGCTTATCGGGTGAGGGAGAACTTCATGCTCATGCCGAAGTCTTGCGTGATGGTGGGATAGCTGCTGCTGGAGAGCAGGGGCTGGGAGCGCTGGCGGTCATAATAGAGACTCATGGATACCATGCGGCTCATCGCATACTCGATGGCAGCACTCGTCTTGATAGCTTTGCTTCCAGATGTTGCTTCGGAGAGGCTGGTCTGGAGATCGCGCTTGATGGCATCCTGGTTGCGCAGGCTGAAGTCGAAGCGGAGATTCAGCGAGTGGGCAAAATTGCTTCGGCTGTTCTTCGAGTTGGTGCTGTTTTGAGCATTCCTCTTTCCGTCGGCATCCCTCTCGTCATCGTCGCGGCTGTTCTTCTTCTTGCTCTTGGAGTTTCGGGCTTGCTGCTGGCTGGCACTCTTTCCACGGAAAAGACTGGCAATCTTGAAGTCGGCAATCTTGTAGCCCCATCCGAGAACAATATCCTTGGAACCTGTCTCGTTGAGTTGAGCGCTGGTCATGCTCAGGGTGAGGACGCGGGTGGTGCGGTATTCCATCTTGAGCGTCATGTCGTTGTTGAACGTGAAGTTCAGACCCACCAAGGGAGAGAAGCTCTCGTTGATGGAGACGGTGCTGATGTCGTACATTGAGCTGGGAACGTAGGTTCCTGTGGTGGTGTTGAGCATGTACCCCATGCTGCCGCCGGATTCCATTGCTTCAATCCAGGAGCTGTAGCTGTTGTAGCTTCCTACGGCATAGACGCTCTTGTAGGCATGAGTGAGCTGTACGCTCTTGAAATGGTCGCGCAGGAAGGGCAGGTTGGAGAGTCCCTTGTATGCCACACTCCAGTTGGGAAGCATCTTGGCCAGAGATGGGAATATGTCGAGACTGTTTCTGTGGGGATTGCCACCCGTGTAGGCTGCCAGGAAGGCAGGGACCATCACGTCGCTGCTGTACTTGCTCACCGTTCCGTTCTCTGGGTTGAAGGTTCCCGTGTGCCCCACATTACTGGGATAGGGGGTGCCGCTGTAGCGTTGCTCGACACGCTGCTGATAGATGTCGAGATACTGCTGGAACTTATCGAAGTTCTTGTTGTAGTATCCGTTGTTGACATTCCCATTGCTGGCGAAGGCTGTTTTCAGGCTGATGGTGGTAATGTTGAACGAGCCGCTTCGAGTTGTTGGGTTGCCCAGATACATGTACTGGATGCTCTTGTTGTGGTTGTCGGTCCGACTCATGCTGAGATCAATCTTCAGATCGGTGAAGGGCTCCAAGCTGGCTTTGACCTGCACGTCTTCTGTACTGGATGTGGTAGCAGGAGTGGAGACGCTGTCGGACATCAGCAGCCAGCGGTTTTCCTTTGCCTTATCGATATAGCTGTCGCCAATCAGTCCGAATCCGAAATCCATGCCAGGGCTGAATGCTCCAGCCACTTTCTTCTGTCCCAACATGTCGCCTACATCAGGCAAGAAGCCAGGCAGGGCGAGGTTGAACGTGTTGCGGTAGGACACACTTACGTTGCGCAGCATCATCAGGAAGCGTGCCCCTGCTTGAGCCATACCATACCATTTCTGCTCCTCCCGTTTTGGTAGAGCGATTACGTTCAGGCGGATTTGAGTGGTGTCCTCTGGGGCACGGGTGATCTTCAGCGTGTTCTCGTCCACCTTCTTGTATTTCAGTTTGTAGGGATGTCCCGTGCTGTCCATCGCTGTTACGCGAATGCGGTTGCTCTTCTGGTTGTGGGTGATTTGGATGATGCTGTCAGGGATGAGAGTGATTTCCTCTGCGTATCCTTTGTTCTTTTTCTCGTCCACCTTCTTCTGGCTCTGTCCCTTCGCGTTGGATTGGCGCTGAGCCTGTTTTGCAAGGATGGAATCGACGGGCACACCTGTCTTGGCAGCCTCAGCCTCAGCTTTCTGGCGAGCAGCCTTTTCCTGTTCCTCTTGCTTCTTCTTTGCCTCGTCGGCCTTTTTCTTTTCCTGCTTCTTCTTGTTTGCCTCGTTCTTGGCACTGGAGGCAGAGAAGCGCTTGTTGGCATCCTTCAGGAAAGTGGAATGGTTGTAGAGAGTTTCCAGGTTCAGCTTTCCGTTGAGGTTCACGGTACGCTGGCTGTTGATGGTGTTGCCCAAGGTGCTTCCGTCCTCCATCATGGTACCTCGTTTCCAAGAATAGGTTCCGTTGTAGCTGCCATCTGCACTCACCCAGTCGAAGCATGGAATCTTTTCCAATGGAACCTTGTAGCTCACCTGCGTGCTCTGGCTATAATCCAAAGGACGGCCAAAGTGCTTCAAACTCGTGCGGACGGAGTCTTTCCAGGCCTCGTAGAGATCGGGATAGAGATCCTTGTTGACCTGCATGTAGGGTTCCTCCACTTCTGCGCGGGTTCCGCTCTGGAAATTGAAATGGAGAGCCTTGAAGATATCCCAACGCAGCTGGAATGACCGGTTCCAAAGATAGCTCTGGCTGAAGATGGCAGGTAAGGCCGTTGGGTTGTCGATGTTGTCGAGGTCACGTTCCTGCGACTCAGAATACGTACGGTTGAGATCTGTGCTGAATGTGATACTCTGAGGAGCGAAAGACAGGTTTTGAGCCTTCACCAGATCGAGCCACTTCGATTTGCTCTTGAGATCCTTGAAGGGTTCCCATGCTTTCCAGTTGGGACTCCAGGAATAGTTCAGACCTCCCTTCCATCGCTTCTCGTGCTCGTAGATGATGGTTTCTCCTTCTGTGGTCTGCGACATGTGGCTGTAGTTGAAGGTGAAGTTGCTGGGATCCATCGGGAGGGGATGCTTCTTGTTGCCAATGTTGACTTTCACGCCGCTGAAACTCAGGTTCTTGCTCGTTTCAGTATGTGTGGTGAGGGATTTCAGAGAGTCTTTCTCCTCTTCGGTGGCCAAAGCATCGAGAGCATCCTTGAGCAGCATATCGGTATCGAAAGGATTGTACTTGGGCATGATGGTCTCCTTGTTGTAGCTGTAGTAGAACGGGAAATTGACTCTTGCTTTCTCAGGAAGCAGACGTCCCAATTCCATGTTGGTCGTTATGGCATAGTTGTAGGAGTCTTCATCGGAACGGCTCAGAACGTTCTGCTCGATACCACCAAATCCTGCAGCCTCTACGTGAGCTGTCATGTTTACTGAACCGATGTCGGAAAGCTGCATGTTCAGGTTTCCTTGAGCAGCCCAACCGCCTTCGTTGGTGAATTCCTGCAGACGGAGCTCGTTGACCCAAACCTCCACGGACTTGACGGTGCGACCATTGTTGCGGATACCGATCATGATGGTTTTCACTTCGCCCAAAGTAGGATTACCCATCACGGAGAGCCGATTGCTGGGATTGTTGCTGTCGTATTCGCTGTAGAGGGAGTTGAACGAGGCGGCTCCTGCACTCTTGAGCGCGTTGCGTGCTTTCTTAAGTGCTGTGAAAATGTCCAGGTCGACATCAATCATGTTGCTCTCAGGCCAAACCGCACGGCATCCTGCTGCAGAATACGTGTCGTAATGTCCTTCAGGAGTGAGGGTCAGAGGAACTTCGTATTCGTAGAAATTGCTCTTGTAGTCAGAACCCAAACGAAGGAATATGCTGGTTTCTCCATTCTGGAGGCCGGTGATGTCCTGAGCCAAGGCGTTGGCATGCACAAACATCTGCAGATGCTTGTAGCGGCGCATGTCGTAAGAGCAGTTCTTATAGACAGCACGAGCATCGCCAGGCGAGAGGTTGCTGGCAATCATGGACATAGCCTGCTCGTTGCTCTCTACCAACTGAGTCTGGGTGGGGTCTGTGATACGGCTGACACCTGGAGGCAGGACATAGTTCACAGGTTCCTTGTCGCCATTCTCCTCGATGTTGACCACGCTGACAGCAATACTTCCGCTCACAGCGGGAGCTTCGCCCGTATAAAGTGCTTGCTCATAAGTGCGCCAGTCCCCATGTACCAAATCGAGAGTTGCCAAACGCAGGATGACATCCTCTTGGAATCCAGTCAGGAACATACGCATGAAACGGATGCTGGTGAAGTCGGAAATGCTGCCTTCCTTGCTGTCATAGGCATCCAATGGGATACGGAAGAGGTACCATGTACACTCCTCTGTATTACCGTCGCGCAGTTTCACGCTGGCTGTCCGCTTGTCTGCAATGTGATTGCGGCCTACTACCATGTCCTCAGGGCGGATACTGATGTGATACTGATAGTATTTCTCGTATTCGTTCAGAGTGAAGTCCTGGTTGATGTCCTCCAAATCTGGGGTGCTCTTCCATGCTGTCTCGTAACTCTCAGGATTCGTGTCGCTGTCGGCGCTGTTGCCCTGAGGCATATTGATACGCTTGTAACGGTCCAGGATGCTGGTTTGCAACTGGTCGAAATCTGTGCCACGATAGTAGTGGTAGTCATCGTTGGCAGGGTCGTTCCGCAAGCTGTCATAGACCTGAGCATTTACCTTGTTTTGAATCTCTTGCAGGAACGTATTGTAAGTGCCGAATTGCTGTTCTTCCTCATTGGTCAAGCCGTTGAGTCCAACGTCTTGACGGGCACGAGCTCCGCTTTCATTGTTAAAGGCGTATGTCACACTGGAACTGTTGGGCACGCGTCCCCAAATGGTGGTCGTATAGTAGCGCTCGTTTCCGTCGACAGGCATTCCACTCTCAAAGTATTTCTTGCCATCCTTCAGAATGTCTTCGCTCACTTCACCAAGGTTGATGTAGAAATCTCCACCGAAGTCACCCGTTTTGTCGCGGCTGTAGATGAATGGATCCATCATCCAGAACTCGATGTATTCAATATTCTGCTGCTCGAAGTCTGTGTTTTCCATCCTCCGCATCAGACCGCCCCACTTCTCGCGAGGGTTCAGAAGATGACCATTCTGGTCAACATCGGTTGTCAGGTTGTAAGGGCCGCGCTCGTTGGGATAGTAAGCCAGGTTCAGCACGGAAAGACTGCTGGCGCTGGTGTAGCTGTTCTGTGCCTTTTGAGGATAGAGTTCACGCTCGTACACCTCGCGGACATAGTGATTGGAGAGTTGGACCAAGTCGCTCTTGATGTGGCTGGGAGTCAGCGTGCTGCTTCGACGGGTGAAGATAGGATCCACATAGTACCAAGCCATCAGGGCACGGTTGTAGCCATATTGCAGATCGCCAGTTAGTTTGCTCTCAGAGAACATGCTGGGCGTAGAGCACATCGTCCAATAGGTGGGTTGCGTCAGAGAAATTTTCTGAGTGCTGCTTTCGAAGTCATCCAGATAAGAGGCTCCACCTTGTATCTTCTTATTCTGACCAGCCATCAGGTCAGCGATTTCTCCATTGAAGGTAATCTGGCTGGGTTGAGTAGCCTGAATGAGAGGAATCTTGTCAATCATGTTGGTCAGCCACTGGGATTCCTTCTTCCAATTAATGTGTCCACCAAGCAAGGTGTTCTTCAGGGGTTCGCTTCCCATGTTCACCTTCGTGGTGAGAGGCTGCTCATTGAGGAACATCATCGTACCGCCCACAGTCAGGTTCTTGTGAACCTCGTAATCCAGATTTACTCCCAGCATGGTCTTTCTCTGCATACCATAGGTGTCGTTGCTTTCCACGCTGGCGCTGATGTTTGTTCCTGCGTCTATAATACTTTGATTAATAATGTTCACGCGACCCATACTGTAATCGACGGTATAGTCTGTGTTCTCAGTCAGTGTGACACCACCAGCTGTCACAATAACGGAACCTTGGGCGATGTTGGTCACTCCCAAATCTATTTCTGCAGCGCTGCTTCCCTTGTAGCGACCTGTCAGCAAGAACTTGTCATGCTCTGCTATTTGTTTTGCTACAGTCTTAGTGCTGTCGTAGAGCTCAGGGAAACAATATTTATCGGCTATCCTATCGTCGCCAATCCATTCGCGCAGATGTTCGCCGAAGGGCTCAGCCACAGGGAAGATGATTCGTCCCTTCCTGATGGTGTATCCTTCCACGAAGTCGAATTGGCCGTTGCTGTTGGCGTTGTTGTTGGCATCCAAGCGGTCCAGGTTCATAGCCTTCAGCAACGTGGTGTTCTTCAGCTTTTCTTCAGGCAAATAACTCAGGTAGACACCTGTTGAATCGCTCAAGTATTTGATATCCAATCGGAATTTCTCGGATTGAACGGAAGTGGCGCCCAGGTTGTAGATGTTCTTCATCATCAAACGCCAGATGGGTAGGCGAGGACTTCCTGTGGTACCTTTCAGCAACTTTACAAAAAGAGCCTGCGTATTGTTGCTCAAGTCGGAAGCAAATTCTCCCACTTGATATGTGGTGCCACCATAGGTGTATTCGTATGCTACGGCCAGTACGTCGTCGGTCTGCAGGGTGTTGTTCAGACTGACGTATCCCAAACTGGGGCTGAGTGTGTATTCGCTGCTGCTCAGCAAACGTGCATTCTGCAGTTTCTCGTAGTCCACGGATCCCTCAAAATCACCTATTCCATCGAGTACCATGGTCGCCTGACTGATGTCGCGAGCTTCGCTGTAGTTGTTCACCAGTTTCTCGTACATGTCGTTGCTTCGGTTGCTGGGTACCTGAATGCCTGAAGCTGTCCAATGGGGATTGCTGATATAGGAACTTTCTCCCAGGTCAGCCAAAGCGATGATGTTGCGGTTGTTGTTTGTGCTGGCGCTCTTGTTGGTTACCCATATTTCCACTCGCTTGATGGTGATTCCACTTGCGATGGTGGGGAGTGTCTTCATGTTTTTGTCGTATCTCTCACGGAAGAAATGAGAAAGGAAGAAGTGGCGGTTCTCCTCGTAATTTGTGGCACTGAATTCGAAACTGTTGGTCTGCTGTCCTCCCTTGCTGGAAACACTTGTGCTTGCACTCTTCTTCTGACTTATCACAGTCTGCATTTTCAGTTTGCCAAACTGGACATCGGTTCTCAGGCCGAACAAACTGCTGACGCCAGGCACGAGACTCATGTTGCTGGGGAATGAGATGTTGCCAGCCTCGATGAGCTTCACAATCTCGTCCTCTTTGCCATCATACTTCAGTTTCATGTTCTGAGTATCATAGTTGAAGGTCGCCTCTGTGTTGTAGTTGAGGTTCAGGTCAATTTTATCACCCACTTTACCATTTAGGCTGAGGTTGATCTTCTCGTCGAAATCGAATCCAAAGGTTTTGCGACGGCTGGCTGCAAGGGCAGGATTGTCCACTTTCTTAAGGTTTCCGCCCATTTTCAATTCTGCGCTACCCTGAGTTTTGATTTGTACGCCGCCAGGACCAAAGATCTTCTCCGCAGGGCCCAAATCAAACTTTATGTCGGTAAAGTCGAACTTGCTCTTTCCTGATGCTTCGAAAGCTTCTGCATTCCGCTCGTAGTAGTAGCGCTTCATGCTTTGGCGCAGGCTCCATTCCTGATATTCCTCAGGAGTCATCAGGATAGGAGCTGTCAGATAACTGGTAGCAGTTCCCAATGAATAGCCTGCCTGACCAGGGATGACGTTTCCTGGTCCATTGTTGGTTCCGCCCGAGGTGCTGCTGGTACCGGTCTTGCTGTTGCGACTGTTGCTGTTATTGGTTTTCGATGTCGTGTTCCTGTTGGTTGTTGTCGTACTGCGGTTACTCGTAGAAGTGTTTCGACTGGTTGAGCTTCCACTTTTCTTGTCACCCTTCACGTCGCCCCCCAGCGTGGTGCCGATGGTGTACGTGTCGTCCTTCTCGTCATAGGTTACGGTAGTTTGGATATTCTCAGGGTCTTCCAGATCACCTGATTTTCTCGTAACGTCTTTTATGTCTTCAGCGACAGTTTTTTTTGCTTTGCTGCGAGATTTCTTCTTGGGGACTGTATCGTTGGGAGCTTCGCCTGGAGAAAATGCAGGAACGGATGATTCAGACGGAGCAATGTGTGGAATATGCATAGCTGCCAGTATATTAACACTACTGGCTACTATTAGAGTTGCTATGAATTTTCGCGCGCTCACGAATAAATAACGTGAGGATTCCAACTTTATTATGTATTGTGAGAAATTTTTCTGGTAAAAAACAATTATATCATGAAAAACTCTCTATCTTTGCGATGAAAAACAATTGAAGAAGTCTGTATGATAGAGTATCTAAAAGGCACTTTGACAGATCTGACGCCAACTTTGGCTGTCGTGGAATGTTCTGGAGTGGGGTATGGAGTGAATATCTCCCTCAACACTTATGCTGCCATTCAGGGGAAACAGGAAGTGAAGGTGTGGATTTACGAAGCTATTCGTGAAGATGCTTACCAATTGTGGGGATTCTGTACGAAATTGGAACGAGAGCTTTTCCTGCTCTTGGTTACAGTGAGTGGTATTGGTGCCAGTATGGCCCGCGTGATTTTGTCAGCAATGACTCCCTCTGAACTTTGTACTGTAATTAGGGACGAAAATGACAAATTGCTCAAGCAGGTCAAAGGAATTGGTCCAAAGGCTGCTCAGCGTATCATTGTGGAGTTGCATGACAAAATTGCGACCCTGGATGTTGATTATGCTCAGCCGAGAGATGGTGGATCTCCTTTCTCGAATGGAATCAATAAGGAAGTTATGGAGGAGGCTATTGCTGCTTTGACGATGTTGGGTTTCAGCCCAGGCCCAACCCAGAAAGCTGTTCAGCAAATCCTGCATGACGAACCAGACGCTTCAGTGGAACGAGTCATCAAACTGGGTTTAAAGATGTTGTAATGAAGAGATTCCCTTCCATAAGTTCCTTCTTGCTGTTTTTGATGGCATTTTGTGCTGTGAGCCTTCATGCTCAGAGAGCAAGGCTTACTGATTCCGAGGTGCTGTCGAAAGTGAAAAAAAACGGACAAAACAAGTATGTTTCTTTTCGTTCTGCGGAGGGAGGAATTGCCGTTTGTGAATCCCGTCTTCAACCAGGTTTCGTGATCGTGAATACTTCAGACGAGGGACCTGCGATATTGGGCTATAGCGAAAGGGGGCGTTTCGACGAGGCTCGTTTGAATCCAGGATTCCAATTTCTTATGAAAGTGTATTCCAAACGTCCTTCTCGTTTCCCTGTGGTCTTGCAGGACAGTGAACTGGCAGAATGCGTGGAGCCTCTCATTCATGACACGTGGGACCAGTTTGCTCCCTATAACGCTTTGTGTCCGCTTATCGAGGGTGAGCATTGTGCTACGGGTTGTGTGGCTCATTCTTTGGCTCAAATCGTGCGCTATTGGAAACAAAGTACCTCAGGCGCAAGTTATACGTATGTGGATTCGTTGGGATGCAATCAGACTCTTTCTGCATCACTTCCTTCTCAGGGTTACAAGTATGATCTTATGCTTGACTCGTACGTTGAAGGCCAGTATACCCAGGAGCAACTGGATGCTGTGACTCAGCTGCTTTATGATTGTGGCGTGCTTGTGGAGATGAAGTATGGAGTGGAGTCCAGTGGGGCGCGCTCCATTCGCCAGCCCATCGCTCTAGCCAACTATCTGGGGTTTGATGATGGGCTGCAGATGTATTTCCGCGATTTTTACAGTTATCAGGATTGGGTCAGGATGCTCAAATCTGAGCTCACGCAAGGGCGCCCTGTGCTGATGTCGGCTCAGTCTCCTTCGCTTTCTCATGCTTTTGTGTGCGATGGATATGATGCTCAGGGACTCTTTCATCTCAATTTGGGCATGTCAGGCGATGCAGACGGGTATTACTATTTGCCATACTTGACGCCTAAGCAAGCTGAATGGTACGATTTCGACAACCCTGAGGGCGGCATGAATCTGATTCAGTCCGCTGTGATGGGTATCCGTCCGGAACATGCTGGAGAAAATGCTGATACGCCTCACAACGTGTTTGCTTTCGCAGGTCTTGAGCCCATTGTGGCTTCATCCGATCGGTATGGCGAGTTGAAAGTGGCGACTCAGGAGATGAGCAATGTGGGATGGAATATGCTGCAAGGTCAGCTTTCACTCTTGCTGAAGAAAGGCGATGAAGTGGAGGCTGTGCTTGCTGAATATGGACATGAGTTTTTGCTCGAAGAGGTTGATGATACTTCCTATACGGATACACTTGCTTTTACCATTCCTGCCAGTGTGAAGGAGGGGACTTACCGTGTCGTTCCTGCTTTTCCGCAGGTCGAAGCTCAGTCGGCAATCCCTCAGACTGTTTATTGGGAAGAGGCTCGTACCAGTATGGGAACGCCTAATTACCTCTTGCTTTATGTCAGTCCAACGGGTGTCAGCCTGATGGCTGATGATCAAAGCACAGCCTATATCACCTTGGAGGATTTTGAATTTCCCCAAACGGTAGAGCAGGGTTCCTGCCCTGAATTTTCTTTTACATTACAGAATCACAATTCAGAGTATTGCGGGCGATTCTACGTTGTTTTCCAACCTGTAGATGATGAAGATGAGACGTACTACTATATTCAATTCGAGGGACTCACGCTGGCAGCCGATGAGAGTACTTATCGCTATTTCCATCGCAGTCGCATGAACGTGCAACCTGGGGATTATTCTCTTCGTGTGGCTTACGACCAGAATCTTTTCAATGACAGCATGCTATGGGTGAGCGAAGAACCTCTTCAGGTTGTGCATGTAGTCCCCAAAGGATCGGCTGTCGAATCGCCTCGTGTAGAAACGTCCCATAGGTTCTATGATCTGCAGGGCCGTATGCTGCCGACTAGACCTCACGGCATCTATATCGAAGACCACCGTAAATTTCTCAACACCAAATAATTGTAGAACAGAAAGACCATCTAATCATGGATTTGAATGAACTTTTGGAAGTTGCAATACGAGCTTCACTCGAGGCAGGAAAGGATATCCTGGATATCTATAACGATCCCAGTCAGGATTTCGGCATAGAGAAGAAAAGCGACAACAGCCCGCTGACACTTGCCGACAAGGCCTCTCACCGCTGTATCATGCAGCATCTAGAACCTTTTGGGATTCCTGTTCTGAGCGAAGAAGGGAAGCATCTTCCTTATGAGATTCGTCAGCAATGGAGAGAATTGTGGGTTGTGGACCCGTTGGATGGAACCAAGGAATTCATCAAGAAGAATGGTGAATTCACTGTCAACATCGCACTCGTTCAGGAAGGAGATCCCATTCTGGGTGTCATCTATGTGCCTGTGAAAGAAACACTTTATTATGGTTATAGGATAGAGGAGAATCAACGGGCTTTCAAAGCCATTGTCTCTTCGCTGGCCTCTGTGGATGAGGTGTTCCAGAAATCTATCCCTATTCCTTTGCAGCGTCCTGAGGATGACCTTTTCCGCGTGGTGGCTTCTCGCAGTCACATGAGCCCAGAGACGCTTGCTTACGTTGAAGAGATGAAGCGTATCCACCCTCAGGTAGAGCTTGTCAGCAGTGGCAGCAGCATCAAGATTTGTTTGGTGGCTGAAGGTGTAGCAGATGCTTATCCTCGCTATGCACCCACGATGGAGTGGGATACGGCGGCAGGAGATGCTATTGCACGTGCTGCAGGAAAAACTGTCATCAATGTTCAGACAGGACATCCCTTGAAGTACAATAAACCAGATTTGCTGAACCCTTGGTTTCTGGTGGAATAGTTTCTCATTTTCTACCTTCATATTTAATAAGGATATAGGGAAAGAGTTTAAAATACAAAGGGAACATGGATTCTGAGCGAAAAGCAAACAGACACACTTCAAAGGTTTCTTCTTCCTGCTTGTGGATGAAAGTGTCAATCGCTGTCTTTCTTGCTGTGATACTGATTGGTCTGACAGTTTCCAGCGAATATATGCTACACTATGCCTTGCAACCAGAAATGGGAGCGTATGTCGAGCAGGAGCGTATCGACAACTTTCGGAATGACTATTCGTTTGGAGCGCCGTGGATTGACAGCATCCTGGCAGCAGGAGGATTGCGTGACACGTTTATTGTAAACAGGAAAGGCGAACGTCTGCATGGATATTACATCTATGCGGATTCAGTGACGGATAAGACTGCCGTTTTGGTGCATGGATACACAGATTGCGCTCTCAAAATGCTTTTCATTGGGTACCTTTACCATCACGATCTGGGATTTAATCTTCTGTTGCCTGACTTGCATTATCATGGGCTTTCGGAAGGGAAATACGTGCAAATGGGATGGTTTGACCGTTTGGACGTGTTGGAGTGGATCGAATTGGCCGACAGTTTGTTTGGAGGAAATGCCCAGATGGTGGTTCATGGAATCTCTATGGGAGCAGCCACCACTATGATGCTCTCAGGAGAAGATGTTCCTGAATGTGTCCGTTGTTATGTGGAAGACTGTGGTTACACCAGCGTGTGGGACGAGTTCGCAGGCGAGGTGCGCAACCAGTTCCATCTGCCCTCTTTTCCCTTGCTCTATGCGGCCAGTGCGCTTTGTAAGGTTCAATTGGGATGGAGTTTTGGCGAGGCGAGTTCGCTCCGTCAGGTGAGGAAGTGCTATCGCCCGATGCTCTTCATTCATGGCGAGCAGGATGACTATGTGCCCACTGAGATGGTCTATCGGCTCTATGAGGCAAAACCGCAGCCGAAAGCCTTGTGGATAGCTCCAGGGAGTCCGCATGCCTGGTCGTATCACGATCATCCGGCGGAGTATACCAGGCAGGTTCGCCAGTTTCTATCGAGGTATCTCGATAACTTCCAAGTCAGAGAAACTTCCCTCATGGACTGAGAATCGAACTAGGGTGCGCACTTTCTGCCATCCTTGCAGGCCTGCTGCCCCAGGATTGATGTGGAGCAGCCCTAACGTCTTGTCGAATTGCACCTTCAGAATATGACTGTGTCCGCTAATGAAGAGTTTGGGGGGATACGTGTAGAGAATGTTGCGGATGCGTGGATCGTATTTGCCAGGATATCCTCCTATGTGAGTCATCAGCACGTCAGCTCCTTCGCAATCCCATCGCAGTTTTTCAGGGTAAAGGCGTCGCAGATCACCTCCGTCGATGTTGCCATGCACAGCTCTCAAAGGACGGAATTCTTGCAGTTTCATGGCCACTTCCAAAGAGCCGATATCACCCGCATGCCATATCTCGTCACACTCCTCGAAGTATTTCAGATAACGGTCATCCCAATATGCGTGGGTATCACTAAGCAGTCCTATTCTTTTCACGATTCACTTTTCTGATTAGCCACCACAGCATGCCACTGGCGGTGAAGAAACTGATGGCATCTGAGACAGGCATGGAAAGCCACACGCCGTTTAGGCCAAGATGAGAGGGTAGGATGGCCAGGCAAGGAATCAGGAAAAGCAGTTGCCTGGTCAGACTCAGGAAAATGCTTTTGGCTGCATGGCCAATGCTCTGGAAGAAATTCCCAATGACCATCTGGGCTCCTACGAGTGGGAATAGAGCCACCATGTAATGATAGGCTGTTACTGCTTTTCCAGTCAGTTCAGGTCCAGCGCCAAAGATGTGGATGATGGGGGTTGGGAAGAACATCCCCACAATGAATCCACAGGATGTCACAATTGTGGCAGAACAGATGGTCAGGAAGAGCACCCTCCAGACGCGATCGTTCTTGTGTGCTCCCCAGTTGTATCCGACGATGGGCTGCATGCCTTGATTTAGGCCGATCACGATGGTCAGGAAGAGGAAGACCACCCTGTTCACGATTCCGTAGGCTCCAATGGCCATATCACCTCCGTATTCCTTCAGGCGGTTGTTGATAATCAGCACCACCAGACAGGCGCAGCTGTGCATCAGGAAAGGACTCAGTCCGATAGCCAGACATTGGCGTACGATGTCACTTTTCAGGCCATAGATGCCACGCTTGAGATGCAGCAATTCATTCTTTCGGCTGAAGAGTTTTATCTGGACCATTAGGGAGACCAGTTGCGAGAGGATAGTTGCCCAGGCAGCTCCCTTGATACCCCAGTCGAATACGAAGATGAACAAAGGATCCAGAATGGTGTTGACGATGATGGTTAAGAACGTCAGGTTCATGGCGGCCTTGGGATGTCCAGCGCTACGCAGCATCGCATTCATACCAAAGTAGCTGTGGCTGAACACATTGCCTATAAGAATGATGCGCATGTAGTCGCGAGCATAGGGAAGGGTGGCCTCGCTGGCTCCAAAGAGTGTCAGGATGTTGTCCAGGAAGGGTAGGCAAGCGATGGTGAAAAGCAGTCCCAGGATGATATTCAGGGTGATAGCGTTGCCCAAAGTGTGCTGTGCAGTCTCGTATCTCTGTTGGCCCAATCGTACGCTGATGACTGTGCTGGCTCCCACTCCCACCATAGCGCCAAAAGCTGCGGACAGGTTCATGAACGGACTTGCAATCGCCATTCCGCTGATGCCGATGTCGCCCACGCCTTGTCCAACGAAGATGCTGTCCACGATGTTGTAGATCGAGGCAGCTGCCATAGCGATGATGGCTGGCAAAGCATATTGCCATAGTAAGCGGCCCACTCCCAGTTCTCCCAGTTCTGTGGGAACGTATTGCTTTTGTTGTATTTGTTCCTCCATAATTATCTGGGCGACAAAGGTACTGCTTTTCTAACAATAATCATGTCATTTGAGAAGGCTTTAATGTTAAAAATAGTAAAAAGTTAAGGGGGTTGTTTGGAAGTAATTCTGAAAAAACCATATCTTTGTGGTGATATTAAAATGATATCATAGAAATATTGAAATAATTAACCTAAAAAGAAACAGTGTTATGGAAATGAAAGAAGTTGAGTATCATGGAGGTTATTTGAATGGATTCCTCATGTGCGTGATTGATGTTCTATTGTGGATTGCTGTTGTTGCAACGTTTGTGTATGGTATTGTTGCTGCCGATTCAGGGCGTTCTTTTGTTTGGTACATCGTTTTGGCCGTGCTGTTCTTGATAGCCGCCATTATCTGCTGTTGTGGTTTCTCGATGCTTGAACCCAATCAAGCTAAGGTGATGACTTTCTTTGGCCGTTACGTAGGCACGTTCCGCAAGACAGGTTTCTATTGGCTCAATCCTTTCATGGGAGTCAAGAATGTAAGTCTTCGTGCCCGCAACCTCAATGCAGAGCCCATCAAGGTGAACGACAAGATGGGTAACCCTATCCTGATTGGTCTTGTGGTTGTTTGGCGGCTGAAGGACACCTACAAGGCAATCTTCGACATTGATACAGATGTCAGCACAGGTAATCAGGCAGGCAGTTCAGCTACGGCCCGCATGAACAAGTTCGAGCGTTTTGTGGCTGTTCAGAGTGATAGCGCCCTGCGTCAGGTGGCCAGCATGTATGCCTATGACAACTCTGATTCTGGCACAGAGGAGATCACTTTGCGTGATGGGTCAGACGAGATCAACCAGGAGCTGACGATGAAACTCAACGAGCGCCTTGATATGGCTGGTCTCGAAGTTCTGGAGGCACGCATCAACTACTTGGCTTATGCTCCTGAGATTGCTGCTGTCATGCTTCGCCGTCAACAAGCTGCTGCTATCATCACGGCTCGTGAAAAGATTGTTGATGGTGCTGTCTCTATGGTCAAGATGGCTCTCGACAAACTCGCTGCAGAGGAAGTAGTCGAACTGGATGATGAGAAAAAGGCTGCCATGGTGAGCAACCTGCTGGTAGTCCTCTGTGCTGATGAGCCTGCCCAGCCTGTCATCAATTCAGGTACTCTGAATCATTAATGCAATCTTTGTGTCCCTCTGGCCTCTTCCTTTCTGTGGACGAGGCTTGGGGGACGCGTTTATGTCTTGTCAATTAATGGAAAAGGAATCGTCGAATAAGGATCGGACAAAGGGAGGAACCAAGAGTTTCGTCCTTCGTTTGGATACTGCCATGATGAATGCCATCGAGGCTTGGGCTGCTGATGAGTTCCGTTCCACCAACGGACAGATTCAGTGGATTCTGGCTGAAGCACTTAAGAAAAGCGGTCGGATGAAAAAGGATAAAGAACCTAAAGAAACTTTACAGTCATGAAAGAATTTGGTGAAACGTGCGTTTATACCTGTCGCAAACAGGTACGTGTGGTGGCTTTGATCATCGGTCTGATCTCCATCTGCACTATGATTATCTTGGGTGTCACGGATGCTTCTCCTCTGACGCTTGCTTCGTCATTCGTCCTCCTTATGCTTGCAAATGCTTTCATCGTATTCATGACACTGAGGACGCAGCATGATTTCATCGAGCTGAACTCGCGTGGCATGACGGGTTATGTCCATGATCAGTGGTTTCGTGGTTTCGAAATCAATTGCCCTTGGTCAGATTACGAGAAGATTCAGGTCTCTTCGTTTCAGAATTCAGGCGTGGTAAGGATAAAGTATTCATCCAATTCGAGGAGTAACATAATGGTTATGGAGTTGACTCAGCCTAATGGGGATGTGGAGAAAATCACTTCGTCGAGCATTGTCGTCAAGCAGGAAGAACTCATCGAGGCTATCAATCACTACAGCGGACGTCCCTTGGCATCCCCCAAGCCCATGACAACCTCTTCGAAAGTAGCCCTGATCATCTTCATCATCCTTGATGCTATTGTTCTTCTCGGCTTGATTTTGAAAACGACCAGGTTCTTTGGCTGATAGGAAAATAGGCTAAAAGGATAGATTCTCTCAGGCTCCAGTCTTTCTTTGTGATGAAGTTGGAGCCTGAGTTTTTTTCTATTTCAACCTTACTTTCCCATCCACAATCTCCACGTCCACAATCTTCAGATGGGCGTCGTTGTTGTTGTGGTGGAGACTCATCTTCAGGTTGCCTTCCAAGTCGCGGAAGAGCATCTCGTGGCCTCCGTTCGTATAGATGGTTTCCTTCTCGTGTACCCAGGGACCTTCCACCTTGCCGCTCGCGCTGGTGGCTTGCCCCACTGTGTAGACGCCATTCACGAAGCTGCTCCACAGCAGAATCAGTTTGCCGCTCTGCTCGTCCTTCCAGATGAAGGGAGCATCCACCACCATTCCATCTTTCGAGTGTGTGAGCCACGTTGCATCGCTGGCACGGAACAGGCGGACTGGTTCCCCCTTGCGTCCCTTCAGGTTCTTCTTCAGCCGTACAGCCCAGGTTTCGCCCACTTTGTCTGTCACGTCTGGTCCGTTCCATTCCAGGCTGTAGATTAGCCAGGGTTGCCCTTTCTCGTCCACATAGAGGCTACCGTCCAGACATTGTTGGCCAATGGGAGTCAGACCGATGTTTTCCTTTTTCTTGAAGACATCCTTGTACGGTCCCATTGGACTCTTCCCGCCATCGAGCAGTGTGCAGCATCGCAGCAGTCCCTCGCTCTCGCAGGACATCGTCGCGATGGTGTAGTAATGTCCCTTGTAGAGGTATGTGTCAGGTGCCCACCAGCTGTCCTTCTTTCCGTCTGCCTTAGCGATGAAGTTCTGGTTGCCCTCGAAGACGATTCCATTGTCTTTCCACATCTTCAGGTCCTTGCTTTCGTAAGCTTTCAGCGCGAATTTCCCGTTGCTGCGTGCAGCCGTCACGATATAGTAAGTAGAGGTCTTGCGGTCCACCGTCACAAACGGATCCCTGATGCGGATGCTCTCAGCTGGGATGGTGTATTGCGAGAAGAGCGCAGATGCGATACAAAGAAGGCAGACAGTCAGGACAACTTTGGTCCAGCCGCTCCCCTGTACAGGGAGGGAAAGGTTTCTTTTGGAATGCAGGTTCAACATAATGCTTCAGTAGTTTTCTGACCACAAATTTACGAAAAAAAGTTGGATTACGCAAGCCTCCCCTCGTTTTCCTCCCTTTCTATTTGGATTCCAGCGCCAGATTTCTTACCTTTGTCCTCAACTAATTCAAAATCCCATGATGAAAAAGCTCTCTTATTTCCTGTTCCTGTTGCTGGCAGCCTGCAGTGGCAGCCGTTCCCTTGTCCAGAATCCTGTCATCGATGCTGATACGCCAGACCCCACCGTCATTCGAGTGGGCAAGACCTATTATGCGGCGGCCACCTCAGGCAATGCTGCTCAGGTGTATCCCCGTTTCCGTTCGCGCGACCTGAAGACTTGGACTCCTATGGGACACATCTTCGACGAATGGCCTGCCTGGACGAATGGCTCGTTCTGGGCTCCTGAGCTTTTTGAATGGAACGGACGTGTTCTTTGCTATTATACGGCCCGCCAGAAGAGCGACAGCACCTCATGCATAGGTGTGGCGATAGCAGACGGTCCTGAGGGTAAGTTCGTCGATCATGGTCCTCTGGTTCGTACCACCAACGAAGCCATCGACAGTTATGTTTATCAGGACAACGGGCAGCTCTACATCACTTGGAAAGCCTATGGCCTGGACCCATCCCATCGTCCCATAGAGATTCTCGCCCAGCGTCTCTCCAGCGATGGGCTTCGTTTGGAAGGCACTCCCTTCACCCTCCTGCGCGATGATGAGCGGATTGGTATGGAAGGCCAGTGCTTCTTCCGCAGCGGCGACTATTACTACATGCTCTACTCCATTCGCGACTGCTGCTCTCCCCAGAGCGACTATGCCGTCTCCGTAGCCCGCAGCCGTTCCTTCACAGGACCTTATGAGAAATATCCTGGGAATCCTATCCTGCAGGGAAACGGAAAGACTATCCAGAGCTGTGGTCACGGCACCCTGGTGGAAACCTCTCGAGGCCAATGGTACTACCTTTGTCACGCCTATTTCTATGATAGGTATCGTGAGGGTCGCAAGGCGATTCTCCAGCACATGCAGATGGGCGACGACCTCTGGCCGCATTTCGATAGCGAGGAAGCCCTCGTGGAAGTGAAGCTGAAATAGGCAGCTGAAAATGTATGAGAAAAATGAGAAAGAGATACGTACTGCTTATCGTGGCGCTGTTCTGCCTGACGTGTAGGGCTTGGTGTGACGATGTCTTTATTGAGGCTGAGAGTTTCGAGAAGAAAGGAGGATGGGTTATCGACACTCAATCAACCTCAGTAATGGGCTCTCCTTACCTGCTGGCTCATGGATTGGGAGTGCCTGTCCAGGATGCCACTACCTCTTTTTCTCTTTCAAAGGCTACTGAATACAGGCTTTGGGTGCGCACAAGGGACTGGACCCGCACATGGGGAAGGACGGAATCCCCTGGACGCTTTCAGGTGCTGCTGAATGGAAAGCCGGCTAACCCATTGTTTGGAACAAGGGATAAGGAGTGGGATTGGCAGGATGGTGGAGTCGTCTTTCTCCCCAAGGGAAGAAACAGTATTGCTTTGCATGATTTGACGGGTTTCGAAGGACGTTGCGATGCGATCTACCTGACCTCGCGGCTTGAGAGCGAACCTCCTTCAAAAGGTGACGAACTGGCCCTGTTCCGTCAGAAGAAAACCAGGTGCGGCGCTCTTGCTTCAGGAGGAGAATATGACTTGGTGGTGGTGGGAGGCGGAATAGCTGGTTGCTGTGCGGCAGTAAGTGCAGCCCGACTGGGTTGTCGAGTGGCTTTGATACAGAACAGACCTGTGTTGGGCGGAAACAACAGTTCTGAAGTGAGGGTTGGCTTGTCAGGTCTCATCAACAAGTCGCCTTATCCTCAACTTGGTAATCTGATGGACGAGCTGGGCGGTGTGGGGTATTGGACGTACCAGGAGGCCATCCAGGACTCTTCATCTGAGCGCAGCAAGCAAATTCTGAGCATCATGAATCTTCATCCAGAGAAGAATATCCACAATGCAGGTCCTGCCAGCAATTACGAGGACGAGAAGAAGCTGCGCCTTGTGGAAAGCGAGCCTCTTGTTACCCTGTTCCTGAATACAGAAATAATCAGGGTGAAGATGAGGAAAGGCCAGATAAGGGAGGTCATAGGAAAGAACATAGAAAGCGGCAGGGAGACATGTTTCAGGGGAACACTTTTTGCCGACTGTACAGGCGACGGGAACCTGGGTTGTCTGGCTGGAGCAGACTTCCGAATGGGAAGAGAGAGCAAGGAAGAGACTCAGGAGGCAAGTGCTCCTGACCAGGCGGATTGTCTGACGATGGGCACTTCTGTGCAATGGTATGCAGAGGAAACAGAGTCGCCTCAACCCTTTCCTGATTGTCCCTGGGCTGTGGAGTTCAATGAGACCAATTGCTTCCCCATCGTTCATGGCGAATGGATGTGGGAGACAGGACTGGAGAGGAACCAGATAACAGAGACGGAGCAAATCAGGGACTATGCCTTGAGAGCCGTCTATGGCAACTGGTCTTATCTGAAGAACCACAGTACGCGTCAACAGGAATTCAGCCAGAAGAGATTGGTTTGGGTTGCCTACATAGGAGGAAAGAGAGAGTCGCGACGGCTTCTGGGAGATGTCGTGTTGACGGAACAGGATGTTCTTGGGCATATCCCTTACGACGACGCCTCGTTCACTACTACCTGGCCCATCGACCTGCACTATCCTGAACGTATCGCAGGCATAAGGGAGGAACCATTCACTGCCTATAGCGAGTCAAAGCCTATCCAACCCTACGCTGTACCCTACAGGTGTCTTTATTCCCGCAATGTGGATAACCTTTTCATGGCTGGCAGAAACATCAGCGTGACGCACATCGCTTTGGGAACGGTCAGGGTGATGCGTACGGGTGGCATGATGGGTGAAGTGGTGGGGATGGCAGCATCAATCTGCAAGAGGCATAGGGTTCTTCCTCGTGCTGTGTATGCAGACTACCTGTCAGAACTGAAGGACTTGATGACAAAGGGAGTTGGGACTCCTGGATTCCCTGACAAATGAAAAAGGATTCCTTATCTAAAAGATGTTTGCGTATGAGAAGGTTCTGTTTTAGCAGTTTATTGGTGGCTCTGTTGCTGACCGCATGTACTGACGCCCGCGACAAGGACAATTTCGTGCTGCAGGGAACGGTGGCTGAGGGGGTGGAGGATGTCAGGTATCTGCTCTACATCATCGATGACTACGGGCATATCCAGCTCGATGTTCCTGTGGATACGCTGGAGGTAAGGAACGGGCAGTTCTCGTTCGCCATGCACATCGAGGAACCTGTGGGCGGCCTGCTGAAAGGTGTCCATCAGGATGGGAACACGGATTTCCAGTTCAAGGAGTTCTGGGCGATTCCTGGGGATACGTGTGTGCTGAGGGTTACAGGATGCCGTTACGACGAGATGGAGGTGCATGGGGGTGTGTTCTACGCGCAGTACAACGCTTTCAAGGCATATCGCGACAGCCTGTTCCAACCTGTTCTTGAAAAGGGAATGGAGCTGAACGGACTGAGTTCTGAGCATCCGCAGGACAAAGCGGCTTACCTGCAGCTGACGGACGAGTTGGAGCGCTTGGACGAGGTTTACCGCCGTGGCATACAGGAGTACAATCGCGAGCATGGAAAGGAGGAGGGCTGCGCCATCTATCAGCTGCAGTGGCTCATCAACAACCATTTCGACTTCAGTCTCGTGGACAGTACCATTGCGAACGGACGTTTCCGCAAATACGTGGAATACCGCCGCTCGCAGTATCTGCCAGGAAAACGAGGGGCAGCAGCACCCTGAGCAGGGGCGAACATGAGCGAAAACAAGTGAAACTTAAAATAAAGTACAATGAAAATAGGATTATTCAGCATCGGACTTGACACGTACTGGGGACAGTACGAAGGGCTCCTGCCTCGTCTGCAGGGCTATGAGAGTGAGATTGCCACCCACATCGGCGAGATGGGCGTAGAGGTGGTTCGTGGCGGTATGGTGGACAACGAGGCGAAGTCGCTTGCGGCGGCCTCCCTCTTCTCGCGCGAGGAGGTGGAACTGGTCTGCATCTTCATCTCCACCTACGCCCTGTCCTCCACTGTGCTCCCTCTGGTGCAGCGCGTGGGGAAACCTGTGCTGCTGCTGAACATCCAGCCAGAGGCAGCCATCGATTACGCACGGCTGAATGCGATGGGCGATCGGGTGCGGATGACAGGCGAATGGCTGGCTCATTGCCAGGCGTGCAGTGTGCCTGAACTGGCGTGCGTGCTGAACCGCTCAGGCCTCTGGTACGATATCGTGACGGGCTACATGCAGGATCCTGCCCTGTGGAAGGAGTTGGAGGAATGGATGGCTGCTGCCCGTGCCGTCGGAGGGATGCACTCTGGGCGCATGGGCATCCTGGGGCATTACTACGGGGGGATGCTGGACGTCTACACGGACACTACCCTGCAGTCCCTGACCTTTGGAACCCACATAGAGCTGCTCGAGATGTGCGAGCTCAGGGAGCTGCGCGACAGCGTGACATCGACGGAGCTGCAGGGGAAGCTGGAAGAGTTCCAGACGACCTTCCGCGTGAGTCCAGAGTGCTCTGAAAGGGAGCTGGAGCGGGCTGCACGCACCTCTGTGGCGCTGGATAAGCTGGTGGCGCGCCATCGCCTCACCAGCCTGGCTTATTACTACGAGGGCCGTCCAGGCAACGAATACGAGGACCTCATCACTTCCTTCATCGCTGGGACGACGCTGCTCACGGGGCGCGGCATTCCTGTGGCAGGCGAGTGCGAGGTGAAGAACGTGCAGGCGATGTCGATCATGGCTTTGCTGGGAGCAGGCGGCTCCTTCTCAGAGCCCTATGCGATGGACTTCCGCGACAACGTGATTCTGTGGGGTCATGATGGCCCAGGGCATTTCAACATGGCAGAGGATGGCATCGCGCTGGTTCCGCTGCCAGTCTTTCATGGCAAGCCAGGCCAGGGGTTGTCCATTCAGATGAGCGTGCGCCAGGGGCCTGCTACCCTGCTTTCCGTCTGCGAGAACGAGGGGAAGGTGCATCTGCTTGTGGCAGAGGGAGAGTCCGTTCCTGGCGAGACGCTGCAGATAGGCAACACCAACAGCCGCTACCGTTTCCCAATGGATATACGCGAGTTCATGAACCGCTGGAGCAAGGGTGGACCGTCGCACCACTGTGCGATAGGCGTAGGCCATGTGGCATCGAAGATAGAGAAACTCGCTGCCCTGATGAAGATTCCTGTGGTGAGGATCGGTTAGCGATTATCAGCTCTTTTCTAGAGAATCCAGCCCCTCTAGATAGTCTAGATCTTCTAGATCCTCTAGAAAATGGTAAATGGGACTCCGCCTGCGCCTGAGCACCTACTGGAGCGCAAGAAATGAGATTAGGGCTCCTCTGGTTCCTCAGGCTGCAGGGTCTCCTGACGCTTCGCTTCAGCTACCGCATCCTCCTGAGCCTTGCGGCTGGGGACGAGATTGAAGCTAGCATCGTCGCGAAGGTTCTGGAACATCTTGCCGCGATCCCAGTTCACGTTCACCTTCTTGATGTTCTCAGCGGTGAACAGGGCAGCGGTGTTGGCACCCTTGGTGCTCAGCGACACACCAAAGCTTCCCAGCTCGCCCAGCTGGATCTTCTTGCCCTCGAGCAGCAGCTCGCGCATGCAGTCCACCATCTTGATCAGCACGCCCTGGATGACGTCGCGGCTGTAGAGCGTTCCATGCTCAGCGATATGCTTGGCGAAGTCATTGATTGTCAAATTTTCGGAAATCTGAGCTACTCCGTAAGCCTTGGTCTCAGTGATGTCCTCCGTCTTGGTGCCAGGCTTCGTACCACGAATCACAATACTATAGTTAATCATACCTCTTAATTGTTTTAATGTCAGTTAGTTACAAATCGTTTTCTCTCTCATTCGCCCTGCGCGCCTGGGCGAAGTGTCGGATCGTGGATTTCAACGTGTCGACTCCGGACTTTCAACGTGTTGTCTTCCTCTTTCTAACACGATGCAAAGGTACGAAGAACTGGTGGATGGCTGTCTATCTTTGTCCATCTTTGTCTATTATTGTCTATTATTGTCTATCTTTGTCCATTATTGCCCAAAAATTGTAATGAATTTTCTTGCATAATTCAATGTTTTTTTGTAACTTTGTACTATAATAAATAAGGAGGAATCGAACGATGAAAAGTTACTTGAAAAGTGAGATGGCGAGAGCCGCCGGAGTTAGTTACCGCACCTTCCAGCGCTGGCTCCAACAGCAGAGTGAACAATTGAGC
>JAFRTJ010000076.1 GCA_017427185.1 Bacteroidaceae bacterium | reverse complement strand
GAAGGCTACGAGTGGACTGAAGAAGACTCTTGGGACGCGCTGACAGATGGTATGTATGGCGAAATGCCAAGTAATCCTCTGGAGTATGATGCAATGATGGATGCTTTAGGATTCTAAATTTGTGTAAGAATGGAAAAGGAAATTAAAGAAATGATCGCAAAAGAATTGGAGCAGTTCCATTGCTCCATTCTTTTGGACGAAGTAAAGGAGAATGTACGCAAGTTAAAGGCGTATGGTGTTGATGAGGCTGAGATTGTAGCAGCTATGAATGAAGAAGAACTGTTCCCGCAACTGATTGTGACAGAGGATTACAAGGTCGTGTTGGCTGCAGAAGAGCCAGTAGAGGTGGAAATGGAACCTCTGGTAAAGGCAGTATATCTACTTTTCCTCTCACATCCTGAGGGTATCGTGCTGAAATGCCTACCTGATTATCGTAAGGAACTGACCAGCTTTTACCTGTTGCTAAGACCTTATGGACTTACAGATAGGGTAAAGAAGAGCATCGTAGATGTTACCAATCCTACGCAGAACTCTATCAATGAGAAGTGTACCAGGATTCGTAAGTTGTTTGCCTCCATTCTCCCTAAGAGTGTAGCCAGATATTATGCCATATCAGGTAAGCGAGGAGAAGCCAAGAAGATAGATCTTGTTCGCGCTAATGTGATTTGGAAATGCAAATTGCCAAATTCACAAGGCTTGTGATGGATAATCATTTCTGAAAAGTGAAGATATATTTTAATTTTGCAATTTGAACCCCTACTAAATAGAATGGATATGAAAGATTTAAATGATAATAAACAATATGCAGAATTCTCTAGTCTTTTCATTGATGCGACAATGACTAAGGACTTTACTCATGTTGCCAATTTAATGGCTGATGATGCTTGTATGGTTGTCTGGGATAATAAAGAATTCACAGGCAAGGATGCTGTAATTGAATACTGGAAAGGCTGGCTTGAGAGATGGAATGAGCCCAAAGACGCAACTAAGTATGAGGTCAAATTCTGTAACTATTATGATAGAGATGTGGTGAGTATTCGTACACCAGGTTATAAAGATTTATATATAATTGCTCGAATAGAAGATAGAATGGTAAAACATTTAGTATTATGTTCTAATCCTCTACAATCCCCAATGATAAGGTACTGGAGTTTGGATTCTTCTGCTTTGCTATTTGAGAAATCTACTCTCTTTCCTCACCAAATGGGTAAGAATCTAGAAGCCCGAAAATATAGATTCCCTTGTATGCGATGTGGCTGCAAATCAGAAAACCTTAAGTGGTATGAATATACTCATGAAACAGTCCCACTGGGCTACACTGGAGAATTGTCAGTTTGCCCCAACTGCATGGAGGCTGTAGAGTTTTTCCCCACCATTCTGCATAGGCATGATATATTGCATAAATTTGAATCAGACTAGGATATGAAGAAGTTTATATTTGTCATTATAGCATTGGTAATATGCTTGATAGTAATAGGGACTCTCTGGAATCAGGATGTTCGGAAAGAACAAGGGTGTGGGAAATATCAAGATGAATTGGCTAAAAAGACAGCCAAGATAAATGAGCTGGAGGATTCTATCAGAAATATGCAAGCCAAATTAGACTTCTATAAAGAAGCGGTAAAATGGGTAATGGATGCGGATGAAGAAGACTTGGATAGAGTCATCAAACAAGTTCGCAGTTTCCCCAAAGATGCCCCATTGCCATAAATACCTCTCGCAAGCCTTGCGGAGACTTGTAGATACCGAATTTATTTGCTAATTTTGCAAACGAATCAAATTATTGCTGTTATGGGTGAAGATACGATACCGTTTTTTGAGAATGAGATCAAGGATACGATGCAGGGCATCATCAAGGTTGTTGGCGTTGGTGGTGGCGGCTGCAACGCTGTGCGTAATATGTATAATGAGGGGGTGGAGGGTGTGACCTATGCCGTCTGTAATACGGATAGCCAGTCGCTGTCTCGTTCTCCTGTGCCAGTGAAGATCCTTCTGGGAAAGTCTGGTCTGGGTGCTGGCGGTAATCCTGAGAAGGGACGCGATGAGGCTGAGACAAACATCAACGACATCATCAAACTGTTGTCAGATGGTACAAAGATGGTGTTTGTAACGGCTGGCATGGGTGGCGGTACCGGTACTGGTGCAGCTCCTGTGGTGGCTGGTGTTGCCAAGGATATGGGTATATTAACGGTAGGTGTTGTGACAATCCCATTTTATTTCGAGAAGAAGCGTAAGATCATTAAGGCGTTGAAGGGTGTTGAGGAACTCCGTAAGAATGTGGATGCGCTGCTGATTGTGAATAATGAACGCCTCTGCGATGTGTATGCTGATGCAGATATCTCGATGAAGGAGGCTTTTCTGAGGGCAGATAATATCCTGATGGATGCCGTAAAAGGTATCTCGGAACTGATTACGTTACCTAGTGACGGAGGCATCAAGAGTGACTTCCGAGATGTGGAAACTACCATGAAGGATGGTGGAGGCGCTATCATGGCAATGGGTCGTGCCAGTGGTGAACACCGTGTAGAGAAGGCGATTCTGAATGCTCTCGATTCGCCTTTGCTCTATGGCAATGACATCGGTAAGGCTAAGCGTATCCTCTTTAATATCTATGCCAGCGACGAGTATCCCATCTTTGTAAAGGAACTGCAGGAGATTGACGATTTCTTTGACCAGCTGGATCCTAATATCGATGTGATTTGGGGTACTGCTACGGATGATAACCTGGGTGAGGATGCCAAGGTGACGATTCTGGCTACAGGTATGGAAGAGAAACTGGAAGATGAGATACCTGCAAACGCCTATCGCAATGAGGATGACTACTATGAGGAGGTAATCAAGAAACTCTATAAGCCTGTTGTCAAACCAACGATGGCAACAGTTATTACCCAACAGGAACTGCCTTTTGAGGTGGAACCTGCTCCTGAACCTGAGCCTGCAGTAGTCCCTGAACCAGAGGAAGAGAAAGAGCCTACGATTCTTGACAAGTGGAAGGTGTGGTTGAACAATCTCATGAGTGTAGTGACGGAATGAATGAACTGCTGACACCAGAGGAGCGGGCACAGGAGGTGAAAAGACTCGTGAGCCAGTTGCAGGCAGAGGGTAGGACAGACCTTTTGCTGCATGCCATTGGTGTGCCCCTGCTCGAAGAACTGAGGATTGAGGCTGCCAAGGGGCGTCTGAGTCGTCTGGTGATTACGAAGGATTACCGTTTCATCTTGGAGGATTATCAGAAGGAGGTGGAACTGCAGCCTGTTCATAAGGCTGTGTATCTGTTGTTCCTGGCTCATCCCGAGGGGATTGAGTTCAAGCGTCTGGCAGATTATCGGACTGAGTTGCTGCGTTATTATATGGCGACGGGAAAGATGTTGGATAAGGAGAAGGTGATAGATAGTGTGGATCATCTGGTAAATCCGCTGGATAACGCCATCAATGAGAAGTGTTCCCGCATCAAAAAAGTGTTCCTCAGTATGATGGATGAATATAGCGCCAGTTATTATTTCATCAGCAGTCACACGCAGAAGCATAT
>JAFRTJ010000012.1 GCA_017427185.1 Bacteroidaceae bacterium | reverse complement strand
GGCAGTTGCATCTCTATTCTCTATATTTCCATCGAGATAGGGTATTACATTAATCAAAAACATTATCATTAACACTAAAATTCTAAATCAAAATGAAAAAGACTCTATTTATAGCAGCCATGCTGCTTTCTGTTAGCAACTTGTTTGCACAGCTTATCGTGGATTCCTTGGGTCATGTTCGTATCGGATCAACAGATGCTCCAACATCCGTATTGACTGTAGGTTCAACTAATATCTCTGGTGCAGGAATTGGATGTTCTCATACTGGAAAATACGGGATGTATCTTAGTGCTAATGGACTAACAGGAGAACCTGCCTATGGTATATATGTTCATTCTTACACCAATACAAATAAAAATTATGGCATCCAATCAGTAGCTGGACACAGTGGTGGAAGTAGTCCTTTTGCGTTTGGAGTAATGGGTCAATCTGGATTTTCAGAAAACAGTATAGGTGTATATGGAGGTCTAAATGGATCTTCTGGCGTTTCAAATTTTGCAGGTATTTATGGTACAACGGCTGTAGCTGGACTAGCATCATTCAATTACCCTGGTAGCTATGCTGGCTATTTCAAGGGAAAATTACTCGCGACAGGGACCATCTACGGAACCGTTACTTCACTTTCAAATGCTTTGAACCGTTCTTCTTCAGCAACAACCTTCATTCAGGAAGAAGATGAAGAGTCTGTCATTTCTCGTCTGTCACAAGTGCGGAATGTCTTGTTCAGCATTAACAATTTAGACGAGGAATCAGAGAAGAACAGCTTAGAGGAAGACCCTATTTATTCAAACATACATCATGGATTGGATGCAGAACAGTTGGCTATGATTTATCCTGAATTAGTAGAGAAAGACAAGAGAGGAAACTACTGGGTTAATTACATTGAACTGGTTCCAATATTGGTTAAGGGAATCAACGAACTGTCCTCCGAACTGGCAGAACTGAAAGGAACCTCATCAAAAAAGGTCAAGGCCAAGAAAGAGACGACCACTATTGAGGAAACTTCTTCTGAGGTGGATATGGTGCGGATGGATCAGAACAAGCCCAACCCCTTCAGCGAGAGCACGGTGATCACGCTCAATATTCCTAAAAAGACTCAGGCTGCCAATATCTTCATCTATGACATGAGCGGCAAGCAGGTGAAGAGCATTCCCGTTAGTGAGCGTGGCAAGACGAACATCACCGTCTATGCCAGCGACCTCACCCCAGGCATGTTTATCTACACGCTTGTGGCTGACGGGAACGTGGTCGTGACGAGGAAAATGATTTTGACTAAATAATAATATGGGAAGGAGGATAATAATGAAGAATTTCGTTATTTATACTTTGATTTCCTTTGGTTTACTCAGTTTCTCAGACACGATAGATGCACAATGCAAATCTATATGCTTCAAAATTCAGTCGTCACAACAAGGGAATGTGATTCCCGTTGAGAGAACATTTAGTTATGGTAAAAAAGACTATATGTTAAGAATCTTTGAGGGTATTGAGGTTGCTTATGGCCTTTCAGTGTCAATGGACGTAGTTCGTCAGTCAGAGGATTTCCTGGTTCGGATTTTGCTGGAAGATAACAAAGGCAAGAATCATCTCGTTGCAGAGTCTTACAAAGAGATTGCTCCAGCAGAGGAATCCATACAGTTGGTGGATTTCTGTGAGGAGACAGCTTTGCTTGAAGGCATCAAGCCCATCTGCATGCACATCATTTTAAACAATGCGGAGGTAACACTGCATTCTGTTAAAGTTTTGTCCGAATGCAATCGTGAACTATCACCCCATTCAGAAGAATTCCAAAAACGAGTAAATAGTATTCGTAAAGAACAAGTGCAGGCAAAGGTGGATCAGATAAATACCTTTATAACTGCTAACAATAAACTTTGGAAAGCAGGAATAACTGGTTTAAGCCTAATGTCTCATGAAGAGAAAATGAGAATATTAGGGTGCCCATTAGGAGGTAATACTTATGGAATTGAATACTATTCTGGTGGAATTATAGATATAGGAATATTGGATACTACTTTGTCAGAACAAAGAACATCTTCCCAATACATAGATTATTTTGATTGGAGAGAACGACATGGTAAAAATTGGACAACACCAGTAAAGGATCAAGGACATAGTGGATATTGTTCTGCTTTTTCAGCAGTAAGTTGTACTGAGGCTTTGGTCAATCTTTATTTGAACAACATTGTTTCTTTAGATTTATCTGAACAAGAGGCAGCAAGCTGTAATAATCACACAGTAGGAAGTTCTATAAACTTTTATAAATACGGAATGCCAATCATAAGTCCATTAAAATATATTAGGGATGTTGGAGTATGTGACGAATCTTCTTATCCATTTGTTGATGATAGCCTTGCAAGATTCTGTCACAGTGATCAAATAATCCCACATGATATTGTGACTATTGATAGTATCTCGTCCAATTTGAAATATCCATTGCCAACAAACGAAGAAAGAATAAAAGAAGCATTAATTAAGAATGGTCCCTTGTCATCTGGCATTTATGCAACAGATGGCCCCAACCATGCAATGGCTCTTATTGGATATGGCACAGTGAAAGAGGGTGATATTGTTCAGAGAATCTGGAATTACTCTGGCAGCAATACGGGATTGACGGACACACTGCATATCGCTTCTGGCAACCCGCTGATTGGGAGAAATTATTGGATATTTAAAAATAGTTATTTAAATGGTGGAACTATTAATCCTCCTTATATGTTGGTTGTTATGGATCTGAAATCGTCAATCAGCGACACATATGCATTGTATACTCCACATTGGAGGCGACGAACTTTGAATGGAAATTATGAGCTGGTTAATGATATTATCTGTGAAGATTCTGACGGTGATGGTTATTTTTTCTGGGGATTAGGTCCAAAGCCTGCCTCCTGTCCGTCGTGGGTACCTGATGAACCTGATGGAGATGACTCCGATTATACAAAAGGGCCAATGGATGAGTACGGATGGCTGCTCGACCTGAATCCAGATAACAATGATACTTTGTACATTGATACAGACACTATTTGGAATACATACAGATACCAGCATCGGCATGTGTGTATCAGAAACAATGCAACCTTGAGTGTAAGCGATACAGTGAGATGTTATCAGGGTGTCTCGTTTTCCATACAGGCTAATGCGACATTGAGGGTAAAAGGAGGAACAATGGTAGATGCTGACATCAAGGCTCAGACGGGCAGTAACGTCAAAATTCAAAACAATGGTCGTATAATTCCTCGCACAAACAGGGATTTCTATATTCCTATAGGGGCAAAGATGCAAATCAATTATGGACGAATAAAATAAGTATTGTCATGAAAAGATTATGTTTTATACTATTTTTTCTTGCCTCGATAGTCTGCAATGCTCAATATCTTCCTGTCCTTGAGGACGGCAAGATCTGGCATTACACATACTACAACTGGGCAACTGGCCAGAAATACAAGTATGAGGAGAAAATATCAGGGGATACAATTGCTGAAGGAGTAACATACAAAAAATATGTAGACCAAAAGGGTGAAGTGCTTAGTTTGCTTCGCGAAGAAGACGGTAAAGTATTCTCCTATAATCCTGTTGCTGTTCCACATGAAGAGACATTACTTTATGATTTCACCTTAAATGTGGGTGATGAAGTTAGTTTATCGAGGGTTCAAAAAGAGGTTTTCCTAGGTATGGCCGTTACAGATGTCACAAGTATAAGTTTTGAAGGGAAAAAGCGTAAATCTTTTACACTGAGTCCTTGGTTCTATATAGAAGGTGAAGGTAAGATTGTGGCCTCTGACCTCCAAGACAAATGGGTGGAAGGAATGGGCAGTAGCGGTGGATTGTTAGTTCCTTTCCGCAGTATTTTGGCAGGTAATTTCGTGTTTCTTGACTATATAGAATTAGCAGATGGAACTGTATTTTCTTTTGACGATTTTGTAGGCATGAGAACCCTTCGTATAAAAGAAGACAACTCTTTATTTGACCTCTCAGGCCGCAAGTTAGAGCGTGCTCCACAAAGGGGCATTTATATTAATAATGGAAAGAAGGTGCTGGTTAAGTGAGAGTTGAACACAGAGCTTGCTTATGTATTTTACCGAACGTGAAGCAGCTCAACGATAGTCAAGACGGTTATTAACAAATAAAAAAAAACAAATCATGAAGAAGAACATTTTCACAATGCTTGCCCTTGTTGCAGCAATGAGCGCAGGCGCAGAGACAAATGACGTGACCAGCCTCCTGAGGAATGCCAACTTCGAGGCAGGACTGAGCGGATGGGAAGTCACGGGGCAGGACATCATCACCCTGTCAGGAAACGAGAACGAAGGCATCCCCACCATCCAAAGCAAGGGAGCCTTTGCCATGAGGCAGACCATAGAAGGGCTGGAGAACGGCATCTATCTGGTGCAGCTGAACGGATTCTTTGACCAGTATCCGCTGATTGGAGACTGCTGGAACTACGGAACCACCCTGTCAGCCAATGGGAACAGCACACCGCTGATGGTGAACCGCGAGGACATGCTGGACAAGAGGTATGCGCAGGATCGCAAGAACTGCTACATTACAGAGGAGACGGAGGGCACCGATGCCATCGTGGACATGACTTACTACCTCCCCTTCTCGCAGCAGGGTGCCTCCTATGCCTTTGCCGGCGGACGCTACCAAAACAGCATTGCCGTTGAGGTGACAGACGGCACGCTGACGGTAGGCATCCAGAACCCAGGATGGGACAAGTACGACTGGACGGTGTTCGGCAACCTCACCCTCACCTGTTTGGGAGAGGATGACACAAGCAAGGCTCTGGAGTCCGTTGCCAAGGGACTGCTGAAGAGAGCCAAGGTCATTGTCAAGAAGAACGTGCCCGACTTCTATGCCGAATGCCACAACTTCAGCAAGGAACTGCGCGAGGAACTGACCCAGTTCGTGAGCGACACAGAGAAGGCAGAGACGTATGACATCCAGCTTGTTAACAGCATCAGCTACATGCTCAGCCGTGTGCAGCGCGAACAGGAAGCTTACCAGAACAGCATCAGCCAGATAGAAGGAGAATACAGCCACATCATAAACATGTGGAGCGAAGGAAGAGTGGACGACCAGGAGTTCATGGAATTCAGCGAAGCCTATGATGTCTTCTGGGGGAACTACGTGGAAGGGAGGCTGGACACCGTGAACGAAACAGAGGTGAACAACGTGAAGGCCACCCGCGCATTCCAGATGGCAGTACTTGAAACAGGCATCCATTCCGTTGAAGGCCAGCCCTCTTCCTCTGCCCTCTACGACCTCTCAGGCCGCAGACTGGAGAAGAAGCCCACGAAGGGAATCTTCATCCAGAATGGTAAAATGGTGCTGGTTAAGTGAGCGGAAAGTAAAGCTTGCTTCGACTTCCCCGAACGTAAAGCAGCTCGACGATAGCCAAG
>JAFRTJ010000011.1 GCA_017427185.1 Bacteroidaceae bacterium | reverse complement strand
TCCGATTCTGGCATCTTTGCCGACGCCGATAAATATTTCTTGAACACGTACAAAGATCCGAATAATAAAGCAAATGGGCAATACATCTTATGTTAATTTTAAGGGGAGAGAGGTTAAAAGATGTGTATAAAGAGTAGCTTTCTAAGGAGGGGAGTACTGGTGGGTGTCCTTTCTAAGGAGGGGGATTTTTATGCTCTTAAGCTGCCTTGAAAATAATCTCTGTATCTTTGTGTCTCTGTGTTTTTGAAAATTTTTTCTGTCCCGATGGGGTGGGTCTCACTCTTGTTTCTTGGCTTCATTCCAAAGTTCATCCATTTCGGCTAAAGTCATCTCCTTAAGTGGTTTACCAGCCTTAATGCTATGTTCCTCAATATAGTTGAACCTGCGGATGAATTTCTGGTTGGTATGCTCCAGGGCATTATCGGGATTCAGTTTGTAGAGACGGGCTGCATTGATGACCGAGAACAGAAAATCGCCCATTTCATGGGTAGATTTCTCCTTGTCACCACGCTCCAGTTCTGCTTCCAGCTCCGCGAGTTCCTCATGCACCTTTGCCCAGACATCCTGCTTGTCCTCCCAGTCAAACCCCACATTGCGGGCCTTCTCCTGAATGCGGTAGGCCTTGATGAGTGAAGGCAGGGCATCGGGCACACCACTCAGCACGCTCTTGTTGCCGTCTTTCTCCTTCAGCTTGATTTGTTCCCACGATTCCAGCACCTCCTGGGCAGAGTTGGCCGTTGCCTCTCCATAGACATGAGGGTGACGGAAAATCAGTTTGTCAGCCTCCTTGTTGCACACGTCAGCAATATCAAAATTCCCCATTTCTTCGCCAATTTTGGCATAAAACATCACGTGCATGATAACATCACCCAACTCCTTGCAGATGTTCTGTTTGTCATTTTTTATCAGGGCATCGCACAGTTCAAAGACCTCCTCAATGGTATTTGGCCGCAGGCTCTCATTCGTTTGCTTCTTGTCCCAAGGACATTCTTTTCTCAGTCTGTCCAGCACATCCAGCAACCTTCCGAAAGCCTCCAGTTTCTCTTCTCTTGTATGCATATTATCACATTTAAAATTGGATTGCAAAGTTAGCATAAATGAGCGGAATAACAAAAAATAAAAAAGTAAAAACTAAAAAAATCTTCATTCTTCATTCTTCATTCTTCATTTTATATCGTATCTTTGCATTCGAAAAACATGTCCTGGTGCATGGTTATAAAGAGAAAACGTATAAAAAAGATATTATTTATGAGAAAGTTACTGTTTATAGCGGTTGTGTTTCTGATGGTTGCCGTTGCTGGATGCCATGAGGGGAAAACGCAGAAGGATATGAAGAATATCCAGATAGACTCTCTGGCTGACGATGCCATTGAGGATGAGGATTCCACACTCTATGGCATCTGTGGTGAAGGAACGGCCATGCACTCGCTGGAGTTAATCAGAGATGAGGGTGACACGCTGTTCCTGAGTTTTGGAGAAGACTCCATTTCACCGGTGAGGGGAGGACTTCAGGTGGGCGACAGAATGGCTGTCATCGTCAAGGAAATGGATGCAGATGGCAAGAACGGTGTGGCTTCGCTGGTGGTCAACCTCACGACGTTGCTGGGCAAGTGGTCGGCCCTGGACAAGAGCTTTGAGCTGCAGGATGGTGGGGTAGTGGTGAGCAATGTCACTGAGCCCCGTCCCATTGTTGAGTGGAAGATGCTGAATGGCCAGCTGGTGCTCTCGGCTGATACTTTCGACATCTATGAGCTGGGGGCTGATTCCCTGTATCTGGAGAATCGGGCAGGGATATTTGCGTATAAGAGAGTGAAGTGAGTTAGGAGTGGAACCATTCAATGTTCACATACTGGGATGCGGAAGTGCTCTGCCAACGATGAAACACATGCCTTCATCGCAGGTGGTGGAGGTTCGTGGCAAGCAGTTCATGGTGGACTGTGGTGAGGGGACTCAGCTGCAACTACGACGCTCACGCATCAACTTCAACAAGATTCAGGCTGTATTTATCTCCCACATTCATGGCGACCATTGTCTGGGACTCATCGGCATGATCTCTACATTTGGCTTGCAGGGCAGGAAATCGCCGCTCCATGTGTATGCACCGGCAGCCCTTGGCCCCATGCTTCATGCTCAGATTGAGCTGTTCTGTCCGCACCTGTGCTACGAGGTGACCTTCCATGAGATTGATACCGAGCAGGTTGCTGTGATCTATGAAGACCGCTCCCTGCAGGTGAGCACCATTCCCTTGGAGCACCGTCTGCCAACATGTGGATTCCTGTTTCGTGAGAAACCCACCTTGCCGCATATCAGGCGCGACATGATTGACTATCTGGAGATTCCAACATGGCAGATTAACAACATCAAGAACGGCGCTGGATGGACCACTGCCGAGGGAAAGACCTACAGCCATGAGGAGCTGACCACTCCTGCCGATGCCCCACGACAGTATGCCTATTGCTCTGACACCCGATATATTCCAACACTCCATCAGCTTCTGGAGGGTGTGGATTTGCTTTATCACGAGAGCACATACTGTAATGACAACCTGCAACTGGCCGAGACTTATTACCACAGTACGGCTGCACAGGCTGCAATGGTGGCCAGTGATGCCCATGTGGGCAAGCTGCTGTTAGGCCACTACAGTTCGCGCTATCTGGATGAGACTGCTTTCCTGAACGAGGCCCGTGAAATCTTCCCTGAAAGCTATCTGGCCAACGAGAATATGGGATATGGCGTTTAAGTCGGTAATTTCTTAAACAAAAATCTTCAAAAATCTAACACAAATCTTTACTTTGTTCATGAGGATTTGCTGTACAAAGACACTAAGTTCTGCGGTATAGAAAGAATCTTTGTGCCTTTGTGTCTTCGTGTTCCGTAAAATTTTTTGTAGGATTTTTGTAGATTTTTGTCCATAATTCTAAACTCTTTTTATACAAGTTTATGAGTAATTTCATGCGATTAATGAAAAAATCGGGGGAAAAGTTTGGAAGTTATAAATTAATTTATTAATTTTGCCCCAAATGAAATAGCGTATGAAGAAGATTCTACTTAAATTTACGTTGTCTGTGGCACTCCTGATGGGATTGCCCGCCATTAGCATGGCAACGATAGAAATCATTGACCAGGAGCCTACGGCCATTACTATCGTGCAGACTACCAATAACATACTGCACATTACCAATGCCAACGGACAGGTGCTCAGGATATACAACGTTGCAGGCAAGTGCATTAAGGTCTTCAAGGTGGACGGCCCTGACCGCCAGTATGAAATCAACCTTCCCAAAGGCATTTACATTGTTAAGGTTGGAGAAACCGCTCGCAGAATAACGGTCAAATAAGTTTCATCCCTTGTATCGGAATTTCATCTTACTACTTCTTGTCGCATTCCTGTTTATGGCCTGCAAAGAAGAGAAAAGATTCTCAAACAAAGACATCACCATGGAAGCGTTTTCAGCAATGAAAACGCCTTCTTTTGCTATAAATTCACGAATCATCAGGCAGCATCTGCAACAGATTGTGAAGGCTGACACCGGGAAGTTTGTTGCTGAGAAACGCACCCGTACCTACTATCGTGAGAAGAATCCCTTCCTGTGGATTGACCGGCATGGTATTGACGACAGGGCTGACTCGCTGATAGCCTATCTGGAGCATGTGCAGGAAACGGGCATCAGCACGTCGTTCTACAAGCTGGACAAGATGAAGAAAGACCTGGAGAAACTGCGCCAGCTGAACCTGACAGACGAGGATGACATCAACCGAGTGATGGCCCGACTGGAGTTCAACCTCACCCGTGCCTACATGCTCTATGCTGTTTGCCAGCGGTATGGCTATGTGAATCCCACTTACACCCTGAACCATTGTGCCGTGAAGGATTCCAACTCCACCCACGTCACCTATTTCCATGTGTTCGATGTGGGCATGAGCTATGCTGGTGACGGGTACTACCAATCTATTATAAATAAGGTGAAGCACGACAGTGTGGGAAATCTGCTGCAAAGCATCCAGCCCAAAGGGAAACTATATAGCCGTTTGTTGAATGAACTGAAGAGGCAGGACTTGTCGGCCACAGAGCGCCAGAAGATAATCTGCAACCTTGAACGTTGCCGCTGGCAGGTGAAGGATTCCCCTGAGAAACATAATAAATACGTGATGGTGAATATCCCTGCCTTCAGGCTCTATGCCCACGACGGCGACTCTGTGCTCACGATGAAGGTGGGTTGTGGGAAGGACAATACCCGTACACCCTTGCTGCATTCCCACATCAAGCGCATGGACATCAATCCCAAGTGGTTTGTTCCCAAGAGCATTGCCAAGACCATTGCTGGCCGTTCTGGCTATCTTCGGAGGAACAACATGTATGTGATGGACAGGAAGGAAGGCAAGCTGCCACCAGAGCGCAGTTCCTATCAGCGGGTGATGGATGGCAAGCAGTATATTGTGCAGGCTGGCGGACCAGGAAACTCACTGGGCCGCATCATCTTCCGTTTTGACAATAACTTCAGTGTGTACCTGCATGACACCAATTCACCGTGGCTGTTCAACAGCGGAAGAAGGGCAGTCAGTCATGGATGTGTACGTGTGGAGAAGCCCTACGACCTGGCTGTGTTCCTGCTGAAGAAGAAAGACGAGGATCTGATGGAGCGCATCAAATACTCCATGACGGCCAATCTGGTTGAGAATGCTGAAGGTCAGGATGATGAGCTGATTGACCAAGAAAAGCTCATTTCATCGGTAAATGTTGCCCCTGAGGTGCCCGTTTTCCTGGACTATTTCACCTGCTATCCCTCAACGAGTGGGACACTGAATTACTATAATGATGTGTATGGCTACGATCGTGCCATCAACAAAGAGATGCGAAGACTGACAGAATGAAGGAAGACAAGATATTGCAGATGCTGACACAACCCGACAAGCAGCGTGAGGCCTTCGGGATTATTGTTAGCCAGTATAGTGAACAGCTGTACTGGAAAATCCGCAATATTGTGCAAGACCATGACGATGCCAACGACATCCTGCAGAACACTTTCATGAAGGCTTGGGTGGCACTGGCTGACTTCCAGTCGAAGTCAAAGATTTCCACCTGGCTCTACCGTATAGCTGTGAATGAGTCGCTTGACCATCTGCACCGACAGAAGAACAAGGTGAGTGCCGATGAAGACATTACAGTTGCAAACCGGCTGTTGGCAGACGACTATTTTGACGGTGATGAAGCCCAGGCCCTGCTCCAGCAGGCCATTGCCCAGCTGCCTGATGTACAGCGCACAGTGTTCACCCTACGCTACTATGACAACATGAAATACAGCGAGATGAGCCGTGTGTTGAGCACCTCAGAGGGGGCACTTAAGGCATCCTATCACATTGCTGTGAAAAAAATTCATGACTACATATTAAACTTTTCAGATAATTAAACGTCAAACAAGCAAACAAACAAATATATGAACCGAGAAGAGAAGTATTTAAGACAGAGATTCGGCAATGAATCTCCATTCCGAGTGCCAGAAGGATATTTCGGAGACTTCAATGCCAGGATCATGGAACAGCTGCCCGAGACTACTGCCAGGACAGTTACCCTGCAGCCTTCGGGGTGGCAGAGATGGCGGCCATTTGTTGCTGCTGCCAGTGTCTGTGCCATCATCTTCGGTGCAGGCTTGTTCTATTTCGACCATTTGCAGGAACCCGTTCCCACTAATACTGCTGCCAATAACATTGCTGTTGAATCCAACTTGGATCAGGCAGCTGACTATGCGATGATAGACAATAACGACATTTATTCCTATTTAGCAGATTATTAATGAAGAGAGTAATATTGACATTTTCATTCTTGGCTTGCATGTTGTTTGCGTATGCACAGCCGGATAACAGGAAATTCGACCCCAAGGCATTCCAGGCACACATGGAGCAATTCATCACTACCGAGGCTGGACTCACCCCACAGGAGGCAGAAGCTTTCTTCCCTGTATTCCGTGAGATGCAGAAGAAGCAGCGTGTGTTGTTTGAGGAACAGCAACGTCAGCGTCACTTCAAGCCAGTTGGTGACGAAGCCTGCAAGAATGCCATCCTGAAAAGCGATGAGAATGAATTGCAGATGAAAGAACTTCAGTTGCAATATCACAAGCGCTTCTTCAAGATTTTGCCTGCATCAAAGGTGTTCGATGTAATCAAGGCTGAAGGCAAGTTCCATCGGCAGGCATTCAGGTCGATGGCAGGAAACAGGCCGATGCCGGGAGCCAGACCAAGGAAATAGGTTACTCTGGCATTTGAGCTAAAAGAAACAAGCAGTATTCAAGCTTCCAGAAGGGATAGTTAAACTTTCAAGATAGAAGTGCAATTTCTTGTGAGCATAAATAGACCTCCTTCTCCGCAGGACTCAGACGTTCTCGGAGCGTAGCGACGAGGTTGTCTGAGTCCTGCGGAGAGGAAAAATCAATCAGCAATGCAAAT
>JAFRTJ010000075.1 GCA_017427185.1 Bacteroidaceae bacterium | reverse complement strand
TTAAAAACCATGATAAACTATAGTATTGTAATTAGAAGCACGAAACACTGCACCAAGACTGAGGACAACACCGAGACCAAGGCCTACGGAGTAGCTCAACTCTCCGATATTTTGACAATCAACGACTTCGCGAAGCACATCGCTGAGCACGGAACGCTCTACAGCCGCGACGTCATCCAGGGCGTGCTGATCAAGATGGTGGACTGCATGCGGGAGCTTCTGCTCGAGGGCAAGAAGATCCAGTTGGGCGAGCTGGGAAGCTTCAGCGTAGCACTCAGCACGAAGGGAGCCGAAACCGCCGCTCTGTTCACCGCCGAGAATATCAAGAAAGTGAACGTCAACTGGGATCGCGGCAAGATGTTCGAGAACCTCCGCGAGGACGCTGTATTCAATCTTGTCCCCAGCCGCAAGGCACAGGAGGATGCGGTAGCTGAAGCGAAGCGTCAGGAGACCATCCAGCCGGAGGAACCCTAATCTCATTTACCATTTAGCCATTTACCATTTACCATCTCACATTTACCATTTAGCCATTTACCATTTACCATTTAAAAGCCATGAAAAGGAAGGAGACTTGGAAATTCATCTTGCAGACGTTGGCGGCTATCATCAGCGCCATTCTGACGAGCCTGGGAGTATCGAGCTGCCTGGCATGAGAGAAAGAAAAAAGTGGTGGGGACCTGTCGCAGGCGCCCACCACGAAGTTGTCTTAACTAAATTAGTATAAATAAGAAAACCGCCCTCACGGGTTTTATTGCTCTTAGAGAACTGTCACGACGGATGGATTATCTGGTGGCTTTCACGATGTACGTGAAATCACGGCCCACATAATTGAGACGGTACTCAGGACGCGGCCAGGCACCCCAGCTGTTGACACAACCTACGCCAAACTGGCGCTGCTGAATCTGCAGGACAGAGAAGTCGCGGGGAACGAGATCGCCGCTGTGGCTCTGATGGGCAGCCTTGTTGGGACCGTCATCCAAATCCTCGGGCAGATAATTCAGGGTACTGCACTCCATGGGACCCGTTGCCAGGAACGTGAGGCCACGCCCTGAGGCATCTGCCACCTTCCAGTAGCGCACGTCGATGTGGTTGCCACTCTCCTGGGGACGGACGTAGGGCCAGTATTCCTTGCCAGCCTCTGACTCGTAGACACCCAGCAGAGCATCGCCGCAGCGGTCGATATAGTTCTCGACGGGACCACGCCCATAGTAAGTGATGTGGCTGAACTGCTTGGGCATCACCCATTGCATGCCGTAGCGCAGCATGTGGCTGTCCTTCTGCTTCTCGTCGGCCTTCAACTGCTGGCGAACGGCAAACTCTCCCTGGGCATTCATCGTGTAAGTCAATGTCAACTGACCATTCACGCTGGGCATTTCATACAGCACCTGGATGGCCTGAGCCGATCCGACGGGATAGCACTTCACGGATTTCGTCTTCAACACGGGATTCTTCCATGCAGCGAACTTGTTCTGAAGCTGAGCGCCATAATCGTTATCGGTGGGAGCACGCCAGAAATTGGGCGTCACGGAGTAACCTTCCTGCAAGAGCGGCTTACCATCCAAATCCACATAATCCAAAGCACCCGTCCAACGGTTGACCGTAATGCTGACTCCGTTGGCTGCAATCGTGTAGCAGGCCCGCATGGAATCCACCTGGATGGGGCTCTCGACGAGGCCTTTCTGGGGAGCAGCTGCCGCGATGACATCATCGGCCGACGGGAAGCGGTAGCCCTGGAGAGTGAACTGCTGGCGAGCCACTGCGTATCCGGCTTCCAGGAGAGGCTCCTCGTTGATCAACTGGTACTCCACATTCGCCAGGAACTCGCTGTTGGGATTGTCCTGCAGCATGGCCAGCACCTTGCCTGCAATCGAGAGGCTGCCCAGGTCGACTCGCTTGGTCTGCTGGGGAGCGACGCCAGTCAGGGCTGGAACCTCGGTCGTCAGGACCGGCTTACCATCCTTGAGGATCGTCACCACAGCCTTCAGGTTGCTCATATCGCGGAAGAAGTTCTCGTTGTAGACTTCTGCGGTACCATCGTTCATGTTGAGATTGCTGATCCAGATGCTCTGATAGTAGTGTCGAACCTCGTAGGCATGAGGCGTGAAGCTGCGGTCGGGAGCCACGATACCGTTGCAGTTGAAGTTGTGGTCCGAGGCAGGATAGCGGCCTTCGTCGCCACCATACATCCATATCTGGTTGCCTGTCACCTTGCTTACTCCACGCACGCCCTGGTCAACGAAATCCCAGATGAAGCCTCCCTGGTACTTGGGGTACTTGCGGATCAGGTCCCAATACTCCTTGAAGCCTCCGATGGAGTTACCCATCGCATGGGCATACTCGCACTGGATGAGCGGACGGGGATTGTCGCCCTTGGAATATTTCTCGCAATTGTCGTAATCGTAGTACATGGGGCAGAAGATGTCGGTCTTGCCATTCTGTCCTCCCTGCTCGTACTGCACGGGGCGGCTGCTGTCGATAGCCTTCACGGCATCGTAGGCGGCCTCGAAATTCTCGCCGTAGCCACTCTCGTTGCCCAGCGACCAGAAGATGATGCTGGGATGATTCTTCTGAACCCAGACGTTGTTCTCGTTGCGCTCCACGATGGTCTTCCTGTAGCGGGCATCCTGAGCCAGACGGCGGTCACCGTAGCCCATGCCGTGACTCTCGAAGTTTGCCTCAGCCACCAGATAGATGCCGTACTGGTCGCAGAGGTCGTACCAGCGGGGATCATCGGGGTAATGGCAGGTGCGCACAGCATTGATGTTGAGTTTCTTCATCACCTGAATATCCTGAATCATGCGGCTCATGGGAACCACATAGCCTCCGTCGGGATCCAGCTCGTGGCGGTCTGCACCCTTGAAGAGCACAGGCTTGCCGTTCACCAGCACCTGTCCACCCTGGATCTCTACCTTGCGGAAGCCTACCTTCTGAGGAATCACCTCGCTGGTGCCGCTCTTGTCGGACAGCGTGGCATAAAGCGTATACAGATTGGGAATCTCTGCACTCCACTTCTGAGGGTTGCTGACCTTCATCTCCACCACAGCATTGCCGTTCTTGTCCAAGGTCGTCGACTCGGAAGCCACCTGGCGGCCATCAGCGTCCTGCAGGGAGAGAGCCACCGGCTTGCCGGCTGCATTGGCGCCCGTGAGCTTCACGCTAAGGGTACCGTTCTGGTAATTGTCGGTCAGGTCGGGAGTGATGAAAATATCCTGAAGATGAGCCACAGGGCGAGCATACATGTACACCTCGCGAGCAATGCCTGTGAAACGCCAGAAATCCTGGTCCTCGCCATAGCTTCCGTCGCACCAGCGCATCACCTGCATGGCCACCAAAGCCTTCTTGCCGGGAGTCAGGAAACGCGTCACGTCAAACTCCACCTCCAGTTTGCTGTCCTCGCTGTAGCCAACCTCCTTGCCATCGATCCATACGGTCAGATTGCTGGTGGCTGAACCCACGTGCATGTAAACCTTCTGTCCCTTCCAGTCAGAAGGAATCATGAACTCGCGACGGTACGAACCCGTGTAGTTGTTCTTCTCCTCGACGAAGGGGGGATTGTTCTCGAACTGGGTGTTCCATGCGTAGCCCACATTCTTGTAGATACGGTCGCCGTAACCGTTCAGCTCGAAAAGTCCAGGGACGGGGAAGTCCACCCAGTCGGCATCGTCGTAGCCCACCGCCTGGAATCCGACGGGAGCCTTGTCGTGATCCTTGACAAAATTGAATTTCCAGTTGCCTTCGAGGCTCATGAACCGGGCGCTCTGCTCCTTGACTCCACGCTGGGCCAGGGAATTGCTCTCGTAGGCGAAGAAGCTACTGCGCATCTTCTCTGTGTTCACACGGTTCGTGTTGGGATCCAGCCAACGCTCTGTTTTTTCTGGGGCTGCAGAAGCCGTCAGGACGGTCATCGCTGCCAAAGAGAAAAGTATTTTTTTCAACATAAAAAGAAATGTGTTTGAGGTTGTTTTAGTCAATGTTTTAAGCTCCTTTTCCCTTCTTCTCGTGAAGGAATTGCTTACAAAGATAAGTGTTTTTGTTGGTTTCCAAAAGAAAATGGCGGATAAAGGTGCAGTTTTTCTGCAAAACTTTGTAACTTTGGAAATCAAAAAGGTAAGAAATTGATGAGAAACCAATTAAAGACTATCGCTGGACCCGCAGTTTTGCTCTGCTTCATCGCAGGAATGTCCTATCTTCTATTCAAGAACGAGAGCGACGTTCTTTTCCGCGCCCAGGAACTGAGCCTTTTCCTCCCTACCCGACTCTATCTCGAGACCCTGAGCATCTGCCCTGGCGGACTGCTGAGCTGGCTTGGATGCTGGCTGACACAACATTTCCATCATCCTGCCGTGGGAGTTTCCCTGCTGGGCATTCTCTGGTTTCTCGTCAGCCTCCTGATCTGTCACCTCAACAAGTTGCGCGGCACCTGGATGTGCCTTTCTCTCGTGGCTCCCCTGCTGCTCTTGGGCATCATCACGCAAAGCGGCTACTGGATCTATTACCAGAAACTGGATGGCTTCCTCGGTATGCCCACGCTGGGCGTCCTGTTTGCTTTGCTGGGCGCTGAAGTCTACCGCCTGGTTCCAGAGCGCTGGGGCGGACGTCTCCTGTGGATGCTCGTCTGGGGAGTGGCAAGCTATCCGCTGCTTGGCGCCTATTCCTTCCTGGGCACCCTGCTGATGATGGTTCCCACGAGTCTGGAGCGACAGGGCTGGGCCATGCGTATCGCGGCTCCCATCGCCCTGGGAGCGCTGCTCATCATTGCCGTGCCTCAGATCGCCTGCCAACACTTCTACACGCAACTGAACTCCGACCTGGTCTACCGGGCAGCCATGCCTGTCTGCAGCTACGGCGAGAAGGACTTTCCCCAGTACCGTCTTCCCTACTATCTGCTCTTCGCGAGTCTGTTCCTGCGCCCTCTTCCCTGGAAACTGGGCAAGCAATGGATAGGAGCGCTGGTAAGCCTCATCCTGGTGGGTGCCACCTGCTGGAAAGTGAATGAGATATGGTACCGCGACGTGAACTTCCACAAGGAAATCCGCATGAACAACGCCATCGGACAGTTGCAATGGGAGAAGGTGCTGCATATCATGCTGGAGCCCAATCCTACGCCTCCCACACGCCTGATGGTGATGATGAAGAATCTAGCTCTCTTCCGTCTCGGCAGGGCTGGCGACGAGATGTTCCATTATCCGGAAGGGGCTTCCCTCCAGAACGCTCCCTGGGGCATCCGAATGTCTCAGGTGGGAGCCATCACCCTCTACTATCACTACGCCAAGGAGAACTTCTGCTATCGCTGGTGCATGGAGAACGCTGTGGAGTATGGCTGGCGAGTGGACTATCTGATCCACATGGTGAAGTCAAGTCTGCTGAACGGCGACTGGGAGGTGGCACGAAAATATCTGGGCCTGCTGAAGAAGACACGATACTATCGCGAATGGGCAGAACACTATGAGACGTATCTCCACAACCCGAAAAAGGTCGAGGAGGACCCTGAGATGAATCCCATCGCACAGATGATGATCAACGAGAGCCACCTGGATTCCGACAACACGAAGATTGAACTCTTCATCCTCAACACGTTCTCCTCAGGACATGGACACAATCCTCTCTACCAGGAGATGACGCTGCTGTGCTCCCTGCTTATCCGCGACATCCCATCTTTCTGGCCTCATTTCTTCGAATATTGCAGCCTGCATCCAGGAGAGCGCATCCCCACCCATTACCAGGAGGCTGCCTATCTCTATGGGCACCTGGAAAATGTGGTCGACATCAGCAGCATCCCCTTCGACGAGGAAGTGCGCCAAAGCTACGAAGCCTTCATGAAGTTCAACGAACAATGCGGCCCCATGAGTCTGGACCAGAAAGCGGCTGCATTCAAACCTCGGTTTGGCGACACTTTCTATTACTACTACTTCCTGCAAAGGAATCTAAAGACAAACTGACATGAGACGACTACCTTATTATATATGTATAGGGCTGATGCTTCTGACGGTAAGCTGCACGGTGAGCACCCCTGCCGACTATACCGACAGCCCAGAGCCCGTGAGCATCTATCCGGAATACACCAACGTGACGGTTCCCCTGAACATCGCTCCCCTGCGGTTCACCATCGAGAATGAGGGGGAAGAATTCATCACGCAGCTCAGGAGCGGCAATCAGGAATACTGCTATGCGGGACCGGATGTATGCCCCAGCCAGAAGCAATGGAAGAAACTGACAGCTGCCAGCCAGGATATCGAGGTCACCATCTACGCCAAGCGTCACGACAAGTGGCTTCGCATGAAAGCCTTCCATCTCTACGTCTCCGAGGACCGCATCGACCCGTACATCGCCTACCGCCTGATCGCCCCAAGCTACGTGGACTACGAGGAGCTGACCATCAACCAGCGCTGTCTGGAGAATTACGACGAGAAGGTTATCTATGGCACGATGAGCAACTCCACCGAAAAGGATGGGCAATGCATCAACTGCCACTCCTTCCAGCAATACAACCCCGACCGCATGCAATTCCATGTCCGTCAAGGCTTGGGAGGCACGGTAGTCACCTACGACGGGAAGACGCAAAAGGTCAATCTGAAGACCGACAACACCATCAGCGCAGGCGTCTACCCCAGTTGGCACCCCACAGAGAAACTGATTGCCTACAGCACCAACACCACCAGCCAGACATTCCACACGCGCGACCTGCAGAAGGTGGAGGTGCAGGACACCTACGGCGACCTTATCCTCTACGACGTCGAGAACAACAAAGTGATACCACTTCCCCAGGACACCTGCGACATGGATTGCTTCCCTTGGTGGAGCCCCGATGGGAAATACCTCTACTACTGCTCTGCCCACTACGAACAGAAAGACAGCAGCATCAGCAGGCAGATGGATCTCATACGCAATTTCCAGGACGTACACTACAATCTCTATCGCCGCGCCTTCCATCTGGCGGACAAGAGCGTGGGTGAGCGTGAACTGGTCTACGACGCTGCGGCAGAAGGAAAGAGTGCCACCCTTCCCCGCATCTCGCCCGATGGAGAATGGCTCCTGTTCACAAAAGGGAATTTCGGCGTCTTCCATATCTGGCATACAGATGCTGACCTGTATCTGATGAACCTTGCATCAAAGGAAGTCCGACCGATGGATGAGCTCAACAGCCAGCAGGTGGACAGCTATCACTCGTGGAGCAGCAACGGACGTTGGATTGTCTTCAGCAGCAGACGCGATGATGGCAACTACACCCGTCCCTTCATTGCCCACTTCGGCAAGGATGGGAAAGCAACCAAACCCTTTGAGCTGCCCAGCAAGTATCCGCAGTATCACAGAGAACTGCTCCGCAGCTACAACATCCCTGAGTTCGTTTCAGGTCCCATGAAAGTCACTCCCCAGGAGTTTGCCAAAGCCATCCGAAAGAATGCTGTCCAAGCTACGGAATGACGTAAGGGAACTGTTTTTCCCACGCATTTGCCCTGTATGCGAGGGCAGATTGTTGCCCGATGAGTCGTTCATCTGTTCCGAATGTCTCATCGAATTCCCCCTGCTGAAATTCGAGAAGACAGACGACAACCAAATGATCCGCACGCTTTGGGGAAACATTCCTGTCGCCCACGCTGTCAGCATCTTTGCCTACCGCCACCATTCCATCTACCACAATCTGCTCCTTCAGATCAAATATCGTGGAAATGCGAGACTTGCCCAACAACTGGGCACATGGGCTGCCACGCAGATACGGGACCTGGAACTGGAGGAGAAGGCCGACGTCATCGTCCCCGTGCCTCTCAGTCGACGCAAGCAATGGAAACGCGGTTACAACCAAGCCTATCATTTGGCTCTCGGCTTAAGCAAGATCTATCAGCTGCCTGTACAGCAATGGCTCGCAAGCAAGGTGGACCGCCAAACCCAGACACACATGAATGCGCAGCAACGTATCGAGAACACCCAAGGATGCTATGAAGCCAAGATACCGGAATCGGAACACGGCAAACGGATTCTCCTGGTGGATGATGTCATGACTACAGGCGCAACCATCATTGCATGCACAAATGCCATTCTGGAAGTCGACAAAACAGCAGAAATCAGCGTTTTTACCCTCGCATTAAGCAAATAATGTTTCATTTTGTGATTTTTTTTCAACTTTTTGCTACGAAAAGTTGCAAGAAACGCATTTTCTGTTTAAATTTGCAACCGGATAACAGAAACAACCAAAAATAAAGTTATTGTTTAAGAGTTATGGATGCAAAGAAAGTTTTGGAAGATCTGAAGAGACGCTTCCCCAATGAACCTGAATACCATCAGGCAGTAGAAGAGGTACTTGGTACCATCGAAGAAGAGTACAACAAACATCCCGAGTTTGACAAGGTGAATCTGATTGAGCGCCTCTGCATTCCCGATCGAGTTTATCAATTCCGCGTAACCTGGATGGACGACAATGGCCAGATCCAGACCAACATGGGCTATCGCATTCAGCACAACAATGCCATTGGCCCCTACAAGGGTGGTATCCGTTTCCATAAGAGTGTTAACCTGGGTATCCTGAAGTTCCTTGCTTTCGAGCAGACCTTCAAGAACTCGCTGACCACACTGCCTATGGGTGGTGGTAAAGGTGGTTCCGATTTCAGCCCTCGTGGAAAATCCAATGCTGAGGTAATGCGTTTCTGCCAGGCATTCATGCTGGAGCTCACCCGCCATATCGGTCCTGATGTAGACGTTCCTGCTGGTGACATCGGTGTTGGCGGACGTGAAGTCGGCTATATGTTCGGTATGTACAAGAAGTTGACTCGCGAGTACAGTGGTGTCCTCACAGGTAAAGGCTTGGAGTTCGGCGGTTCGCTGATTCGTCCTGAGGCAACCGGTTACGGTACAGTTTATTTCCTCCGTGCCATGCTGAAGACGAAGGGCGAGACCATCGAAGGCAAGAAGGTCCTCATCTCTGGTGCCGGAAATGTTGCTCAGTATGCAGCTGAGAAGGTCCTGCAACTTGGCGGTAAGGTCATGACAATGAGTGATTCCGATGGTTACATCTACGATCCAGACGGCATCGATCGCGCAAAGCTCGACTACATCATGGAGCTGAAGCAGGTTTACCGCGGACGTATCAAGGAATATGTGGAGCAGTATCCTACAGCCAAGTATGTTGGCGACGGTGCGAAACCTTGGTTCGAGAAAGCTGACATCGCTCTGCCTTGCGCCACTCAGAACGAGTTGAACGAAGAGCAGGCAAAGGCTCTGGTAGCAAATGGCTGCATCGCTGTTGCCGAAGGTGCCAACATGCCTTCTACCCCAGGTGCTATCCGCGTCTTCCAGGAGGCTAAGATTCTCTACTCCCCAGGCAAGGCATCGAACGCCGGTGGTGTATCTGTTAGCGGTCTTGAAATGTCGCAGAACAGCGAGCGCCTCAGCTGGAGCGCAGAAGAAGTTGACGCTAAGTTGCTCTGGATTATGGAGAACATCCACGAGAATTGCGTGAAGTATGGTACTCAGCCCGATGGCTATGTGAACTACGTGAAGGGTGCCAACGTAGCAGGCTTCATGAAGGTAGCCAAAGCTATGATGGCTCAAGGTATCGTATAAACACCTCTCTTTCAGATACTGACAAAACGCATCCCAGGGAAGACCTCTCTGGGATGTGTTGTTTTTTACCTCAGGAAACCTTTTCGGCTTACCCCAATGCCTGTCTGCCGGCATCTGTCATCAGTCCCCTCTCTTCGAGTTGCCTGCACCGCTCCCTGTTGAGCTCTGTCCAGTGGCTTCGTTTCCGTCTGGGCGACAATCGCTGTGCAAGGCGTCCGTCCGGAAGTTTCTTCAGGGTGGAATCTATCCATCCGAAGCAAAGGGCCTCTTCCACAATGTCGAGGTAAGGCAAAGTGTCGGGCATTACAGCCTTTCCCCTGCTGCATGCCACCCAGCAGAACCCTACAGACTGATGGTTTTGCTCAAACCATTGCCTCAGCTGCTGTCGATTGTTGAAACTCAACAGGTTGGTGACTTCCATTCTACACGTTATGTTATCTACTTGTGCTTATCCAACCATTCCAAACGTCTCTGGTCTGGCAGATGCTTGATCTGGAAATGTTCGAAACGAGCCTTGAAACCCTCGCCGTCAGGACAGGCAGCCATCATGCCCACCATAACAGGCGTGTTGTCCTGAATCCAGCAGTTGCGCATCATCGTGTATTCCTTGTCATCGAAGGAATAGAAGATCTCAACGGCATCCAAGCGGCGCACAGCCTTGATCCAGACGAAGGGCACTGGCTTGTCAAGCTTGATGACGCTCCAGTCACTCGTGTGATGCGTCACGACAGCACTCAGATTATACTTCCCATCCACGTACTCGATGCCCGCCTTGACATAATTCTCCTTGTCGATGCGAATCATCAGGCCTGCCTGGTCGAAGCGGGTTACATAGTCGCCAGAGATCTTCACCTTGACTTCGAACTCGCCCCCTCTCTCCGTATAAAGCACAGGACCGTCATCGACCGTGAATCCGTAGTGGGATATCCGCCAGAAGTCGCTATGCGGTGTCACATTCATCGTGAGCGTACCGTCCTTGATTTCCCAACTTTCAGGTTCGTTGAACCATTGCATTCTCTCCAATGTCTGACCTTTACTGGCCAGCGTCGACATGAATACGATAATCAGAAACAGATTCTTTTTCATTTTGTTGATATTACTTTTTAGTTATTCTTGCCAAATAATCAAAATGCTCGCCTTCAGCAACGACCTCACTTCCATATCCATTCTCTTCAGCCACCTTCCTCAATGTATCTGAGTCCACATAGAGCCAAGGGAAAGGCTCGCCAATGGTTTCCTTGTACTGCATGCGGAAGCTCAGTTCGCCATAGTAGCTCATATCCTCCGGATACTCCAGGAAACCATCCTCGTCCTCGAAAACATAGCTTATATCCGACGAATCGCACAGCAACTGACCTCCAGGGGCAAGCAGATTGTCAAGCTGTCTGAAGAGTTCAGGCATACGGTCCAACGTGCCGACAATGCCGATGCCGTTCATCAACATCAGGATGGTATCGTACTGCTGTCCCTGCAGTGTGAAGAAGTCCTGCAGAATCGGCTTCTTTACGCCTCGCGCCAGCATGGTCTCAACAGAAAGAGAGGAGATGTCGATGGCTGTCACATCCATTCCGCGCTCCTGCAGCACCAATGAATGGCAACCAGACGCAGCACCCACATCCAGTGTTCTACCCTTAGTCAAATCGAGGGCCTTCTGCTCAATCCCAGGCATAGCGTCGTATGTGCGGAAAAGGGTAGCCAAGGGAATCTCGTCCTCCTCAAACATCGGAGAGAACACACTGAGCCTTCCTGCTTTCCCGTTCTTGTAATAGTCAGCAATGGCCCTGCCCATTGGGTCTTTCCCAACCTCAATTCGACCATCCATGGATGACTGATTGCTATCACTTTTCATTGCTGTCTCACTTCGAAAAATCACGTTCTCTACCCCATCACCACATCGAGAATCATCATCAGGACGAAACCAATCGCAAACCCGATGGTGCAGAGATTGGTATGCCGACCCAAAGAGGCTTCAGGGATAAGTTCCTCTATTACGACATAAAACATCGCGCCTGCCGCAAAGGCAAGCATGTAAGGAAGCACAGGTGTCAGCAGGGAGGCCAGCAGGACAACGGCCAAACCGCCAATGGGTTCCACGACTCCACTCAGGCTTCCTATCACGAACGAGCGGCAGCAGCTGTTTCCTTCCGCCCGCATCGGCATAGAAATGATGGCACCCTCAGGGATGTTCTGGATAGCGATACCTATGGAAATGGCTACGGCCGAAGCCAGCGATATGCCTGCAGTTCCCTGCACCACGCCTGCAAACACCACACCAACGGCCATACCCTCAGGCAGGTTGTGGATGGTGACAGCAAGTGCCAGCATCGCCGTACGCGACAGCTTGGATCGTGGTCCCTCAGGCTGCGCAGTTCCCAAGTGCAGGTGAGGTGTGATTTCGTCTATCAGCAGAAGGAAGCCCATGCCCAAGACGAAACCGATGGAGGCAGGCAACACAGACCAGGCTCCCTTCGCTTCCTCCATCTCCATTGCCGGAATGAGCAACGACCACACGGATGCCGCCACCATTACGCCTGACGCAAAGCCATGCAGGGACTTCTGCAGGCGCTCTGGCATCTCGCCTTTCATCAGGAAGACGAAAGCCGAGCCCAGCATGGTTCCCATGAGTGGGATGAGTAGTCCTAGAGCGAGTGATGTCATAATGAGTGGCGAAATAAAACTTTATGCAGTTGCAAAGATACGACTTTTTCTGCTATCCGACAAATCCCAACCGCCACAAAGCTTCGAACGCCTCAGTTGAAGGACGAAAAGAAATTACTTTCATCAATTCGACGAGGACTGATGACAAAGATAGGAAAAAGAAACGTAGAGAGACCAACATTGTTCGTCAGCCTCTCTTCATCTTTTTTTGTCAGCGTTGATTTTATTTCACAAACACTTTGACTTTTGTCGAACTGCTTTCCGCTCGGTAGGACACTCAAACAAGCTTGATTTTTTCCGCTCTCACTTAACCAGCACCTTTTTGGTTGTCCCGTCCGCTTTGCGGATAATGTTGATACCCTTCTGCATCCGTTCCAGCTTTCTGCCGCTGAGGTCATAGATACCTTCCTCTGTTATCTTTTTCGGCTCATCTGCGAACGTTTCTTCTATTCCTGTTGGGTCACCTGTAGTGAAAAGCTGTTCCTTTCCATAATAAGTCTTTACCTCGCTGGTGGTCACGAAGGCTACGACACGGTAGGTCGTATGGTAGTCCAAACCTTTCAGCTCGATGGACATCACCTGTCCGTCGGCTTCCACCTGTTTTGCTCTTGATGCACTCTCTGTGCTGCGCCAGTATCTGAAGCCCTGACTCACGATGTTGTCTGAGCCACGCATGGCATAGCCTTTCACCCTCGCCCTGTTGCCGTTCACTTCTACCTTGTCGTAGGTGTGGACGGTAGGCTCAAAGTACGATGTGTTTGTTGGGTCGATACCTGTCCACTCGCCATAATAGCGTGAGCCATCTTGGGTTTCATAATAGGGGCGGTACTTCCACAGATAGTTCGTGTTCAGGTTACGGATGTAGCCTTCCATCATTCCTTCATACAGATAGGCTCCAGCCCTGTTCGAGGGGAATTCACTTGTCCAGTCCG
>JAFRTJ010000010.1 GCA_017427185.1 Bacteroidaceae bacterium | reverse complement strand
CCGTCAGCCAGTGAGCCTTCGGGAATGCCATTAACCTGCTCGCCATACTGGTTGAAGCAATTTGACCATACAGTGTCATCGTTACGATAGAAGGCTTTGCCTGCGTCGTTACCGCTTACCTCAGCTGTGCTCCAGCAGTTGGTAATTGAACTCTGGCCGCCACCGGTCCAACCGGTAATAGCAGCACTCTCTTTGCCACCAGCAATCTTACCAGTTACATAGCAGTTACTGATCTTGAAAGAAGCTGAACTACCCATATTCACGCCAATGATACCAGACACATTCTGTTGCTCACCAATAGCTTCACCTTCGAAGCCTACAGCGTCAACAGTAACCAAACCGCTTCCATAAGAACCACCGATAACACCAATAAAGGCACTACCGCTCAACTTAGCGTTCTTCAGGGTGAAGTTCTTGATGGTTGCACCGCCAGTGACTGCACCAAAGAGGCCAACATAACCATCGGCTACGCTGCCCATGCTTGCATCGGCATCAACACCCTTGGTCACAGTGAGGTTGCTGATAACATGACCCTGGCCATCAAACGTACCTGTATAGAGGTTGGCCTTGTTGCCGATAGGAGTGAAGTCTATACCACTCAGATCAATGTCGGCCATCAGAACTGCTTTGGCATCCACTTCTCCAGCATTAACGATGCTGGCAAATTGAGCAAACTGATTTGCTGTGCCAATCTCGTAGATACCTTCTTCGTTCTTCTGTAGCTCTACTTCCTCCTTGAAACCGCCCAATGCGCTGATTTCCTCATCGGTAAGAGGAGTCTCCCAGAATGTTACCTCAGCAACGTATGTATCTGCCATCTCTTCGTCTTCATCGCAGAACAGATAGAAGCCCCAAGGATCAATCTCCCAGCGACCTTCGTTAGTTTCTTTGTTGATGACTTTCTCGCCGTTCACATAAACCTTTATTGCTCCCTCGCTGTTAGTCAGCGCGATACGATACCATGTGTTGTCCTTTATCTCACCAAAGTAGCCACCCATGGCGTTCATGCCTATCTTATTTTGATAGATAAACAAATCACCATCGTTGCCTTGTCTGTTAACCTGGTTTGTCTGGATCAAGCCATTGTAGGAAACCGCATCCTCCATCATAATGTCCATCATGATGGTGTAAGACTTAGTGGCTGGAGCATCATCTGTACGCTTCAACATGAATCCAGCATTCTTCGGAACAAAGAGAGCCTTGTTTTCAGCCGTGGGACCTTCGGCGGCCACAATGCCTACCTCGTCTAACGTCTCACATAAGCTTACGCTATACTTACCAACAGATATTGGCTGGAGCTGAAGGATACCTTCTGCGGGGTTCAGCAGCTTGTCAGCATTCTCGAATGTCCATTTACCATCGGCACCCTCAAAGTCACGATGATCAACAGACCCCGTATCCATAGCCTTTACTGACTCATACACAGCAGCAACCTGCTCATCAGTAAGAGGTTCGCTATAGACACGTGCCATAGCAACATCTCCCTGCCAACTGGTTGTACCCAGACCTTGAACTTTGTCGATTGGACCAGGATCTCCACCAATGATAAACTTGTTGTTCCCAGCGGAAGCAAGTTTATATTCGCCAGGAGCAGGAATGGTGTTTTTCAACTCACCATTCACGTAAATCTTAGCGACAGCATTTGCCTTGTCGTAAACACCCACTACATGGTAGTAAACACCCTTTTGAGGAACTACACCACTGTTGGCCCAACGCCATGTGCTTGAACCAGTCTCTGTAACATTGGGCAAGAACGTGAACTCGTTGCCACGCGAACCGCTCTTCTTGCAAATCAAGAAACCAGTACCACCACCTTGATGAGAACTGAATGGCTTGCACTCCACGTCTGCCAAGTCACCATCCCAATAAGGACGAACCAGACATTCCAGCGTGTGACCATCTGCCAATGCTGCTACATAGTCGGCATTGTCCTCGTAATCTACACGGAAGTATGAGTTTGGATTCTTTGACCAACTCTCATTCTTCATGCACATTACATTAATTCCATACTTGGCACTCTTTACGATAGTTGGACTACCGAAAGATTCCACCGTCATCTGAGAGGTTGAAACGTCTGTGGCTGTTCCATCCTCATTGAAGACCACATCCAGCAAATCTGCCTTAGGAACCTGAGCCCAAACAGAAGATGCAAACAATGCAGTCATCAGAAACAAGAATTTGTGTTTCATGTGAATCTTTGTTTGTTTGTTAATAATAAAAGTTGTTAATATTCTCATGTTTTTTTATTTTACATTGATTTTCTTTAACGTTCCGTCCTTTTGGCGAACCACATTGATTCCACGCTGAAGTTCTGTATGCTTAACGCCATCCAGGCTGTAAATCGCCTGTACATTATTTATATTAATGGAATTGAGACCTGTCCCATTAGGATCATTATCATATTTCCCATTCTCTAAGAGATAAACAATCCCACGAGAAGAATCAAAGACAGGATGCATATCCTCACCCAACTTCTGATACCATACTGGATCTACAGAAGATTCTCCATTCAACCAATAACAAAGTGTACCATCGGAAACCTGATCAGCAGAAATCTGAGTCACCTGATCACCAATAACCTGATAACAGTTCTCTAGGGAATGAGCTGTACCACGATAGAACGTATGGTTACCTTCCACTCCTTCTATCTGGCATGAAGTCCAACAATTACTAATCCTAGCATCTGAACCGACCCACCCGCTTAATTCAGCAGAATCTGAAGCACCTGCCACCTCGCCAGTCACATAACAGTTCTTGATAACGAACGTGGCAGCACTGCTCATGCAGCATCCAATGATGCCACCAGCATTGACACCACCTGCAGCTGTAACAGTTCCTTCGTTGCCTAGATTCTCCATTGTAATCGTACCTGAACCGAAAGAGCATCCAATCAGCCCAACGTATGCATATCCACGAATAGCTGAGTTGGGCCCCAAAATGAGATTCTTAACGACTGCACCTCCTCCGATACCGCCAATCAGTCCCACATATTTATCATCTGATGATATAATCAGGTGGTCAATGGTGTGACCTTGCCCATCAAAAGTGCCTGTGAAGGTTTCCATCTCTGAGCCAATGGGAATAAATTCCACACCCGTCATGTCGATATCTGCAGTCAATCTCGCATTCAAGTCCGATGATCCGTTATTGACGGCACTCGCGAATGCCATCAACTGTTCTGCATTCGCTATCTCATAGGTTGAAGGAAGAATTGTCACTTTGCAAGTGGCCTCTACCCCACTCTCATCCGCAGCCTTTGCAGTAATGGTAGCAGTTCCTGTTGCAACGCCGACTATCACACCATCCTTTACCGTCGCAACTGATTCGTCGGATGACTTCCAATCAAGAACCTTATTGGTTGCATTGGCAGGAGAGATCGATGCACTCAAAGAATATGTGGCCCCCTCACGTATGACAATGTCTGTTTGACTCAATTCAATTGATTCGACTGGCACTTCAGGAACTTCATCCAGATTAATGTATGTCTTGTCACTTGTCTGATATACGATCTTATGGTCAGCCAAAAGAACAGGATGATCATCCCCACCCTCTTCTGACAGGTTTTGGCGATATGCAGGATTCGTGGCATTACCCTGATTCAACTGATAACATACCTTACCACTCTTTAAGTCAGCTGTATAAATCCAAAATCCCTGATTACCAGTCACAGCATAACAATTCACTAAAGTTGCTGTACCACGATACAGATAATTGTTGCCATCAATGCCTGAAACCGTAGCAACACTATAGCAGTTCTCAAGGGTAGCATTGTTACCTACCCATCCACTCAAGGCTGCAGATTCATGTTCACCCGTAATGGTACCAGTAGAATAACAATTGCGAAGGATAAATGTGGCCGCACTACTCATATTGCAACCAATAATGCCACCAGCATTCTGAGCAGAACCCGTCACACGTCCCTCAAATCCAAGGTTGTTCATGACAATCTCACCGCTACCATTGGAACCACCTATGAAACCTGCTATATAAGCACCGCCTGTGATAGAGCATGAGGAATCCATTGTCATGTTCTGAACGGTGCATCCACCAGCCACATAACCAAACAGGCCTGTATAATTTCCACCCGTTATGATTGCGTTTGAGAGAACATGACCTTGACCATCGAAAGTGCCAGAATACATATACGAGCTGTTACCAATAGGAATCATAGAAAGACCAGTCATATCCAAGTCTCGTGTCACTACAGCATTTGCCGTGGGGAATCCTGTATTCACCATCGTAGCAAATCCAATCAAATCCTGTTCATCTTCAATCTCATAATCCAACTTGTTGACATACTCTTCCTCTTCATTCATCACCACAGCATGTCGCGACAAAACAGGGAAATGATCAATTCCTAAGGTCTGATAGAAGTTCACATCCTCACTTTGGCTGCCATTCAACAGATAACAAAGTTCTCCACTGGCCAATTTACCGGAACCTGCTCTAGTGATGCTGGTCTGCAAATATCTGGAATCATAACAATTGGTGAACGTAGCTGGATTAGAAGCGCTGTAGCGACCAAAAGGACGACCAGACTGATAACCCGTGATGGTGGCAGAATTGTAACAATTCGTGACTTGGGCACTCGCGCCCAACCATCCACAGATAGCAGCCGTCTCGCTTTTTCCAATAATATTACCACTGGTATAACAGTTTGTAATCAAAAGGGTGTTCGAAGTGCCACGATTGCTGCCAATAATACCTGCTACCTGGTTCCCTGATGCTGTCACACTTCCCTGGTTACCCAAATTATAGAGTGTCACGGTTCCCTCTCCCTGACTGGCACCAATGAGTCCCACATAGGAAGCACCAGAAATAGAGCAAGACTCATCGAGGGTAAGATGATGTATCTCTGCTCCGCCACCTACATAGCCAAATAGACCTACAGCATTATCGTTGGAGGAAATCTCTAAGTTATATATAGTATGGTTATTTCCATCGAAGTTACCAAGATAAGGATATTTTTCTGTTCCAATTGGCTCAATAGTAATATCCGTCATATCCAAGTCTGCTGTAAGTTCTGCACCTACTGTTATGCGACCGCCATTCACCACACGAGCAAAAGTTGCCAATTCTGCAGGGGTAGAGATATTAAAGGTATATGTCCCATTCGTATAAGTTCCATCCTCTGTCTTGAAAACAATGGCATGCGTATCAATTGGGACAGGGAACATATCCACACTAAGCGTCTGATACCATGAAACGTTTTCAGTTTGGCCTCCATTCAGAAGGTAACACAACTCGCCACTCAAGGCCTGTGATGAAGTACAAGTGGTCAATCCAGGAGAGCCATAAGTATCATAGCAATTCATATAGGTAGGTTCAGAACCATACCTTGCGAAATAGCGTCCATTATCGTTTCCTGATATGGTAGCAATGCTGTAGGTGTTGGTAATCATGGCATTATTTCCCAACCATCCTGAGAGGGTTCCTGACTCGTTCCCTCCACTGATGTTACCTGTAACATAGCAGTTGTTGATCACAAAGGTTGCACTACTGCCCATATTGCAACCAATGATTCCTCCTGCATTACGGCCAGATGCTGTCACAGTTCCCTCGTTGCCCAGATTCTCCATCGTAACGACACCTCCAGCATTCGAGCCGCCAATCAATCCAACATAACTGCCACCACTGATGCTGCAGCTGCTATCCAAAATCAGATTCTTGATGACTGCACCGCCACCTACATAGCCAAAGAGACCCGTGAAGTCATTATTACCTGTGATTCTGAGATTCGTGATCTTGTGACCTTGCCCATCAAAAGTTCCCACGAACATTCTGGCAGACGTGCCGATAGGTGTGAAAGATTTGCTGACAGACGACATGTCTATATCAGCTGTCAAGCGACCAATCGCCTCCACTTGACCTCTGTTATTCACAGCTCTCATGAATACAAGCATGTCATCTGCTGTGGCGATGTCATAGGTGCTGGAAACTGGATCTTCTGGATTGGGTTCTCCATAGTTTAATTTGTTGTCAAACCACTCTACCCTACCGCGAATACAATTTCTGATCATTTCCACTTCTTCATCATAGGAACCCAATGCATAGGCATTCTGGTGAACCCTTTGATTCAAAATAGGCCAACGCAGGAAATTAAGTCTGGCAGAAGCTGCCATCGCCTCTTCCATACTGTCCACATAATGAACCATGTCGTCAACTGTAATGCGTTTCTCATCACGAATCTCTGCCCATATCTCTTTCAGACGATTGTCGGCATAGGGGTCAGACATGACACGATTCACAAGACTAACCATTCCGCTGGCACTCGAGCCGCCTGTACGGAAAACCCAGTCGGAATGATTGTTGACGGGATATGTACGATTATCATTATCGAAGGCCAAATCATAATCCCACCCAGGTCCCACATAGAACAAGTCCGAGGAACGTTCCTTGTACATATATGTACTGTAATAGGTATCTGTGTTACCTGTGAACTCACCCAAAAGCAGGTACTTCAAGAAAGAATCAAGATCCAATTTGCTGCGATAACCTGTCTCTGGATCCGTATAGTTGCTGCTCCAGATAAGGTTTTCCATCGAGTCGAAATAATTCTTGATGTATGTGGATTGTTCCCTAACGATTTCATCCTCGCCAGGCTCTTTGATAGTGACAGGAATACCTCGCTTGCTACTGAACTTCGAACGCTCACTGCCAGCATAAGCATCTACCTCAACCAAATAGCCTCCACTTACAAAAGGTTCCTCGATGTCTGTTGGCTCCATCTCAGTGACAGGGACACGATAAGGATCGGCAGTAATCTGGTCGCACAATTGATAACATCCCTTGTATTCACCATTCACGATCACATCCACAGGCTGACACCAGACGGTATATTCCATACCAATGCGGCGACTTGTCTCAAACGAAACGATGTTGCGCATCAGGGTCTTGTCGCCATAGTTGTTGATCAGCGTCCATTTCCTTGCCTTAGCGGGACTCTCCATCTTGCTTCCTCTCAGCATGTGATGAGTCTTGCCATCATTGAACTTGATGCGATAAGGCTTTTTGGGGAATCCCGTAGAAGCATTCCCTCGCAAACGGGCCGTAATTGGATATTCCTGAATGAGAGTTCCGTCATCATAAATCAAACACATGTTGGCATCAAGTTCATTCACCTTATCATAAGGCTCATTACCGCTATAAGTGTGATACGACAAGGTGGGCAGATTGGTCACCTGATAGAAATGACTGTCGTCACCTTCACCCTTGTATCCATAGAACTCTATCTCAGCGATGTTGGTTCGTGAGGAACTGGGACCCAGATATCGGACATAGCGGAAACCCCTTGAAACATTTACGTCAGCATAACTGAGCACCCCTATGGTGCCTGCCTCGCTAATGAGATAGAGAGGAACGGCATCCATGAAATCAGGTTGGTTGGCACCTTCGAATAAGCCCAGCACCACACGGTTGGGACCATTGCTGGCATTCCTGGGAGACCAGCCCACTCGAGTTATGACATGAGGAGTCCCCAGATCTAATCCAACCCAAGTATGTGAGTTGGAATAAGTGGCAACAAAAGTTTCCAGATTGCCATCGAAAGCATTGGCTGGAGTGTTGATGGTAGTTGAGATGCTACCCGTATTATAATCGTAGCATGCTTCTGTTCCAATCACTGTACCCTTCAGCTTCTGGCTGTCTTGAGCAAACAAAGAAACAACGGATGCACTGAGCATGCATGTTGTAATGATTAACTTGATATATGATGCTTTAAACATGACTTTCATTCGTACGCACAGGCACATTATGCGCCTAAACCGTTTGCAAATTTAGCAAAATTTTATGAAAGAGAGCAAAAAAAAGCAAACTTTTTTCGATTAAACATAGCAAATGCTATTTCCTGAGAGGATGAAAGAACAAAATAAATGTTCATGAACAGCTTTTATGAATCAACCTCCTCGATTCTCTTCCGTTTCTTAGCACTAACAACCATCATTGCAAGCAGCAGGAGAAAATAGATGCATTTTTTCCAGTGGCAAAAACAATTTTTCCAATATAATTTCCTAAATTTGCATCAATCAAACAATACCTCCCAATGAAAATGAAATCTTTTGCTGCGATAGGACTTTGTTTTATCCCCTTTTCCATGATATTTGCACAGACAATGCAGGTTCAGGATACTTTCACTCCCCTACCCCCAGGCCAGATTCAGCTGATAGGCGGTTTAGACAATGATATACAAAACTCCATAGAACATTGGAATCTGGGTGCCCTACCCTATTCCAGATTCGTGGATTCCTATCGCTGGGGACATCCTCAGTTCGCACTAGGTGAGATGTGGGGCAAAGCTGTTCGCTCAGGCTGCATGTTCTATCGTTATACTCATGATCCCCGTCTGAAATCTGCGATGAAAAGCGCTGTGGATGATCTGCTCTCTACCACAAAAAGCAATGGGAGCATCAGCACAGCAACCGTTGAGAATCAACCAGATGGACCTGGAGGAGACCTTTGGGAAAGGAAATATGTACTGCTGGGACTGGATGAATATTACCGTCACGTGGAACAAGACTCTCGAGTAATGGAGGCCATGAGACGACAGGCAGATTGTATCATCAGTCAGATAGGTCATGCACCAAAGGTTGAAATCACTTCCCTTGGATGGAGTCCCAATCATATTGAATCAAGTACCTTGCTGGAACCCTTCATGAGACTCTACAACTGGACAGGTGACCAACGCTATTTGGACTTTGCCACTTACATCGTGGAAAGTGGCGCATCCGAAGGATACAACATTCTGCAGCAGGCCTACGACAACGTCCGACCACGTGAAATGGGAGGCCCCTACCCTAAGGCATACGAAATGATGTCTGTATTCGAGGGACTTGTTGAGTATCATCGAGTTACGGGGAGTGAATTTGCCAAGAAAGCTGTCTTGAATCTCTATCAGAACATCCGTCGATATGAAATTACTATCATCGGAAATGCAGGTGGAGACCAACCTTATCATCCCAGCGTTTATGGCGAGGCGTGGGACGATACTGCTTTGGAGCAAACGAACCCTGACATTAAGCGGATGATGGAGACCTGCGTGGGAGTGACTTGGATGAAACTCTGCAGCCAAATCCTTCGTCTGACAGGTGACCCCAGTACTGTTGATGAGATAGAGAAATACATCTATAATGGCCTGCTTGGTGCCATGATGCCTTCTGGCGAGGGATTCAGCTATGTCAATCTGCTGAATGGGCGCAAAGTGACTAATGTTGGTTGGGGATGGGAATTCAATGGATTCATGGTCACATGCTGCAACCTCAATGGCCCTATGGGGCTGGCTTACATTCCTTTCGTGGCTGTCATGAATTCAAAGGAAGGTCCAGTAGTCAACCTGTTCAACGCAGCTCGTGCAACTGCAAAAACTCCTCAGGGACAGGATGTTATACTCGAGATAGAAACTGATTATCCACAAACGGGCAACATAGGAATGAAGGTTAATCTCGCACGCACAGAGGCCTTCACACTAAAAATACGAATCCCATACTGGACAAAGAATCCTACGATAATAGTGAACGGCAAAAAAATCGAAGGAGCTGTTCCTGGCACCTATCTCGACATTCATCGAACATGGAATGGAGCAGAGAAACTGGAGATCAATTTCCCCATGAGATGTCAACTGATAGATGCCCCTCATGGAAGCAATCGTGCTGGAGACAACTTCCAAGCACTAAAGTATGGCCCCATCGTACTGGCTCGCGATGAAAATATCGATCGACATTATGCAGATTCTGTTCACATAGTGGCTGATAAGGAAGGGAATGTCAAGATAAAACCTGTCTCCCCTACCCTAACCTCTACCCGCATGGAATTTATGGTTCCAACATCCGAGGGAAAAATCCACATGGTGGACTATGCATCTGTCAATTGTTGGGGCGGACTCCATGTCTGCACTTGGTTACCTCGAAAATAAAATCAAGCTTTTATCCTTCCAAATCTACACACTAAGACATTTTCATATAAAAATATATTTATGTTTTCATGTGATTACATATATAAATAATTACATTTATACATTGTGACATTTTTATGTGAACATGTGTTTGCATGATTATGTATTCGTGTGTTTATTCCTTTCGAGCGGAAATTCGAACAAGAACGACACGTTGCTCCAACCCTTCTTTCGTATTGAAGCAACACTTGAATCTCGATTATATTTTCATATTTTTACATGATAAAATATTCACATATTCGTATGTAATATTATTCATGTATTTACATTTTGACGTAATCATATATTAATGTTATAATAACTATATATGAAATATTTTTATGTAAATATATTAATAAATAAAATATGAACAAATAAAGTATGAAAATATACATAAATGAACATGTAACGACATGAAAAAATTAACGTATAAACATTTTTTAATACAAAATATGTTCATATAATCGAATAAAAAGAATATATTTGCACAGAAATCAACGAAACAAACAGATTTTATGGCTATTACAATCTCATTTCTGAACTTTAAGGGTGGGGTAGGGAAGACCACTTCTACCGTAAACCTGGCGAAAGCACTCCACATGATGAAGCGAAAAGTACTTGTTGTGGATGCTGATGCTCAGGGCAACTCGAGCCGCATGATGGGATTCCGAATGGAAAAGGACAAAGTGAACACACTCTATGAAGTCCTGGCTGGTACAGCAGACATCAAGGAAACCATCCTCATGGAGAACGACCACGACGACAGCTTCGACTATGTGCCAGCTACCACATCGCTCTACAACAGCGAACAGGAACTTGTAAGTCGGACAGGCCGCGAAATGTTGCTTAAGCGCGCGCTCGACGAAGTGAATTCATTCTATGACTACATCCTCATCGATTGCCCTCCCAACAACGGCTTAGTGACCGTCAACACGATGTATGCCAGCGATTATCTGATCATCCCCATCAACTGCGAGGTTTTCGCATTGGACGGAATGGGAGTCATTACTGCTAAGTACGAGGAAGTCAAGAAGTTACTCAATCCTCGACTCGAGATTCTTGGCTATGTGCTCAGTCGATATGACCGCCGTCTCTCCCTCCACAAAGAGGCACTTCGCCAGATGGAAAAGGCATTCCCTGACAAAGTTTTCCAGACACGCATACGCACGAATATTCAACTGGCAGAATCACCTGCCCGCCGAATGAACATCTTTGACTATGCTCCAGAATCCAATGGAGCAGAAGATTACAGGAAACTAGCAAAAGAACTCATCAAAAAAATAGAAAAGTAATATGGCAAAGAGTAGATTTGGTGGACTGCAAGACACCATGCAAACAGCACAAGACGTAATCCAGGAGGCAAAGAACGCCCCCATAGAGACCGCAGAACCTTCCACAGCACCCATCGTTGAAGAACCTGCCAAAAAGGGGAAAAAAGGTCGCAAACCCGTACCAGTAGCCATCGAGCGCAACAGTCTCCGCAACGTGGGACTCGATGAAAAGACTCTCTGGCGACTGGAACATATCAAGAAAAGACTCAACAGACAGCGTCAGGAAGGAGATCCCTTCGTATCCATCGACAGTCTTATCTATCGAGCATGCGTGGAATGGCTCGACAAGAACTATCCTGAGACTTCCACCAACTATGAGACAGCGCTCTCAATGGGTTTAATCGTTTAGAAATCAATAGGGTAGGGGACCTGCGTTCTGTATGGAAGCAAAGAAAAACAAAAAGAAGAAAAAGGACGTTCAGATAGCGGACAACAACCTCCTCGTACAGGATCTGAAGCGAGACGATTGGGTGAAGAATCCTGTCGCTTATGCTCAGATTCGAGGGGACTTCACGCTGATGGAGAGCAACCTTATGGTCAACCTTGTGGGCGCACTTCAGGATCGTATCAATGGGTATCTCAAGCGCAAGCAAATGGGAGTGGAGCAAACGGACAGCCTCTTTACTGAAGAAGAGCTCAACAAGGGAGAAATCAAGATTGAAATCCCTCTGACTGACCTGGAAATCCGACCTGATGCCTACGACGAATTCGACCGCACCTGCGAGAAAATGATCTCTGTAGCAGCCACTTACGAGAAGACTGACGAGGAAACGGGCGAACAATCCATCGTACACGCCAACATCTTCTCCAAGATAGAACTTCCCAAATCTGGCGAGAAAGCTGATAAGTCTGGTTACAAATACAAAAGCGGGCAGCGACGCAAAGGAATGGTTCGTGTCTTCATGCTTGCCGACAATGTGGACCAACTCTTCAACATGCGACTCGGCTATGTTGAGCACCTGCGACGAATCGTATCCATCTGCCGAAAACAACGCACACCACGACTCTACATCTATCTCTCGAAGTACAAGGATGTTGGACATAAATTGGTGGATTACAACGAGTTAAAGGAATACCTGGGAATCCTGAAGTGGGACAAGGACCGCAAGGTTGTCAAGGAGGACAAGTATCCCAAATACGCCGTCTTCTGCAGGGCAGTCATGGAGCCTATCAAGCAAGAGATGGACAAACTCGTGGCTGACAATCAGATTGACATCACGTTCACCTATGAGCCTCGATACAACGGTTTCCGCAAACGTGGCAATCCTGATCAGATCTACTTCCAGATCAAGCTTTCTGACATGGGTATGCAGCGCAGCAAGAAGACGCAAAAGAAGCAAGCCAACACTCGCTACCAAACCATCCTGATGAACGAGTACGGGCTGACACGTTCTGATGTGAAAAACCTCTACGACTCCATTACAGAGGACATTCAACCCAGCGTGGAGAAGGAAATCATGGCTCTCAAGGCAAAAGTGGAGAAGTACAAGCCTCGAAGCGTGAAATCGTATGTCATCCAGACACTCCATAACTTGATTGAGTCACTCAAGCCTCAAGAGGCTGAGGTGATAGGGGAGACCATTGCGGAACCAGCAGCAAAACTCGAACCCAAGAAACTCTTCACAGAAGAGGATCAGGCTCATTTCGAGATGTTCCTTGAACTGGCGAAGGATGCTGTCAGCAGCCAGGACTATCTGACCTGGTTGGATTGCCTCAAGCTTTATCAAGTGGAAGGAAACAAGGTGACTATCCTTACTCCCTCGCGCATCGTGGCTGAGCATATCGAAAGCCATCTCATCAAGTCTATTATTCATGGCTTCTTTGCAGCCTTTGGCGAAGATGCTGTGTTAGCATACAAGATTGGTGGTTGAATCAGCTGGTGTTGGGAATCTATGCACCTGATGTTTTGTTTTTTATAACTGAAAGTTGTTGTTTTTTACACATAATCTTTGGATTTTTAGCACCAAGAGTTGGGAACTTTTACACCACCCAACTCTTTTTTAATTGGTTTTCAGATAGTTGGGATTCTTTATATATTATCATATTTATATTTTATTATTTGATTAGGATTGATTATTATTATTTAAAAATATTATCGATCTTTTCCTTTTATATAAAGATATCATAGTATGTATATATAGTACTAATTTATCTGTTGTTTTTCAATATGTTACGGATAGGATGGTGAATGTTTTACCAACATTGGGTGTATAAATTGCCAACATTTTGTGTAAAAGTTCCCAAGATTTGGTACATAATTTACCAACATTGGGTGTAAATAATCCCAAGATTCCTTTTTTGCGTGTTTTCAATGATTGCATTTACTCTGTTTTTCAGCGCCTTAGCTTTGCAGGTGCAAAAGTTCCCAACATTTCTATCGTTCTTTTGGTGGTATGTGTATCAAATGTTGGGTTTTTGTCACCTTTTGGTTTCTTTTTTTTCTTTGGTTTTTATGTTTCTTTGATGGGCTGGGGTAGGGGTGTTGCTAGTGTTTTGTGCAAAAGTTTCCAACTTTGTTTAATGTGCTTAAATACATGATAATCATTCAGTTGCAGCATTTAGGTGTAAAAGTCACCAACTAATGTAACTGTTTGATACTTAAAGTGCAAAAGTTTCCAACTTTAGATTTTGTTGTTTATAACCTAACGTAATTCGCTGGTTTTCTTTATTTTATGTTTGTCTTGGTGCAAAACATCCCAACTTTTCTTTTCAATCTTGGTCTTTTTTGCACTAATTGTTAAAGTTGTGGTAGATTAAACGAACGCAACTATTTGCAATACCGAACCTTATGTTATTGCAATTAGTGACCAGATAAGACGTTATTTGTTATAAATATGTGCTAAACGTGCCAACATTTATCTTGCATGCTGTTCTTTCTTCTGTAGCATCCTGTCATCCATTTCCATTTGTGTCATATCAGTTGATTTGATTATAGTTTGCGTTTGACGGTATCTATATTATATATAATGTACGCGCGTGACTTACTTCTTTCATTTTCTTCCTGTCGCATTTGAGTCTTCTTTTCTTTCATCCGGATTCTGTGTCTGGAGAGGGTTAAAAAGGCAACGTGTTGAATTGGCAAAGTCAACACGTTGAAATCGCAAACTCAACGTGTTGTCTTTTCCCTTTCGACGTGTAGCGTATAAAACTACTTTTTAGGCCTGAAAAACCGCAAAACATTTCATCATTCCAAAAAAAATGCCTATCTTTGGCAGTTGAAAGTATACGAAAAGGTTCATTAACGTGTACATACCTTCTGGAAAATCCTGTCAACTGCAGGTTAATTACTTGATGCTCAGCTCCTTACATTAGCATTAAGGATCCAATGGTATGTATTTCTCTCAAAAATTCCTGGAATTTAAACAAATGCAAGCAATAATCTTGGCTGCCGGTTTGGGCAGACGACTTAAGGAATATACCCAAAATAATGCGAAATGCATGGTTGCTGTCAATGGTACGCGACTCATTGATCGTCTTATGGGTCAACTTTCCAAACTCAACCTTACTCGTGTGGTTATTGTCGTTGGTCACGAGGGAAAGGCCTTGATGGAGTATCTGGGCGCTGAATACAATGGGTTGCGGATAGAATATTTAGTCAATCCTGTGTATGACAAGACCAACAATATCTACTCCCTTTCGTTGGCCAAAAAGCAGTTGCAAGAAGATGATACGCTTCTAATTGAGAGTGATCTGATTTTCGATGATGGAATGTTTGATCTCTTGCTCCAGAGTCCTTTTCCCAATTTGGCGCTTGTGGCCAAATATGAGACTTGGATGGATGGCACGATGGTGTGCATTGACAAGGAGAACAACATCGTGAACTTCATTACAAAGGCTGCCTTCAACTACAAGAATGTAGATCAGTATTATAAGACGGTGAACATCTATAAGTTCTCTAAGGAATTCTCACGCACCAAATATGTTCCTTTTCTGGAGGCCTACACTAAGTCTGTGGGTAACAATGAGTACTACGAGAATGTGCTGCGTATCATCAGTTTCCTCAACAGTCATGACCTGAAGGCTCTTCCCATCACTCACGAGAAATGGTATGAGATAGACGACAAACAGGATTTGGATATTGCGGAGGCTCTGTTTGCTGAAGAGAAAGACGTTCAGCGCAAGTACTATGGGAGGTACGGAGGCTACTGGCGGTTTCCTCAGATGCTGGATTACTGCTACCTGGTGAATCCTTATTTCAATGAGTCTCGCATCATCGATGAGGTGGAGGCCAATTTCCGTACCTTGATTGCAGAATACCCTTCTGGGATGAAAGTCAATTCTTTGTTGGCGAGCAAGTGCTGGGGTGTGAAGGAGGATTATATCATTCCGGGCAATGGGGCAGCTGAATTGATAAAGGCCTTGATGGAGATTCTACCAGGCACCTTGGGAATTATCCGTCCCACTTTTGAGGAATATCCCAATCGTCGCGAGAAGTCAGATTTGGTCACCTTCTTCCCTCAGAATGCGGATTTCCGCTATACGGCTCAGGATTTGATGGATTTCTTTGCTGTACATCATGCAGACAATATCATCCTGATTAATCCAGACAACCCCTCAGGAAACTTCATTCCCTTTGAGGATGTTCTCAAGTTGGCTGAATGGGCTGAGGGAAAAGGAACTCGACTGATTGTGGATGAGAGTTTTGTGGATTTCAGCATAGGGTGGGCGAGCAACACTCTGCTCCACGATAGTATTCTGGAGTCTTTTCCCCATTTAGTGGTGATGAAGAGTATATCCAAAAGCTATGGGGTACCAGGCATCCGCTTAGGCATTCTATGTTCATCTGACACGCAGCTCATCACCCAATTGAAACAGAAGGTGAGCATATGGAACATCAATTCCTTTGCCGAGTTTTTTATGCAGATTTTCAACAAATACGAAAAGGACTACAAGCTTGCCTGTGAGAAGTTCATTGCTGAGCGTGAGGACTTCGGACAGCAGTTGCGTCAGATCAGTTTCATGCGAGTGATGCCTTCTCAAGCCAACTATTTCTTATGCGAGATACTTCCGCCTTATACTTCTTTCGAATTGGTATTGAAGTTGCTGAGAAAATATAATATACTAACCCGCAATTGTTCCAAGAAATCAGGTCTTGAGAGTGGACAGTATATGCGTTTGGCTGTGCGCAGCCATTCCGACAATACGAGATTGATAGCAGCCCTTAGGGAGATTGAACAGGGAGCCAAATGACAGTAGGAAAGATAATGGAACACAAGAACCCGCGTTTAACGCAACAGCTATCCTCTCTTCATGTATGGGCATTGGCCTTTGGGTGTATTATCGGGTGGGGAGCTTTTATCAATCCAGGCAAGAAGTTCCTTCCCAATTCAAGTGTTTATGGGACCGCTATAGCTATGTTGCTGGGTGCCGTGGTGATGGTTATTTTGGCATTCAGTTACGCTTATATGGTTCCCAAGCACCCAAGAGCTGGAGGAGAATTCAATTTCACAAAAAGCTGTTTCGGCAAGATTCCTGCCTATATCTGTGGCTGGTTCCTTCTGGCTGCCTATCTGTCGAATGTTCCAATGAACTCCACAGCCATTGGTCTAATAGTAGATGGACTTGACGGCAATCTGGACTTCCTGAAATTCGGTTTTCACTATGTTGTGTCAGGTTTTGATGTATGGATGGGTGAGATGCTTTTTGCTATGGGTATCCTTATTCTGTTTGGCATACTGAATATCTGGGGAGTCAGGAAGGCAGGTATTGTGCAAGCTCTACTGTCCTCGCTTCTGGCCTTATCTGTTTTTATCCTGACTGTATCGGCCATCTTCCATAGCAAGGCCAGTATAATCAATATGGAACCAGTTTGGGGATTTGATCGGGCAGCTGCGTTGGCAGCCCAGGTTGGTGGTGCAGAGATAAGTACTTTCGCCAAAGTGGGCTCGTTGGGTATCGTCTCCTCTGTTTTGGCTACTTTTGCCATCACACCCTGGGCCTTTGTCGGCTTCGAGACTATTCCTCAAGCAGCCGAGGAATTCAAGGTGTCTTTCAGAAAAGTAATATTCATCATGGTTATAGCCATCCTCTTTGGTGCCTTTGTCTATATAGCCAACAATACGGTTGCAGCAGCTGCAGTCGTTAATTGGCCTGAGCGAGTGATGGCAGGCGAATGGGTTCTGCTGATAGCGGCAGAGGAATTGTTGGGCACATTTGGTAAAGTTCTCATTGGTGTGGCAGTATCATGTGCAGTCCTCTCAGGTATTATGGGATTCTATCTGGCTTCCAGTCGTCTGATGTATTCCATGGGGCGCGATGGATATCTGCCCCAAATATTCTCGCGTATAGATTCTCGTCATCATACCCCTAGGAATGCGCTGGTCTTTTGTATCTTGGTTTCCCTGTCAGGTCCGATTCTAGGCCGTGAGGCGCTTGGATGGTTTGTCGACATGTCCTCCATTGGAGCCTCCATAGGTTTCTTCTTTACAGCTGCATGTACGTATCTGACCATGCGGCAGGATGGGGATGGAACCACTTTCATCCGTATCATGACGATGTTGGGTATGCTATTTTCCTTTACCTTCGTGCTACTCCAATTGGTTCCTATTCCAGGTTTGATAGGAGTGCATTTCGGAAAGGAATCCTATTGGATGCTGGTAGTATGGATAACGATAGGATTTGTCTTCTCCATTCACCAGAGGAAATATTTCATTGAATAAAAAAAGTTGAACAAAGAAAACACAAAAAGATAAATGACAAAGACAGCAGTGATTATGGCAGCTGGTCTGGGTATCCGTTTCGGATGGATGGCAGAGCTGATGCCAAAAGGTTTCATCGAATGTGGTGGCATCTCGATGGTAGAGCGCAGCATACGCACATTGTTAGATTGTGGCATAGAGCGCATCATCATTGGCACAGGTCACCTGAAAGAGAAATACGAAGAACTTGCCAAGAAATATCCTCAAATAGAATGTGTATATTCTCCCCGTTATGCAGAGACGAACAGCATGTATACTCTATATAATTGTCGAGAGGCAATAGGCAATGATGACTTCCTCCTTTTGGAATCCGACTTGGTTTACGAGAAAAAAGCTATCCTCTCGCTCCTTGAAAGTCCAGAACCTGATATTATGCTCATTACGCCAGTCACGAAGTTCCAGGATCAGTACTATGTGGAATATGGTGAAGGAAATCGATTGACTCGATGCTCGACAGTGGAGAGTGAGTTGGACGCTAAGGGTGAACTGGTAGGAATCCACAAGCTATCCAATGAATTTTTCCGTCTTATGTGTGAGGATTATGGAAAAAAGGCAGAGGAACAGCCTAAGTTGGGATACGAATATGAGTTGCTCACTATGTCCCAGGAAATTCGCAAGGTATACGTTCTGAGACTAGACGATCTCTGGTGGTATGAGATAGACGATGTCGACGATTTAGCTTATGCTGAGGAGAACATAATTTGGAAGATAATTAAAAAGAGTAATTAATGATTATAACGATTTGTGGTGGAGGTGGTTTAGGGCACACGTGTGCAGGAATCCTCTCAAACCGCCAGGGGGTGATGGTAAATATGTTAACCAATCATCCAGAGCGATGGAATCACTCTTTTAAAATTAATACTCCTGAAGGTGTTACCTTGGAAGGGAAACTTGAGGCTATCTCAAGCAATCCAAAAGATCTGATTCCTCAGAGTGACATTGTTCTATTGTGCCTTCCTTCTTTCTTGGTTGAGAAGACTATTTTAGAGATCAAGCCATATCTTTCAGAGAAAACAGTTCTGGGAACAGTAGTTGCCTATTCAGGTTTCTTCATTTTCTGCCATAATCATCTTCCAGAGAAAACAAAACTATTCGGATTTCAACGTGTTCCTTACATATCGCGTGTGGTTGAATATGGGAAGGAAGCAAACCTGCTTGGTTATCGTCCAGAATTGTTTATGGCAGTGGAGAATGTGGAGGATCGAGAGAATTTCCGTTGTGAGATAGAGAGACTCTTCGGAGAGAAGACTTCTTTGGTGGATACTTTTTATGAAGTGACTCTGAGTAATAGTAATCCTATTCTACATACAGGACGATTGTATACTATGTGGAAAGATTGGAATGGGATGCCTTTCGATAGATGCAGCCTTTTCTATAAAGAGTGGACAGATGAAGCATCAGAACTTGAGATAAGGATGGATGCAGAATTCTTTGATCTACTTCACGCATTGCATGTAAATACAGACAATATAGAAACTATGTTGGTTCATTATGAGTCAACAGATGCTCCTTCTATGACAGCAAAACTGCATAGTATAAAATCCCTCTCAACCATACTCTCTCCCATGAAAGAGGTAGAAGGAGGCTGGGTGCCAGATTTCAATAGTAGATATTTTACAGAAGATTTTCCTTATGGCCTTAGGGCAATTCATGATTTGGCTCATCAGCATGGAATACCTTGTCCTAATATTGATATGGTTTATGAGTGGGGAAAAAGTAAGACATATATGGTCAATTAAATTCATTGCATAATTGACTAATGTTTGAGAGGCTAAAATGATAAGTACTTGTATTATTAAACATTTTGTGGTTTATGTTTAATCTCGATAGATTTATTTCAGAAAATGTCACTTCTCGCTCAATTAGTCTGTTTTCTGAAGATATAGAGGCGAATAGGGATGTTCTTAGTCGAGAGATTAAAGACAAGAAAGTATGTGTGATTGGCGGGGCAGGAAGCATTGGTTCCAGTTTCATCAAGGCTGTACTGCGTTTCGAGCCCAGAAGTATTGTAGTGATTGACCTCAATGAAAATGGGCTGGCGGAGCTGGTGAGGGATGTTCGCAGCACAAACGGGCTCTATGTGCCTGATGAGTTCCGCTGCTATACGCTGAATTTTGCAGACCCCATCTTTGAGCGCATTTTCCGCGAGGAGAAGGGCTTTGATATCGTTGCCAATTTCTCAGCACACAAGCATGTACGATCGGAGAAGGACCGCTATAGTGTCCAGGCTCTTATTGAGAACAACGACATCAAGGCTAAGAAACTGATGGATTTGCTGAAAGTGTATCCTCCCAAGCATTTCTTCTGTGTGTCGACTGACAAGGCTGCCAACCCTGTGAACATCATGGGAGCCTCTAAGCGCATCATGGAAGATCTGGTGATGGTTTACAACAAATACTTCAAGGTGACAACTGCCCGCTTTGCCAATGTGGCTTTCAGCAATGGTTCGCTTCCTGATGGTTGGATTCATCGTTTGCAGAAGAAACAGCCGCTGGCAGCTCCAAGCGACGTTAAACGCTACTTTGTCAGTCCAGAGGAGAGTGGTCAAATATGTATGCTGGCTTGTATTTTAGGAAGGGGAGGCGAAGTGTTTTTCCCCAAGCTTGGCGAGGATCAGATGCTGACGTTCTCGCATATCTGCGATGATTTCATCAGGGCTCAAGGTTTCGAGAAGGTAGAGTGTCATGATGATTCTGAGGCAAAGCGTTATGCTGCAGAGATGGGTTTCGAGAGTGGAACTTATCCTGTTGTCTATTTTAGGAGTGACACGACTGGCGAGAAGGCATATGAGGAATTCTATATTCCTGGTGAGAAGGTCAATATGGGCAGGTTCCTTTCTTTGGGTGTTGTCGAGGAGACCATCCGTCGCCCTATGTCAGAAATAGATTCTTTCTTTGAGAAACTGGAGGGAATCTTTGCTGAAGCGGATTTCACGAAGGCTGAGGTTGTGGCAGCCATCAAGGAGTTCATCCCCAACTTCGAGCATGAGGAGAAGGGGAAGAATTTGGATCAGAAGATGTAGGTTATGGCTTCATGGAGAGTCCTCGATAAGAAATATGTTCTCAAGACTCCTTGGATGAATGTCCGCCAGGATCATGTTCTACTTCCCAATGGAACAGAGCTTGATGATTTCTATGTTTTGGAATATCCTGATTGGGTATGTATCATTGCCCAGACTCCAGAAGGGAAATATGTCATCGAGAAGCAATACCGTCATGGAATTGGGAAGGAATGCTATGAGTTGTGTGCCGGCAAAGTAGAAAAATGGGAGGATCCACTGGATGCTGCCAAAAGAGAACTTCTCGAGGAAACGGGCTACAGCAGCGATGACTGGACTTGTCTGTGCAAGTCCGCTCCCAATGCTAGTGCGATGACGAACTTTTGTTATTGCTATGTGGCAAAGAAGGCTAAAAAGACAGACATTCAGCATTTGGATATAACTGAAGACATATCTGTGCTGGAAGTGTCGGAAGAAGAGCTGTTAGAATTGATAAGATCAGAAGCTATTGTGGAAGCAGACATGCTCTATGGGCTTTGGAGATATTTTATGGTAAATAAGATAAACATATAATAATTATGGGATATAAAATTCCTCTTTTTAATCTGAATTTTGATGAGAGAGAGGCTCAGGCAGCCTATGACACCATCAAATCCGGCTGGATCTCTACCGGTCCTAAGAATGCTGAGCTTGAACAGATGTTCATTGATATGTGGGGTGTAAAATACGCAGTCAGCATGTCGAATTGTACAGATTCCCTCCATGTGGCCTGCATGGTGTGTGGTTTTGGTCCTGGCGATGAAGTCATTTGCCCATCGCTGACTTTTGCAGCTTCATGCAACTGTATCCGTTACGTAGGTGCGACACCTGTCTTTGCGGATATCGTTGGGCCTGATCACATCAATATAGACCCAGTCGACATTGAGCACAAGATTACGCCTAAGACAAAGGGTATTGTTGTCGTCCACATGGCAGGTTTTCCCTGCAAAATGGATGAGATTATGGAGATAGCAAGGAAACACAATCTTAAAGTCATAGAGGATGCCTGTCATGGTCCTTTGTCTGAATATAAGGGCAGAAAGCTCGGCACGATTGGTGATTGTGCTTCCTTCAGTTTCTTCTCCAACAAGAATATCTCCACGGGTGAGGGAGGTATGTTTATCACCAACAATGAGGAATATGCCGCCAAGGCTCGACTTATCCGCAGTCATGGCATGAGCACCATGAGTTATCAGAGGGCCAGCGGTCATGCTACAGAGTATGACATCACTTGCTTGGGTTATAATTTCCGTATGGATGATATCCGTGCCTCTATAGCTATAGAGCAACTGAAGAAATTACCTGGTGATTTGGATACACGTATCAAGGTTCGCCAGCAGTATGTTGATTGTTTAAGCAAGATGGAAGGAGTTGCTGTTCCATTTGTAGACAATACGGAGTTTGTCAGCAACTATATCATGCCTGTTGTGCTTCTCAACAGCACCAAGGAACGCCGCAACAAGATTCGCGAGTACATCCATGAAGCGGGCATTCAGACCTCAGTCCATTATCCTGCTGCCCATAAGTTCTCTACCTTCGCAGATTCAGGTGCTGTGCTTCCACAGACAGAATATGTTACTGACAACGAGATAACCCTCCCTATGTATGCCGCATTGACAGCAGAGCAAGTGGATTTCATTTGCGATAGCTTCGAGAATGCAGTAAAAGAAATCAAATAAATGCATAAAGGCAAGAAAGCTGTCCTCGTCTTTGGCGTAGGTCCATTGCAAGAATCCATCATTGGACGAGCTAAAAAGATGGGACTATATACAGTAGGTATAGATCCATGTGAGAATGCAGTCTGCAGGGACTGTGTGGATGCCTTTGAGGTTGTTGGTGGTCAGGACTACGAAGGCACCTGTGCTGTTGTGGAGAAATTGGGTATCGATGCTATTGTAACTGCCGCTACTGATAAGCCTCTCGTTATGATGGCACGAGTGGCAGAGAAATATGGATTTCCCTTTTATTCCGTTGAAACAGCTCAATGGAGCACGGATAAGTTCCAAATGAAGCAGCGGTTCATTGAAGGTGGCATACCTTGTGCACGAGGACGGCTGATTCATAATGCAGAAGAGGCGAATGACCTGTATTTCCCTATAATCTGTAAGCCTCGTGACAATTCAGGCAGCAGAGGGGTGAAGCTTTGCAGAACAAAAGAAGGACTTCAGGAATCTATAGAAGAAGCCTTGCAGAATAGTCATTTGGATACCGTCCTTGTAGAAGAGTTCATTGAAGGGCCAGAATATAGTATAGAAAGTTTGCATTATGATGGTAAGAGTGAGGTTATTCAATTTACAGAAAAGAGAACAACAGAATTTCCATATAATGTAGAACTTGGCCATATCCAGCCTGCCAATATCTCTGAGAAGAACAAGCAGAAGATTCGTGAGATTGTTACCAAGATAGCCAACACTCTCAGTTTTGAAAATTGCCCATCGCATACCGAACTGAAAATCAACGATAGAGGAGTCTTTGTTATCGAGACTAGTCCGCGTTTGGGTGGTGATTACATCACCTCTACACTAACTCCTCTATCAACAGGCGTGAATATGGAAGATGAGCTACTTCTCATGTCGTTAGGTGAAGCCATCCATCCTCAGCCCCATTTTGTCCAATACGCTGGTGTCCGTTTCTTTGCATTTGAAGAAGGAACTATAATTAAGCATGCACCTGATATAAGCATTGTGAAAGGATGGCCACATGTGGTGAATTTTGATTTCAGCTTAAAGCAAGGTGATGTAATAAATAGAATTACCTCCAGTCTCAATAGGTATGGGTACTTGATATTAATTGCAGATAGTTGTGGAATCATTGAGGATGCTTTTGGAAAATATGAAAAAGCTATCATTGAAAGATGTCTAAATGATTGATTGATATGGATAAGAAATTGTTGGCAATTATCGGAGCTGGCGAAGGAGCAATCCCTATTATCACTAAGGCGCAAGAAAAGGGTGTTTTGACTCTCGCTTTTGCTAAGAATGACTCTATTGCAAAAGATATGGTTGACATCTTTATCGAGGAAAATTCATTCGACATTGGTTTCATGGCTGATAAATGTCGTGAATATAAGGTTGATGGTATCATGCCTTCCAGTGAGTTAACTACTGAGGTTACAGCAAGGGTAGCCCATCAAGCTGAGCTTCTAGGAAATGAAGTAGCTAAAGGGTTCGGAGGCAAGAATAAGCATTTTATGAGAACGAAAGTTGCACGATTATCATCGGTAAAACAGCCAGAATTCCAACTATATCAAGAAGGATTAGCGGTGGTGTTTCCCGTTGTGGTAAAAGCGGTAGATGCATGTGGAAAACGAGGCGTTAGCATTGCTTATAATGAAGAAGATCTGAAACGTGCCGTACAGCAAGCAAAAGATAATTCATCTGACGGAACAGCACTTGTGGAAGAATACTTGAAAAGAGGGCAGGAGTATTCCATCGAATGTTTATCCTATGGAAAAGGGAAACATCAAGTAATTCAGTATACTGAAAAGGAATCTGCAGGCCCTCCTCATTTCGTAGAGATAGCTCATCATCAGCCTGCTAATCTTTCAGATGAGATGAAATCTAAAATTGACAGAGTGGCGTGGGATATATTAGAAGTGTTAGGGCTGAATTGTGGAATGGCTCATCTAGAGATTAAGATAATTGATAACGAAATATACTTTATTGAAGTTGGAGCTCGAGGTGGAGGAGATCATATTTCTGATATTCTTACTCCACTAAGTACAAGTTTCGATTATTACAAGGCTGCTATTGAATGTCATTTAGGAATTTACCACCCTCAACCCATCGTCCAAAAGGCTTATACGGGAATATATTTCCACAGTAAGCAGAACGAACGATTAAAATCATTGTTTGAAGAAGCTAAGACAGCCAGCTGGTGCATCAAGAATACTATAGTTAGGGATGAATTTGATGATGTCATAGGTAATGTAGAGGCGTCAAACTCTGGCTATATCATTTATTGTTCTGACCATAAAATAACTATTTGAAATATAATAATATGCAAGATATTAGAGGAAGACGTCTATTGCTTCTTGGCAGTAGCGTTTGGAAAAATTTAATTAAGTCATTCGCTGATTATTATGGTGTTAGATTATATTTTGCAGGTCTCTATCCAGCACCTTTGGACGATATTGTTGAAGAGTACTACCGAGTAGATACGACCGATCCAGAAGTCATGATTCCTTTTGTTAGGGAGCACAAGTTTGATGGCGTTTATATGGGTGGTAGTGAGTTTATTGTTTCTCATGCCTGTGTATGGATTAATCAGCTGGGTTTACCATGTTATTGTGAAAAAGAACAGTGGGATATTTTGCAGGATAAAAGTCAATTCAAGAAACTATGTATTGAACATGGATTACCTGTTGTCCCCCAATATGACATAAACTTCAATGATATTGATCATTCAGTTCCTCCAATAGATTTTCCAGTTATTACTAAGCCAACTGATGGTAGTGGCAGCAATGGCTTTTCTGTCTGTCATGATGCAGAGGAGTTAGAAAGAGGGTATCGCCTTGCCGCAGGATGTTCCCCTACGGGTTCTGTGATATGTGAGAAATTTGTTAATAACCATGCTTTGGTTGTATTCTTCTCCTTTAGTAAAGGAGAGATGCACTTTGTTATGAGTGAGGACAAAATACCCGTAAGATATGAAAGACAAGGTTCTTATGTTGCTGGTTTATTCACATGTCCAAGTATATCAGAGTCAGTTTTTAAAGAACGTTATGAAGAAAAGATTAGACACTTGTTTTCCTCAATAGGTATTAAAGAAGGAACAATTTGGATTGAGATATTCAAAAATGATGAAGATTTTTATTTCAACGAAGTAGGCTATAGGTATGGAGGCTCATTTTCGTTCTATTCTGTTGACTATCTGAGCGGAATCAACCAGTTCTTTGCTGACATGTATTATGCAACAACTGGTGACAGCCAGTTATACGGTTTTAGATCACTCATACCAGGAAACATTAAGTCTGGGTTTTCATATTGTATATATGCTGTGCATTGCCATGATGGTACAATAGTAGAAGAAATTGGTTTGGAACAGCTTAAGAATAAGTACCCTGATAGGATTGTTGTAATCCCACATCAAAAAAATGTAGGTGATACTATTGTAGAGACTGGTTCATTTGGTCAGGTTGTATGTCTGTTCCATTTCATATATAAAACAGACGTAGAACGTAATAGTATTATAAGAGATATTCAATCGATTTACAAGGTCCTTGACGCTAACGGAAATAATTTGGTTAATAACATAATACAAGTATAATGAGGACTAGTTTTTTATAAAACAAAATCAAAGAATTACCATATTATGAGTAACATTGTTATTAAAACTATCAGTCAGGAAGATGTGGCTGCCATATTCAAGGGTAATGCAGATGCCATCTATGGCATTATTGAGGACTCGTTCAGAAAATATCTTGCTGGTGACATCATTATGCCAGATAAGATCTCTCAGATATTTGATGAGGTTTCTCAGAACCGTATCAATTGTATGCCTGCAACGCTTATTAACGAAAAGGTATGTGGTATGAAATGGGTGTCTGTCTTCCCAACCAATGCGCTCAAAGGTATGCAGAATGTGACAGGCATTATGCTTTTGTCGGAGTTGAATACGGGTTTCCCCATCGCTGTTATCGATGGAACTCTTTCCACCAAAATGCGAACTGCAGCCGTTGGCTGTATAGCAGCCAAATATCTCGCTCCATCGAAGGTTGAGACTATAGGTGTCATCGGTGCTGGAGAAGAAGCGCGTATGCATTTTACACTGCTGAAGCATCTTTACCCGTCCATCAAAGAGTGTCGTGTATCGTCGCTTAACATAACTATTGAGCAGGACTTCATTGATAAGTTCAAAGGTATTGTCCCTGATGTTAAGTTTGTTACATGCAATAATGACTCTCATCTCTGTGCCAGTGGTGCAGACATTATTGTGACTGCCATTAGTGGACAAAGTCCAGTTTTGAAGGCTGCAGACATCACCCAGGGGGGGTTATATATCCATGTTGGTGGGTGGGAGGATGAATATGGAGTTGCACAAAAGGCAGACAAAATTGTTTGTGACGATTGGGAAGTAGTAAAGCATCGATCACAAACGCTATGCAGAATGTACAAAGAAGGTATTTTAAAGGATAACGACATTTATGCTAATCTTTCTGATTTGATTGCGGGAACAAAGAAAGGACGCGAAAACGATAGCGAGTTCATTTATTTCAATTCTGTTGGTCTTTCCTATATTGACATAAATTTTGCCAATTACATTTATAAAGAGGCGGTAAAAAGAGATGTTGGGCGCGAAATAGTTATTGCGGAGTCAAATAATGTAAATTATTCTGACCTGTTTTAGGTCATTTATTGATATGAATGCTAAAATAAAAGGGCGACTTATTGCGCCTTCTGCATCGTTGCTTGAAGCGATGAAGCAGATGGATGAGCGCAAAGTAAAGATGTTGTTTGTGTTTGCGAAAGAACACTTTGAAAGCATCGTTACCATTGGCGACATCCAGCGGGCTATCATTAAAAATATTCCCTTGTCGGAGCCTGTTGCATTAATTCTTGGCAAGGACAAGAAATATGTTACACCCAATGAAAGCAAAGAGGTAATTAGAAAAAAGATGCTCTCGCTTCGTGCTGAATGTATGCCAGTGGTGGATGAACAAGGTGAGCTTGTGAATGTCTATTTTTGGAATGATTTCTTCGAGCATTCTGTACCAGAGCATCGGGAGAAAATGAATATCCCCGTTGTCATTATGGCAGGAGGGAAAGGTACTCGTTTGAAACCTATTACAAACGTTATCCCCAAACCACTGGTTCCTGTAGGAGATAAAACCATCCTTGAAGTAATTCTTGACCAGTTTGAGAGCATTGGCTGTCATAAATTCTATATGTCTGTGAACTACAAAGCTGACATGATGAAGTATTACCTAAGCCAACTTGACCATCAATATGACATAGAGTTCTTCCAAGAAGAAAAACCTTTAGGAACGATAGGTAGCGTCTCTTTGTTAAAAGGAAAGATTACTACTCCCTTTTTTGTAAGCAATTGCGATAGTATCAATGAGCAAGATTATCGTGATGTCTACGATTATCATATAAAAAACCACAACGATATGACAATTGTAACAATGATTAAAAGCTTTAAGATTCCTTACGGTGTCATTGAAACAGGAGAAAATGGATTGATGACCGCTTTAAAGGAAAAACCAGAACAGACTTACCAAGTGAATACTGGTGTTTATATTCTTAATCCGGAATTGATAACTGAGATTCCTAAGGGTCAATTCTTTCACATTACTAATTTGATGGAGAAAGTACAGTCTCGTGGTGGTCGTGTCGGTTGTTTTCCCGTAAGTGAAGAATCATGGAAAGATATGGGTGAATGGCATGAATATTTAAAGTTCATAAATGTATTCTAATGAACCCCAAAAAGATTAAAGTCGCGTGGATTTGTCGTTTTTCTAATCAGCGAGTTCGTTCCCATCTTCCTATTTCAAGGAGTTGGGTGGATAGAGTTATACAACGAGTGACAAACAAATCAAATACTTATCATCCTGCAGATTATGATATTTGGATTTCAAATGGAATAGTAGAAATGGAATCTATGGAAGAGATAGAACTTCATGTGATAAGTCCTTGCGATTATTTATCATCTTCTCCAATAGAATTCTATGAAAGTGGGATATATTATCATTTCTATGTTAATGAAGTGTATAGTTTAAGAAATAAGTTTTTGAGGAAACTGGGTTGGAAAGAAGATTACGAATACAAAACCAACAGAAAATACATATCTGATATTGTGAATTCAATATCACCAGATATAGTTCATGTGATTGGGGCAGATTGTATTTTTTATTCATTATCGACTCTTGATATACCTCGTACTGTGCCAATAATTGTTCAACTACAGACATTATTGAATGATCCTGAGTTTGAAAAAAATTATCTTATACCCCATGATATATATATGCTACGTTCCAAAGGAGAATTAGAAGTACTGAAGCGAGCAAATTATATTGGGACAGGGGTAAAATACTTCTATAATATAATTCATAATTCTTTAGTTCATGATGCTGTTATCCTCAATATTAATTTACCATTAACAGAGCCTGTCAACGAAGAGGAATCCGAGAAGCCATTTGATTTTGTATATTTCGCTAAAGATATAGAGAAATCTGTGGATTATGCAATAGAAGCATTTGCCCTTGCAGCTAAACAAAAGCCAGGAATCACATTGGATATTGTAGGGGATTATTCTCCTGAATATAAAGAAATATTGGATAGGCGTATAAATGATTTAGGACTAACTGAGAATGTACGCTTTGAAGGCAAATTGCCTACTCATGATGATGTGCTTAAACAGATTAGACTTTCACGTTTCGCCGTTTTACCGATGAAGATTGATCTTGTTACAGGGACCATTCGTGAAGCTATGGCAAACGGTATTCCTGTTGTTACGACAATTACGCCAGCCTCTCCTAACTTGAATGTGAAACGTGAGAGTGTATTGCTTTCAAAAAAGGGAGATTTCCAAGCAATGGCAGATAATATGCTGAGACTCCTTACCGACAAGGATTTAGCAGAAAGAATAAAAGAGAATGCGATGAATACTGCTAGAGAAAGAGAAAGCAATAGACAGATTATATCCCAATGGCTTATTGCCTATAAAGTTTGCATTGATAACTTCCGAAACGGGACTCCTATTCCAGATGATCTATTGAACAAATAATAGTTATGGCGTTTTCAATAGACAAAAAAAAGATAACAAAGAATACATTTGCTTTATATGTGAGGATGGGTATAACTATGATTATATCCTTCTTCATGGTTCGCGTCACTTTGCACCAGTTGGGTGTGGAGGATTACGGTCTGAACAATGTGGTGAGCAGTATTGTATCTATGCTATCATTTTTGAATGGGTCCATGGGAACTGCTGTTCAAAGGTTTTTCAGTATTGAGATAGGGCGTGAAGACGAGAAGGCATTGTCTCGTGTTTTTGGGGTTGGGCTATCTTTGCATGGTTTGGTTGCTATAATTACGTTTGTTATAGCAGAAGTGTTTGCTTTATGCTTTCTTGAGAAAATGAATATTCCACATGAACGTATGTGGGCAGCTCATGTGGTTTTTCAAATATCCATCATTTCCTTGGTTTTGAGTATCCTGAATGTTCCTTATGCTGCTCTGCTTCGTGCCCGTGAACAGTTTACCAAGACTGCTGCAGTGGAGATAGTGCAGGCTTTTCTTCGGCTAGGTGTTCTGTATTTGTTAGTTACAATTAATTATGATAAACTTGTTACTTTGGCTTTCCTGAATTTTGGCATCACCCTTTATTATGTAGGTGCTTTAACTATTATGGCTAGACAATACAGGGAGGCACATTCTTGGCTGGAGTGGGATAAAGATCTTGTAACAAAGATGCTGAAGTTCATATCACTTCTTGTTGTGACGGTTTTATGTCAATTGTTGAAGGTTCAGGGCTTGGTTTTCCTGATAAATCTTTTCTTCGGTTTAGCCATTAATGCTGCCTTTGCAATTGCTGTTCAGGTATCAAATATGGTGAATACATTCATTATGAGTTTTAAGCAATCAATGGTCCCTCAGATCATGGCATCATATGGTGCTGGAGATATAAATTCTATGCACAAATTGATTGATTTAGGTACAAAGATCACTTTTGCTCTTTTACTCTTAATATCAATACCGATTATCTTTGAGGCAGACTTTCTTTTAAAATTATGGTTGGGAGATGCTCCTCAGTACTCGTCTACATTTGTCATATTGACAGTGATTTATATTAATATTGCATCTTTCACTTATTTTCTATATCAAGGTGTCCATGCAACTGGGAATATTACTCAGCAGCAGGTCTGGATGTCATCATTATATGTAGCAAATATTGTTTTGGTATATATTACTTTCAAACTGGGTTTTGGCTTTTTCTCGGCTATATACATAAATATGATAGTTAGTGTTATCCAATGCATTGTAAATACATATTATGCGAATAAATGCTTTGGTTATGATATGACTTCTTTTATAAAGAAAATTTTGATTCCCTGTCTTATGACTATGAGTGTCGTAGTATGTGTTGTATATTTATTAGTGAACATATACAATCCTTCTTTTATACGTGTTATAATTACTTTTGCTATTTCTACGATTGTTACTATTTTGAGTACATATTGGATATTATTATCATCTGATGAAAGAAAGATGTGTACCCAGAATATAATTATGGTCATTAATAGCCATATTAGAACTAACTAAACATATTATTTTGTGGATTCCTTTTTGCGACATAAATCTCATAAGGGTTATATAAGGTTTCTCAGGAGTCTACCTTTCCCAAGATACCTTGATATATTATCGTGGTTGATCATTGCGAATACTTGTATTTCAATAAATCAATGGTCACGATTTCCTCTTGGAAATCAATGGACAGACTGGTTGATTGACTATTCCCTTCTATTTATAGTAGTATGGTATATCATCAAGAATCGCAACCTATTATTCTCCAGAGAATATAAGTTATGTACTTTTTATCTAATATGGTCGTGTCTTGGATTTTTTCGTGGTTTTTTGATTGCCAGTAATTATTGGGAATATAAGCAATTGTTCACAGGTTTATTAATGACTTCATTGCCGTGTTATGCATATTTATTTCGCGAACCTAGGATAAACTGTTCGGTATTACATAAGTGGAATATTGTAATGCCATTTTTATTTTTATTTTTTTTTATATGGGTTTGTAGTTCCAGTTGTTACTTCTTTTTATTTCCATTTATATTATTGTATGGTTGCTTTCTTCCTGTTGTTCCTGGAAAATGGAAATTGATAGTTTGTGTTATGTTGGTAGCCTTTTGTTTAGATTTTTCCACACGCTCAAATATAATAAAGGTAGTTTCTACAATCGCCGTATGTTTTGCTTATTCATGTAGGAGGATTATTCCTGAACTTATATATAGAATTGTTCATTGGCTCTTTTATATATCAATTCCAGTCTTGTTAGGATTAGCTGCTACTGGCAGATTCAACATACTTGAAGACATGAGTAGTAGTAATGAGGGTAAACATATGACTGTCGTAGGTGATGAAGAACAGGACCTGTCGGATGATACTAGGACTTTTATATACATAGAAGTAATACAATCTGCCATAGATAATAACTATATTTTGTTTGGGAATACTCCAGCTCGCGGAAATTATAGTGAGTCTTTTGTGGCTGGTGAATATGCGATGAATGAAGATCTTACTGGAAAGGGTGAACGACATGCAAATGAGTTAGTTCATTTAAATATCTTTACATGGTTAGGATTGGTTGGTCTTATTCTATATTCTATCATATATCTTCAGTCTTCATATTATGCTGTTTTTCGGTCAAATAGTGTGTATATGAAGTTGATTGGTTGTACGATAGCCTTTCATTGGGTATACGGATGGATTGAGGATTATAATTCATTCACTGTTCAGAATATTTGGTTATGGATGATGATTGGAATGGGACTTTCAAGTAAATTCCGAAAAATGGAAGATAAACAATTTAAAAGATGGTTTATTATGCTATTTAAGAATTATTCTCCCTCCAAGAGTCATCGCAATATCACAATAGTTCCAGCCGATAAATAGGCAGTTGAGTTTGTTCTTAATATAAATAGATATTATCATAAATGAAACAGATAGCTGTTCTTCTTACTGTATTTAATCGTAGAGATTGTACAGATAAAGCGCTATATCATCTTTTCCAAAATAAGATTAATGAAGATGTGTCAATTGATATCTATTTGACAGATGATGGTTGTACTGATGGTACTTCCGATATGGTACGTCAAAAATATCCCTCAGTTATTCTTCTTCATGGGGATGGTAATTTGTTTTGGAATCGTGGAATGTATCGAGCATGGAAAGAGGCATCAAGGAGGAATGACTATGACTATTACCTATGGTTAAATGATGATACTTTTTTATTGGAAAATGCTATAAATAAGATATTGGAAGATTCTTCTTCTAAGCAAGATAAAGCAATCATATCAGGTGCAACTAAAAGTGCATTAACGAATGAATGCACCTATGGTTTACACGATATCAAGTCGGATAAGTTGTTAGTCCCTAATGGAAAGCTACAAAAAGGAACCAATTTAAATGGAAATATAGTCTTGGTACCAAAATATGTATTTCATATACTAGGAAATTTAGACCCATATTACCATCATGCTGGTGGCGATACAGATTATGGATTAAGAGCTAAAGAGAAAGATATAGATGTTCTACTTTCTACTGAATATGTCGGCTTATGTGAATTGCATCCTTCTTTATCGGTGTGGTGTAATCCTGATTATTCATTTAAACAACGATGGAAAGCTTTAAATAAGCCAACAGGGATGCCATTAAAAGTATTATTTTATCATGAGAGAAAACATTATGGACTATTTGTTGCATTATTTCATATATGTACCACAATCACACATTGTATGTTCCCTAAATTGTGGAATTCTTTTAGTTTGTAAAAACAAACAGTCTATAATGTCAGAACAACCACTTTATATTACTGATGATATATATATAAAAGATGTCAAATATTTTTATACGTACAACCATAGCACCATATAGAGTAGATACATATAATGCTTTATCAGAACGGGGGTTCAAAATGTTCTTTTATAAAGATAAAGATCCTGACATAAAAAATATGGCTTTAATTCTAAAAGAATGTAAGTTTAAGCCTTATTATTTGAAAGGCATTACATTTGGTCGTACTTCAAGAACTTTATGTTATGGGTTATGGAGTCTTATTCGTCGAGAATCTCCGCGAGTGGTTATAGTTCCTGAATTTCAATTTTCTTTTTGGCAGATTCTTATATATAAATGGTTTACTCGATCTTCTTTCAAGATTGTATCAATGTGTGATGACAGTTATGATATGATTGCGAATGATAACAGTTTTTCTATGATTCATAAATGGCTAAGATATATAGCACCTCGTTTTATGAATGACATAATTGTTTTAGACTCAAGGGTAAAAGATTGGTATCAAAAGCATTTTAGAAAAGGAATATGGCTACCTATTTTGCGAGATGATAAACTTGAGATAGCTAATTATAAACGAGTTCTTCCAATAAGTAGAAGCATTGCGGCAGAATACAATTTATATAATAAAAAAGTTATATTGTTTGTTGGCCGGTTAGTAGGACTTAAAAACATTTCTCGTATAATTTCAGCTTATGATAAAACACAAGAGGATTCAATCCTAGTTATTGTTGGTGATGGCGAAATGATGGAGCAATTAAAGAAAGAATCAAATGCAATAAACAAAGATGTAATCTTTACGGGAAGAGTGGAAGGAGATATGTTAAAAGCATGGTATAATGTAGGTGATGTTTTTATCTTGTTGAGCATTCAAGAAGCATATGGCGCAGTTACGAATGAAGCTTTATTGGCTGGTAATAGGGTAGTGATATCAAAAAATGCAGGTTCCTCTTGTTTAGTGACGAAGAATAATGGAGAAATTGTGGATCCTTATGATATTGAGTCTGTTGCAAAGGCGTTAGACAATCAGTTAAGATTGGTTGGGGAGAAAAATGGTATTAATGAGCGTCCTTCATATATGGATGTTTCTTTTATCGAGAGGATTACTAATCTAGAGAACAAACTATCGTTGAAGAAAACAATGTGATTCTCCTGTTATAGTATAAAAAAGTATCATTTTAGACGGTAGTAAAGTACAAATTAATATGTCTATAATAAAAACATCAAAAGGGAATTTCAAGTATAAGAATAAGATCTTATATTTAGGAATAAAGCAGATAGATAAAGTACAGGCTTTAGAAAACCTGAAACTGCTTGCTACAGTATTAAATGAAAAGAAGATTCATTGGGGACCAGTGTTTGGTTCACTATTAGGGATAATTCGTGAGAATGATTTTATAACGTGGGATGAAGATATTGATTTGTATATCTTGCAAGAGGAAGAGAGGCTTTTTAGAGATGTTTTATGGGATTTGCGAGAGAAGGGCTTTAATCTTATTAGATATGAACGTCGTGGGCTATATTCTATTATTCGCAAAGGAGAATATATCGATTTTTATGTTCTACAGAAATTGACGGATAATTTGCGAGAAACCAAAGGAGGTGGCTATATGTTTGAAAAATACATTACAGATAGAATTATGTTTGACTTTAAAGGTGTATGCTTGTTTGTCCCCAAAGATTATGATGAGTGTCTATCACTGCAATATGGCGATTGGCATACACCTGTCCAATATGCTAATTATGAGAAAAACAAAATTCAACAATATATTTCTAAAGTCCCATATATCATAAAGAATCATTTGCCAGATTGCATTTATTTTAAATTATTGAAATTCCATCACAGAAAAGATTTACGGAAATACATAGAAAGATGCGAAAGGTATGGTGTGAAAATATAATATTAATGATGATTTATTCTAATGAATAAATTGTGATGTTTTCTTTAAAAGACCTTGATATACAAACCTCCAGGGCTGACTTGGCAGACTTGCCTGATAAAAAGCTTCTGATAAATACCATCAATGCGCATTCATATAATACGGCGCAGAAGGATGAGTCACTAGCTTTAGCTCTGAGTCAGGGGGATGTGCTGATACCAGATGGGTATAGTGTGGTGTGGGCATGTCGATGGTTGAAGGCAAAGAGTAGACCTGTGGAAAGGATTGCTGGAGGAGATCTGTTTGATTTCGAGATGAAACGGATAGAGGAGAGAAGCCGTGACTTGATGGAGAAGGAAGAAGGGCGGAAACCTTTGAGGGTGATGTTCATGGGTTCGAGTGAGAAGGTGCTTTCTCTGATTATGGAGCGTGCTGCTAAGGATTTCCCTCATTTGGAGGTGGTGACGTATTCGCCTCCTTATAAACCTGAATTCTCTGAGGAGGATGATAAAGCTATCTTGGAGGCGATCAACGGAGCGTATCCTGACTTGCTTTGGATAGGTATGACAGCTCCCAAACAGGAGAAGTGGGCTTTCACGCATTGGGGTGAGTTGAATATTGATTGCCACGTGGGAACGATTGGAGCTGTGTTTGACTTCTATGCAGGCACCGTGAAAAGAGCTCCGCGATGGATGCAGGATCATGGACTGGAATGGCTTCATCGTTTGTGCAGCAATCCTCGCAGATTGTGGCGCAGATATATAATAGGTAATGTTCTTTTTCTATGGAATATTCTTCATGAGTTGAAATGATGGAGAAGGTACAAATCCTGAACATTGGAATCCAGAACCTGACGGAGCAGCAGTTGCTGGAGTCGCTCAACGAGGGTGTTCTCTTTACTCCCAATGTGGATCATCTCTTGAATCTGCAGCGTGACAAGGAGTTCTACGAGTGCTACCAGAAAGCGGAATGGGTAATCTGCGACTCGATGATTCTCTATCTCTGTTCCAAATTATTGCCCCAAAGGATTATTCAGGCAATTCCTGGCAGTACGTTCCTTTCGCGATTCTATATGTATCATCGAGATGATCCTGACATTCGGCTTTTCCTGCTGGGTGCTGCTCCAGGTGTGCCTCAGGAGGCGATGCGAAGAATTAATGCAAGAGTGGGGCGCGAGATTGTGATTGGTGCACATTCGCCATCCTTTGGTTTCGAGAAGGATTCTCAGGAGATAGAAGATATTATTGATCTTATTAATCGGAGTGGCGCTACAGTGGTTGTGGTAGGTGTAGGGGCTCCAAAGCAGGAGAAATTCATTATCCATTATAGAGATCGTATGCCTGACGTGAAAATCTGGATGGCATTGGGCGCAACGATTGACTATGAGGCTGGCAACAAACAACGTGCTCCACGTATCTTCCAAAGATTGGCAATTGAGTGGTTCTACAGGATGTGTACGAATCCTCGTTTGGTGAAACGATACGTTTCTGACCTTGCTTTCTTCCCGTCTTTTATTTCTCAACTGATGGGAAAGTATAAGAATCCTTTTGCATAGATGAATTGTAATGAGAAGAAGGAGCATATTTGGTTGGGTTTTGTGGAAGGTGACCATCGTCATCTTTCTTTTCCTGAATCCTATGGAAGTGCTGGCTCAACTTGAGTATGTCAAGGAGTTGTATATGGAAGGGATGCAGCCAGATAAGATATATTATCTGCGTATGATAAGGCGTAATTTGCAGCGAAAAGACCAGCCTCCTGTTTGGCAAATATGTATTGGGGAGGAGAAGTCGTTGAAAGATGATAAAGCCGATGGGTCAAGCGTGGTTCTTTCGTATTACTCTAACAAAAATGTGGAGAACATGGGGGTTATTCCTCTGCAAGGTAAACGGGAAGGGCTGAAGGGATATATAAGCATCGATTGGGAGAAGCTCCCTGAAGGGAAGGAGGTATGTCCGTTTTATATGTTGGATAAAAATAAGATTGGTAGTCTGGAGGAAAATCCCCAAATTCACGAGTATATCCACCCATTGGATTTCATGCATGTGTTTCAGATTCCCAAGGAAAACAGATTGATAGAAGAACAAGAGCGGAGAGTTGCTCCACGAACTATTCCTTTTAAGCCTCGGAATGGGAAGAAGGTGAGGATTAATGTGGCTTCGCAGCATGAATTTGATCAGTTGGGTGATAGAATTCAGTCCGCTTTGAAAGATGAACCTGCCTTGGTAGAAGTCCAATTAGCAGAGGGTACATATACGTTCCATGAGAATCAGATTGGCTTGCAGAACATAGATTTTCCAAAGACTAGTTTGAAGTTGGTGGGGAAAAGAGTTGTCATCATGGCAGCAGGATTCCAGCGGGATGGTGATATGGGTAGTGAGACGGAGATGTCACCAGATACGGTGGAGATCGTGAATCAGGAAGATAAGTTGTGTCGAATACACTTGAATTCGATTTCTCTCCTTCTTCCAAAGAAACTGCAGTTGACAGAATGGTATCTTACTAGATTTTATGAGGTGGAATCTGTAAAGGATGGATGGTGCTATTTCCATGCGCCTGAACTTTTCTACATGAATAGTTTTTTCAAGGAGTGGAATGTGAATTGGGATAAAGGATATGGAGAAACGAATCCTCGATATCGACTCTTCTATAAAGAGAATCCATGTAAGGAGGGGCGATTCCTTAACTTGAAGAACTGTCGACTTCATCAAATTCTGATAGAAGGTGTGAAGTTTGTTGGGAATGGTGGGCAAAGCAATTTGATGGATTTCTATAAAGTATCTACGCAGGGAATCTTGATTCAGAATTGTCTTTTTCAAGACTTGCATACACGTGTTCTCAATGCCTATTACACGCCTCATATCACATTCCAAAAGAATAGGGTAGAAAGAAGTTACTCTTCGTGTGTCTTCTCAGGTCCAGGATGTGATGGTACAGTTGTCCAGAACAACATTTTCTTTGACAACAGCCGAGGTCTCAATAACACGGTTGACGTGACGATGTTTTCCCCCAATTTCTATGTTTCCAACAATACCTTTCATAATTTCCATTATGCTGCTCTCAGCATTGGATACAATTGGGGAGCACCTCAGCAAGATAAAGTGACTGGAATTGTAGAAGGAAACGAAATGTTTCAAGATTCCATTTTCATCGCTGATTACCAGCAGTATACACTAATGGATGGAGGCGCGATATACATCAGTACTCGATTGGATGATGTAGTGATTCGATACAATTATATTCACAATGTGAAGGGGATGAAAGACAATCGAGGCATCTTCTGCGATGATGGGGCCAAGAATTTGAAGATCTATGGGAATGTTTTTTATGGTATCCATAATTCGTATTGCGTAGATTCACGTTTGGTGGAAAGTGTATCAGAGAAAGTGGAAGATTATAATACTGGTAATCTGATGATGTATAATCTTTTTGCTGGTAGCTATAAATTTGAGGGAAGAAGGGATTCGCTGGAGAATAATGTATGTAGTTCCAACTTTGTTGCAATGTCTCGTGGTGCTAAGCGACCTGAGAATGAGAAGCATAACCTGAGTGTGGAGGATATGGATTACACGGTGGAACAACTGGACTCCGGCGGTGCTGGATTGTGCATTAGCAAGAGATACAGGAAACTGTTCACGTCTTGCCCTGTATGGGAGGGAATGAGTCGCTGGGTTTCATTTGGGAAGGAAGAGAGGTCTTTCACGGAAATCACAAATAAATGACATTAAGAAGTAATGAGTAATCTCTTTTTCGAACTTCTGCAGGTTGCTGTTTCTCAGAGAGTGGAGCTATCTTCTGTTCCCACAGAGGAGGAATGGGAGGAACTCTTTCAGATGGCTAAGAAGCAGAGCGTATTGGGAATCTGTTTTCAAGGTATAGAGAATCTTAGGAAGGATCAATGTCCCCAGCGACGTATGATTATGCGATGGGTGGCTAACTCGGATAAGGTGGAGCAGAAAAACGAGAATACGTTGGATGGTTGTGTTAAGATTGTAAATCTTTTTCGCAAGCATGGATATAGGTCGTGTATCCTAAAAGGACAAGGAATCGCTTCTTATTATCCTCACCCTGAGAGACGTACCTCAGGTGATATTGATATCTGGGTGGAAGGAGGTCGAGAGAAGGTGTTGAAGTTTATACGTCCATTGTTCCCCAAGAGGAAGGTAATCTATCATCACATGGATTTTCCTGTAATGAAGGGATTGCCTGTAGAAGTGCACTTTACACCTACTTGGATGAACAATCCCTTTAAGAACAGATACTTGCAAAGATGGTTTCTTGAGCAGTCAGATGAGCAGTTCTCTCATGAGACGGAATTGGGCTTCTGCATACCTACTCCCCAGTTCAATACAATTTTTATCCTAATCCACATTTATCGGCATTTGTTTGACGAAGGAATTGGTCTGCGGCAATTGCTTGATTATTATTATGTGTTAAAACTTTTCCACAAGAACAATTCCATCCCTAAGAACCAGATAATGGAAGTCTTTCATCACCTTGGGATGGAAAAATTTGTGGGTGCTACGATGTACGTTTTGCAGCAAGTCTTCTCGATGCCTGCAGAATGGATGCTGTGTGAGCCGTTAGAGAAACGGGGTGAGTTCCTGCTTCAGGAAATAATGTTATCAGGCAATTTTGGCAAGTTCGACCTTCGTTCTCAGAAACGGAAAGGGGAGAGCAAACCTCATCGACTTGTCCGCCGTTTAGGCAGAAATCTTCGTTTCCTTCGTCAGTATCCTGATGAGATTCTATGGTTCCCCATCTTCACCTCCGTCCACTGGATATGGAGAAAGTGGAAGGGTTATGTCTGACGGCCTTAATCCATTGGGAAAACCACTCCCCATTCCCTTCTCAGTTCATCCATGATACGCATGATCTGCAGGATTTCTTCGTGTGGCATGCAGGGTGATTCTATCAATCCTTTCTGAAGCGCCTCGCGACAGGCTTCCAGTTCATACTCGAAACCTGTGATTTGTTGAGGGCATTCCCTTTGCATCAACACGTTCCCAAACTTGTCATAAGCAGTTGCCCTGCTGGGATTGTTGATGTTGTCTACTACCATGTAACCTTTTTCCCCACTTATCAATCCGTATCGGTCATTCACGCAAACTGCAGAGAATTGCATGTTGGCCATCAATCCATCTTCGTATCTTACTGAGATGCATTCTGTCATGTCCATACCCGTCTGGCTCTTAGTGCATTGAGAGGTGATGCTCTCCCATTTGCCTGGGAAGAACATCCTGACAAAATTGATGCCATAGACGCCTAAATCGAGCAATGCGCCACCACACAGTTCAGGCCTTTGAATGCGTTCTTTCTGCTCGATTGGATAGCCGAGGGAGCAAGTCACAAGTTTCACTTTCCCAATGACATCACTTTCCAGCATCTCACTGATAATCTGGCGCATAGGTTGATAACGTGTCCAGATGGCTTCCGCCACGAATACGTTCATTTCTCTCGACAGGTCGAGCAGTTCCTTTGCTTCTCGAGCATTTGCCGTGAACGCCTTTTCGACCAGACAGGGTTTCCTGTTCTGAAGTGCGAGTCGAGTGGGGGCCCAATGATGGGAATGGGGTGTAGCCACGTAGATCAAATCCACGTTCTCGTCCTCGATAAGTGCCTCGTAGCTTCCGTATGCCTTTTGAAAATGGAATTTCTCAGCGAACCTGTCGGCCTTTTCTTGGCTGCGTGATGCGATGGCATAAGCTTCCCATCCTTCGAGGATATTCAGGGTGTGCGACATCTTTTCAGCGATATGCCCTGCCCCCAGAATTCCCACCTTGATGGTCTTGTAGTCCCCTTTATTCATTTTTCACGTCCTTTTCGAAGAGACATTATTTCTTTTCCTTTCTGACGGGGTCGCAGGTGATGTCGACTCCCAGTTTCTTGAAGATCTTGCGATCCACTTCACCCAACATGATCGTGAAGTGAGCTTGACAACCACGTAGCTTTGGCAACTGCTCCAGAGCTATTTTGCAATTCTTGTCTGTCTGGCTCAAAACTGACAAAGCAACCAATACTTCATCGGTATGCAGACGTGGATTGCTGCCGCCCAAATAAACAATCTTTGTCTTCTGAATCGGTTCGATCAGATATTGAGGAATCAGCTTCAGTTCATGATCAATACCTCCCAGATGCTTTATCGCGTTCAAGATTAGGGAGGATGCTGTACCCAGGAGAGGACTGCTGGCAGCCGTGATGATGTTTCCACCAGGAAGTTCGATGGCAGAACAGGGCACGCCAGACTCCTCTTTTCTTGCCTTGGCAGCCAGCGTTGTCTTGCGGTAGTCAGTCGTGATTCTGGCCTGCTTCAGCAGGAGGGAAAGTTTGTTGACTTCCGACTCGTTGCATCCTCCCATCGCAAGCTTGTTCAAGGCGGTGTAGTAGCGTCGGATCACCTCTTGCTTCGAGACTTCCTGGCAAACCGCATCATCGCTGATGCAGAAGCCCACCATATTGACTCCCATATCTGTGGGGGACTTGTAGGGACATTCACCATAGATGCCCTCGAACAGCGTGTTCAGCACAGGGAAGATCTCCACGTCGCGATTGTAGTTGATGGCAATCTTCTGGTAGGCCTCCAGATGGAAGGGGTCGATCATGTTGATGTCGTTCAGGTCGGCTGTAGCTGCCTCGTATGCGATGTTCACAGGATGGTTCAGGGGAAGGTTCCAGACGGGGAAGGTCTCGAATTTGGCGTATCCTGCCTCGATGCCACGTTTATGCTCGTTGTAGAGCTGAGAGAGGCATACCGCCATCTTGCCGCTGCCAGGCCCTGGAGCCGTTACGATTACCAGGGGACGAGTTGTCTCCACATAGTCGTCCTTTCCGAATCCTTCGTCAGAGTCAATCAGGGTCACGTTGTGGGGGTAGCCCTCGATGGTGTAATGATAATAGGCACGTATGCCAAGACTTTCCAGACGGTGGCGATACATGTCAGCGCTGCTCTGCCCATTGTAGTGAGTGATGACTACGCTGCTAACCAGGAAGCCGCGATTCTGGAACTCAGTACGCAAGCGAAGCACGTCCTCGTCGTAGGTGATTCCCAGATCCTGGCGCACCTTGTTCTTCTCGATGTCGAAGGCACTGATTACGATGATGATCTCAGCCGTATCGCTCAGCTGCTGCAACATGCGAAGCTTGCTGTCTGGTTGGAAACCTGGAAGAACTCTGCTGGCATGATAGTCGTCGAAGAGCTTTCCGCCCAGCTCCATATACAGCTTTCCCTGGAACTGTGTGATCCTTTCTTTGATGTGTTCTGACTGGATCTTGATGTATTTCTGATTGTCGAATCCTATTTCCATCTCTTGAATCTGTTCGTTGCAATTTTCGTGCAAAGATATGAAAAATCCCAAAGAGTGAGAAAGGTGAAAGCACATTTTTCAAAACTTTTTTTCGTGGATGGGTAGCAAACGTTTTTTCCGCGCTTCGATGATGTGGAGTGGGGAGGCTGGACACAACACGTTGAAACCGCAGATTCAACACGTTGAAACCGCAAACTCAACGTGTTGTCTATTCCCTTTCGACACGTTGCTTCCGCTGAGTGGGGTAGCGGACGGCAAAAGTTCTTTTGAATGAAAAAGGGCGAGGACCATATTTCGCCGCTCGATGGAAAGCAAGGTTCTGATTTTTTGCTTGCAAAAGTGTTGCCAGTAGGGAAAATATTTCGTACCTTTGCAACCAGAAAAGAAATGATTGGCGATGAAGAAATTTGAGGACCTTAAGATAGCGGTGGCTGGAACGGGATACGTGGGTATGTCGATTGCCACTCTTTTGGCGCAGCATCATCAGGTGACTGCCGTGGATGTGATTCCTGAGAAGGTAGAGAAGATCAACAAGGGGATTTCTCCCATTCAGGACGATTACATCGAGGCTTATATGGCTGGGTACAGATGTACCAATGACGAAGATATCCAGGCTTTGAAAGCTGGCAACACGAAGGATCTGGCGCGCATCAGGCTGAATCTTCGAGCCACTCTGGACGGAGCTGAGGCGTACAAGGATGCCGATTATGTGGTCATAGCTGCCCCCACGAATTATGATCCTGTGAAGAACTACTTCGACACTTCCCATGTGGAAGAGGTGATCGACCTGGTGTTGTCTGTGAATCCTGAGGCTGTCATGGTCATCAAGAGCACCATTCCAGTGGGATATTGCCGCAATCTTTTCATGAGGTATGTCCTGAGGTTTCTCTACAAGCCTGAGCTGAGAGGCAGGAAGTTCAATCTCATGTTCTCTCCTGAGTTCCTGCGCGAGAGCAAGGCCCTCTACGACAATCTCTATCCCTCCAGAATCATCGTGGGTTTCCCCAAGCTGATTGACATCGACGAGAAGACGTATAGCGACGAGAATGCAGCCATTACAGCGATAGGAAATCCTGACGGTGTCCTGCAGGCAAGGACTTTTGCCCGTCTGCTTACGGAAGGTGCTTTGCGTGAGGATATCCCAGTCCTATACATGGGCATGAAGGAGGCAGAGGCTGTGAAACTGTTTGCCAACACGTTCTTGGCTTTGCGTGTCAGCTTCTTCAATGAGCTGGACACGTATGCTGAGGTGAAAGGCCTCGACACTCGCGCCATCATTCAAGGAGTGGGCCTCGATCCAAGAATTGGCACGCATTACAACAATCCCTCGTTTGGATATGGAGGCTATTGCTTGCCTAAGGATACCAAGCAGCTGCTGGCCAACTATCAGAATGTGCCTCAGGAGATGATGACTGCTATCGTGCAGAGCAACAGAACGCGTAAGGACTACATAGCTGACGCAGTCCTGCATAAGGCTGGATATTATGGGGCCAACAGCTCATGGGATGCCTCGAAGGAGCATGAATGCGTCATTGGAGTGTATCGACTGACCATGAAGTCCAATTCAGACAATTTCCGCCAGTCAGCCATTCAGGGCATCATGAAGCGGATAAAGGCAAAGGGCGCAGAGATTATCATCTATGAGCCTGCGCTGGAAAATGGGTCCACGTTCTTTGGCTCCTTGGTCGTGAACGATTTGGAGGAATTCAAGCGGAGGTCTCAAGCCATCATCGCCAACCGCTATAGTGCTTCTCTGGACGATGTGCAGGAGAAAGTCTATACGCGTGACATTTTCCGCAGAGATTAATAAAAAGGAAAGAATATGCTGAAGTATAATGTATCCCTCGCTGGGAAATGTGTTCTGGTGACAGGAGCTGCAGGTTTCATTGGCAGCAACTTGGTGAAGAGACTGTTTCATGATGTGGAAGACATACGGGTGGTAGGCATTGACTCCATGACGAATTATTATGATGTCAACATCAAACGTGAGCGTCTCAGAGAGATAGCAGACCTTGAGCGCGATTGGGTCTTCCTGAAGGAAGATATCGCAGAAAGTGGAAGGGTAAAGAAATTGTTTTACGACTACAAGCCGTCTGTGGTGGTGAATCTGGCTGCCCAAGCAGGTGTCCGCTACTCGATATCGAATCCTGACGCATACATCCAGAGCAATCTGATAGGTTTCTACAACATCCTGGAAGCCTGTCGACGTCGCGAAGTGGAGCATCTGGTATATGCTTCCTCATCATCTGTCTACGGGAGCAACAAGAAAGTACCTTATTCTACTGAGGACAAAGTGGACAATCCTGTCTCCCTCTATGCTGCTACCAAGAAGAGCAACGAGTTGATGGCCCATGCGTACAGCAAACTCTACAACATCCCATCCACAGGTCTGCGCTTCTTCACCGTTTATGGTCCTGCTGGCCGACCTGATATGGCATACTTTGGGTTTACAGACAAGTTGCGTGAGGGCAGGACCATCCAGATCTTCAATTATGGGAACTGCAAGCGTGACTTCACTTATGTGGACGACATCGTGGAGGGCGTGGTTCGAGTGATGCAGCATGCGCCAGAGAAACAGAATGGTGAGGACGGTTTGCCCATTCCTCCCTATAAAATATATAATATAGGTAACAACAGCCCAGAGAACCTGTTGGATTTTGTGCAGATTCTGCAAGAGGAACTCGTTGCCGCTGGAGTGCTCCCTAAGGATTATGATTTCGAGGCACACAAAGAACTCGTTCCCATGCAGCCAGGCGATGTTCCAATCACCTTTGCTGACACGTCACCTCTGGAGCAGGATTTCGGCTTCAAGCCCAGCACGCCTCTTAGAGAAGGCCTTCGTCGCTTTGCCCAGTGGTATGCTCAATATTATGGGAGCAGCCGCTAGAAAGAGCAGTCTCAGGCCTTGCCCGTTTCCTTAATCTTATCGTGAACACTGATTTCTTGTCCCATCTGGACTTCTATCAGTATCAGTTGGCTTTCAGCCAGGATGGTGTGTTTTGTGCCACGAGGCAGATTGATTACATCTCCAGGTCTCACTTTCTGGCTTACGCCGTTCACGATAGCAGTCCCTTGTCCAGATACGATTGTCCAAACCTCATCCCTTTGCTCATGACTGTGGTAGTTCATCTGATGTCCTGCGTTCAGGGTTACCTTGATGGTCATGCTGTCACGCTCAATGTCGAGCACATGATAATTGCCCCATGACTTCTCTGCAAACATAATCTGCTGATCAATGCCGTCGACGTAAGGTTTGATGTAACTTGACTGTTCCTTGTCGCTTACCAGAATCCCTTCAGGACTTGCCGCTACGATGGTGTTTTTGAGTCCCATGCAGAGGATGGGTACATTGAGTTCATTGATGACATTCACGTTTTCACACTGGTCGTTCATGATGACTTTCCCCATCGTGGGATCTGTCATAGCTTCTGTCAGAGTATTCCAAGTCCCCAGATCCTTCCATTGTCCGCTGAACCTCATCACGGCGATATCTGTCTCATGTTCAACCACAGCATAGTCGAAACTGATTTTCGTCAGCGTCTCATACTTGTTGAAGAGGTCCTGATAATCCGTGAAATCCAGCAATTCATGCGCGCGATTCAACACATATCCCAGCCGGTAGGCAAACACGCCTCCGTTCCACATGGCGCCTTGTCTGATATATTCCTTGGCAACCTCCTTGCTGGGTTTCTCCTTGAAACAGGCAACTTTCAGCACAGGAGACTTCAACTTGTCGAGAGCCTCCAATGGTTCCATGCTATCCAACTCGTCCATTTCAAGGATTTTCTCCTCGTCTCCATGATTCTCAGGGATGATGTATCCGTATTTCTCACTAGGGTAGGTGGGTTCTATGCCCATCAGAGTCAGGTTGGCAACACCTTCCTCTGCCAAGTCAGACAGACGTTTCAGAGCCTGGTAGTAGTCATTGTTGACATAGGGATCAACAGGACAAACCACTACAGACTCATCCTCCCTCACTCCCATCACGTCATGCAGATAGGCAGTGGCCAACGCAATGGCTGGGAATGTGTCACGACGACAAGGTTCCACGCTGATGCCTACTGTCCCATCTCCCAGTTGGTTGTTGATGGCGCTCACTTGGCTCTTGCTGGTGGCAATGGTTATTTTTGCCTCAGGATCCACAGTCTTTATCTGGCTGAACACGCGTTGCACCATACTCTCGTACTCTCCTTCAGCAGTCTTGAAAATCTTGATGAACTGCTTGGAACGTATGTCATTCGATAGTGGCCAGAGTCGTTTCCCTGATCCTCCTGATAATAAGATGATTTGCATAATGAAATGTAGTTTTGTTCGACAAACTTATTGCAGACTTTGCTGATACCACTCGAAGAGTCTCCTCACGCCATCCTCTATCTCCACTTTGTAGGTCCAGCCCAATGATTGGAGTTTGCTCACGTCGATGAGCTTGCGCAGCGTACCATCAGGCTTGGTGGTGTCGAAGAGCAGTTCACCCTTGAAGCCAACCGTCCTGACCACAAGTTCTGCCAACTCTCTGATGGTGAGTTCCTTGCCTGTACCCACATTGATGTGACAGTTACGGATTTCTCCCAGTGAGGGAATCGCACCACCTCGACCTTTGCTGTGGTTGCGGTCCACAGCGCCATCCGTGGTGGCCCCATAATGCACGCTTGAATATTTTTCGATGCCAATGATGTCGCTGAAGTTCACATTCAGCAGCACATGTACGCTGGCGTCTGCCATATCCTCGCTCCAGAGGAACTCACGAAGCGGTTTACCTGTTCCCCATAGTGTCACGCGATTATCCTCTATGCCATATTTTGCCAGAATGTCCAGAATGGCTTGTTTGTCAGCCTTTCCATCCACTCCCAGGACAGGACGCTTGTTCATGTCTTTGCGGATAGTCTCCCAGTTTCTGTCGGCAATCAGTTTGGCCAGGTATACCTTGCGTATCATGGCAGGCATCACGTGGCTGTTCTCGAGATGGAAGTTGTCATTAGGCCCATACAGGTTAGTAGGCATGACAGCAATGTAGTTTGTACCATACTGCAGGTTGTAGCTCTCACACATCTTCAGACCAGCAATCTTGGCGATAGCGTATTCTTCGTTGGTATATTCCAGCGGAGAAGTGAGCAAGCAATCCTCTTTCATCGGTTGGGGAGCATTCTTGGGATAGATGCATGTGCTGCCCAGAAAAAGGAGTTTCTTCACATGATGAGCGTATGCCTCGCTGATGACGTTGCATTGAATCTGCATGTTCATCATAATGAAATCAGCGCGATAAAGCGAGTTCGCCATGATGCCTCCCACGAAGGCAGCTGCCAGCACGACAGCGTCAGGCCTCTCCTCATCGAAGAATTTCCTTACGGCATGCTGGTCAGTCAGGTCTAGCTCCTGATGAGTCCTTCCCACCAGATTCGTGTAGCCTCGACTCAGCAGGTTGTTCCATATCGCACTTCCCACCAGTCCTTTGTGCCCAGCAACGTATATTTTTGAGTTCTTGTTCATTTTGTCAATTATTTCACGATTCCCTTCTCCAGATATTCCGCCAGATTGGTCCTGACTTTTGCAGCAGCACCTTCGCCAGCGACCTTTGCCATATCAGAGTCCACCATAATCTTCACCAGTTCCTCGAAACTTGTCTTGTTGGGATTCCATCCCAATTTTGCTTTTGCTTTCGTGGGATCGCCCCACAGGTTCACCACATCGGTAGGACGGTAGAAGTCTGGAGAAACCTTGATGAGAGCCTTGCCCACCAGAGAGGTGTCCTTCTTGTGAACAGAGTGGCGATTGTCGCTCACGCAGACTCCTATCTCGTCGAGTCCTTTCCCTTTGAATTCCAACTCGATTCCAACGTGTTTGAAGGCATAGTAGGCAAACTCGCGGACAGAGTGTTGCACACCCGTTGCAATCACGAAATCCTCTGGTTTGTCGTTCTGCAGGATGAGCCACATGCACTCCACGTAATCTTTCGCATATCCCCAGTCACGTAGGGAACCCAGGTTGCCCAAATAGAGGCAGTCCTGAAGCCCTTGTGCGATACGTGCAACGGCCAGCGTGATCTTTCGTGTCACGAAGGTTTCGCCGCGCCGCTCACTCTCGTGATTGAACAGGATGCCTGAGCAGCAGAACATGTTGTAGGCCTCGCGATACTCACGGATGATCCAGTAGCCGTAGAGTTTTGCCACAGCGTATGGGCTATAGGGATGGAAGGGCGTGTTCTCGTTCTGAGGAACCTCCTCCACCTTTCCGTATAGCTCACTCGTACTGGCTTGGTAGATGCGGCACGTGTTCTCTAATCCAGCGGCACGGACTGCCTCGAGGACACGCAGCACGCCAGTAGCGTCCACGTCAGCTGTGAATTCAGGAGAATCGAAGCTTACTTGTACGTGGCTCTGTGCTGCCAGGTTGTATATCTCGTCTGGCCTTACCATCGTCACGACTTTCACCAGCGACATCGAGTCTTCCATGTGGCCGTAGTGGAGATGGAAATGAGGCGTTCCTTCCAAGTGTGAGATACGCTCGCGATGGTCAGAGCTGTTCCTGCGTATCACGCCGTGTACCTCGTAGCCTTTTTCCAAAAGGAACTCACTCAGGTAGCTGCCGTCTTGACCAGTCACACCTGTAATCAATGCTTTCTTCATATTATGTTGTTTATCTTTGATAAGTTTCTCACCCAAGGCCTTCTCCAACAGTTCGACTGAACTGCGCGAGATGCCAACTTTGCCGGCAAACCAACGGGAAATGACTGTCTCGTCTTTCCCTATCATGTCGGCCAACTCTCTTTGATTGATTCCCTTCTGGTTCATTATCCCCTTTAGGGCGAATACTAATTGCATGTCTATCATAACGAGTGCAAAGGTACGGAATTTGTGAGACTTGACAAAAAGAAAAGCAGTATTTAACGTTGACTTGACAAAATTATGCTAAGATATCTTGTGGGAACAGTATCAACTTGACAAAATCATCCTGCTTTCATGGCTTTGGCAGGAGTTTGATTTCAGGCAATTGCTGTTTCTTGTAATCTTCCTGGTTGTTCAAAATCACACTTGCAATTCTTCTCTCCCAAGAAGAAAAATAAGTTTTTTTATGGTTAGTGTGCAAGATATTCAAATAAATGAGTAACCTTGCATTACTTTTATGTATTTAAAAGATATGGCAATGGGATACAGAAATGGAATGTGCAGGATTGTGTTGATACTCTTTGGATTGCTTGCAATCATAGCCTGCAAGGAAACTGTGGACACATCAGCGAGATACGTGTTTAACACGAACACAGTTCTATCTTATTTGGAGAAACACGAAGAGTATTCGGAATATGTGGACCTGATGAACAAAGTGAAAGTGAGCGAGATGAGCGAATCCAGCGTGGCACAGCTGATGAGTGCTCGCGGACATTACACAGTCTTTGCCCCCACGAACGAAGCCATCCACAACTATCTGTTGGAATTGGTTGATGAGGAACTGATTGCGACTCCTTCATGGGAAGCTTTCACGGACAGCGCCAAGTTAGACTCCATCCGCAGGATTATCATCTGCAACTCGATTATTGACGGCGGCGATGAAGTCTTTTATGAGACATCCGATTTCCCTGTGACAGACAATTCTGAGATATCCATCAGCAACATGAATGGGCGCAAGCTGACGGTGCACTATGTAGAGGACGAGCCTGACAGCATATACATAGACGTCGATTGTCCCATCAACCAACGCAATCGCGACATATATGTGCTCAACGGAATAATCCATCAGATGGAGAAGGTTGTCGCTCCCACAATCATTTCACTTGGAGGCAAACTGCGTGAAGTTATTGACAAGCAGGAAGGTCCCTATCTCGTCACAGCCCGTTGCATCCTGAGCTGTGGCTATATGGACACGCTGGATGCCGTTCGCGATGAGGTCTATGAGCGTCTCCGCCAGACTGGGGTATTGCCTTCTCGTATCAATGCCACGTCAGCTGGTCTGGCTTCTGTGAGCGAGGGATATGCCTATGCTCCTGAGCATCGCAAGTACGGTTTCACCATCTTTGCAGAGCCTGATGAGTGGTGGGAAGAGCAACTGGGCAAAACAGCCAGGGAAATCACTCCTGCGGACGTGAAGCAATGGGTCGTAGATAACCAATGTTATCCTGATGCGGCAAATGACAACAATTACCTCGACGAGAACAATGTCCTCAACTAATGGATTTCCTATCACATCCTGCCATATCGCCTGTCGGCCGACCGTCTGGTGATTCATTACAACGAGAAGGGTTATTATGCACCCAGCCATCCTTCAAGCTATACGATTCCCGTATCTGAGCACCTTGTCACCCTGGGTAAGCGCCGCCTGGTCCGACTCTATGAGAGCCGAGAGAGCGAGGGTGTATACCTGAACCGTTTCCCTAAGTTGAACAATGGCCGCAAGGAAGATGGACATGAGGCCTATTGTCTGCCTTCGCGTGTGGGCTGTCGTGTGGATAAGGATGGTCCGCTGGTGAGCCAGTACAACATGGAAAACGGCTTCATATACAGCATCGACGCGCCGCTTTCCTACAACGATAGTGTACGCAACAATCTGGGCCGTGAACGCTTGCGTTACGAAGTGATGAGTCTCTTCCCAGAAGCCATGAACAACGACATTCGCCGTATGCCTCTCTCTTCGCCAAAGTATCAGTACGTCTGGTTTTATGATGACACTCAGTACAAATACTTGGAGAACATGAGTATCAACGAGAATTCTGTCTTTGTCTATTTCAATGCCTATGCTTTGGGGTGGGGAAGTAATCAGGGCGACGAACTGAAAGGAGTAGGACGCTATGAAGTGGTCCTGAAACTGCCGCCCGTGCCTCGCAGAGGAGTCTATGAACTGCGTTACCGCGTGTTGGCAACGACTGCCAGAGGAGTGGCTCAACTCTATTTTGGCGACAACCTCAACAACTTGCCTGTTGTGGGTATCCCTGTGGATCTCGTGCTTTGTGGCGATGCCAGCCGATGTGGTGAATCAGGTGTGCGAAGATGTGCGTGGGAACCTGATTCTGGCGACGACGATTACGATGCTGAGATTGACAAGCGAATGCGCAACAACGGTTTTATGAAAGGCGAGCTGGGATTGTGGAATGGCACAACGGGCTGTCGCTCTGATGGCTACAAGCATATCATACGCCACTTGGTGACACGACAGTTGATGGATCCTGACAAGACGTACTACATCAAGTTCAAGTCTGTGCTCGACTCAGACAGGAAAGAACTCTATCTTGATACGATTGAGCTCTGCCCCAAGGAAGTCTACGACAATCCAGAGACGCCAGAAGATATCTGGTAAGGATGGAAGAACATCTGGAGGTGAATCCTGAAGAAAGGTCCTGATTTTATACCATATTGCAAAACAGGGAATCATTCAAATTATGTTCAGCCAATAAAAAAACAATCAAATTCTTTGTGTGGAACAAAATATTTTGTACCTTTGGACAGATTTTTTTACTAAAATACTAATTATTCACCAGAAAACTGAACGTATTATGACTTACAATGTTATTCAGATTGAGGGCGTAGGTGAGGTTTATGCTGAGAAACTTGCCGCCGCAGGTATTAAGACTACTGACGATCTTTTGGCAAAGTGTGCAACTCCCAAAGGCCGTGCTGAGGTTGAGGAGCAGACAGGCATTGCTCATGGTTTCATCCTGAAGTGGACAAATCACGCAGACCTGATGCGTATCAACGGCATCGCTGGGCAGTTTGCAGAATTGCTCGAGGCTGCTGGCGTAGATACCGTCAAGGAGTTCCGCCATCGCGTAGCAGAGAATCTTCAGCCCAAGTTGGTAGAGGTAAATGATCAGAAGAACCTTGTCAACCGTGTTCCTGCTGTTTCTGAACTGGAGCGCATGATTGCTCAGGCTAAGGAACTCGAGCCAGTTGTGTCTTATTAATTTAATAAGGTGTTTCTGACTACCCGCGAGGCTTGAAACATTTAATGGAAAAGAGTCCTCTGCTCTGTTGGGAGTGGAGGATTTTTTGTTTCTTCCTCCATATCTCCAGATTCTCTAGAAGACAAGACGGTGTAACGCCGTAACGGTGTTTAAAAATATCTTAAAATCAAAGGACTGTTCTTGTAATTCAGGAAAAGTTCCTATATTTGCAAAGTCTATCCACTATGGCGGTGGTCTGACGATGATTTATACAAAAAAAACAGGAAAGACTATTATCTATGAAACATCTTAATTATTCGTTGCTGGTATGCGCCGTGGGTGCCATGATGCTTTGTTCCTGCAATACGAGGCAGGCTGCCATCAATAATCTTCGTAATTTCAATACGGAACTCCAGACGGAAGCCAATTTCTATGATCTGGGTGATTGGAAGAAGGCAGGGAAGCGATACGTGAGAATCAACAAGAAGCTGCTGAAGCACTCTTATAATCAAGAGGAGATGGCTGAGATAGGGCGGCTGCAGGGTGAATGTATGAACTCTTTCAAGAATGCCATGTCCGACAAGATAGAGGGAGCTGCAAATCTCCTGAAAGGATTGTGGGACGGGCTTTCTGGGAAATAATGTTGTCCTGAGGGCAGTTAGAATCTTTAAATAATCCATTATGTCATGAAAAGAAATCTGATTGGAATGCTGGCGATGCTGCTGGTTGCATGTGCTGGTCATGCCGCAAATAAAGAGTTGGTAGATTACGTGAATCCCTACATTGGGAACATCAGCCACATGCTGGTGCCCACGTTTGCCACTGTGCAGTTGCCCAATAGCCTGATGCGTATCTATCCCACTCGTGGAGACTATACCACAGAGCTGCTCGACGGTCTGCCCGTATGTGTGACCAATCACAGAGAGCGAAGTGCATTCCGCATCAGCGTGACTCAGGATTACCCTCTCAAGAAGATTGTCAGCACCACTTGGGACAATGAGCGCATAACGCCCTACGACTACCACGTGGAGATTGCCGATAACACCATCGATGTGGATTTGGCTGTATCGCATCAGAGTGCCATCTATGACTTTACCGTGAAGGATGTCTCGAAGCCCATCTACCTAATATTCTATACGGATTTGGGCAGTTTCACAGAGACATACGATCCCCTGTTGGGTCGGCAGATGTTGAAGCGAGGCATGTATATGTATTTGGCTGCTGAGTTCTCGGAAAAGCCTGAGACGGTGGGTTATATCAAAAATGGAGAAATATTGTGGGGAGGTCATATAGGCGGAGGCCCTAGCAAAGAAATGTATTTTGACGGTAGGGGACAGGAACGTGTGGTGCTCTTCCCCGCTGGAACCAAGAAGGTGAGCCTGCGTTATGGAGTCTCACTCATCGACACTGATCAGGCCCAGGCCAATCTGTATCGAGAACAAGGTGAGGAATTCGACCTGAAGAAGGTGGCTCAGGCTGGTCGCAAGGAGTGGAACGAGACGCTGGCCAACATTCAGGTAAAGGGTGGTACGGAGGACGAGAAGGCGGTGATGTATACCTCGTATTATCGAACTTTCGAGCGCCCTGTATGCCTGAGCGAGGATGGCCGATACTATAGTGGATATGATGGCAAGGTTCACGAGGATGGAGGCACTCCTTTCTATGCGGATGACTGGATTTGGGATACCTATCGTGCAGCCCATCCCCTGCGTGCATTGATACAGCCTGAGAAAGAGGAAGCTATCGTAGAGTCCTATCTGCGTATGGCAGAGCAGAATGGAAGTTATTGGATGCCTACTTTCCCAGAGATAACGGAGGATACGCGTCGCATGAACAGCAATCATGGAGCTGCCATGGTGGCTGATGCCCTGTGGAAGGGATTGAAGGTAGATGGCAAGCGAGGCTTTGAGTATAGCCGCAGGGCTATCGAGGAGAAGACATTGGCTCCGTGGAGCGATGGTCAGGCTGGTTGGATTGACAATTTCTACAAAGAGCATGGGTACATCCCTGCCCTGAGGGAAGGCGAGGAGGAGACGGACCCCAATGTGCATGGTTTCGAGAAGCGCCAACCCATTGCTGTGACCTTGGGGACAGCCTACGACGAATGGTGTCTGTCGAGAATAGCTGAGTTCCAAGGAGATACGGAGAACCAGCAGAAATATTTGCGTCTGAGTTACAACTATCGCAATGTGTGGAATCCTGAGACAAAATTTTTCCATCCAAAGGACAAAGACGGAGAGTTCCTGCCAAACTTCGACTACAGATTTGGTGGCGGCATTGGAGCTCGTGATGCCTACGACGAGAACAATGGTTGGACTTATCGCTGGGATGTGCAGCACAATTTTGCGGATTTGGCTAATCTGATGGGCGGACGAAAAGAGATGGAGAAGAATCTTGACAGGACATTTGCTGAACCCATGGGACGAGGTAAGCGTGAGTTCTACGAGCAACTGCCTGACCAGACAGGTAATATTGGCCAGTTCACAATGGCGAACGAACCCAGCCTGCACATTCCCTATGTCTACAATTATGCGGGTGCCCCCTGGAAGACGCAGAAACGTATCCGCCAGTGCCTGAAGACATGGTTCCGTAATGACCTGATGGGTATACCTGGCGATGAAGACGGAGGTGGCCTGACCAGTTTTGTGGTGTTTTCGAGCATTGGTTTCTATCCTGTGACGCCAGGATTCCCTGTTTACAATATTGGCAGTCCTGTGTTCAGCTATGTGAAGGTGAAGTTGGCTAATGGAAAGGTCTTTCGTATCGTAGCCAAGAATTGCTCAGAGGAGAACAAGTATATCCAGAGTGCCAAGCTGAATGGCAAGGAGTGGAACAAGCCTTGGATCAGTCACGAGGACGTGATGAATGGCGCTACCCTGGAGCTGGTGATGGGGAACCATCCCAATAAGGAATGGGGTAGTGACGATCAGGCTGCTCCACCATCGGCAAGGCAATTATAGGATACTGTCATACATTTTCTACGTTATTGGTTGACATCAAGGGAAGTATGGCTTTGGAGTGTTTCCTGCACTTCAAGAGTCATTATTCCCTTTTTTTCTATGAAAAAACATTGTAGTATTGGCAGTTCAATGTTTTTTGTCTATCTTTGCACCGTTTTTGCAAAAACAGGAATTTTTAAGGTAAGAAGTAATGTGTAATTCGGCAAGTTCAGCCACGAAGTTTTTTTTCATGCATAAAGTCTATAAATTAATTCTGCTCACGAGCCTTGTGCTCATCTCTCAAATGGGTTTCTCCCAGGGCAACAAGCTATCAGGAACCATGATGGGTTCAGCATCTGGTGTCAACAATGGTGTTGCCAAGGCGTTTGATGGAGATCCGTCCACCTACTATTCTTCTTCAAGCGCCAGTATGACGTGGGTAGGCTTGGACTTGGGTTCGCCAAAGATCATTACTCAAATTGGATTCCAACCTCCCAAAGGAAGCTCTTCAAAGATGCTGTTGGGCGTGTTTGAGGGTGCCAACCAACCTGATTTCATGGATGCCATTCCTCTGCACTTCATCGCATTTGAGCCCATGGCTGGTGAGATGAACTACGTGACCGTGAATGTAAGTCGTGGTGTGCGCTATGTGCGCTACGTGGGGCCTGCCAATTGTCGAAGCCAGGTGGCAGAACTGGAGTTCTATGGTGAAGAAGGAGTGGGCGAAGACACTCATTTCTATCAGATCACCAACATCCCTACGGTAAGCATTCATGTGAAGAACAATGAGGTTCCTACCTCGAAAACCAAAGAACTGGATGCTAACATCACCATCACGTATGAGGATGGAACCCTGATACAGGAATATCCCATCACGGCTCGCGTTCGTGGAAATTTCTCAGCTTCCCATGAGAACAAGCCCTACCGCATCAAATTCAATGATGGCAAGAGCCACCACATGCTGAAGGGGTCTGCCAAGGATGAATCGCCAGCGAAGGCTAAGAAGTGGACTCTGGTAAACAACTTTGGCGACAAAACCCTCATCCGTAACAATATAGCTTTCGAGATAAGTCGACGTGTGGGCTTGGCATATACTCCCTATTGCCGTAATGTGGATGTCCTGCTCAATGGCGAATACAGAGGCATGTATCAGTTGACAGACTGGTTGGGAACTGATCCCAACAGGATTGACATCACAGAGATGGAGCCAAGCGATAACGAAGGCGAGAACCTGACTGGAGGATATTTCATCGAAATGAATGGCTATGCTGGCAGCGACCCCGTGAATTTCACTTCTTCCCATGGAAATCCTGTGACTGTTCATTCGCCTGAGGATGACCAGATCACGAATGAGCAGTTTAACTATATCCGCAATCATTTCAACCAGATGGAGAATCTGGTCTACTCGAGCAATTATACGGACCCAGAGGAAGGATACCGTAAGATGCTGGATCTGGACAGTTTCTTGAAATACTTCCTCGCTTGCGAGTATGCTGGCAACACGGATATGATCTGGCAGGTCTTCATGTGGAAAGAACGTGGCGATGATCATATATATACGGGTCCTGTGTGGGACAATGACTTGGCTCTCGACAATGATGGCAATGTCTATCCAGGAAATGAGCGACAAGATTGGACATATACAGTACGCTGTGCTGGCCGATGGGGAAACTTCGTGAGCAGAATCCTTTCTGATGCCAGTGCGATGGGCAGGCTCCAGACCATCTGGGCAGAGCTGCGCGACAAAGATGCCTTCAACAAGGAAAGCATGGAGAACTGGGTTGACTCCCTGCGCAGACAGGTGAGTGCCAGTGCCCGCCTCAATCATATCCGTTGGCCCTATCTCCTGCAGAAGGTACATTGCAATCCCGCTGTCTGGGGCACTTGGGATGCAGAGGTGGATGTGGTGCGCAATTATGTGGGCGGTCGTGTGGCTTGGCTCGACAAGAAACTCAGTTACGACCAACTGGCCATGAAGGATGGGGTATACCAAATTGGTACACCTCGCGACTTGGTGACTTTCAGCAAGATGGTGAGGGAAGGTGCGACAGATGCGAATGCGGTTCTTTTGGCTGACTTGGATATGACGGACTATGATGGGACGTATGTTCCCATTGGCGACGCCAACCATATCTATACAGGTAACTTCGATGGGCAGCGGCACACAATCAGGAACCTGCGCGTGGAAGGCAGTTTCTATGTGGGCTTCTTTGGTGTGGTTGGAGGCAATGCCACCATCAGCAATCTGACGATGGATGCTACCTGTGAATTCTCTGGAAGCCGCTATGTGGGTAGCATTGCGGGAGCTGTCAGAGGTAGCCAGCCACTCAACCTGATCGCTTGTGGAAACGAAGGTTCTGTTATCTCAAGCAGTACCTATGCAGGTGGTCTTGTGGGTGGAGCGTCCAGCGCAATCGTGAATATTACGAATTGCTACAATGTAGGTCTCGTGGAAGCATCCTCTGAGGCAGGCGCCCTTGCAGGATATGTCTACAAAGCCAATGTCAGCCACAGCTACAATGCTGGCAACGTGACGGGAGTAGTAGACGGCAGAGAGTTCGTGAACAGCAAGAACGCCACGCTGGTCAACTGCTACGACACTCAATCCGATCAGGTAACCCGTATCAGCGTGGAGCAGGTGCTCTCTGGCGAACTCTGCTGGAGGCTTAATGAGCAGTCGGGCACTCAACTTTGGCGTCAGAATTTGGATAACGAACGTCCAGTGGATGCATATCCCCTGCCTCGCAACACCCATTCTATCGTATACCAGGCTGAGGGACGCTATACCAACATCAATCCTGATTTGAGTGGGTTGCGCTACTATAAGTTCGAGATTACTGATGTGCAGGGTGGCAATTGGGTACAATTCAGCGAGTTTGGCCTCTTGGACAGCGGTTACAACGAGTATGAGAACTTGACTGTCTATGCTGGTTCTGAGAGTACCGTCAGTCATGAGAACTGGCCCAATGCGGCCGATCATGATACGGGCACCAAGTATTGCTCAGCCCTCAACGGACGTGCCTGGTTCCTCATGGATGCAGGTTCAGAGATTGGCATTTATGGTTATCGCATCTATACGGCCAATGATACCCAGAGCAATTCTGGGCGTAATCCTGCTTCATGGGCTCTTTACGGCAGCAATCAGTATACAGAAGATCCTGACGATATGGGATGGGTATTGATAGATGAAAAGGTGGATAACTCTGACCTTGGAGCCACCAATTATACTCCCTATGATTTCTATATCTCCAATTCCATCGATAATCTGGAACTGAAGCAGACAAGTGTTCTCATGAACGTTGGTGACAAAGTGGCTTTGAGAGCTGCCGTTTATCCTGCATCGATGGCTGAGCGTGCAGGTCTTCAGTGGACTTCCTCGAATGAGGAGGTTGCCAAAGTTGACAAGGAGGGAATGCTGACTGCCATCGGATTGGGTACCTGCACCATCACGTTGACCTCCAGCATGGCGCCAGGCCTGAAGGCTCAATGTGTTGTTACTGTCACCAGCGAGCGTTTGGGCTATCGCTATTACCTGATGGCGGTCAGTGCCACACAAGGCGAGGGTATCCTGCAGATGGCTGAGTTCGACTTCTTGGACCAGAACCAGAATGAGGTGGATGGCGTCATTGTGTATGATGCGAACTGTCCGTATTTCGAGAATGAAGGGTGGACAAATCTTTGCGACAACTCCACGAGGACGAAATACTGTGGAGCCTTCTCGATGACAGCCTGTTTCTATTTCGATGCAGGAAACATCATCAAGCCTGCGGCATACCGTATGTATACGGCTAATGACACAAACAACATTCCTGGACGAAATCCTTCCACTTGGAAATTATACGGTTCAAACACATACAGCAATGATCCAGAGGACAAATGCTGGGTGTTGCTGGATGAACGTGAGAACGACCTGACAATGGGTGCCACATCGTATGTTCCCTATGACTTTGAGATTACCTATCAGGGCGATGGAATCCATGAGGTTGCGAGCGACAATCAAAACGTTCCAGCAGCCGTTTACGACCTTCAGGGGCGACGTGTGAGCCGCCTTGGCAAGGGCGTTTATATTATGGACGGAAAGAAGATATTGAAATAGACCGTTGTGAATATAATTAGGGTAAAGAGCCTGAATGAGCCAGGATTGGAGATGTTCTCCACTCTGACAGAAGCCCAGCTGAGGAATCGGCTGGAGCCTGAGAAGGGCATGTTCATAGCTGAGAGCCCTAAGGTGATTCATGTCGCTCTGGATGCAGGCTACCAACCTTTGGCCATCCTTTGCGAGGAGCGCCATATCACAGGAGATGCCGCATCCATTCTGGAGCGCTGTGGCGACATTCCTGTCTATACGGGCGAGCGTGAGACGCTGGCCCAGTTGACAGGCTATACCCTGACTCGTGGAGTGCTGTGTGCCATGAGGCGGCCTGTGCCTCCTTCTGTCGAGGATATCTGTTCCAACGCTCATCGCCTGGTAGTTATCCAAGGGGTGGTGGACAGCACAAATGTTGGTGCCATCTTCCGTTCTGCTGCCGCCTTGGGAGTGGATGCGATCCTGATGACGCAGGATTCTTGCGACCCATTGAATCGCAGGGCTGTGCGAGTCTCGATGGGAAGTGTCTTCCTGGTTCCTTGGACGTGGGTTGATGAGCCTCTGACTTGTCTCCGTTCGCTGGGATTCAAGACAGCAGCGATGGCTCTCACAGACAACAGCATTCCGCTGGACAATCCCATCCTGAAGGCAGAAGATAAATTGGCCTTGATCATGGGGAACGAGGGGGATGGACTGCCAGAAAGTGCAATCAGCGGATCGGATTATGTGGTGAGGATTCCCATGTCGCACAGCGTCGATTCCCTCAACGTGGCGGCTGCCACAGCTGTTGCGTTATGGGAGTTGAGAGCTATTCATCGAGAAGAATAAATGATACAAGTTAACATATTAAAAAACAATAGGATATGAAAAAGACTTTTTTACTTGCGCTCGCTCTTGTTGCTTTGATTCCTATGCAGGCAAGCAAGATTGTTACGGACAGCGTGCAGAGTTCCATTCTGGGCAAATACATCAAATACAACATCTATCTGCCCAACAACTTTGAGACATCGAGCAAGATGTATCCAGTGGTCTATCTGTTGCATGGACTGTCTGACAACCACAACGCTTGGCGCGACAGAGGCAACATGCAGACGGTGGCTGACGAGTTGATAGAGTCAGGCGAGGCGAGGGAGATGCTGATCGTGATGCCCAATGCAGGCGACAGCGATACCCACAATGTCCCTTGCGGATATTTCAACATGCCCAACTGGAACTACGAGGATTTCTTCTTCCAGGAGTTCATTCCTGCTGTCGAGAAGAAGTATCATGGAGTGGGGGACAAAGGGCATCGTGCTGTGATGGGCCTCTCGATGGGTGGCGGCGGAAGCACCGTCTATTGCCAGCGTCATCCTGATGCATTCTCGTCGTGCTATGCGATGAGTGCGTGGCTCGACAACCAGAGCAACAACGTGGGGCCTGGTCAGAAGAAGGACTGGCTTTACTACACTTGCGAGGCCGTGAAGAATCACTCTGCCCTGAAATTCATCGAGGAGGCAGACGATGCGACCAAGGAGAAGCTTCGTACCGTCAAGTGGTTCTTCGACTGCGGCGATGATGATTTCCTCTTCGACCTTTCCGTTCGTCTTCATCAGCTGATGAGGGGAGCCCGCATCAAGGATGAGCTTCGCATACGCAATGGAGTCCACAACTGGGAATATTGGCATCAGGCTCTTCGCATAGCCCTGCCTTATGCCTCCAGAAACTTCGACAAGTGAGGTCCTTCAGGACAACACGTTGAAATGGCAGACACAACACGTTGACTTTGCCAATTCAACACGTTGATTCCGTCGAGACAACACGTTGCGATCTGATAATGTATTAATGAAGGAGGAAAATCCTTTGTCGAATAACAATTTAGTTAATTTGACTTAATTTCCTCAACTATTTCTTATAGAAATGTTGGGATATGGTATAAATTGAATATTTTTGCATAAAATATGTTTAATTAACTCTTTTTTATTAACTCCAAAAAATCAAATGAAAAAAATTACTACTTTTTCTTTGAGACGTTCTCTGATGACGTTGGCTGCATCTGCTATGATGATGCTGTCCAGTCAGAGTGCGTCAGCGTACACTTATACTGCTTTGAGCGGTACGGGTGGTACGGGCGCTGAGGGCTATGCCTCGCTGGTTGATGGTAACATCAAGACAAAGATGGGCCACTCGTATACGACTGGGTCTTCTGAGTGCTGGATTATCTTCAAGGCTTCAGAGGCATTGATTCCCACTAACTATTTCTTGGTAACAGGTGGTGACTCAGGTGTATACCCTGGTCGCAACTGGTCTTCTTGGAACATCTATGCAGGTAATTATTCCTCTGATGCAGAGGCAACCAGAGAGTCCAACGGTTGGGTTCTGATAGATGCGAAGAACAATGAGCTGCTTCCTGACGAGAACAATGCGCCTCTCGACTTCGTATGCTCCAATATTCCTACCACAGCTTTCCAGTACTTCATGATTGAGGTTACTGAGTGTGCCACTATGACAGACATCTGGATGCAGATGGCAGAATTCGGTTTTGGCACAAGCGCTGAGTTCTACGGCTCATCAGACTTGTTCTACACAGTCATCGATGGTGACCGCAACAATGGCGACAACGAAGGACTCTCCAAGTTGTTCGATGGTGACTACTACTCGAAGTGGGGTAATGGCATTACTGAGAATGAGCCTCAGTTCGCAATCTTCAAGTCCAATCGTCCCATCGCTCCCACCTATTATTGCTTGGTGACTGGTAACGACAATGAAAGTTGGACTGGCCGTAACTGGAAGACTTGGAGAATCTACGGTCTGGAAGCAACCTCCGATGGCGAGGCTACTCGCGATGCTGCTGGCTGGACATTGATTGACGAGCGCATCGAATCAGCTGAGTTGCCTGACAAGAACAGCTACGAGGTGTTCTTCACTCCCAACAAGGGCAACACGACTGCTTACCAGTATTTCAAGGTAGAGATCTGGTCTATCCAGTCTGGTGGTGGCTACATGCAGATGTGTGAGCTCTATCTGGGCGACGAATCTTCATTGGCTTCCGATAAGAAGAAGCATTACAACATGGCAGGTTCTGTCATCGTGGATGGCAAGGCTTGCCAGAAGAGCGTTCTCGACGAGTTCCAGACTTATTTGAACGCCATCATGACTGCAGAAAATATCTTTGCTGTGGATCAGGCTTACAAGAAGGCTCTCGAGATGCAGGCTCCCTTGCAGGATTCTTATGCAGCTTACGAGAACTATGCAACTATCGTAAACCAGTTGCGCAATCACTATGAGAATCATAACTGTATTACAGGCGAGGGCCGTACGGTAATCGGCAATTATCTGACCACCAATGCAGGTCCCAGCTCTGACTATCCCAATGGTACATATCAGTATATTATGGAGAATGGTTCCTTGAGCACAGAAGCTATCAACAAGGAGTCAGTCTACGTGAATATGCTGCTCGAGAAGTATGCTTCTGACCTGACAGAGGGTGCTATCGATACTCAGTATATGGGTGTTTCCGGTACTTCAGGTTTTGGTGATTCAGAGAGCTTCTACAGTTTGGTTGACGGCCAGGAAGACACCAAGTGGTGCTCAGACAAGGGTGACTATTATACTATTTTCCGTACGGATGATGGTAATGGTGCTGTAGGCGAGGGCATTGCTCCTACCTATTACCGTCTGTTCACAGGTAATGATACTGGCAGTTATCCAGAGCGTAACTGGAACGCATGGAAGATCTATGGCGCCAATTTCGATTCAGACGAGGCAGCCACTCGTGAGTCTGACGCATGGGTTCTCTTGGACGAGAAGTCAGGTATCACCAACACTCAGCTTCCTGATGCCAACTTTGCTGCAGCATACATGTATATGTCGAATCCATCTGACACGAAGTACACCTACTTCAAAGTGGAGGTTTCAGATCCTACTGGCACCATGCAGATGGGTGAGCTCACCTTTGGTAATGCAGCTAATTTCATTCAGGCACGTGCTGACTACTATGACGAGTTCTCAGGTGTTGACTATACAGACGCAGCCTGCTATGCAGGATACGTTGAGCAGTTCAATGAGAACCTGAAAGCCCTGTCTACAACTGGTAGCATCATCGAGTTGGGTACTCTCTATACCAACTTGAAGAATCTCCAGACAGCCATCGAGGAATCCATCGAGAACTATAAGGAGTACGAGGCAGTTATGGCTGATCTGCGCGATGCTATGAGTTACATGGATCAGGAGACCCTGGCTCTGATGGAGAAGTATTGCGATGAGGAAGTGGCTCCTGGCGAAGAGTTCGCTCGTGGTTCTTATGTATACATCATTTCCAATCATTCACTCGACAATGCTGGTATCACAGCTGAGATCAGCTACATCCAGGAGGTTACCAAGGCAGCTCTCGAAGGCGGTTTCATCTTGATTGGTGGAACAGGTGGTACTTGGGGTGACGGTTCCGTTGGCAATTTGATTGACAAGAACTTTGAGTCCAAGTGGGGTGGTGCTCTTCAGGTTGGTGGAAGCTATGTCATCTTCCGCTGCATGGAGGCTACTGTACCTTTGTTCTACAAGCTGACAACAGGTAACGATACCCATGATTATTCTGGCCGTAACTGGAGGAACTGGCAGATCTATGGCGCTAACTTCAATTCTGACGCTGAGGCAACAGCTGATGCTGAGGGTTGGGTACTGATTGACAACCGCGAGGATATTGGTCAGGACCGTCTGCCTGCTGAGAACTTCTACACCGTTCCCTTCGGATTCTCTGAGGGTGTAAGTGAACCTTACAAGTATTATAAGGTTGTGGTTACCCGCTCTTATGATGGTGGCGATGCATTCCAGATGACAGAGCTCGAGTTTGGTACCACAGAGGAGTACAACTCCATGAAGGATGACTATCTGGATGAACTGGGTGATTTCGATACCAACGTTGTTGCTGAGACCGCTCTGCTTGAGCAGTACGACGAGATGCTTCCTGAGATTTTCGATGCAGGAAACATGGAAGACCTCTATAACATCTATAGCAATATCCTCAAGCTTCGCGATCAGATTACTGAGAGCGCCAATAGCTACAAGGCTTACATGAATGCCGTTGCTGAGGTACAGCAGTATCTCGTTGACACTCCTCTTGAGGAGAGCGAGGCATTGGCTACGCTGAAGGCTTACATGAATGATATTGTAGAACCTGACGAGAAGTTCCTCAATGGTTCTTACAAGGTGATTATCGATGAGCACACCATGTCAGGCGAGCAGGTAATCGACGAGATTGACTTCCTGACCTCTCTGCAGGCTGCTGCTGTTGCCAAGGGTTACACAGCAGGTGCTGAAATCACTTCTATGATCATCAACCCCAGCTTTGCTAAGGGCAACGAAGGTTGGGACGGTGAGGTATTCGGTTATGGTACCAACGTTGAGAAGACAATGTCTGCAGCAGAATTCTGTGAGGACAAGGCTGTCTTCAATATCAGCCAGACTCTGACTGGCCTGAAGAATGGTCTCTATGAGGTTCGCATCAATGGCGGTTTCCGTCCTTGTGGCGACGTCAACAGCAACAACTATGCAGCTGTTCTCTATGCTAATGGCAATGCGACTTATCTCCAGACTGTTCTGGACGATATGATTCCTGTTGACCAGGCAGTTGACAGAGAGAACTGTTATCTGGAAGGCGACATCGCTGATAAGGCTATCACCACTCTCGATGGTGACCAAGAGGTAACTCTGGGCTATGTTATCTGGGGTGTTCAGGGTAGTTGTTATGCATTCCAGGCAGGACGTTATCAGAACAGCATCGTAGCAACCGTTACGGATGGTACTCTGACCTTCGGCGTTAAGAATGAGGGTACAGGTGTTGATGGCGACTGGACAGGTCTGGGTAACGCACGTGTTATCTATCTGGGTGAGCTTGGAAGCGATTTGTCTGATGGTGCTTTGGATCGTGCTATGGCTGGTCAAAGCAAGATTGTCGCTACTCTCGAGAACTACAATACCGATGCCGACACGGGTGAGGCTTACAAGTCAAAGCCTTATGTGAACCTGAATGATTTGGCTGCCTTGAGAAGCAATCTGGAGTCTGCTCCTGCAACTGCTGCTGAAAAGTATGCCATCATTGAGAAGAATACCGACCTCTTCTACTCTATCTATGATACCAAGGTTGCTTACATAGAAGCAATCGATGCTCATCTGCTGGTACAGTCTAAGTGGGAGGAGCACATGAACGTAATGTCTACCGATGAGCAGAATGCCCTGATGGATGCTATTTATAGCGTTCTGGACGGTTGCTCAGGTGTTTACAGTGCTTCTGAGGCTATTGCTGCCAAGAAGGAATTGTTCGAGAAGTATCCTTGCTATCTGGAGTTCGACGCACAGAAGACGAAGGGTAATATGGACTTCACAGAAGAGTCTGCTTTCGTTTATCATCTGACAGCTAACGGCAATCGTCCCAACATTGGCTTGAATAAGGTTACTTATGAGCCTTTGACTGAGGATGAGACCATTGTCACCTTCGAGTACAAGGCTAATTCTAAGGTAGAGTCCAGTTCTCTGTATTTCGCAAATCCCAGTGTGGTTACTACCAAGTACATCACCTTTGGTGACTTGGAGCCCGCTACTGAATGGACTCGCGTTTACATTGACATCGCTGACGGTATCAAAGAGTGGGGTTGGGGTTCTTCAACCACCGACTGGTTCCGTTGGGAGCTTTCTAAGGCTGGTACCTTCGAGATGGATGTTCGCAATATCCAGATTATCACTCGTGCCAAGATGGAAGAGCAGGGTGGCCAGACAATCAACGCTATCAACAGCATCGCTGCTGACCGCACAGATACTGGCATCTACACGCTCACTGGCGTACGTGTTGAGAAGCCCACTCAGAAGGGTATTTATATCATGAATGGCCGCAAGGTCTTTGTTCGCTGATTACATTAATCCTTTTCACCCCTGCCGCTCCTAATCGAGCGGCAGGGGATATTAAGTAAAAAACTTCTATTTTCGTAAGCGATATGAGAAAGGTTCTTGTCTCCCTATCAGTAATTTTGGTTCTGGCAATAAGTTCTTGTACAGAAAACATCGATACCTCAGCACGTTACGTGTTTACTGAGCGTACCATTGCCGGTTATCTGGAGACCCATGAGGTATATAGCGAGTATGTTGAGTTGATGAAGCATGTACCCATAAGTATAATGAGCAACTCCACTGTCTATCAGTTGATGACGGCTCGTGGCAACTTTACGGTCTTCGCACCAACCAACGAAGCTATACATGAGTATCTTCAGGAACTGGTCGACAATGAAATCATCAGTTATCCCTCTTGGGATGCTTTCCAGGATAGTACCAAACTGGATTCTATCCGGAAAGTGATTGTTATGAACAGTATTATTGATGGTGGAGACCTGGCCGAGCAGATCTATTACACGTCCAATTTCCCAGCACAGAACAATGCTGAGATACCATTGTCGAGTCTCAATGACCACAAGATAACTATCTACAGTCCTGAGAATGAGCCAGATAGCCTTTATATCAATGGCTTGTGCCCAATGGATGCCTTCAATCGTGACATCCCTGCCATCAATGGCGTTGTCCACATGATGCAAAAGGTGATTGCCCCCAACGACCTGACAGCCACGCGCTATCTGAAGGACGTTATTGAGAACAAGACGGAAGGCTTCCTCCTCATGGCTCGCGTGCTTCAGGCATGTGGCCTTTTCGACACGCTGTCTGCCGTTCGCGACGAGGTCTATGAGACCATGTATCAGCGTGGTCAGATTCCTGATATGGAAAACTATCAGGACAAGGGTGGTGGCGATAAGTCTGCAACAGCAGGCGACCCTGATGCCCATGCTCCAGAGCATCGCAAGTACGGATTTACCATTTTCGCGGAGACGGATGAATACTGGCGTTCCCAAGGTATCGACCCAACTGCTCCTGATGCTCTGCAGCAGTTGCAGCAGTGGATTCTGGACAACGGCATGTACTTGAGTGAGAAGACTTTTGCCACCGACGAGAATTATGATTCTCCCAAACACCTGCTCTACCAGTGGGTGACCTATCATATCCTGCCCATGCGTATTCCTGCCAACAAGTTGGTATACCATTGCAACGAAGTAGGTTACACCCTCTCCAACCCCTATAGATACAGTATCCCCGTATTTGAGTGGTATTGCACAATGGGCGACCGCCGTCTGCTCAAGATCTTCGAGAGCAAGGAGAGCGAGGGTGTTTACCTGAATCGTTTCCCCAATCTTGATAACGGCCGCAAGGGCAATGGCCATGAGCTCAGCTGCGATGAGGACAAGGTAGGTTCCCTCATTCTGCGCGACGATGAACTGACCATCGTGAACGATATCGTCAACGCTTGCATCTATCCCATCGACAAACCTTTGGCATACACAGACGAGGTTCGCAACAACCTGGGTAAGGAACGCATCCGTATCGATCTTTTTGCTATGTTCCCAGAGGCTATCACCAATGGCATCCGTCGTGCTGACTCTATGGAGGGTAAGCACCAGCATGTCTATATCCCCCAAGACGGAGTCTACAAGTACTTCGACAATATGAGTATCCTCAACGAGGAAACCCATTTCATCCATTACAATGGTTATCGAATCAACTGGGCTAACTACTGTCAGGACGAGGATAAAGCCTTTGGCCGTTTCGATATCCGCTTTACCCTTCCTCCAGTTCCCAAGACTGGTACCTACGAGGTTCGTTACAAGACCTTGGCTACAGGCGCCCGTGGAGTCGTACAGACCTATTTCGGCTCTAATCCTAATAACCTTCCTGTAACAGGTATTCCCATCGATATGACGAAGGGTATTCTTGCCCTCTATGGTGAATCCAACAATATTGATGACACAGGCGACGAGGAGATCGATGCTGAGGTTGACCACAAACTGCGCAACCACAATGTGATGAAGAGTGCCCGCCACGAGGTGCATGAGAGCAACTCCAGTCTGACAGCTCGCGACGATACCCGTTGCACCCGTCATCTCCTTTGGCGCGGAACCCTCGATCCAGACAAGACCTATTATCTCCGATTCAAGTCCGTGCTTGATTCTGACAGGAAAGAGCTCTATCTCGATTACATCGAGTTCTGCCCCAAGGAGATTTACGATAACCCAGCTGAGCCTGAGGACGTTTGGTAAACATTACATATTCACATACAAAGAACCCCAGAAGCCACTCATAACTTCTGGGGTTCTTCTTTTCCCTGAATTCACGCATCATTGGCTTTCAAGTTTACCTTGCAATAATGCCTCTCGTTGCTTCCTCAAATATAATACGTCGTTTGGGCTCACACGGCATATCATTTCGTCCGATTCCACGTGTTTTTTTTCCTACTGCATTTTGGCCTACACTCTACACCGCATGCCCCTAACTCATTGACTATTAGAAAGAAACATGGGTGTAGGCTGTTTTGTGAGCCTACACCCATATATCTCGCTGATTCAGAATGCATTAAGCCCCCTGGTGTAGGGTGTAGGGTACTTTTGAGTTCATTGCGTTCTGCTAAATACGCATTCCCCGTTTATAATGATGAAATGACAGAATTTTTTTGCTCACGCGCCGTCAGCCGTATCGTAGCCTCATATATATATGAAACTGGATACGTTTAAGAAGTAGAGATAACTTCCTTGAGAAACGCGATAATGAAGGATGTGAAGATTATGAATTTCAAAATCTCTTGACGTTCATCGAGACCAATGTCTTTGGTTTACAATGGATCATTTTAAATCTCTTGCAAAACAAACAGGTGTATGGCTATGCCTCACTCATACTCTGTCTCATCTATTTGCTGATTTCTGCCTAGGTCTTGGTATGCCTGATTCAGCATTTCCTTGGTTACCTCAAAGTCGCGGCAGACTTCACGATTGGGGTCTTGAGTGCTATGGCTGAAGAGCCAGTCGTAGGTCTGGTACATGTAGAAGAGGCGAGCGGGCCTTCCATGATCCACTCCTGGCAGCTTTGTGTATATCAGACGCGATTCGTCGCCCGTAGCCTTGATGGCATTCACCACACGGTCTGACTCTTTGATAGAAACGGCACGGTCTGCTGTCCCATGAATGATCCAAAGGGGTACTTTCGAGAGGCCTGACAGGTCCTTCACGCTGCCTCCTCCACAAATGGCCATCGCTGCTGCCACTCGCTCAGGATAGGTGGCCGTGAAGTCTATCGTTCCGTAACCTCCCAGGCTCATTCCATAGACATAAATGCGTGTTGTGTCTACCGAATAGTGCTCGATGGCCCAATCCACTATCTTCATGATTTTTTCTGGTCGCCATGCCCCTCCGTTGTTCTGAGGAGCCAGGATGTAGCTGTCTATGCTTCGCCCCCTCGCCACAGCGCTGATGGGGCCGTACCGTTTCACTTTGTCCAGGTTGTTGCCACACAGGCTGGCTCCATGCAGAAAGATGAGGAGAGGGAAGTGGGCGTTGGGATCGTCTTCCACCTGCGGGTCAAGGAACCAGTAGTTGTAGCTACCTGGAACCGTCCCCTTGAAAGCCTTGAATTCTTGCCCTGCTGAAGGCACACACATCAGGACGAGCAGAAGTATATATATGACTCTGGTCATGGTTCGATACATTTTCGCAGACAAAGATACGCAAAATTTTTGAGAATACTTTTTGTGCTTTGACAAAAAGGGTATAACTTTGCATGAACTTTCAAAAAGAGCACTTTTGAGCTATAATATATGAATAAGGTAAATACTCCCGTTTTACTGCTCACGGGTTACTTGGGCAGCGGTAAGACTACACTTCTCAATCGTATTCTTTCCAATAGGAAAGGTATTAAGTTTGCTGTTATTGTAAATGATATTGGTGAGGTTAACATCGATGCTAATCTGATTCAACAGGGCGGCATCGTTGGCCAGAGCGACGATAGCCTTGTGGCTCTCCAGAATGGTTGCATCTGCTGCACCCTGAAGATGGATCTCGTCCAGCAGTTGCACGATATCGTTTCCATGCATCGTTTCGACTATATAGTCATCGAGGCAAGCGGTATCTGCGAGCCTGCTCCCATTGCTCAGACCATTTGCTCTATCCCTCAGCTGGATGCTCGTTATTCTGAGGGAGGAACGCCAGTGCTTGATTGTATCGTGACGGTTGTTGATGCGCTGCGTATGCGTGATGAGTTTGGCAACGGCGACAATCTTGTGCGCGACAACATCGATGAAGACGACATCGAGAATCTCGTCATCCAGCAGATAGAATTCTGCAACATTATCTTACTCAACAAGGCTGCAGAGGTGACTCCCCAGGAATTGCGTCGCATTTGTGAGATTATCCGTTCCCTCCAGCCCAAGGCTGAGATTCTGGAGTGCAACTATGGTGATGTTGACCTCGATAAGATTGTGAACACAGGCATGTTCGATTTCGACAAGGTTGCCACCTCTGCCGCTTGGATAGCAGAGCTCGAGCATCACGATGAGGATGATGACGAGGATGAGGATGAGCACGAGCATCATCATGAGCACGAGGATCATGATGAGGAAGAACACGACCACCATGAAGGTCATCATCACCATCATCATCACGACGATGAAGGCGAGGCTGAGGAATATGGCATCGGCACGTTCGTTTATTACCGTCGACAGCCGCTCAAGCTGAGCCTCTTTGATCATTTCGTCGCTCGAAATTGGCCAGCCAATATCATCCGCGCCAAGGGAATCTGCTATTTCACACGCGAAGAGGACACTTGCTATGTCTTCGAGCAGGCAGGCAAACAGTTCTCTCTGCGCAATGCGGGCCAGTGGTATGCCACTATGCCTAAGGATGAGTTAGAGAACATGCTGGATCGTGATGCAGGACTTCGCCGTGACTGGGATCCTGATTATGGCGACCGTATGCAGAAACTTGTCTTTATCGGTCAGAATCTCGATAAAGAGTTCATCACTCGTGAGCTGGATGCCTGTCTCGACAATCGTTGAGACCACCTCTCACTCATGCCTCATAATAGCTGGATGTCCCAATTCATTTGCAATTGGGAATCCAGTTGTTTCAGAATACGAACTTTTTCCTCCGTCTTGGTCTTCTTGAAGATAAAGAGTCCTGGACGTAGCATCCTGTAGTTGGAGATGCGTTTTCGTTTGCCAGAACTGTCGTGAATGAAAAGAGGGTTGTGTCGAAGGATGAGGTGGTCGATTGCTTCCAGCTGGTCCATTCCTGCTTCCTGCAGCGCAAGGAGAAAAGTGGCTTCGTTGGTCTTCTCCTGTAGTATCCGTCCATCGAACGTGTTGACTCGCAGGATTCGACGTGTTCTTTTCTCATGACGAACGAGTTCTTCCTCGCTCATGCGCTTCATGCGCCGTTCCTCTCTTGCAGCCTCTTTGCTGAGAATCTTTTGTGAGATCTCGATGAGAATCTCCTTGGGGACTTCCGTATCAAGTTTCCCTAATACACGCAAGGTGGTTTTGAGGTCTTTGAGCCGTTGGTCAGACATGAGGTTGCGGGATGATGAGATAGGAATGCGGATGAGTGATTCTGCTAGAGATCAAGGTGTTAGCATTTTCAGATAATAGTCGCGAACGTCCGACCAGTGATAATAGGGCGCCAGGTCTGATGGGATAGGGAAGGTGACCTCGTTCTCGCAGAGAAGGGCTTTGACGAGAATGTCATCAGACTTCTTCTTGCGATAGAAGATGAGCTGAAGATTCCCACCCATTGGGATGATGCGATGGAGCCACCAGTTGCGATCAGGCAGGTCTTCCAGATCATCGATGATGGCCCCGTAATCTCCTAGGTTCATTAGTGAGACGAGAGGCATCAGACATGCGTCATGACCAAAACGGAGATTCGCTTGGCATGTGCCGTCTGCAATGGCTTTATCCGCTGACTCGATGATGTTGCGCAGGAGGTTCTCAGCCAAGTGTGGCATATAGCCTTTGCTGATGGGCGACGAGCTTCGAGCGACGTACCAAAAAGCGTTGTCGCACAACCAGTTGTCGAGAAGTTCCTGTTCATCGAAAAGGTCCCAGAAAGAGACATCAGTATCATGGCTTTGCTGATTGGAGATAATGGCTGACATATTTCCTGTGAAGTTCGGAATGTCAAGGCTGTCTTGAGCGAACTTCGTGTCTGTGAAAAGAGCATGCAGGAAATGATCGAGATGCATGTGATTGCGCCTGTAGGCTGCCAACTCATTGTCTCTGGCCTGACGTTCCAACTCATTGGCCTTCTCGTTTCCATAGACCATATACCACATGTCGGCCTGACTGGCATCAGCCTTGACGTGAAGTCGAGGATTGAAGGCCTGGAATACCTTCACCTCGTTAAGCATAGACAGGGCACATCGCATGACGACACTGGATTTGCAGTCAATCAGACCTTTCCCTCTGAAGACTTCAGGAAAGTTCTTTGTCATACGTTGTGCGATGCCTTCATGCTGGCGGGCACCCAAAGGTGTCAGTTCGCCAATACGGCCCTTCGACTCCTCCTGAATCTGGCGTAGTTGTGCGAGAACTTCGCGGCCACGAGGGGTAAGTTTACCATATCGGTCTGCTTTGGTCAACGATTCCACGGGCAACTTGTACTGCTTGGCATCATGCAACCAACGGCTTCCGTGTCGCCCGTAGTGACTGATATAGAAGGGTTTATACCCTTTGGGAGCTGGGGTCAGACTGGGCAAGGGATGCTCAGGATAAGGGTAGGCGTAGTACCCTCCGCCACTGATGTTCTTGTCTTTACGAATCTCTTCGATAATGGTTTTCTGTGCCCAAATCCCATTTGTGAGAATCAGAAGTGCAAGCACATAAAATATTCTCTTCATGTTGTCAGGTTCAATGGTTATACGTTATGCATCAGAATTTAAAACTTTCACTCTTGACGTAGATCCGATAATGCTTGATACTCTCTGGTGCACCTGCTTCTGCGCGTGGTAAGTATTGGAAACCCGTGAAGGTTTGATCCTGTCCGAGGTCGATGATCAGATGGTGGGGGAACTTGACTCCTTGATTCGTTGACCAGTAGGTACTCTCCTGAAGGTCGAAGATCTTGTCGGCAGTCTTGTTGCCCGACTCGATGTCCTCGTCGTCGCAGTACGCCACCTGCCAGGGTTCACGCGAGAGACGCGTGCCGTCAGCCCCGAGCATATACCATTCGGCAATGCAGCAGTACTCGCGGTTCATGTGGCTATCGAGGGCTTCGATGCAGACGTAGCGACCGCTGACAGGCTGCGGGAACTTCACTTCCTGCCATCCATTGCCAGCCTTGAACTCACCCTCAAGAACAGGCTTTTCGCCAGTAAGGTCCAATGTCTGGCCTTCCAAACGATGCGTCTGCGGACGGTCGAGGTTCAACTTGTCGATGATAGGTTTCTGTAAGCCTTCGATTGTTTTCTCGCCACGTGGTCCCATCACGTCGAGAACGATGACCTCATTCTTACCTTTCTTCAGCCAACAGCCTGGGACGTAAAGTGTCTGCTGCGGCCCGATGTACCAGTGGCGACCAATGGCATGGCCGTTGACATAGACCTGACCCTTGCCCCAGTTCTCAAGGTTGAGGAAGGTGTCGCCCACCTTCTTCAGGTTGAAGTAGCCGCGATAGTAGCCGATGCCCTCGAGCATTACTTCCACACACTTACCATTATGCATGTGAGGCATCACTTTCACACATCTATAACGCGATTGGAAGGCATTCTTGGCTGTCTCGTAGTCGTCTTGCAGACGAGCCTTGATCCACCGACGGGGCTTCCATGTTGTTTCGTTGTTGTCAACTTCAGCTGTGATAATAACGTCGCTGACAATGCCCTTGAAGTCCTTGATGGCACGACCAAAATTGATGCGTCCCATGCCCTCTACGAGAATCATCAGATAGTCGCCTTTCTTCACGGCAGGCAGTTTCAATGTCTGTTCGTGTTTCACACGATCCACCTTGCCAATGAACTTGCCATTGATGAATACCTGAGCATAATCGTGGGCATCCAGCTTCATAATACTCGGAACGGGGATTGCGGGTAACTCCGTAACGTACATCATTGATCCCCAGCCAAAGTCCATCTCCTCAAAGGTCATCAAACCGCCCTTAACAGCGATGCTGTCGCAACCGTAAAACAGCGGGTCAAACTCCTTCAGCTCGAACTTTGGAATGGCAATGGTGGGATATTCCTTCGGCACGGCAGGCAACTTCTTCGAGCCTACCCATTTCTGATTGACGGGATCCCAGTTGCCGCTGTATTTTTCCATGGCTTTACGCAGCTTCCAGAACTTGTCGGTCACCTGACCAGCCTCGTTGATGGGCGCATCGTAGTCATAGGAGGTGACGTCGGGAGCAAAGCCGGGGCTGTTGGCGCCTGCCCAGTGGCCCCAGTTGGTACCTCCGTGGGTCATGTAGAGGGAGAAGCTGATGCCTCGGTCGAGCATCTGCGAGATGCCATCGACCATTGCCTCTGCGCCGCGCGTCTCATGGCGGCCACCCCATTTGTCGAACCAGCCGCTCCAGAACTCGGAGCACATCTTCGGCGAGTTGGGGCGCAGCTGACCGAGCTTCTTGAACTCGTTGTCGATATTGGCACCTGTGCCGAAGTTCATCGTCCACGTGAGGTCATCGAGACCATTCTTGGTGAAGTTGGAACTCCAGTCGCATTGGAACAGCTCGACCTTGTCGAAACCACTCTTGCGGATGATGTCGCGAACGGCGCTGATGTAAGGCTTATCTTCGCCATACGAACCATACTCATTCTCCACTTGCACCATGATGATGGGTCCGCCTTTCTCGATGGTCAGGTCACCCAGCTGCTCGCCCACTTTCTTCTCGAAGATTTCCAAGCGTTCCATGAAATAAGGATCCTGCTCGCGCAGACGGATATCCTTCTTCTTCAGCAGCCACCAGGGCAGACCACCCATCTCCCATTCGGCACAGACGTAAGGACCAGGACGCACAATGATGTACATCCCATTCTTTTGGGCCAATTGCACGAAGGCGCGTATGTCGTTGTTGCCTGTGAAATCAAATTGGCCCTCTTGCTGTTCATGAATGTTCCAGAAGATATAGATGCAGAGGGTGTTCATCCCCAACGACTTACACATCTTGATGCGCTGGTCCCAGTATTCACGTGGGATGCGTGGATAGTGCACCTCTGCTGCCTTCACTACAAAAGGTTTTTCGTTGAGCAGGAAAGTCTTGTTCCCGATTCGAAAACTACCGGACTGACTTCCTGTTTGTGCAGAGATATTACAGAATGCTGTAAAAACAGATAAACATACGAATAGAAAAAGTTTTTTCATGGATTTATTCGTTTAGTGGGCGATAATTAACTTTCATTGTTGAGAGACGCATCAGATGGTCATTAAGTCGGTAGAGATATGAATCCCAACCTTGTTGACTTTGTGTGGTCCATGCTTTTTCAGCCAAAGCAAGGGCACGAGGGAATACCATGTACTGCATGCGAGCTTCGGAAGGAATATATTCACACCAGATGTTGGCTTGCATCCCTTTCACCAGTTTCTTCTGCTCAGCGGATAAATCAGTAGGAACTACGTCACCTTCATAGAGGGTACGCATCGTATTGTTGTCTTGCGGATAATCGAAGTAGCAATAGGTGGTGGGACAACAAATGACCTCGTTGCCTCCAGCTGTTGAACGCTGTACCACATCACCATGATATCCTTGCCACCAGTTGACGGTAGCAGTAGGAGAAACGCCACCTTCAAGAATTTCATCCCAGCCGATTAGACGACGTCCGTTCTCGTTGAAGTATTTTTCCATTTCACGAGTAAACCAAGACTGAAGTTCCTCCAGTCCACCCAGATTCTGTTCCTTGATTCGAGCTTGGCAAAGAGGGCAGTTGGCCCATTTTCCACGTCCAACCTCATCACCGCCTATCTCTGTAAAATTGTAAGGGAAAAGTTCAAATACCTCCTTGAAGACATCACGACAGAACTGCATTACGGAATCACTACCCAGACAGAGAGGGTCGGTACCGTCGTGGCCACAGCTGAGCCAGGGATAACATTGAGTAGCCATCCAGTTGTGACCAGGCATATCGATTTCAGGTACTACATCGATACCTCGAACAGCAGCATAGGCAACTATCTCGCGGATATCGTCCTGGGTATAATAACCGCCATACAGACGTTTGCCATCCTGATTTTTGAAATAGTTTTGTGGGAGGTGCATAACAGGATTCTTCTCATTGATTGCTCTTTGCTCGCAGGCTACGTCAATATATTCTTCCTTTGGATTCCGCCAGGCTCCCTTGTCAGTCAGCATAGGATATTTCTTTATCTCGATTCTCCATGCCTGGGAGTCAATCAGGTGCCAATGAAACTTCGAGAATTTGTATAATGCCATGATATCGATCAAACGTTTTGTCTCGCTGACAGAGTAGAAGTGGCGAACAGGATCGAGCATTAAGCCACGCCATTCGTAGATGGGAGCATCCTGAATCTTCACGGCCGGCACTTCCCATTTCAAGCCACGAATCACAGCCTCCGCTTCAATCTGATAGGGCAGTAATTGGCGAAGTGTAGAGATACCATGGATGATACCTTTATAACTGGAAGATTCGATAGTGACCCCTTCAATGCTTGACTGCAGAGTATAGCTTTCGTCCTCTTGGTTCACAGGAGAGGTCAGTTGTAGGGATATGTTTCCTTTGACGCCTTTTTTAGGAGTGATGTTGTATCCAGTGGCTGGAGCCAGTTTCTCTATCAGGTATTGGGCTGCTGGCTCAAGGATTTCATTGTTATATCCAATAGTAAGTTTCTCAGGCAGGACATAACAGCCTTTCTTCACTTCGATGCAGGTGGGTTGAGGAATGATGTTTACGCTGGCTGTGACTTGCTTGCAACCTAATAGCGCTAAACTGGTAATCAGTAGATATCTGAGTCGTTTCATGATAAAGAATAATTTTTGTTATATTTTCATTAAAGTTATATGCAAAGGTATTATTTTTTTTGCAAAAAAAGCAGAAAAGGTCTACCTTTGTCCGAGAAATCGATCGATATGTGGCTTATTAAGTGGATTTTGGCTATTTATGGTTATCGTCATGGGGGATTCTGGATGATGATTTGGTTCTTCTTTCTGGGAACCATGATAGAAGGATTCTTTACCCGAAAGAAACGTGCCAAACAAGCGGATGAGTTCTTTCAACAGCAAGCCAACTATCAACGCCGTTATCAAAGGTATCGCCAGACTTATCAGCGTCCACAGGAAGCCAACTCATTACGCAAGGCTTATCAGACACTAGGTGTTCCGCCCACTGCTACAGATGACGAGGTGAGGCAGGCATACCGCAAGCATGCCATGCAGAGCCATCCAGATCGGGTAGCACAGATGAGCGAGGAAATCCGTCAAGTTGCCCAAAGGAAGTTTCAGGAGGTAACAGAAGCCAAAGACTTGATTTTCAAGCATAGAGGAATTTAGTCGTGGGGGTGAAAACGTGAAAAAAAATGGGGTGTCTTTTGTCCCAATTGTCACACCACCATTTTCCCTGCTATGAAAATCTCCTGTAACAAAAGACTCGTGAAGGATAAAGCCGTTTTTTTCCTTTTCTTTATCGAATCAAGTTTTATTTGCTCGTCTTCACGAGTCATCTTATCGGTTATTAGAAGACTTCGTTAGCTTGTGCTATTTCTAAGATGCAATTTCACTAGTGTCTCTTAACAAATGTTAATTGGATTAGAAGTCAAAATAAAGTTGCCTGTCATCGTCTTTTTCATCCTCCACGAGGGGATGTTTAAGAAGTTCGTTGATGTCATCCTGGACAAGCAAAGAGTGTCCAAGAATG
>JAFRTJ010000074.1 GCA_017427185.1 Bacteroidaceae bacterium | reverse complement strand
TTTCTTCGCTTCACACACAAAGATACGAAAATATGCGCACATCTACAACTTTATAATGTTAATTAATGTGTTGTGTATCAAATATTTATCTGATAATTTCCACTCAAGAATCACCACCTAAATTGACGCAGAACCGTTCATATGAAATGTAAGGACGTAGGCTTCGCAAGTTCCACAAAACAAACGGCCTGACAGGCCATAAAGCTTCCAGTCCAGGGCAGCGCCCTAGGTAAATGCGATGCGTAGCAAGGACACCCTGCAAAAGCTTTTGCCCCTTCAGGGCGAACATTACGGTTGTCCACCAATACCCAGGGCGTTGTCCTGGGCTCCGTGATCGCCGACCTTTCAGGCCGAAATACCAGTCCCCGTTATCGCCCCCATCATCGTCATCGTCCTCGCCATAAGCCTTAACTCCTCTAATATGGCTGAAAGACTATCAGCACCCAGCCCAGGGCAACGCCCTGGGTAGGAAGAGGGGATGTAAAAACGCCCTGCATGGGCAGACGCTTTTGCCCCGTTTGGGGCGATGGGGAAGATGAAAAAACCACCAGCACCCAGGGCATTGCCCTGGGCTCCGTGATCGCCGACCTTTCAGGCCGAAATACCAGTCCCCGTTATCGTCATCGTTATCGTTATCGTCCTCGTCATCGCCCCCGTCATCGTCCTACGTCATCGCCCCCGTCATCGTTATCGTTATCGTCACTCACAAAAGAATCCCCAGCAAAAAACAATCTTGCTGGGGATTCTCCTATGTCGCGTGTCTTTCCCTGCCAGTCAGGCAGGAAAGGGGATCACCATTGGTCATTAAAGATAAACCAGTTTTCCTCCTTGGTTCTGGCATCCTGGCTATCAGCCTCTGTATCCTCCTCGAGTGAGAGGGCCACCAAATCTTCAACCTCTGTGATGAGAACATCCATCGCAGGCTTCAAATAATCTGTCTTGAACTGAGTCTTCATAATCAACTTCTGACTTAAATCATTCAACAATAGGAGGATTCTCACTTGACAACCTTCTTGCCATCAACGATATAGATTCCCTTATCGGCCTTGCTGACCTTGCGTCCTGCAATGTCGTAGATGGCACTTTCGTTGGCATCTGTCTCGAGTCCGTCAATGGCGGTGGGGCAGCCAGGGAAAGCGAAAGCCTTCACCTCGCCAGCAGCGGAGGTCAGATAGCAACGGTTGGCAAGAACGGAGGGCTGGGTGCTTCCCACCTTATAGAAAGCTTCCATATCGTTCTGGCTCTGCAGCACATAGCTACCCTTGGGAGCACTCAACTTGGCATACGTTCCAACGAGGGAAACACCATCCTTTTCGACAGTAAGCGATGTGGAAGCACTGAGCTTGAAAGGTCTGCTCGTTGCCAGCTCCAGAGTACCAGCATTAGTAGCCTTGAAGATAACGGGCGTATTGGCATTTACCTCGCCATCAGCGTCATCAGGGGGAGTGAGCACCAAGGTCTTACCGTCTTTCAGGCCGCCGAAGGTGAAGAGTTCAATGTCGTCACAGGTGTATGAGAAGGGCAGGCACAGGGTGCTGTAACCTGCAGGGATATTGCGGATGTAGAATCCTCTCTTCACGGTGACATCCTTCTCAGGCAAAATCAGGGAGCGGCTGTCCATCAGGGCAAACTCGCCATTGATGGTAGTTGCAGCGGTCAGATCCAGTGTCGTGATGGCTGTCTCGTTGTTCAAGGCAGAAGTAACAAACGAGGGAACAAAACCTGTCACAGCCAACGTAGCATCCTTGGGGGAGCCAACCTTCACGTAGGAGGTAGAAATACCGTCAACACTAACAGAAGAGGTTGTACTAATAGTCAACTTCACATCTTTCACATAAATCGGGTAAATGCCCTCTGCAATGCCTTTGGTACCATAATAAATCTTAAACAAAGACTTCCCACTTTCATCATTATTGAATGCCTTTGGAGAAGAACTGTTATGGTATGCCATTACTCGATAGCAATCATAACCTTTAATGTCAGATTCCGTTTTTCCTATCGTAGTGTCGTGATAGGGTGCACCACTTTTCTTCACAGGCAGAATCTCACCCGGTTGAACAGACTCGTCAACAAAAGCAAACATGCCTGAAGGTAGATAAAACTTAAAATCGCATGCGATGTAATTTTTCGAATAAACAAGATTCACATCAAACGAATTAGTAGAAGTAAATGCTTCCTCGTCCTCGTCATATGCGATTGTTTCATTTGAAGGAGCTACAAAAGGGACAATGCCCAACATGTCATCCTCTGCATTGACAAAGCATGTAGAAAAGAGAGCACAAATAGTAAAAACAAGCTTTTTCATATATGTACAAACGTTATTTATAAATCAAACTAATAATGCCAACAATGTCATTCACATCATAAGCGGAATCATTATTTACATCTGCAGCATCAACATTAAGACCTGTTGTGTCTTTTCCATAGATGATAGCTATCAAACCAACAATATCATTCACATCAATTTCGCCATTTGGAACAACATCACCAGCAACATAGCCATTTACCACATTAGAGGTCTCTGTAAGATTAACCTCAGGCAAAGCATCCGTGTTCTTAACAAAAAGATTCTGGTTCAACGAAGGTGTCCAATCAGAAGCAGTCGCTGCCGCAGCAGTAGCATTCTGATCCGTCAAAGTGACAGTGAAAAGACAGGTGCCAGAAGTTCCAGCAATGGCACGATTGTCCATGTTATAAGCTAGCACTCTGAGCGTGTAATCGTTTACCATTTGGTAAGCTATCGTGAAATTCACTACATTCCCACTCTCATCTACCAAACGGCCAGTCGGAACAGGTTCTGAGGCAGAGAGTTTCATTGAGGTAGGAAACACGATGTCCATCTGGAAAGCGACATACTGAACGTCATTTGTTAAGAAGACGCTGACAGTTGCTTCCTTGAGATCTTGCGAAGTAGCAACTTTCGCTGTTACCCCATCCTCTGCCAAAGCGGCAAGGGAACTTACCAGCATAACTGCAAGAAAAAATAGTTTTCTCATATCTTTTGTTTTAAATTTATATACCACACAATGTTTGACAAAGATAGCGATTATTTCATTACGAGAAGAAAAAAAAGAGGAAAAATCGCCGAAATCCCCAGTTTTCTTTGCCTTTTAGCCGTCGGAAGACAGTTTTTTACACGTTTTTTCAGCAGTGTAGGAGGAATGATTGTGAATGGGAAGCGGCTGCAACGCGAGTTCCCGTGTTGCCAAGCCAAGTGGCAAAAAAAAAGAATTAACTAAGAGGAAATCTTGAAAGTGGCGGAGTTGTTTTTTAGGGCTTTTCCCATTCCTCCCAATCGGTATCGGAGAGATAATTTTCTATCTGTTTCTGCAAGATCGGAAGTTCCCTGTTTACAACATCCCAGACAACCGCACTATCGATTTGTAAATACTCATGGACAATGTAATTACGCATGCCTTTCACCATCTTCCAAGGAGTCTCAGGATGAGCTGTTTGAAATTCCTGTGTCAGCATATTCGCTGCTTCGCCCATGATTTCAATATTTTTGACAACGGCATAATACATCATATCATCAAGCAGCAAGTCCTCGTATGCCTTACCTTTTGTGTAACGCCTCACGCGATTTATGGCTGTCAAGATATGCTCAAGCCTTTCCTTGTCTCTATGCTGTTCTCTCATATATCAGTTGTCTGTCACGTTCTACACTTTTTCTGGCGAAGGGAGCTAGTGAAGATTCTGTCACCAAATCAACATTCCGACCCAACAATTCTTTCAAATCTTCGTACATCCCAAAGAATTTCAGGCCAACTGGTTGAGAATGGTCGAGCACAACAAGTATATCCACATCGCTCTTAGGAGTTTCCTCTCCACGGGCGAAAGAGCCGAACAGCCATGCCTTCAGAACGGGTTGCGTCTTGAAGTATTCTGCCAACATCTTTGTCATGGTCTTGGTGCTCATACGACTACATTTTTTTTATTTCCATTTGCAAAATAAGGACTTTTTTCTTAACCCTCCAAACATTTGCAGTATTTTTTCAAGCAAAGGTTGAGTATTCATGCCACACTTCCTTTGTGAAAACGAGGATGATGACGATGACGATGACGAGGACGATAACGAGGACGATGACGATAACGATGACGATAACGAGGACGATAACAAGGACGAGAACGAGGACGAGAACGATAACGAGAACGATAACGAAGGACGATAACTGGTAAATGGCTAAATGGGACTCCGCCTGCGCCTGAGCACCTACTGGAGCGCAAGAAATCGTAAATGGCTTAAAGCGCTTTGGGAGAACTCATCCATCATGTGCCCTCTTGAGAAAAAACTTATAGTCTTTAACAAAAAATAACATTGCAAGAAAAAAAGTTTTTTTTGTTATTTAGTAAATTTGCGTTGTAGAATGCATTAAACCCTACTTATTTTTAATATTATTAACATGAAAAGACGATTTCTTACGATGTTTCTCACGACACTGATGTGTCTGATGGGAACAAGTGCGTGGGCTCTTTCCCAGAGAGCGGATGGAGTTTACGTCATCAAGAACGCTGCTGATTTGTATGCGTTCGCGAAACTGGTGAATGCGGGAGACTACAGCGCCAGCGCCGTAGTAACCGCCGACATTGATTATCGTGCGTATGGAACCTATGGTGACGCCCTCATTGGTGGCATCGGCCAGAAGATCAACAACGTGGAGTTCGCAGATGCTTACGTTGGTTCGTTTGATGCACAGAACCACAAGATTACCATTGCCACCAACCTGGACCGCAACACCAGCGGACGTGCCGAGGGTATGGGCGGTCTCTTCGGCTGTCTGGGCGAAGGATCCAAGATCAGCAACCTGTGGTTGGATGGTACCCTGACTGGTAACGGCCACCGCATGTCCGGCCTCTGCCAGAACGTGCGAGGTACGACGCTGACCAACATCCTGGTAAGCGTGGATATCACTTCCACGTGGAAAGGCGAGGACAAGGACCTGGCTTCCGGCGGTATCCTCGGTGAGGCTAACAAGGCCAACTACCTGAAGAACGTGGTTTTCTCTGGTTCCTTCAAATGCAAGGACAACGAAGGCCACTCGCAGAACGGCAACAACGAATGGTTCGGTGGTTTGATGGGATGGGTTGAGACAGGTCCCACGACAATGGAGAACTGCGCCGCCATCATCCATAGCGTAGAGCAGGATGCTGCTTCAGCCTACAAGTCTCAGAACCCCGACGGAAAGCAGAAGAACAGCCCCATGTCTCGTCACGACGAGAACCTGGTGATTGCCAAGAACTGCTTCTATCAACTGCCTCCGCAGTGGACCACCGAGTGGGAACACTACAAGGACTACTTCATCGACAACGGAGACAAAGACTGGGAAGAGACCGTACTCACCAAGGAGCAAGTGATGAGCGGCGAGCTCTGCTACAAGCTGAACGAGTACCTGGGCGAGAATCTGTTTACTCAGGATATCGACATTGACTATTATGTCATCCCATACGCTGCACACGACCAAGTGTATTACAAGGATGGCAAGTACACCAACTACAACGGTGTCTACTACATCAATTCAGCCAAGAAGCTGAATCTCTTTGCTCATCGTGTGAATGCCGGCGAGTATGGTCTGAATGCCATCGTGACGGCAGACATTGACTACACGGCTTACGGCACCGACGGCAACGGCCTCATCGGCGGCATCGGCCAGAAGATTGGCAATGTGGAGTTCGCAGACGCCTATGTAGGCTCGTTCGATGCACAGGGTCACAAGATTACCATTGCTACCAACCTGGACCGCAACACCAGCGGACGTGCTGAGGGTATGGGCGGTCTCTTCGGCTGTCTGGGCGAGGGATCCAAGATCAGCAACCTGTGGTTGGACGGCACCCTGACGGGTAACGGCCACCGCATGTCCGGTCTCTGCCAGAACGTGCGAGGTACGACGCTGACCAACATTCTGGTAAGCGTGGATATCGTATCGACTTGGAAGGGAGAGGACAAGGACCTTGCTTCTGGCGGTATCTTGGGCGAGGCTAACAAGGCCAACTACCTGAAGAACGTAACCTTTGCTGGTTCTTTCAAATGTAAGGACAATGAAGGTCACTCGCAGAACGGCAACAACGAATGGTTCGGCGGTTTGATGGGATGGGTTGAGACAGGTCCCACAACGATGGAAAACTGTATCGCCATCATCAACAACGTAGAGCAGGATGCCGCTTCAGCCTTCAAGTCTCAGAACCCCGACGGCAAGCAGAAGAACAGCCCCATGTCTCGTCACGACGAGAACCTGGTGATTGCAAAGAACTGCTTCTATCAATTGCCTCCGCAGTGGACTACCGAGTGGGAGAACTACAAGGACTACTTCATCGACAATGGCGACAAGGATTGGGAGGAGACCGTGGTGACTGCCTCTCAGGTGGCCAATGGTGAACTGACCTATTGGGTGAACGGCAAGAGCAGCGAGGACTGCATCTACTTCCAGAATATCGGTATGGACAAGTACCCCATCCCCATCGAGAAGGGACATGGCATTGTCTATAACAACGGTGGCACCTACACCAATGCCAACGAAGATGGCTTCTACACCATCAGCACGCCCGAGCAACTCTATGCCTTTGCACAGGCTGTGAACGCAGGCGACTATGGTCGCAGTGCCATTGTGACAGAAGACATTGATTACACGGCATACGGCACCAAGGGCGACGGCCTTATCGGTGGTATCGGCCAAAAGATTGGCAATGTGGAGTTCGCAGATGCCTACGTAGGCTCCTTCGATGCACAGGGTCACAAGATTACCATTGCCACCAACCTGGACCGCAACACCTGCGGACGTGCCGAGGGTATGGGCGGTCTCTTCGGCTGTCTGGGCGAAGGCTCCA